>NZ_JAMXMW010000020.1:0-193214 GCF_024055675.1 Actinoallomurus rhizosphaericola | reverse complement strand
GACAGCTACCGCCTCAAAGACCGCGACCTCGGCCGCGTCCCCGCGGCCAAGACCAACGACTGAAGATCAACAAACGGGTCCATTTTCGCCCGCCGCAGACGGGTCCGTTTTCAGCCGTCGTTGACAGCAGGCCCGCCTGACCTCTGCCGATCTTCGCTGTATCAGATCAAGGTGGCGGCGTAAGTGCCGCCGCAGACCGCCCGCTCCGGCACGCCATACGGGCGTGCGGCGTGGGCGCCGATCCCTCCGCCGTGCCGATCAGGCGGCACGTAGGCTCAGCAGGGCCGCACTGGAACTACTGCGACGGACGGTTGAGCTGATGACCGATCGCGCAACATGGCTGAGAACGCTGGCCAAGGTCCGGGCCGGGCCTGGTGACGCGGTGACGGGCTCATGTCCCAACTGCGCCTGTGACCGCCTTCATGCGCGCTACATCGCCGATAGGGAAAGCCGCCTCGGCTACACCCTCCTGTGGTGCGACGCCTGCCTCCAGGGGATTTCGGTCTCCCGCGCAAAGGCCCCCGAAGACATGCCGATCTGGCCCCTTGAGGACCCGGCATCGACAGTCGGCGTCCCGGACTTCCAGCGCAAGGAGTGAGCCCGGCCCGGGCCAGGCCCCAGGGGCGGAGGTCGTTCGTCCGGTGGGGGCGCTCCACCTTCACCCCTGGGGCTTGGCCCGCTTCCCTGACGGGTGGGATGACGGCAGAGCGGATGACCCTGCGGGTGTATCGGAAGCAGGGAGCTCGATGTAGGTCTGAGGCGCGACCCCTGGAGCCGGTTCGCGGGTGATCGTGACGTACACCGGCCCGTAAGCGGTGCGCAGCTTCCAGAGTTCGAACTGATCCAAGTTGTACTCGCAGTAGCGATGGAGCAACGCGGCGAGGGTGTCAGCCTCTTTCTCGGACAGGCGACCAGTGACCCGCTCTTCGTTCATGCCGTCACCGTAGGCAGCAAAGGGCCGCACGCTCCGGAACGCCCTGCGGGCGTGCGGCGTGGGCGCCGGTCCCTCCGGCCGTGCCGATCGGGCGGCCGAGCGAGCGATTCCCTACCGTCGATGCTCCGCACGGCAACGAGACGCGCACCGTCGTCACCCGCCTCCCGAATCGGCTAGACCTATGGCTGCCGGCATGCCCGCCATGAATGCCCGGCACTGGCCAGTCCTCGTTGCCGCGATCTCCTCAAAGACCACACGGCCTTGTCGGCGCTCCTCCTCGGGAAGTCCTCGCAGTGCACCGGCGAGAACTGTGCTGACGGCCATTCAGAAGTGGTGGTGGGTGGTCGTGTCTTGTGAAGGTGGGCGGTCACGGAAGTGGCGGTGGGCGGACAGCGAAAGTGCAGTCCAGGTTCGGTCAGGACGACGGTTCCGTGCCGCGGGGGCGGGTGATGGGATGGGCGGCCAGTTCGGTGGCCGTGGTGTCCAGGGCGGCATGGCTGCGCTGGTTCAGGTCGATGGCTAGGTTGCGTGAATTCTCCTCCGCTTGATCCGGCTGGGAGTCTGCTGCCGGTGGGCCGCGACGGTGGTCGCGGTGCGGACGAATGCCGCGAGTGCGGATGCTCGGTGTCCTTGTGGCCAGGCGAGGATGAGGGTGGTGGGCTGGGCGTCGGTGACGGGTACGCAGGCCAGGTCGTCGCGGAGTTGGCCGCGTACGGATGCGGGCACCACGGCGACCGCGCGGCCGAGCGCGATGAGCTGCATTAGTTGGCCGACGTCTCGTACGGACAGCCTGTTCGGGGTGTTGGGGGGATCGGCCGACCAGTGGGGCATTGTCTCGCCGGCCAGGTCGGCGAGACGTACGCTTGCCCGGTCGGCCAGGTGGTGTTGGTGGGGGAGGACGACGACCTGGTCTTCGGTCAGGAGTTCCTCGGTGTCGAGACCGGTCAGGTCGGTGTTCGAGCGGTGCAGCAGGCCGACGTCGGCGCGGCCGTCGCGGATCATCTGGGCGCGTTCGTGGGCCGAGCACAGGACGATGTCGACCGGGACCGCGTCCGGGTCGGTCTCGTAGGCGGCCAGGATGTCGGGCAGCAGGCCGCAGTCACCGCCGGGTTTCATCACCAGGACCAGCCGTGAGGCGGGCCGGCCCGCGCGCTGGGCGCGTCGCACGGCTGCGTCGACCGCATCCAGGGCCCGGCGGCTCTCGGCGAGGAACACCTCGCCGGCCGGGGTGAGCGCGACCTTTCGGCTGTTGCGTTCCAGCAGGGGCACGCCCATCCGGCGTTCGAGCCGGCTGATGGCCCTGGACAGCGGCGGCTGCGCGATGCCGAGACGCTCGGCCGCCCGGCCGAAGTGCAGTTCTTCGGCGACCGCCACGAAGTACGCGAGTTCGCGGGTCTGTAGTCGATCCATACCGTGAGGGTATCGGCCGAGACTCGGCCAGGCATTGTCCTGCTGCGGCCCCCGGTGGTGAAGTCATCCTCATGACTGACGAGAAGATCGCCCTGATCACAGGAGCGAACAGAGGAGTGGGGCGTGCCGTCGCCCGCCAGCTCGCGGATCGCGGCGCGACGGTCCTTCTCGGCTCCAGGGACCTTGGACGCGGTGAGGAGGCTGCCGAGGCGCTCAGGTCCGGCGGCGGTGATGTACGCGCCCTCATGCTCGACGTCACCGACGCGGCGACGATCGAGTCGGCCGCCAGACAGATCGACGAACGCTTCGGCCGGCTCGACGTGCTGGTCAACAACGCCGGAATCTCCGGCAGCCCCGGACCGACGGAGCCGGCGACCGCCGACCTTAACCTGGTCAGGCGGGTGTTCGAGACCAACGTCTTCGGTGTGATCGCGGTGACCAACGCCATGCTGCCGCTGCTGTCGCGCTCGGCGGCGGCCCGCATCGTCAACGTGTCCAGCGGTATCGGGTCGCTCGCCTACATGACCGATCCGGATCACTACATGTCCCGGTTGGCGGGGCACGCGGCGTACCCGCCCTCGAAGACGGCGCTCAACTCCTTGACCGTTCAGTACGCCAAGGACCTTCGGGAGCAGGGCATCCTGATCAACGCCTGTACCCCTGGTCCCTGCGCGACGGACTTCACCCGCCACCTCGGTCTCCCCGTCACCCGCACGGCCGACGACGGCGCCGCGATCGTGGTGCGACTGGCCACCCTGGGCGCGGACGGCCCGACCGGAGGGTTCTTCGACGACGACGGCGTGGTGCCGTGGTGATCGCTCGTGTGCTGGCCCGCGTATTCGGCTGACCGATCCAATGCTTGCCAGTGCTCCGGACGGCCGGCTTCCTCCGCCAGCTCCCAGGGATCAGCAGCCTCGATGCTCCACAGCATCTAGGCGATCACTTCGACAAGCCTGCCTGCGAGCTCCGCGGATTGCCACATCGAATCCGTCCTTTCTCGCCTCCGGCGGGGTGCTTCCGGCTCGGCCCAGGCACATTTCAGAGACCGCGGCGGCGTGAAGTGTGCTCACTTGACGAGGTGAAAGTCAGGATGGGTGATCACGCTGCCATCGACGCCGTATCCAGATAGACGGTGACGCGTTCGAAGGTGCTTATGGGTCAGCGTTCGGGGCCGCGGATGCCTTCGAGCAGGAGCGTGACGTGCCTACGCCAGCCACCGCCGGCGGTCATGTTCGCCATGGCGCCGCGGGTGACGATGACGAAGTCATCGGCGCAGAAGTCGTCACGGAGCCGGCCGGCGTCGACGGCGCGCCGCACGATGCGTTCGGTGATCGCCGCGAGATCCGTCTTCTCGGCGGCGATGTCGTTCCATCTCGGCTCTTCCGGGCCCCGCTGTCGACGCTGGGGCGGTCTGACACGAGTGAGGCCCATGGCTCGGTGGTCACACTCTCTGCGGTCAATCGCTGCCGAGACTTTCCGTCGTCCGGACGACGGAAAGTCTCGGCGCTCACTGCGTTGATCGCTGTGGGAACCGCTGATCAGCCGCGCCGGGTACCGCCTCCTCCGAGTGGAGCCCTCCACCTCCGCCCGCGCCGTCGTGCATGTACGAGTCGGCAACGGTGCCGGTGGCTCAGCCGAGGGACATGCCTTCCCGCTGGAGGGCCTCCTGTAGTAGGCGCAGCGCCTTAGGGCCCATGCCGTGGAGCTTCTTCAACTCCGCGGCGGGTACATCCGCGAGCTGCCTGAGTTCGCTGTAACCAGCGGCCTGGAGTGCCCGGGTCGCGGGCGCACTGATGCCCTTGGGAAATCCTGCGTCCGGCTCTGTCACCATGTTCCGCCTCCTTCAGATCGCTTCCCGGACACAGACCTGGTGCGCGCCGTGAACTCATCGGCGGATCCAGCGCGCCCCAGGGGAAGACCCGAGAGCCGGGGCGCTCGGCCGGTCCCACCTGATGAAGAACTCATCGCTGCGGCTCGGGTCGGCGTCCGTCCTTCTGTCTGAGCCTTCGTTTATCTTCCGCTCATGGCGCTTTCGATGAGTGATCGACAGGCTTTCCTGGCCGAGCCGCACGTCGCGTCACTGTCAGTGGTCGCGGGCCCGGACCGAGGGCCGCTGACAGTTCCGATCTGGTACTACTTCGTGCCTGGTGACGTGCCTTGGGTGCTGACGCCACCGGACTCGCGCAAGGCCCGATTGATCGCCGCTGCCGGGCGGTTCACGTTGCTGGTGCACCGCACCTCGCCGACCGTTCGCTACGTCAGCGTCGAGGGCAGAGTGATCGACACCGGGCCCGCGACGGAGGATCAGATCCGGTTGCTGGCCGGCCGCTACCTGCCGGCGGATCGGGTGGACGCGTATGTCGAGTTCGCGCGCCACGAGCACATCATCCGGATGCAGCCCGAACACTGGCTCTCGTCCGACCTCGGCTGAGTCGCGTAGGCGTGCTGCTCAGGCCGAGCGCCAGGCTGCGACGATGGCCGGATGAACGAGAGCCCGGAGGCACGATCGCCGATCATCCTCGGCGTTGACGACCTGCGCGCTCTGCCAGGGACCACGCAGATCGCCCGCACCAGCCGTGAGGGCATCCGGCTTCTCGAGGAGCATCGAGACCATCGGATCGACGAACTCTGGCTCGATCACGACCTGGGCGGCGACGACAGCATCATGCCGATCGTGGCGGTGCTGGAGGAGGCGGCTTTCGACGGGCGGCCCTTCGACATCGGCATGGTCTTCGTTCACAGCGCCAATCCCAGCGGCGCGGAGACGATGGTCCGAGTTCTGAGGCGTTGGGGTTACCGGGTCCGGCGGGCGTCGGCCTGAAGTCGTGGTGATCGGTACTGATAGGTTCTCAGTGAGCACTTGGCCTTCCTGGGCCCGGATTCGTCCGCCAGGGAGGCTTTTTTCGTGTCTGAGGCCGTCGTCCTCGGGCGCAGGTTGATTCCCCGGCCGAGTCCGAGCACTGCTCCGTGACCGGCCTCACCATCGTCTTCAGGAGGTTCCGTGGATGTCGTGCGCCCTGCCGGAGAGGAAGCGTCGCGGACCGGGACTTCACGCGCCGGTGACGCGGCGGCCGCGGGCACGTGGATGCTCGGTGATCTGGAGGTCAATCGTGTCGGGCTCGGCGCGATGCGGCTCACGGGTGATGCGGCCTTCGACCTGGGCAGGCCGAGCGACCGTGAGCGTTCGATCCGCGTGCTCCGGCGCGCCGTCGACCTGGGCGTCGATCACGTCGACACGGCCGCGTTCTACTTCTCGTCGCTGCGGTCGGCGAACGAGCTGATCAACACGGCGCTGAGCCCGTACCCGGATGATCTGGTCATCGCCACCAAGGTCTGGCCGGGCCGGGACTCCTCCGGTGAGTGGTGGTGGGCCACGCCCGCCCAGTTGCGCGGCCAGGTCGAGGAGAACCTGCGGCAGCTCGGCCGCGACCATCTCGACCTGGTCAACCTGCGCATCCCGCGGCGGCGGGTCGACTCGATCGGCGAGCACTTCGCGGTGCTGGCCGGCCTCCGCGACGCCGGTCTCATCCGGCACCTCGGCATTTCGAACGCCACCTCCGAACACCTCGCCGAAGCTCGGTCCATCGCCCCTGTGGTGTGCATCCAGAACGAGTACGGGATCGGCGCACCGTCCGAGGCGCAGGCCCTCCTGCGGGCCTGTGGAGAGCAGGGCGTGGCGTTCGTGCCGTTCTTCACCATCGCCGGCCGGGGGCGTGAGGCCGGTGCGGCCGTGACCGACGACGACGTACGGGTCCGTGCCGTCGCCCGTGCGCACGGCGCGACGACCGCCCAGGTCCGGCTGGCCTGGGCGCTGCATCAGGGGCCGCACGTACTGGTCATTCCGGGAACCGGCGACCCGGACCATCTGGTCGAGAACATCGCTGCGGGCTCTCTCCGGCTCTCCGATGAGGAGGTGGCACACCTCTCGTCCCCCACGCCAGGAGAGCGCTAGGGAGTCTCCGTAGGAAAGGCCGCCTCGAGAAGAGCTTCGCATGACCGAAGGGCCGCGTGCGAGTGACGGCATTTACCCGCCCGCTCCCCGGTAAAGCCGCCTGTTCACCTTTCTTTCATGTTTCACCGCGATGCCAAGAACTCATGCGCCGATTCGGGTTTATCGGCGAGGCGAGCCCCTGGGTGCACCGCGTCCTGGCGGCCGCCCCTCGTACGGAGGGACGGCCGCCAGGTTCCACAGGTGTGATGGCACGGTCACCATCGGTACCAGCGGCGACGCGGGCCGCCGGCGGTCGCCGAGCCGCGGAACACGAAGCCCAGCAGCCACAGGACGAGAACGGCGAGCGCGATCCACCAGAGAACGTGAACGGCGAAGCCGGCACCGCCGAGGATAAGCGCAAGGATGAGAACCGCGATCAAGATACCCATTTTCTTCTCCTTCCGGGGATGGCGCCTTCTTCATCACCGACAGGAAAGCGGTTAAACATCCACGATGACGGCTCGCATGGCAAGCCGTTGAAATTCACGAATTGTGGATACGCGAACTCGGCGCGTGAACACCGCCCGTACGGGCCCGCCGTCAGAAGGCGAAGCCGCCCGGTCGCCCGTTGCGGTCGGCGATGAGCCCCGCCAGTGTCGCGATGGCGATCTCCGGCGGCGTACGTGAGCCGATGTTCAGGCCGACCGGACGATGCACCCGGGCGATCTCCTCGGCCGGTACGCCCAGCTCCGTCAGGAGCCGTACGTGCGGGCCGGGATGGCGTGGGTTGCCCAGGACGCCGATCCACCGGACCGGCCGGGTGAGCAGGTCGCGCAGGACGAGGCCGAGGTCGGGGCGGTGGTGGTCGGTGACGACGACGTCCGCCGTACCGTCCAGGTCGGCCGGCGGAGCGGTCACCACCGGGGCGGAGTCGTGGGACACGGTGGCCGCCCGCTCAGGGTCCGGCTCCAGCAGGACACAGCGGTATCCGACCTCTCTGGCGAACCGCAGGAGCGAGTCGGCCACCGGCGAGGCGAACACGGCGATGAGCGTACGGTCACCCGTGTCGCCGGGCGCCGTGCCGTGCGCGGCGTCGCACGCCGGGTCGTGGTCGTGTCCGTCGGCCATGCCGCCAGTCTCCCACGGAGCCGGCGAGATTGACCTGAACCGGACTTGAGGTTGCAGAGTCGACCCTCGTACGCCATCGAGCGAGGAGGGACCATGCACGCGATCCGACAGTACGAGTTCGGCCCACCGGACACTCTCCGGTACGAGGAGGCGCCGGACCCGCGGCCCGGCGAGGGACAGGTGGGCATCGCCGTACGGGCGTGCGGGGTCCACCTGGTCGACACGATGCTCCGCAGGGGATCGTACGAGGGGCCGTTCGCCCTTCCGGAGCTGCCGATGACGCCGGGGCGCGAGGTGGCCGGCGTGGTCGACGAACTCGGGGCCGGTGTGGAGGAGTCCTGGCTCGGCAGGCGCGTGGTGGTCCATCTCGGCATGGCCAGTGGCGGCTACGCCGAACGCGCAGTCGCGGCCGTGGCGGACCTGCACGCGCTCCCCGACGAGCTGGACTACGACGCCGCCGTGGCGATGGTGGGAACCGGGCGCATGACCGTCGGCATCCTCGACATCGCGCGACCGACGCCCGAGGACGTGGTGCTCGTGACCGCGGCCGCGGGCGGGATCGGCACGATGCTCGTCCAGGCGGCCCGCGGCCTCGGCGCGACGGTCGTCGGGCTCGCCGGCGGAGCCGCCAAGGTCGCGCGGGTACGAGGGTCGGGAGCCGAGGTCGCGGCCGACTACACCGCGCCGGACTGGGCCGACCGGGTACGGGACGCACTGGACGGCCGGGGGGTCACCCTCGTGCTGGACGGCGTCGGCGGACCGGCGGGACAGGCCGCCTTCGACCTGCTGGCCCCCGGCGGCCGGCTGGTCGTCTTCGGCTGGTCCGGTGGTGAACCGATCCGGTTCACCTCGGCGGATCTCCTGGGGCGCGGCCTGTCGGCCTCCGTCGCACTCGGCCCGGGGCTCCTCCGCCGCCCGGGTGGCCTGCGCGCCCTCCAGGAGAGGGCGCTGGCCGAGGCGGCGGCGGGCCGCCTGACGCCGGCCGTGCAGACCTTCGCGCTGAAGGACGCGGCGGCGGCGCATGCCGCGCTGGAGACACGCGCCACCGTCGGGAAGGTCGTCCTGGTGCCGTGACGTCCTCAGGCGGGAGCGGTCAGCACTTCTTGAGCACCGCGGCGATCGCCTTCTTCTCGGCGGAGTCCACGGACAGTCCCCAGACGTACTTCACCCTGACGTAGGCGCGGATGTAGGTGCAGCGGAACGCGTGACGGGGCGGCAGCCAACGCGCCGGGTCCTTGCCGCCCTTCTGCCGGTTGACGGGATCGTCGGCGGTCCACAGTTCCGGATGCTTCAGGTCGTTCGCGAACGCGCGGCGCTTGGCGGTGCTCCAGGACTTGGCGCCGGAACGCCAGGCCTCCGCCAGCGCCACGAGGTGCTCGATGTCGACCTTGTGCGGGTTCGTGAGGTACTTCCCGTCGTACGGGCTGTACCAGCGTCCCGTGACCGGGTAGCAATCGGATCCGACGCGGACGTGCGCGCCGTCGCGCTTCAGGACGACCTCACGGGTGTTGCAGCCGTGGCCCTGGTCGATCCACTGGGGGAACTTCGCGCGGCTGTACCCGGAGAGGGTGCCTTCCCGGCGCACTTTCAGCCGGGCCAGTTCCTTCTTCGCGGTCGCCGTGCTCGGCGGCGACGGCGGCGCGGCGGAGGCGGGGGTGGCGAGTACGACGGTCAGCAGGGGGAGGGCGGGCAGGAGGGCGGTGACGGCGATCGCGCGTCTCACGGGCAATCTCCTCTCAGGGGGCTTCCCACGCGCGAGAGTCGCTCGCCCGGGCCACGCCGGAGCGATCACTGAGTGAACCGAGTATGGCGTTATGCCGGGGATGCGGTAACTAAGGGCGCTTACGGGATTTTGCGCGTCCTGTCACCGTTCTGAGTCCTCCGGGCTCTGGGCTGTCCACGACTTGTCCACAGGGGTTGTGGAAAAGTCCGCGTCATCCTGAGGATGGAACCGCCCCGAAAGGGCGTCGAGCCGACGCGGTTTTCCACAGGCCGTGAACAACCTCGGTCGCGGGAAGAGCCCAGGGACACCGGGTCGGCCGGTGCCCCTGGGCCGGGTCCTCGCTGCGGCTCCTCCGAGCCGGAGATCATCGACGGGATACGGGCGTCGGCCTCACTGCGAGGTGGAGGTGGAGTTCGGCGGACGGTACGAGTTGTCGGAGCTCACGCCGTTGCGGGCCGCGTCGGCGACGATGCCGGCGATCTGACCGAGTAGCTTTTCAAGGAAACCCTTGTCGGTCTTTTCGGCGAGGCGCTTGAACGTGTCGTCCTTCAACCTCAGGGCGACGTCGTCCTGCGAACGGTTGGAGCAGTCCACCGCAGGGACGCGCACACCCTCCTCGGCCAGTTTCTTGAAGGCCTCGACCGTGGCGTTGACGATGTCGTAACTGGACGCGGCGACCTTGTTGATGGCATCGGAGACCAGTGCCGAGTCGGCCGGTGCCGGCGCCTTGTCATCACCCGCCGCGACCAACGCGGCCGCCCAACGCTGGGCGTTGTTCTCGATGTAGTTGGTGATGAACTGCGAGAACAGGACCTGATCGGTCTCCGCCTCGATGATCTGCCTGGCGTTTGCGAGGAGCGCGGCGCACTGCTGCGTGTCCTTCTGCTCGTTCGCCCCGGTGCCCTGGCCGAGGTCGCCACCGCAGGGACCGACCCGTACCCCACCCGGGGTCGTCACCCAGGGGGCGGGCACGTACCCGATGCCCGTCGAGGGGCCACCGGATGGGGTGATCAGGTCCCAGGGATCGCCGTTGTCGGCCGTACGGCTGCAGAGGACGGAGTATCCCCGTGCCGCATCGATCTTTCCGACGGTCGCGGAGCCGGAATCGGGTGAGGTCTTCACCTCGGGCGGGTTGCCGGCCGGCGCATTGATCGTTGCGGGGATCGGCTCGGTCGCGGCGCGGGCGGGAGTCGTCCAGGCCGCGGCGACGGACGTCGCCAGGGTGCTCGTCACCGCGACGGCGATCGCGAGAACGACGCGGCGCAGCGTCGCGGAGGGCTGGGTGCTCGGGGAACGTTTCACGTGAATCCTCCTCGTGAGGGAGCGGTCACCTCAGAAGTAGGACCCGGATTGTTGATTGTCACCGCAGCGGTCGAACGGACAAACAATGGCGAACAAAACGCTGGTCCCGCCGTACCTCCCTCCTGCCGTGACCAGCACGAAGGAACCCGCGAGATCGTCTCTCGCCGGCAGGCCGCCCCGGGAGAGCGAGGGGCCTCCACGGTGCCGGGAGCCGGGGTTCGCCGACGGTACGGAGCGGGACGGCGGCCCGGAACGCCGATGTCCTGCAGCTTTCGCACCTCAACCGGGTATGCAGGGATTGGAGGCGAATGACCGCCTCGACGTTGAAGAACCATGGAATCCAGATGTTCCGCGACCCACAGGGGGAAGCGGCACGGACGTACCTGGGTGGTTGCTAGGCTGCGGTAACGCAGTGCTAGTCGAGGTTTGAAGGGGTTCCCATCGTGAAGAAGCTCATCGTTCTCGCGCTGGTCGCCCTCGGTGGTTTCGCGGTTTGGCGCCGGCTTCAGCAGGACCGGGCCGAGCTGGACCTGTGGACCGAGGCGACGTCGTCCGACAGCTGAGAGATGTCTTGACCGTGCCGGCGAGGGCAGACGGGGGTGGGCGTGGGCGACGAGTCTCGGATCACGCTCGCCTGTCTCGACCTCGCCGGTACGACCGTCGCCGATGACGGAATAGGCGAGCGCGCCTTCACCGAGGCTCTGGTCACCCAGGGCATCGTCTCCGGCACCGACACCTACACCCGGGCCATGGGCCGGGTCCACGCCGCCCGAGGCAGGTCCAAACTCGACGTCTTCCGCGACGTCTTCGCCGACGAGGACCGCGCCCAGGCCGCCAATCACGCCTTCGAGCAGGCGTACGACTCCATCATCGATCGTGTCGGCCTCTCCCCGATCCCCGGAGCCGAGGCCGCCATCGACGCACTCGCCGCCTCCGGCGTGCGCATCTGCCTGATGACCGGCTTCGGCAGCCGGACGCTCGGCCACATCATCGACACCCTCGGCTGGTGGAAGCGCGCCGACCTGCTCCTCTGCCCCGCCGACGCGGGCGGTCGCGGCCGCCCGTACCCCGACATGATCCTCACCGCGGCGCTCCACGTGCAGGTCGACGACGTCCGCCACATCGCCGTGTGCGGCGACACCGAGAGCGACATGCACAGCGGCCGCCGCTCGGGCGCCTCCATCGTCGCGGGCACCCTCACCGGCGCCCACGACCGCACCCGCCTCGAAGCCGCCGGCGCGACCCATATCCTCAGCAGCGTCACCGAACTCCCCACGCTCATCCAGCGCCCCCACCGACCGTCCACCACGCCGTACGACGATCAACCGGCCCCGTGACGAGCGGACAGCCCCCATCCCCCGGTAGGCTGTAGGGCGATCTCCAGGGGCCATAGCTCAGTTGGCAGAGCGCCTGCTTTGCAAGCAGGAAGTCCGGGGTTCGAATCCCCGTGGCTCCACCAGCCAAAACGCCCCCGCCCTGATCATGGGCGGGGGCGTTCGTGCCATTAGCGTGCCATTAGGCCACCGGGACGAGCAGGCCACCGGCCGGGCCATCGTCGTCATCCTCCGGTAGCTCCGCCTTGATCCGTGCGTCGAGCGCTTCGGCGATCCGATGGTCAGCGTGCCGAGTCGCGTGCTGGTAGATCAGCGCAGCGCGGTCACTGTCCTGCCCCATCCGTGCCTTGAGGTCCGCCAGGCTCGCTCCACTCTGCGCGGCAAGGGTGTTACCCGTATGGCGCAGGTCATGGAAATGGACACCGGACAGGCCCATTTCGTCAAGGCGGCGGCGCAAGCGCCGCCGCAGGCCGCCCGCTCCGGCACGCCCTACGGGCGTGCGGCGTGGGCGCCGGTCCCTCCGGTCGTGCCGATCGGGCGGCCACCGGACGAAGAATCCACCGCGGATTGTCTCCAGCGTCATCCGGCCGGATCGTTTTCGCGGGACGGGCGCAGGGCCGCCGGCAGACTCGCATTCGCTCGCCCTACGGGTGCCTTCGGCATCAGACGGCAACCCCGCTCACCAGATCACGGGGGACTGTAGAAGACGCCTCCGGCGGGGGCGCTCAGGCTCGGGGATGGAGTCGGGTCGCACGCGGCGCACGGTAGTCAGTGGCTGGGGTGGAAGCCGGGTCATCCCCTCTACCTCCGTCCCAGGACAAGCCAAGCAGACCAGGCCCTACGGGTCGAGGTCGTTCGTCCATGGGCGCTCCACCTCGACCCGTAGGGCCTGGCCCGCTTCCCCTCCGGGGTGGGACGAAGGCAGAGGTGATGACCCGGCGGGTGGTGCTATGGCGTGGGCACGCATCTGTGGAGGGTGGCCGGTTACTGGTCGATGTAGGTGCATATCCGATCTCGACCGCTGAAACCTACGGATAGTAGTGGTCCGCCCCGGATTATCAGGCCCTCCTGGCCCATCGAGTACGTGGGGTAGCGGGACTGCAAGCTAGCGCGCTGGGCGTCGATCGATCGCCGTACGGAGAAGAGCAGCTTGTTGCACCGGGTGGCAGGAGACGCATCCGGGATCGCCGCCAGCGGGGTGATCACCAGCGTTAGAACAGCGACAGCGCGAGCCGTCCGGGAAGGAGGCATGCCGGGAGCTTAATGATCATCTGTCTCATGGGCGAGCCGACGGCAGTGACGGCAACGGTGACGGCAACACCGGCAGACGACGCCGGATGAGCAAGACCAGCAGACGGGTCGACGTATGCCGCAGCTTGATCACCTTGACCAAGATCGAACTGATAAAGATGCGGCTGCTCGGCCAAGAGGCGCAGGTGGACTCACCGCCTCCAGCCGAGCGACACGCCGGGCCATTAGCGGGCCATTAGCGGGCCATTAGCCACGGTGATCAAGGGTTAACAGCGGTCACTCGCGGACACATGTTCACGCAGGTCAGCGGCCATACGGGCCAAGATCGGCATGATTCGCAAGCAGGCAGTCCGGGGTTCGGATCCCCGTGGCTCCACCAGCAGCAACGCCCCCGCGACAGGCGGGGGCGTTCGCGTGGCAGACGAGGTCGCATCCGGCCGTGGCGTCGTCGCTCGTCTTGCCCTGCGGCCACCGCTCACCGTTCGGATCGCTGTCTTCAGCGGTCCGGTGATCGATGTGTTCCACTGTCGGCATGGGTGGTGCGCTCACGAGCCTGGTCGCGGTGGCAGGCACGCTGCTCGGCTCGGCTCTGACTTATGTCTTCCAGCGACGAACCGCGGGACGTGCCGAGCAGTTCGCGCGCGATGAGCGCTTGCGACGGGATCGTGTGTCGGCGTACAGCGCGTTCGCCGAGGCGGTCATGGAGTACCGGCACCAAGAGTTGCAGGTCTGGCTGCACCGTCACGGAGAACTCACCCATCCTCTTCCCGAGCGTTTCGAGGTGGAGCAGGGACGCCTGCGCTCGTTGGCGCTGCGGGCGAGATACCGCGTCCAGCTCCTGGCCGAAGACCCTCAGCTGGTCGAGCTCGCCGATCAGTCCCTCGACGCGGTGGCCGAGATTCACCATGCTAAGGACGCCACCGAGCTGATGGAGCACGGTGAGCGCACAGAGCAACGCGTCGAACGCTTCATACGAGAGGCGGCCGCTGAGGTCCGTTGAGCCTGGCGTCCTCGACGCGGAGAACTCAGCCGCGGGCGGCGGGGCGGTTTCGAACCCTTGGCGAGCGCGTTCCCGCGGTTATCGTTGATCGAGCGGATTCGGGAGGGTGGAGACGTGCGGCGAGTGGGCAATCCTGTTCGGGCGCTGATCCGGCTCGATGATCGAGTTCTGGGACGTTGGATCGACCGCCCGCGCCGGCCGCTGAGCCTTCGGACCATGATCGTCCTCACCTGCGTCATCATGGCCGTGGCGGCACTCGGTGCCGTGGTCACCCGGAACGTCGTCGGCCCGATCGGCTCGTTGTTCGCCCTCGCCACAGTTTGGTACCAGCGGGCCCGTGACGTTCGCCGATCCCGGTGAGCTCAAGCGCCCGATGCCGCGCGTCAACTCCATCGTCGCGCCCGCCGACCTCGATGCCGCCTAGGGGCGCGGAAGCCGGACAGTTCGCCATTCCGTCGGGCTGAAGGGGAAGTCCTGCGGTGGGGCCTGGGGTTCGGCGATGATCCGGCCGCTGTCAATTGAGCTCTGCAATGGCGCGAGCGACCAGGGATAACTTCGGCATAACGGGTCTTGTGCCAGGTATCCGGTCAGCTTACGCTCTGGCCTGCAGAGGCCGTTGTCCGCCTAAGGGGAGGGGGCGGCCCGCGGATTCGCGGTGGCCTTGTTCGGTTATTGGGCGGAAGAACGGCGGGGGCCCCTTCCGCCTTCGTAATGACGCGCCGGAGGCGTCGGCGGACGACGCCCTGGTATGGCATCACCACGGGGAAAAGGACACCACAGTAGATGAACGTCATCCCAGCGCGCCGTGCCGCGGGTATCGCGGTCGCCATGAGTGCCGGTCTGGCCCTAGCGGCCTGCGGGTCGAACAACGACAAGGGCCACGACAAGGACTCGACGACCGCACCGCAGACCTCCAAGGCCGCAGCGCCCGCTCCGGCCTCGAGCGACAAGCTGGACCTCACACTCGCCGGAACGGTGAACGACCACGTCACCCGCTACAACAACGCTCCCAAGTGCACGTGGGACTGGAACGACCTGTTCAACAAATGGGTCTACAACGTGTCCTTCCCCATCACCATCAAGGGGCAGGAGGGGACGTTCGGCGTGCTCGTCAACGACGCCGACCTCCAGGGCGGCAATTACGAAATCGCCAAGGAGAACGTCTCCGTCGACGGCCCCGACTCCAGCAAGCTGCACTGGGGCGGAGCCTTCGGCAGCAGCGGGTCGAGCGGCACCGTCACGATCAACCCTGATCACTCCGGCACCATCGACGGGGCCATCAAGGCCCGGACCGGGCCCAACCTCAAGGGCGACGGCACGCTCCTGCAGGTCAAAGGCTCGTGGAGTTGCGCGCAGTTCCACGACACGTACGGCCACCCGCCCCTCACCGCTCCGCCGAGCCCGACCGCCACGCCCTCGTCCTGAGCGCCGCCGTCACGCTTCCCGTCGTGCGCCGCAGGACGGCGGGAGGCTCTCGACGGCCGGCCCTCCCCTATGACACGCGCCGAGCCGTCGGCGGGCCGGCGCCGTTCTTCGGCGGACGCGCATCGTCGCGTGTCCTCCGGCGGGAACGCGGTCGCCACCGTTCGGCCACCAGCACCGCCGCTTCGGCTACTTCACTCCGCCCCCACCGGCGCGGCCTGCCGGAACGGGCACGGATCCAGTAGCTCACCGTCCAGGCGAGGACGAACACGCCGTAATAAACGGTGAACGAGTAATCCGGCGGCGCCTGGGCACTGCCCTCCGCAGCGATCAGTACCCCGACGGCGAGCCAGACCGTTAACGCCATCACGAAACGGACGATCACCGTCCAAGCCTTTCACAGGCGATGCGTTCAGGTGATCATTTTCGACATCGGCCGGCGGCCGATCAGGTTCCGAGCGATCGCAGGAATTCGGTGATGGCGGCTCGCACCGGCTCCGGCTTCTCCAGATGGACGTCGTGACCGGTTCCCGGCACCGTGACCACGGTCGTACTCGGCCTGTCGCGTGTGATCTCCCGCGCCGCGCCGCCGGGGAACACGCCGGACTCGGCGAGTACGACGAGGGCCGGACACCTCACCGTCCTCCATTCCGGCCAGAACGAGCGCCGGGACAGTTCCACCACGGACCGGACCATGAGTTCGGGCTCGAAGCGCGGCCACCAGCCGTCCCGCCGCTCCGCGAGGCCGGCCGCCCAGGTCGTACCCACCGGGCCGCCGCCGAAGAACTCGACCGCCGCCTCTCGCGATCGGAACGGCACAGGCCAGGACGCGAGCCAGTTCTCGATGTCCTCCGGAAGGCCGGGTGCCGCGTCGCCGGGAGCGGCCTCGATCATCACCAGCGCACGGACGAGGTCGGGTCGGGCGGCGGCCGCGAGCATGGCGGTGTGTCCGCCCAGCGACTGGCCCACCAGAAGGGCACGGCCCAGCCGCAGGGCATTGATGACGGCGACGACGTCGGAGACGTACGCAGCGCGGGACACGTCAGCGGGACACCGCTCGCTCGCGCCGTGCGCGCGCTGGTCGAAGACCACCACGCGGTGGTCCTTCCGAAGCCACGCCGCGGTCTCGTCCCACTCACCGGAGTGGCCGGCCAGTCCGTGCAGCAGTACGACGGGTGGCCCCGAACCGCCGTGATCGTGTACCAGGAGACGGACTCCGTCATTGACGACCGTGCGTTCCACCGGATCCAGCGGAGTTCTCGCTGACGGCACGGCGGTCAGGCGGGTTCCGGGGCCGTCTTCTCCGGCTGGAGCGCGGCCGCGCTCGGCCTGGCCAGTCCGGCCGGGACCAGCAGGAAGACCTTTGGACTGAGGCGTTCCATGTCGCCGCCCCGTGCGCAGATGAGACCGGCCGAGAAGTCCACGAGCTGCCTCGCCTCCTCGTCCGTCATCGCCGTGAGGTCCATGACGACCGGAACCCCCTCACGGAAGTAGTGCCCCACATGGAGCACCTCGTTGTAGTCCCGGGGCCGCAGCCTCTTCACGACGCCGGTCGTGGTGCCCGGTCCGGCGGGCGCGGAGGGGATCAGGAGGAAGACCTTCGGGCCGAGGCGCTCCATGTCGCCGCCCCGCCCGCAGATGAGGCCGGCGGCGAAGTCGACGAGCTGTCTTCCCTCGTCGTCCGTCATCTCCGTGAGGTCCATCACCACCAGAACGCCCTGGCGGAAGTAGTGCCCCACATACCGGACGTCGTTGTAGTCGCGAGGGCGCACAGTCTCGACTATCACGCCCCCAGTCTTCCGTAGCCGCCACGAACTTCAAGGCTCCCGGGCGTATGCGCGGTCGTGGCGGAACATGCGGATCGAGGGGCGCCGCCGGGCATTCTGGCATCGGCCGCCGACACTTCCGCGGCCGCCATCGAGGGTGCCGAGAAATGTCGGCGCGGTCGGCCATGCTCTCTCGCGGGTTCCCCGAGAAGAGAGGCTTCCCCATGTCGAACCCTGTCGCCGATGGGCGCGAAGGCGCACGTACGGGACGGTCCGCGGACTCATTCAGCCGGTTCTGGGACGGGTCACCGGTCGCCGATCGGCCGTGCCGGGCGCGGGGTGAAGGGCGCCGGTGATGACGGACTGGGAACGCCGGAGCGTGGTGCGGGTGGTCCCGCCCGTGCGGCCGCGGAAACTGGCGAAGGTCCCCTTCGTGGAGCTCGCGGAGGGGCGGCTGCAGGGCGTGGTGTCCAGCGGGTCGGACATCGCCCGGGTCTACGTCTCCTCCATCGCCGCGGGCACCCACGCGTACAGCTGCGGTACGAACAACAACCGGCCCTGCGGCGGGCTGACCGGATCTCCGTGCAAGCATCTGCAGGCCCTCGTCAGCGAGGCGGCGCTGCAGTACGGCCTCGACCGCGTCGCTCGCTACCTGCGGGTGGACGTCGGTGAGGGCGAGGATCTGATCAGCCGGCTGGACGGGGCGCCGGAGCGCGCGCCGGCGGCCGGGGTGTTCAGCCGGTTCCTCCGTCACCTGGCCTATCTGGAGCTTCCGGACACGACGGAGCCGATCGCCGAGCTGCAGTGGTTCCCGGCCACGAGGGCGGTGCGCTGATGCTGGGAGTTCAGCTCGCGGCGCTGCTCGACGGCGCGGCCCCGGGCGTGGCGGAGACCCTCGACCTGGTGGACGGGTTCGACGACGTTCTGGCGCACGGCCTGGCCAGGGTGGACGAAGAGCAGGCGGGACGGCTCGCCGCCATGGCGGGGGCACTGCGCGACACACCGCTCGGCCCGGCCGTGGCCGAGGCGGTGGAGAAGATCACGGCGGGCTCGATCGGGGATGCGGAGCTGGCGGTGCTCGCGGGCGCCCGTACGACGCTGCTCGGCGCGGTGCACGATGCCGAGCTCGGCCGGTTCGACGCCGCGCTCGGCCGGACCAGGGCTCCGTGGGAGCCGCCATCGGCCGCTTCGCCGGTCGACGGCCCGCTCGGCGCCGGGCGGTCATGGTTGCAGGAGCTGGCCATCACCGGGTGGCGGGGTGTCGACCACGACCTCGTCTCCTCCGCCGACCAGGCCGTCTCGGCGCTGCTGGGCGAGCCGCGCCTGCGCGGGCCCGCGGTGCTGCTCGACGGGCTGGCCGCGGAGCTGCGGGCCTCCTGCCCGGTGGCGACGATGGACCGGGTGCCCGCCCGGCGCTGGGCCGATCTGTGGGCGCGGGCGCTGCTGCTCCTCCAGCCGGGTACGAGCGGGGCGCGGGCCGCCGGGGCCGTGTCCGGGCGGCTGCTTCCGCTCGGGGTGGACGTCCACGAGCACGGTACGGCGCTGCAGATTCAGGTGCACGGAGTGCTCGAACCCACCGACGGTTCGTCCGCCCGTCTCGTACGGGCGAGCGTGGCGGCGGCGAAGGTCGACACGATCGTCGGGCCGGCGCTGTGGCGGTTGCTGGACGCGCATCTGGTCCTGCTCAAGGCGCTGGCCGAGCACCGGAGCGTCGACCTGGCGGAGCTGCCCGTCACGGCGGGCGGCGACCTGATCTGGCGGGACGCCCAGGCGACCCTGGGGGAGCCGGCGGACCCGTTCGCGACGGCGCGGCTCCGGCTCACCGACGCGCTCGCTCCGGCGGCCCCTCCCCTGGAGCGTCATCCGGTGCGCATCGCCGAACCCGTTCTGGTGGAGGGGTACACGATCGACGGCGACGCCCTGACCCTGGACGGGCATGCTCTCGCGCTCGACCTGGAGCGGCTGCCCGACTGCGGGCCGCTGACGCCGGAGCTGGTGGCGGCCTCGTCGGCCTGCATCGGGCTGGTCCGGTGGGAGGCCGGCCGGTGGACGCTGCAGCCGCTCGCCGTGCAGGCGACGGTCAAGCGCAAGCCCGTGGAGGCGCACGGCGGCGACTGGGCGCTCGGCCCGACCGACCCGAAGGTCGTCAAGGCCGAGGCACGGGCCGGTGACGCCGTGGCCGTGCTGCGCGAGCGCGCGGGAAGGCTGCTGCGGCGATGAGCGACCCCACGGCGGACACGAGTCACCCCACGGCGGGCACCGCTGACGTCGCCTCCTCCGCGGCGGCGGAGGAGAACCGGCGGCAGGTGCTCTACTGGCGGCTGCTGGCGCGGATGTTCGACCGCGACGAGCAGCCGGCCCTCGAGACGGCGAGCGTGGCGATCGTCGAGGACATCGGGCTGCCGCCCGCGCTGCTCGACCCGTCCGTGTCGTTGGACAACCTCGTCCAGCGTTTCCCGGATCTGCGGGCGGAGCTGGACGGCCTGCTGACCCCCGGCGACGACGACCAGCGGGTACGCCGCGCCGCGCTGGTCTCCAAGCTGCTGCTCAACGTGCTGTCGACCGGGTCCGGCAGTGTCACCGCGACCCGGCTCGCCGACTGGCAGCGGGACGCCGGATGGCTGAAGCGGGCGCTCGGCGCGGAGGGCGCGTGCGAGCTGGCCGGAGTGCTGTCGACGCTCGAGGGCGACCTCGTGAGCCGGATGCGGCTGCGTGAGGTGCTGGCCGACCCGGCGCTGGCGAGGCAGCTCACGCCGAGCATGTCACTGATCGAGCAGCTCCTGCGCGACAAGGCGAACCTGTCGGGCGTCGCGCTGGCGAACGCCAAGGCGCTGATCCGCCGCTACGTCGACGAGGTCGCGGAGGTCCTGCGCACCCAGGTCCAGCAGACCAGCGCCGGGACGATCGACCGGTCGGTGCCGCCGAAGCGCGTGTTCCGCAACCTCGACCTCGACCGGACGATCTGGAAGAACCTCACCAACTGGGACCCGGAGGAAGAACGGCTGTACGTCGACCGGCTCTTCTACCGGCAGACCGCCAAACGCACGACGCCCGCCCGCCTGATCGTGGTGGTCGACCAGTCCGGGTCGATGGTCGACTCGATGGTGAACTGCACGATCCTGGCGTCCATCTTCGCGGGCCTGCCCAAGGTCGACGTCCACCTGATCGCGTACGACACGCGGGCGCTCGACCTGACGCCCTGGGTGCACGACCCGTTCGAAGTGCTGCTGCGGACCCAGCTCGGCGGCGGCAACGACGGGCCGGTCGCGATGGCGATGGCCCGCCCGAAGATCACCGATCCGGCCAACACGGTGATGGTGTGGATCTCCGACTTCTACGAGTTCGACCGGTCCCAGCCGCTGTTCGACGGCATTCAGGCGGTGCACCGGTCCGGGGTGAAGTTCATCCCGGTCGGCTCGGTGAACAGCTCCGGCCACCAGAGCGTGAACCCCTGGTTCCGGCAGCGCTTCAAGGATCTCGGCACGCCCGTGATCTCAGGCCACATCCGCAAGCTCGTCTTCGAGCTGAAGAACTTCCTGGACTAAGAGGAGAACGATGACCGACGAGATGCTGCGCGCCCCGGCCGAGGTCAAGTACGCCGAGGAGCTCGACTGGCTGGAGTCCGTCGACGACGGGCCCAAGCCGTTCTCCTGGCGGCTCAGCCCGCGGATGGTCCGGCTGTTCATCCTGGGTTCCGAGCGGTCCGACGGGCTGGACCGGGAGATCCCGCAGAAGTGGTTCGGCGACCGGAGCTTCGTCGAGCGGAGCATCGTGACGCTCGCCTCGGACCGCGGCCTGCTGCTGATCGGCGATCCCGGCACCGGGAAGAGCTGGCTCGCCGAGTTGCTGTCGGCGGCCATCTGCCGTAACTCGACGCTGGTCGTCCAGGGGACGGCGGGCACCACCGAAGACCACATCAAGTACTCGTGGAACGTCTCGATGGTGATCGCGAAGGGGCAGTCGCGCGAGTCGATGATCCCTTCGCCGATCATGACGGCGATGGAGCAGGGGATGATCGGGCGGTTCGAGGAGCTGACCCGGTCGACCAGCGACGTACAGGACGCCCTCATCTCGATCCTGTCCGAGAAGTACGTCTCCATCCCCGAGCTCGACGACGACAACATCGTCTTCGCCAAGCCCGGATTCTCGATCATCGCCACCGCCAACAGCCGCGACCGGGGCGTCAACGACCTGTCGTCCGCCCTCAAGCGGCGTTTCAACTTCGTCCGCATCCCGGTGGTGACGAACAAGCGCAGCGAGGCCGAGATCGTACGGTTCCGCACGGCCGAGCTGATGCGGCGGCACCGCATCGACCTGGAGGTGCCGCCCACGCTGCTGGACATCCTGCTGCAGAGCTTCGCCGACCTGCGCGCGGCGGCGGCCTCGGCAACCAGCGACGACGAGAAGCTGGAGTCGGCGCTGTCCACGGCGGAGCAGATCGGCGTGCTGGAGGACGCCGTCCTGCACAGCCAGTTCTTCGGCGACCGTACGCTCCGCGCGGAGACGCTCGCCGGTTCGCTGGTCGGCTCGCTCGCCCGCCGCAGCCCGGAGGACCTGGCGATCCTGAACAAGTTCTGGCACGGGGTGATCGAGCCGCGCAGCAGGCAGGACGACGGCGCGCCGTGGCAGGCGTTCCTGGAGGGCGGCCGGCAGGCCCTGGAAACGCTGTCATGACCGAGATCACGGAAGCGCTGCCGGGTCCGTTCGCGGCGCTTCGCTCGCAGTTGCTGGACGCCGCGGCGGCGTTCGCCGGAGCCGGAGAGGGCGCCGGCGGTGCGGATCCGGTGTCCGGCATCCTGGCCGGCATGGTCGACGACGTCGACCGGGCGCTGCGCGAGGAGCTGGAGATCTTCCCCGTCTGCCACCACTCGCCGGCGTCGGCGCTGGCCATGGCGCGGCGGCTGCGCGAGAAGCGGCCCGCCGTCATCTACCTCGAACTCTGCGAGGACCTGCGGCCGCTGCTCGACGAGCTGCGCAACTGCCGGCTGCCCGTCGCGCTGCAGGCGTTCGCCACCGAGCTGGAGGACTTCCCGGCGGAATGGTCGCCGCTCAGCGTGGTGGCGCCCGTCACCGAGGCGTCGGCCGAGTACCAGGCGATCGCGTACGCCCTCGACACGCCCGGTGTCGAACTCGTGCTGGTCGACCGATCGACGGACCACGTCTTCCAGTGGGAGCCCCGTACCCCGCCCGAGCCCGCGGCGGACGGCGGCGAGGGCGCGGCGCTGCACGGTGACGCGGTCGGCATCGAGATCGGCGACCTGCGGCCGAGGTTCGCCGAGCTCGAGGCGCACCTGCTGCACCACGGCAAGGTCCGGCACTGGTCCGAGTGGTGGGACCAGTACGTCGAACAGCCGCTGGTGGGCGCCGACCATGACACGTACCGCCAGGTCATGGTGTTGATCGGCAGTCTCTTCCGGCGACTGCGCCCGGAGCGGGACGCCCGCAACGACCGGGACGAGGACCGCGAACGCTACATGTGGACCCGCATGCGCGAGCACCTCGCCGCCTCCGGGGCCGACCCGGCGCGGTGCCTGTACGTCTGCGGCGCGTTCCACGCGGCCAGCCGCGTCGAGCAGTTCGGCCTGCGCGCCGACGCACCGTACGAGATCACCCCGCGTACGGCGACCCGCTGGCAGTACGGCCTGATCCCCTCCAGCCACTCCGCCATCGAGGCGCAGTTCGGCCTGGCACCCGGGTCGGTGTCGATCGCCGCGGCCACGTGGTCGAAGGCGCTGAAGGGCAGCGGCGTCACGCCGTACCGGCTCAAGGGGCAGGAGGGGACGAAACCGAAGGCCGTACGGGCCCGGCGGGCGCCCGATCCGGGCGGGCCGGTCGCGGACCGGCTGTCCGGGTTCCTGTCCCGGCCGCCCGCCCCGAACGGCCTGGACGAGGACGAGCTGCTGGGCTGGTGCGTCGACATCGTCCGGCTGGCCCGCCGCAACGGCTACCTCGCGAGCACCGCCGACGCCATCGCCGTGTACGAGACATCGGTCCTGCTGGCGGGCCTGCGCGGCCGGGGCCGCCCCACGCCGTACGACTTCCAGGACGCGGCGGTCACCTGCATCGAGAAGGACACCGTTCCGGGCCGCCGGGACGTGCGCCGGCTGTGCGAGATCCTGCTCGGCGGCGACCGTGTCGGGCAGGTCGGCTACGAGTCGCTCCCGCCGCTGGCCCGGGACGTGCTCGACCGGCTGGAGCCGCTGGGGCTCGACCTCACCAAGCGCACGATCCAGCGCGCCCTGCTCGACCTCGACGCGGACCCGGAGCTGCGGCCCTGCTCCGACCTGCTGTGGGTACTGCGCCGCCTGCTGCCGGACAACGCCGTACGCCCCATCATGGGCTCGCGGCGGCTCGGCGAACGCCCCATCCAGGAGAGCTGGGACCTGGACCTCGGCCGCCACCAGCGGTCGATCGTCGAGCTCGGGTACGAAGGCGTCACGATCGAGCAGGTCCTCGAACAGCGGCTGCGCCGGACGGTCGCGGACCCGAAGGCGACCGCCGCGACGGCGCTGGCGGCCGTGGAGGACGCCATCCTCTATCTCGGCGGCGGCCGGATCGCCGACGACCTCGGGAACCGCGCGGTCGAGCTCCTCGCCGCCGAACGCACCGTGGACGACGCACCCGACGTGCTGCGCCGGATCCGCCGGCTGCTCGCGTACTACCGCACCACCCGGGCCGACCTGCCGAAATGGTGCGAACGCTTCGTCACCGCCGGATACGCGCACTACTGCACGCTGCTGCCGACCGCGTTCCTGGACGAGGACACCGGCGTCCGGCAGGTGGCGGCCATGCTGGGCTTCCTGTTCAGCATGGAGAGCCTCGCGCTGTCGCTCGGCTGCGACCACTCCCAGCTCGAACTCGCCGTACGCCAGTCGCATCCGGAGGCGCCGGCCAGGATCGCGCTGCTGTGGGCGGCCCGGTCGCAGCTCGGGCTGCTGCCGGTGGCCGAGCTGCGCGCGCGGTACGACGAGCTGCTGGCCAACCCGCTCGTCGTCCCGTCGATCCCGCTGTACCTCAGCGGGTTCGTCCAGGCGCTCGAGCCGGTTCCGTCCCTGGCTCCCGTCGTCGTCGAGGTGATGTCGAAGGCGTTCGCCCGGTTGCCCGATCCCGTCCTGCTCCCCTGGCTCCCCAAGCTGATCACCACGCTGCGGGACGAGGCGGCCGAGCTGGTGCCGGTCCTCGTACGGGAGGCGGGCCGGATGCTCCCGGCCTCCCTGCCCGCCGTCGACGCCTGGGTTCCGCCGTGGTCGGCGCGGCGGCCGGCCGCGCCGGCATCGGCTCCGGTCCCGGCGCCGGCCCGGGCCGTGGCGGACCTCGTGGCCGCTCACCCGGCGGCGTGCGACGCCGTGGCGGGGCTGCTCGGTCACGACGCCGGATGGCGGCCGGCCGCCGGCGGGGGCGGTGACGACCGGGTCACCGGCCTGCTGGCCGCCCACGGCGACACCGCTCACGCCGTGGCGGCGCTCCTCGGAAGAGCGTGATCGCGTAGCGGGCCCACCGCCAGGCCCCGCTCCCGCACCTCCTCCAGGAGCGGAGGCAGCGCGCCGAGCGTGTTCCGCCACGACTCCGGTGCCGACGTGCAGTCGGAGTCGTGGAGGAGCACGGTCGCTCCCCCTTCGAGATCGCGGGTGACGGTCGCGAGGACGGACGCCGGGGTGGCCGCCCGCGTCCAGTCGCGGCCCCAGTTCGTCCAGAGCACCGGCGTGAGGCCGAGCCGGCGCGCCGCCCGCAACGCGGACGAGCTCAGCACCCCGTACGGCGGCCGGTACCAGCGCGGCACCGTCCCCGTGACACCGACGATCGTCTCCACGGCCCTGGCCAGGTCGTCGTACGTGGCGGCGGGCCCGCGCAGCAGCATGCAGCGGTGCGCCCAGCCGTGCACCGCGATCTCGTGCCCGGCGTCGACCAGCTCCCTCCCCACGTCCGGCGCCTCGACGAGCATCCGGCCGAGAAGGAAGAAGGTCGCCGTCACCTCGTACTCGCGCAGCGCGGCGAGGAACGCCGGGGTCGAGCGCGGGTCCGGTCCGTCGTCGAACGTGAGCGCGACATGACCCGGGTCGCCGACGCCGGCCAGGTTCGGCAGCAGGCGGCGGCGCAGGGGACCGATCGACGTGATCGCCGGTGCCGCGTGCGCGGCGGCCAGAACTCCGGCCGCGGCCATGGTGGCCCGCGGGCCCGGCAGGGCCCGCCGGAGACGGGGGACGCTCATCGGGACGCCTCCGCCACCACGGCGAGCTCAGGCGCGTCCGCCGGCGCCCGGCCCGCGGTCACCGTCGCGCTCCGCCCGGCCGCGAGAGCGGTGACGATCGCCGCCGGGTCCGCCGCGACCGCGCCGCCCACCGTCCGGGGGCCGGTCAGTGCCGTGAACAACGCCTCGGGGAGCCGGTCCGCGTGGCGTGCCCACGGCGCCCAGCCGGCCTCCTCCAGAACGGCGGCGTTCGCCCGGCCGTGGCCGGGGAGGCAGCGGTAACTGAGCACGGGCAGTCCGGACGCCCGCGCCTCGAGGGAGCTGAGGCCACCGGCGTTCTGCACCACGACGTCACAGGCGCGCATCAACGCGGGCATGTCGTCCACCCAGCCCAGGGCGATGCCCGTCCCGGACCGGGCGAGCTTCTCGCGCAGCGCCGTGTTACGGCCGCACACCACCAGCGGAGTCACCAGCCCGGTCGCGGCGACGTCGGACACGGTGGCCGCGACGTCGCCGCTGCCCCAGGACCCTGCGGTGATCAAGGCCAGCCGTTCGCCGTCCGGCAGGCCGAAGTGCAGCCGCGCCATCTGCCGCTCGATGACGGACGACGGCGGCCTGAACCCGGGGCGTACGGCCGGCGCGCACACCCGTACGTCCGCGGCGCCGAGCCGATGGGCCTCGGCCGCCGTCAGCGGGTGCAGCGCGAGATGCACGTCCACCCCGTCGGCCACCCAGAGCGGGTGCACGGACAGGTCGGTGAGGTAGGTGACGACGGGCGCCCGCAGCACGCCGCGTCTCCGCAACCGGCCCAGCGCCTGGCTCGCCAGCGGGTAGGTCGAGACGATGGCGGCCGATTCCGGTGCGGCCGTACGGGCGATGCGCCGCGCGGCGAGCCCGCTCAGGGCCCGCACCGCCGCCGCGAGGTTCCGCCGCCGGTCGAGCGCGGTGAACAGCCGTTCCCAGCTCTCCGGCGCGGCGCGCAACTGCACGGCGTACGTCTGCCGGAGCAGCCGTCCGAGCGAGGCGGGGAGCAGGTCCAGGAAGTCATGGCGGTCGACGGAGAACCCGGCCGCGCGGAGCCGCCGGGCCAGTTCGTCCGCCGCGCCGTCATGGCCGGCGCCGACGCTCGCCGAGACGATCGTGACGTGGCGGCCGCCGCCGGAGCGGATGAGGGAGGTGTTCACTGCTCGATGCCTGCCTATGTCGTGGTGGTGTCCCGGCCTCGCCGGCCGGATCTCAGGGGAGGGACGTCAGGGGCGCCGGGCGTACGACCCGGCGGGGGCGGTCAGAACGGCGGGGAGGAGTGGTCAGGACCGGCGGGGAGGGCGGTCAGAACGGCGGGGAGGAGTGGTCAGGACCGGCGGGGAGGGCGGTCAGGACCGGCGGCCGCCCCGGATGCGGAGGCGTCCGCACGCGTCGCCGCGATGGTTGACGCGGACGGTCGTGAACCGGCCGTGTGCGACGGCCAGCCAGCAGAACCCGCCGACCAGGAAGACGTCGGCCGGACACCGGCGCGTCCAGCCCGCGAACAGCACCTCCGGGAGGGCCGTGGTGGCCGGGAGCCGGCCCCAGGCGACGGCGCACGGGCCGCCCGGGGAGACGCCGCGCCGGGCGCCCCGCAGGGTCTCCGGTGCCACCGGCGTCTCGACGACGACGTCGACCAGCGTCTCCGCGTCGTACACCTCCAACGCGGGCCGTCCCGCCGAGCTCCGGCCGAGCCGGACCGTCCACGGGGTGCCGGTCAGCCGGCTGTCGACGTGCGTCGCGCTGGTGGCCATGGCGGTGGATCTCCTTCCGCGCCCGGTCCTTCGGGCACGGAACCAGCGTCGTGGCAGGAGCTCGCGAGGTCAGTAGCGCGACCATCCGATCGTGGGTGGCACCAGGTGCACCCCCGGGACTCATGCCTGCTCCAGTCATGCCTCTGACCTGGTCGAACAGGGGCGGCCGAGGCGCGCCTCGTTAGACTCTCGGCGTGATCATCCCGACGGACGAAGAGATCCGCGCGCTGCACGAGAGGCACGCGCCCACGGAGGCGGCCTTCGAACTCGTGTACACGCACTGCGAGATCGTGTGCGGGATCGCCGAGCAGCTCCTGGCCGACGGTGACCCCGGCGTCGACGCGGGCCTCGTACGCGCCGGCGCCCTGCTGCACGACATCGGCGTCTACCGCCTGTACGACGACGCGGGACGGATCGACCACGCGGGCTACATCCGGCACGGCGTACTCGGCTACGAGCTGCTGAGGGATGAAGGGTTCCCCGAGGTGCTCTGCCGCTTCTGCTCCTGCCACACCGGGGTGGGCATCACCCGGGACGACGTGCGGAACCAGGGGCTGCCCCTCCCCGCCGCCGACTATGTGGCGGAGTCACGGGAGGAGGAGCTCGTCATGTACGCCGACAAGTTCCACACCAAGAGCGACCCGCCGGCCTTTCTCACGGCCGCCTCCTACGCCGCCCGGCTCCGCCGGTTCGGGGAGGACAAGGTCGCGCGCTTCGAGGCGATGCGCGAGCGCTACGGAACGCCCGACCTCGCGCCGCTCACCGCCGCGTACGGGCACACCGCCGCCTGACGGGTCACGGGGACCACGCCGCGTAACGAGGTCGGGCGCACGGCAGTGCGCCAGGCGGACGGCGCCCTTGAACCGTCGGCGCGCTCAGGCGGGCGGCGTTTCAGGCGGACGGCGTTTCAGGCGGACGGCGCGTCAGGCGGGGTGCGCGGGTTTGCGGACGAGGAGGTGGCCCTGCAGGAACCTCTCGTTCTCGCGCGGCTCCCGGCGCATCCGGGCCAGCTCCACCAGTCCGGCCTCGCGCGCCAGGGCCGCGACGTGGTCGATGGACAGGCGGTAGGCCGTGGTCACCTTGTGGTCGAAGGGCACGGCCGCGTGCGGAGAGTCGTCGTCGGTCGTGAAGAACCCGAGCAGCAGGTGACCGCCCGGGGCCAGCACCCGGCCGAACTCCGCGAACACCGTGGGCAGTTCATCCGGCCGCATATGGATGACGGAGTACCAGGCGAGCACCCCGTCCACCGAGCCGTCCGCCAGGTCCAGGGCGGTCATCGACCCTTCCTCGAACCGCAGGCCGGGGTGGTCCCGGCGCGCCAGCTCGATCATCGTGGGCGAGAGATCGATCCCGAAGGCGGAGACGCCGAGCGAGTGCAGGTGGGCGGTCAGCCGACCGGGGCCGCACCCGAGGTCCGCGACCTGCCCGCCGCCGGCCCGTACGAGCTCGGCGAAGGCGCCGATCGTCGCGCGGTCCAGCGGAGAGTCGTCGAGGACGTTGCGGAAGGTGTCGGCGTAGAGGACGGCGACGGAGTCGTACGCCGTCCGGGTCGTGTCCAGGGAGGGTTCGATCATGGTGGACGACCCTAGCCCGCGTACGCCGCGGAGTAGTCCTCCAGCGTGATCGCGGTCGCGGCCTTGTGGATCGGTTCGAGACCGGCGGCTGAGCGGGACGCGCCGGACGCGGGGGTACGGGACCGCGACGGCCGGTATCAGGAGTTCCGGGACGGCCGCTATCAGGATTCCGCGATGACGACGAGATAGCCGTCGGGGTCGCGCAGCCAGATCTCGCGGTGGCCGGCGTTCGGATTGACGTGCACGTCCGTGACGACCTGTGCGTCCACGGCCCGGATGCGCCGGACCGCGGCGTCGAAGTCGCCCGTGGCGAACCAGAGCGCGACACCGTTGCCGACCGGCCGCTCGGGGTCCGCGAGCGGGCCGTGGTGGTGCCCGACCTCGAGCCGGTGCAGCTGCATGACCAGGTGACCGTCCACCAGCAACCGCTCGTACTCGGAGCCGCCATGACCGCTGGTCGCGCCGAGCACCCGGCGGTACCAGCGGCCAGAGTGCTCGACGTCCGTTACGGAGATCATCGGCTGGGGTCGCATGCCCAGGGTCGGCTGCTGCGTCATGATCCGACCATGCCGGTACGGCCGCGGTCCGGGCTTGGACGAATGGGAGAAGGCCGGGCGCCGGGGCGGCGGACGCGGGTGCTACTCGGCGGAATTCCGGCTGAGGACCTCGGTGATCTCGTCACGGAACTCGGCACCGGCGAGGTTGTCGCCGTAGTCGCGCGAGTGGACGATCAGGCCGTCCCTGACCCGGATCACCATGATGTACGAGAAGACGAACGGCCGGCCTGAGCGGACCATCGTCCCGTGCAGGTCGTACTCGGCGACGATCACCTCCGGATCCTCGGTCTGCCGGAGCACGACCGAGTCGACCTTGGTGAAGCGGCGCGCCGGGGCGACCGCCTTGAACCGGGCTCGATGTCCCTCGCGGCCCTCGAATCGCTTCGGGACGCCCGGCGGCGCGAACGGCAGCTCGATGACGGAATCCGGCGCGTAGAGGTCGGCGAGGTCGTCCCAGGCGTTGTCGGCGGAGGCGCGGAGGAAGCGCTCGACGGTCTCTCGGGGCGTGGCGGTGGTCGCTGTGGGCACGGAAGACTCCAGAGTTATTCGAGGAACACCTAAAATCGGAGTGGCTGCTCCGATTGAAGACGTTACGGAACGGCTACTCCGGTTGTCAACGGGCGCGGCACCGGGTGCGGACGCGTCGGCGGGAAGAGGTGGGGCATGTCGGAGGGCGGCGACCGGACGACCGGTGAGCAACGGGCGGATGCCCGGCGCAACCGTGCTCGCGTGCTGTCGGCCGCCGAGGAGTCCTTCGCGGTCGGCGGACTCGCGGTGCCCCTCAGCGAGGTCGCCCGGCGGGCCGGAGTCGGGCCCGGAACGGTCTACCGGCACTTCGCGAGCAAGGAGGCGTTGTTCGAGGCGGTGGTGAGCGACCGGATCGCCCGGCTCGTCGACGACACCTGCGCCCTCGCCGTCGGCGAAGAGCCCGGCACGGCGTTCTTCGCGGCGTTCGACATGATCGTCCGCCAGGTCGCGGTCAACAAGGCGCTCTGCGATGCGCTCACGGCCGGATCGGGACGGGTGATGACGGTGGCGCCGCACCTCGGGGAGCGGTTCCGTGCGGCCCTCGCCGCGCTGCTCGACGCGGCACAGCGCGCCGGCGCCGTCCGTGCCGATGTGACCGTGGACGACGTCCAGCGCCTGGTGCACGGCTGCGTGCGGATGGAGCTCGAAGGGCCGACGGGGCGGCCGACCGCGATCGTCTGCGATGGGCTCCGGCCCACGGCCTCCGATCGGCTCACCGGACTCCCGGCCGTAACGGAACACCCGGTCGATGCGCGTAACGAAACTCGGTCGCTGGCATCCGTCGGGTCGCGGCACGGTGCGACGGCGCCCCGGTGTGCCGAGTGCGGTGGGCCGATCGTGACCGCGCGCACCGGAAGGCCCGCGCGGTTCTGCGGGGCGGCCTGCCGGCAGAAGGCGCACCGCCGCCGCGCGCGGAACACCGACCGGCCGCCGCGGACCGGCTGATCCGTTCCAGGTCGGCTGATCGGCTGCGGGCCGGGTGATCCGCCGGGCCCGACGGAACGGGCGTCGGCGGCGGACGCCGTGGGACGTGGTCGCGGGCTCAACCGGTATGCGCGCGGAGGCGCCCCGCGATGGTCTCGGCGGCGCACTCCGGGTTGTCCGCCGGAAATCGACCTCCGGAGTCCGGGCACCATTCGAAGAATTCACCGCAGGGACTCACGGAGATCCACAATTTGGGATCGGCCGGGCCGCCACCGACCGAAAGGGCCGGTCGCGCGTCGCTCATCACGGACGGCAGTCCGAGCCTGGCCAGTTCGCGGCACAAGGCCACCAGAAGCCGCATTTTCTCGCTGTGATCGGCGCTCACCGCCGCTGCCCTCCAACGCCCCCGGGAACAGGTCCCTCACCCTCCGGCCATAGTGTCCTTCGTACCGGTGTTTCGTCTCGATGCCATCAAAGGCGCTTTTTCGACACCAATGTCTTGCCTCTGTCTCGAATTCGTCTCGTCGTACGGATATAGGGTGGCTAACCTGGACCTGCACTGACGGCGGTGAAGGGGCGGAATCATGACGCAGCGACCGATCCTGCTCCAGGTTCTCGTCCAGCAACGGCAATTAATGCGATATGGCATGTTTCGCGCCGCCTACGAGAGTGCGGCGAAGAAAGTCGATCGCGAGCTCGTCGGCACCGCTCCGAGCCGCGCCCAACTGCACCGCTGGATCTCCGGCGGGCTGAAACGCCTGCCGCACACCGATCACTGCCGCGTCCTGCAGAGGATGTTCCCGGGCTGGACGGCCGACCAGCTGTTCGGGCCGTGCCCGGACGACCTCCTGCCCGTCGATCCGGCGCGTCCGGCGGACGGTCCGGCGGTCCCGCCGTCCCCGGGGATGCGGCGTGCGATCGTGCCTCCCGGCCGGGCGGCGCTCGACATGCCGCACGCGCCCGGCCCGCCCCTGTCCGATGTCGCCGCCGTCTTCACGACCCGGGCGGAGTTCACCTGCGCCATGCCGCCGCAGGCGATGTTCGACGACGCGGAGGAGATCAGGGCGGCCGGGCTTTCGCTGAACCTCCTGTGCCAGCAGTACCCGGACCAGCGACTACGGCGGCTCGTGGCGAACGGCGCCCGGCTCGAGTGCCTCTTCCTCGACCCGGACGGTGAGGCCATCAGGGCGCGCGAGCGGGAGGAGGGTTACACCGACCACTTCCTGTCCACGCTGACGAAGCTCAACATCGAGGTGCTGTCCCGCGTCCGCGACCACCTGCCGGCCGATGCGCGGGACCGGCTGTCGCTCGCGGTGTACGACGAGACGATCCGGTTCGGCATCGTCCTGATCGACGGCACGACCTGTGTGATGCAGCCGTACCTGCCGCAGGCGCGCGGCGTGGACTCCCCGACCTTCCTGCTCCGCCGTGACCCGGAAGGAACGGGGCTGTATAACACTTTTGAGCAGATATACCGCGAATTGTCGGAACGGAGCCGCCCGGTATGACGACGTCCGTCGGAGCGCTGCTCCCCGTCGCTCTGGACGCCGTCGCGATCGCCACCGATCTGATCCGCACACGGGCGCCCGGCCTGCTCACCGCCAAGGGCGACCGGGACATGGCCACCGACCTCGACTACGCCGTCGAGCGCGCCGTACGGGCGCACCTGCGCGAACGTACGCCCGACGTGCCGATCCTGGGCGAAGAGGAAGGCGTGACCGGCGACGCCGGCGGGGAGCTGCTGTGGGCGCTCGACCCGATCGACGGCACGGCGAACTTCGTCCACGGACTCCCGCTGTGCGGCGTCTCCCTCGGCCTGCTCCGCCGTGGTCGCGCGGTCCTCGGAGTGATCGACCTGCCGTTCCTCGGCGCCCGCTACTCGGCCGTCGAACACGGCGGCGCCCACCTCGGCGAGCGGCGCATCACGGCGAGTTCGACCGGCAGGTTGCGGGACGCGATCGTCGCCGTCGGCGACTACGCCGTCGGCGCGGACGCGGAGGAGAAGAACCGCCTGCGCCTGGCGCTGACCGCCGCGCTCGCCGCCGAGGTCCAGCGCGTACGGATGCTGGGCTCCTCGGCCATCGACCTGGCCTGGGTCGCCGAGGGCCGGCTGGACGTCAGCCTGAGCATGTCGAACAAGCCGTGGGACACCGCGGCCGGAGTGGCCATCGCCCGCGAGGCCGGGGCCGTGGTGGTCGATCGGGACGGCGGGGAGCACACGGCCGACTCGACCGCCACCATCGCGGCGGCACCCGGCGTCGCCGAGCAGATCAGCGCGCTGATCGGGCACACCCTGGACGGCCTGGCGCTCACCTGACGGGTCCGGCGGCCCCGCCGCCGAGGGGGTACGGCGGCGGTCCCGTCGGCCGATCGCCGCGCCACCGGATCGTACGGTCGGCGATCTGCGGGCCACCGGGAAGAGGACCACGGCCGGTGATCTGCGGATAACGGCGTGGATTCGGCGGTGTTCAGGCTCGATCGATTGAGGAAAGCTCGCCCGAAGAGGGGCGTCACGCGCCGATCGAAAGATCGCTACTCTGCTCGCGTGAGTGGTCGACATCGTGACAAATCGGGCATAACCCATCTCGCCTCCGCCTGGCTACGGTGGGGAGCGGAACGCCGCGCACACGGTCGGAAGGCGCTGCTGGCCGGCGGGATTCTCCTCGTCGGGGCCGCGGTGATCGTGGTGGGCGTGGTCACGTTCTCGCCCGGTGAGCGAGGGGACGACGAGGCGGCCGGCGGACTCTCGCCCTCGCCATCCGCGTCACGCCGGACGCCGCGGGCCAGGTCCGCCCTGCGCGAGCAGACGCCGTCTCCGGTCCTGCGGAGCGTGCCGACGCAAACCGCCCCCTCACACAGCGTCCGGCCGGCCCCGACGCGTGTGAACAGCCCGGCGTCGCACGGAACCGTACCGTCTGCGTCTTCGATCGACTGCCCGCCCGGGCTCCGCAAGACGCCGGAGAAGTGCAGGCGTGTCCATCGCTGACACGGTGATCGACGCGTTCGTTCAGGGAATCAGGCCGAGTTCACCGGCGTGCACGCCGGCCTGGAACCGCGACTCCGAGTCCAGCAGCCGCATCAGCTCGGCCACCCGCCGCCGGTAGGTCCGCAGCGACAGGCCCAGCCGCCGGGCGGCGGCCTCGTCGGTGAGCCCCTCCCCGAGCGCCCGCAGGACCCGTCGGCCCTCCTCATCGACCTGCGGCGGATCCTGACGGAGGTACGCGGTCAGCTCCGTGGCGGCCTCCCACGTCGCCTCGAAAAGCGCGTACACCCCGCTGATCAGAGTCGGCGCCGTGGTGACGGTGAACTCGCGGTCACCGGCGACCTCGGCCCCCGCGAGGATCATGACCCGCCGGTCGATGATGATCGTCTCGTGTGGCAGCAGCCCGGTGCCGCAGATCCGGACCTGGGCACCCAGCGACGCGCGCTCCAGCAGGAGGGTCCGCTGCTCCTCATCCGCCAGCGCGACGGGGGTGTAGAGCTTGCGGATCACCGGGCCGTCCGCTCGACGGACCCGGCCGGCCATGGACGCTCGCGCCGCCGGACGCGACCAGGTGTTCAGGTCGGTGGCCGCGCAGGCGAACTCCGACCCCGCTGTTCCGAACAGGTGCCCGGCACGCGCGACGAGCTCCTGCTCGCCGCGGATGGTGATGACCTGCTCATTGCCGCTCACGTCATCCAGTCTGACCAGCCGTCCGCGCGGCGGCAAATGGCAGCTTGCTGCCAGCCGCTCGTCCGCCCGGCGGCTTCGGGCCAGAGTCGAAGGCATGACGACGAACGTGACGGCCGCCGACGGCGGCGACTTCATCCTCGGCGGCGACCTGCGGATCAACCGGCTCGGCTTCGGCGCGATGCGGCTCCCCACGGGCACCTGGGGCGGGCCCACGCGCAGCCCGGAGAACGGGATCGCGGTGCTGCGTCGCGCCGTGGAGCTCGGCGTGAACCACATCGACACGGCCGGCTTCTACGGACGCGGCGACGTCAACGCCCACGAACTGATCCGTGAGGCACTGTCCCCGTACGCCACTGACCTGGTGATCGCCACGAAGGTCGGGCCGCTGTGGGGCCCGGACGGCTACCCGAGCGGGGAGGCGACGCCGGACCAGCTGCGCGGCCTGGTGGAGGACGACCTGCGGCGGCTCGGCCTCGACCGTCTCGACCTGGTGTACCTGCGGGTCGGCGGCAGGGGCGGGCCCGGTGGTCAGTCGATCGCCGAGCGGTTCGCGGTGCTGGCGGGGCTGCGCGAGGAGGGGCTGATCCGCCACCTCGGCGTCAGCAACGTCGACGCCGCCCAGCTCGCCGAGGCCCGCGCGATCGCCCCGGTCGCCGCGGTGCAGAACCACTTCCACGTGCAGCACGGCGACGACTCCGGGCTGCTCGCCCAGTGCGCGGAGCTCGGCATCGCGTTCGTGCCGTTCTTCCCGCTCGGCGGCGGTGACCGGCCACTCGACCGGGACCGCTTGGCGAAGGTCGCAGCGCGCCACGACGCCACCCCCGAGCAGGTCGCCCTGGCCTGGCTGCTGGCGTCCTCTCCCGTCATGCTCGCCATCCCGGGGACGGGCTCGCTGGACCACCTGGAGGACAACATCGCCGCCGCCGGCGTCCACCTCACCGACGACGACCTGACCGACCTGACCGCCTGAACCGCGTACCGACGACCAGACCGCCGAAACGTCGCCCCAGGTGCGCTGAGCCGGACGGCACATCTGGGGTGCGTCCTATGAGAGAGGACGGCGGGGCGTGCTCCGGCGGGCGGAGCATGGCCGCGTAACCTGCGCGGAACCCCAGCAGGAATCTCTTCTCAGGTGACAGCACCCGAGAACGACCCCGCACCCCCGGGGCTCAGTCTGAGGGGCGTCTCGCGTTCCCCGGCCGTACCTCGAAGAGCGCGCGTAGCCTGGCGGTGATAACGGGACGACGACGAAGGCACGTCATGCTCGACGACTTGGAAGGACGAAGGACAGGGGAACGCATCCAGATCCTTCGTGAGCGCAGAGGGCTTTCGCGGCCCGTCCTGGCCGGACTCGTCGGCATGTCCGAGAGCTGGCTCAAGGGCATCGAGCGGGGCACGCGCCTGCCTCCTAGGCTGCCGAAGCTGGTCAAGCTCGCCGAGGCTCTCGGCATCAGTGACGTCGCCGTGCTGGCCGGCACCGACATGGAACTGACGAACGGTGTCTCGATCCCGCTGGCGTCGTTCTCTCACATCCCCCACGCCGCCGCGCCGGCGATTCATGAGGCCGTGTGGTCCCCGATGCTGCGTCCACCGACGAGCGCTCCGGACGTCGATGCGCTGCGGCGGCGTGTCGAAGACGCGTGGCGGCTCTGGCACGGCTCGATCACCCATCGCACCGACGTCGGCCGGATCCTGCCCGCGCTGGTGAACGATGCCCGGGCGGTCGCCCGCCTCGCGGAAGGCGACGACCGGCGCACGGCGAACGCCTTACTCGTCGACGTCTACGCGCTCGTACAGCACGAGCTCGTGTGGGCGAGCGGGGCGGAGATCATGGCAGTCGTCGCCGACCGCGGCATGATCGCCGCACAGGAGGCCGACCGGCCGCTACCGCTCGCGGGCGCGGCCTGGACGCTCGCGATGGTTCACCGGTCGCGCGGCGACAACGACGGCGCGCTCGATTGCGTCAGGGACGCGGCGGATCTGCTGCGACCCGAGCTGGAGAACGGTTCCCCGCGACTGCAGGCGATGTACGGCGCGCTGTTGCTGAACGGTGCACTGACCTCAGCCCGCGCCGGTCGGGAGGGTGACGCGCTGCGCTATCTGGATGAAGGCAGGGCGGTCGCCGACCGGCTGCCCGCCGGCTATCACCATCCATGGACGCAGTTCGGTGCCTCCAACGTGGCGGTGCACGCGGTGTCGATAAGGGCCGACCTGTCGAAGTCCGTGACCGCCCGTGAGCAGGCACAACAGATCGACCCGGACACGATCCCGAGCCGTGAGCGACGCGCGCGCCTCCACGTCGAGGTCGCCCGGTCCTATCACCAGAGACGCGACCACTCCGCGGCCCTGACCTGGCTACAGCGTGCGTACGCGATCTGCAACGACTCGGTGCACTACTCGCCCGGTGCCCGGGAGATGATGTCCAACATCGTCGACAAGGGCGGCCCGATGATCGACCGCGAGGCGCGCTCCTTCGCTCAGGTGCTCGGTCTTCCGGTGTGACCCAAGGGGTGCACAGTGCACCCCCTAACACCGAGCACAGTGCGCGCCTTCGCTCGTCGGGACGCGCCGCGCCCCTGGATCTGGGATGGCTCCTGTCTAGTGTTCTCGCTTGGTTACTCCAAGCGACATCTCGGGAGCGGTACGTGCGCACACGGGACACGAACGCCTCACCACCGATCGACACCGTCAGGAATCTGGTGCTCAAGCTCGCACCGCCGCTCGTGCGGCGTGGCTTGAACGTCGCGGTGCGACCAGACGGCGTCGTCGAGATTCGGAACCCCGGCCACACGCGGATGGTGCAGCCGATCGTCATCCGTGAGAAGGACGGGTTGTGGTGGCACTGGCAGTGGTCCGGGCCGACTCGGGACGGGCTCCCGGAGTACGAGCCGATGGTGCCGGTGGACGACGTCGAGGAGGCGGCCCGCCGTATCGCGAACGTTCTGCACGTCGACAAGACCACCGGGACCGAACGGTGATCCGGCGAGGACTCGCCGCGCTCTTTCTCCGCACCCCACGTCGTAGGACGACCGTGGACACGGTCACCGACATCGCGGCCTGCCCGGTCGATCCCAGTGCGCGGCAGCTGGCCGAGCTGCAGGGGCTGTGCTCGCTGTGGTTAGTCATGTGGTGCTGGTACCGGCGTGAGTACATGGCCATCGCCCGGTTCGACACAGCGGATCCGATCCTGTTCGATCCGGACCCGCGACGGCTCGTGTACCGGTGCCGTGCGGCCGAACTGGCGGTGACAGCGTGAGCGGCCGCTTCACCGCCGCACCTCCACCCTGCTTCCCGTACGGCCGCCGACCCCCCGAAGCCGTGCGGGATGGCCGCCGGGTCGAGCGCGATGAACCCGCCGGAGAAGATCGCGCTCCCCGGCGGCTCCACCCAGGCGTCCCGGCAGGTAAGAACACCACGTCCACTGCCGGGGCCGGCGGGCCGCCGGACGCGCCATGAGGGAGGCGTGTCCGGCGGTCCGACCACCAGGAATATCAGCGACAGAGGAGACAACATATGGGCAGGCACGGTACGGGTGGCGACGAGAGGGACGGCCACAAGGACAAGGGCAAGCAGGGCACGTTCGTGGACCCTGCCAAGGACGACAAAGGCGAAGACAGCGGTAAATGACCGACGCTGAAGCGCTGAACCGGCGGCTCGTCGACGAACTCGCGGCCGCCGGTGCGCTGCCCGAAGAATGGCGTGCGGTGTTCCTGGCCGTTCCCCGGCACCTGTTCGTACCCGATGTCATCTGGGAGGACGCCGGCGAGGGCACGCTGACACCGCGCCGATGCGATGAGGATCCTGCGGCCTGGCTGGCCGCCGTGTACGCCGACGAGGCGATCGTCACGCAGGTCGACGACGGGGCGACACCGGGCACCGGGACGGGCCGGCGGGTCACCAGCTCGATCTCCAAACCGTCCATCGTGGCCAAGATGCTCGGCGACCTACAGGTCGAGCGCGGCACGCGGATCCTGGAGATCGGTACCGGCACCGGCTGGAACGCGGCACTCCTCGCCCAGAAGGTCGGCGCGGAGAACGTCACGACCATCGAGGTCGACGGGTCTCTCGCCGAGCGGGCACGTACGGCACTGGCGGGGGCCGGGGTGTCGCCTGTGGTGGTCACCGGAGACGGCACGGACGGGTACCCGCCAAGCGCGCCGTACGACCGGATCCTTGCGACCGCGTCGGTGCGCGTCGTCCCCTATCCCTGGGTGGCGCAGACCCGGCCGGGCGGGCTGATCCTCTCACCGTGGGGCAATGCCTACGACAACGGGGCGCTGGTCCGTCTGACGGTCGATGATCGCGGCGCGGCGTACGGTCCGTTCCTCGACAACACGATCGCGTTCATGTGGGTGCGCGCGCAGCGTGTGCCGCGTCCGGCCGTGCCGGCGCACCTGGCGGGCGCGGCGGATTCGACCACGACGCTGCACCCGGACGCGGTGGCCTTCGACGACTACGACGCGAGGTTCGCGGTCGGTGTGCGGGTGCCCGACGTGGTGACGAGGTTCGAGGACGCCGGTGACGGTGGCGACGACTTCACCTTCTGGGCGTTCTGCGGCGAGTCCTGGGCGCGCGTCGACGTCATCGACGGCGCGTTCCCGCATCGGGTCCGTCAACACGGTCCGCGTGCGCTCTGGACCGAGATCGAGGCCGCCTATCGTTGGTGGGAGGAGGCCGGGCGTCCGGAGACCGGCCGGTTCGGACTCGCCGTCACCGCCGACCGTCAGTACATCTATCTCGACTCGCCCGACGCCCCTGTGCGCTCCGGGAATTAATTCGGGTTTCCCTACCCGGATACTCTGGTATCGAGACGACGGGGCCGACCGTCAAGTGGGCTCCCGTGCGTCGTCGAGGACGGTGTGCGGATCATCGTCGCGTTCGCGCGGGTGCGGCCTCCGCGTCCGGTGCGGCCGTAAGGAGGAGTCCATGTCGTTTCCCCTGCCGTCGTACGAGCGGTCCCGTGTCGTCGTTCCGCCGCCCGGGGACACTCCCGGTCACTGGGCGGGCGCGCCCAGCGCCTGCGTCGTGGACGGCGAGATCTACCTGGCGTACCGCCTGCGGCGGCCCGTCGGGGAGGGCCGGGGCTATGCCGTCGTGGTCGCCCACGCGGTCGACGGCGAGCGGCCGGAGACCCTGGCCGTCATCGACAGCGACCGGATGTCGGCCGAGTCGCTCGAACGCCCCGCGCTGGTCATGACCCCCGAGGGCGCCTGGCGGCTGTACCTCAGCTGCGCGACGCCGGGGACGAAGCACTGGCGGGTCGAGGTGATCGAGGCGGCCGACCCGCGCTCCTTCGACCCGTCGACGGCCGAGGTGGTGCTGCCCGGCAGCGACGCCATAGGGGTGAAGGACCCGGTGATCCTCCGGCAGGGCGACAAGTGGCACCTGTGGGCGTCCTGCCACCCGCTCGCCGACCCGGACGAGGCCGACCGGATGGTGACCGACTACGCGACCAGCGCCGACGGTCTGGACTGGACCTGGCACGGCACGGTCCTGACGGGCCGTCCCGGGCGGTGGGACGCGCGCGGCGTACGGATCTCGTCCGTGGTGACGGACGGCGGCAGGACCGTCGCCTGCTACGACGGCCGGGCCAGTGCCGCGGAGAACTATGAGGAGCGCACCGGCATCGCCGCCGGTGACGGGTTCGGCATGTTCGAGCAGCAGGGCGCCGGCCCGGCCGCCGTCTCGCCGCACGCCGGCGGGGGCCTGCGCTATCTGACGGCTCTGCCCCTCGGCCGTGGGGAGTGGCGGCTCTACTACGAGGCGACGCGCGCGGACGGCGCGCACGAACTGCGCACCGAGCTCATCGCGGCTTGAGCCAGTCGCCGTAGTCCTCGCCCGTCATCTCTTCGAGCAGCCGGATGTCCTCGGCGAAGCAGGGGATCAGCCGCCGGCGGTCGTCCCAGGTCAGCGGCTGCCGGGGGCGTCTTTCGCGGTGCAGCGCGGCGAGCAGCGGGCCACGGGCCAGGCGGCGTACGGGCAGGGGCAGGTCCCGGCCGATGCGGGCGCCGGCGCGCAGCACCTGCCGCAGGGCGCGGGTGACCGGGGAGTCGGCCACGTGGTTGGTGACGTTCTCGCGGGGGATCGAATCGATCACCCCGGTCCGTACGCCGAGGAACGCGCAGATCCGGTCGAGGGTCGATGCGGGCTCCTCGTGGATCCGCCGGTACCTCACGACCAGCACCTGGTCGCGCGGGAACAACTTGTACAGGTGCTGGAGCTGCTCGCCGTAGCGCCCCAGGTCGACGTACCGCCAGAAGGCCGCCCAGCCCGCCGCGATCCGCTCGGGCTCGGCGGCGCACGCGTCGACGACGTTCCCGATCGGTTCGAGGCCCGCCGACCACAGGTGTGTCCAGTTGGAGTGCGCGCGTTCCACCGGGTCCCGCAGGACGGCGACCATCTTCACGTCGGGGATCAGCGCGCGGATGCGGAGCTGCGCATCCCGGTCGTGGAGGTAGAACGGCGTGCTCTCGCCGCGCAGCGTCCCCTCCGGGGCGGCGTCGAACAGCGCCTCATAGTCCGCTCGGCGCCAGACGTGCTCCCGGTAGGTCTGGGCGTCACCGGGTCCGCCGCGGGTGGGCGGCGGTCCGTCCGTGAGGAAGAACTTCGGCTCCTTGACCGGGGACATGAACAGGTCGGGGTGACGTGCCAGCGCGGCGTGCAGGGCCGTGGTGCCGGCCTTCGGAGCACCGATCAGCAGAAAGTCCGGAAGGGCCATCCATCCTCCCTGGCCAGGCGTCCAGCAGTGGGTGTAATCATCCCATACCTACCTAAATAGCAGGAAAATATGCAGCATTGCGATCGTCGCGGTTCTGGAAGGGAATGTGCGATCGCCGCGCGGTCAGCCGTAGCTGTCGATGCCGAGTTTGACGGCGACGGCCACGCCGCAGATCGCGACGATGACGCGCAACGCGTCGCCGGGGAGCCGGCGTACGAACGCCGGGCCGATCCAGCCGCCGACGAGGAATCCCACCGCCAGGGGAAGGACGGCGTCCCACCGTACGGGGCCGAACAGCGCGAATCCGACGGCGGCGACGCCGTTGGCGAGGCCCGCGAGGACGTTCTTCACCGCGTTGACCCGGACCAGCGGCAGGTCGATCATCGCGGACAGCACGGCCAGCGTGAGGATGCCGCCGGCCGCGCCGAAGTACCCGGTGTAGATCGCGACCGTGAACAGCGCCAGGCGGAGCAGCCGGCTGCGCTCACCCGTGGAGCGTTCCGCGAGCCGCCCGGCCCTCGGCTGCAGGAGCAGGATGAGGGACGCACCCGCGATCAGCCATGGTGCGATCAGCTCGAACATTCCCGACGGCGTCACCAGCAGGAGCACCGCCCCGGTCGCGCCGCCCAGCGCGGTCAGCAGGCCCAGCCGCAGGACGCGGGAGCGCTGGCCGGTGAGCTCTCGCTGCGAACCCGCCGCCGCGCCCACCGCCGTGAAGACGAGCGCGACCGTGTTGGTCACGTTCGCGCTGAGAGCGGGCAGCCCGAGAGCCAGGAGCGCCGGGTAGGACACCACCGATGCGAGGCTCACCACGGTGCTGACCACCCCGGCCAGAACACCGACCCCGAAGAGGATGGGAAGGTGGGTCATCTAACGGCGGAGCACGTTGAAGGCGAAGGCGTCGCCCCGGTGGTAGTCCTGGGCGTACAGCACGGGACGGCCCGACGTGGTGATCACGGTCTCGGAGATCAGCAGCCACGGGCCGACGCCGCCGAGGGAGTAGCGTTCGCACACGTCCGGGGGCAGGTCGACCGCCTGAAGCCGGGCGACCGACGACACCGGCGGGTACCCCTGGGCGGCGAGCAGGTCGTTCAGCGAGCCGGTCCAGTTGACGTGCCGGATCGGGCCGGGGATGTACTCACGCGGCACCGTGTCGACACTGTAGATGAGGGGGTCGTCACCGGTGAACCGGAGCCGTTCGAGCCGGATCACGGTCTCCCCGGCCGAGAGCTCGAGCGCCTCCGCCTCCGCCTCGCTCGGCTCGTTCTCGGTGACCGACAGGACGACGCTGCGGGTGTCGTACCCCATCGCTTCGAGCATGGTGCTCACCGACTCGAAGCGGGTGATCGGCCGCTCCACGGACAGAGCGCTCAGCGACGACAGGAAGCGGCCGCGCCCGCGCTCGACGACGATCAGTCCTTCCTGCTCGAGGAGCTTCAACGCCTCGCGGGCGGTGCTCCGGCCGACGTCACAGAGCTCCGCGATCTCCGACTCGGTGGGCAGCCGGTCGCCGGGGCGCAGGTTCCGCGACCGGAACAGGTCCACGAGCCGATCACGCACCTGAACCGACATCGGCCGTTTGTCCGGCATGTGGCTTGTTCCTGTTCAACGAAGAGTTCCGGAGGGCCAAGAGTCTAGGCGGGGACCCCGCCTCCCGGCCCTCCGGCTGCCGAGGCGATCGGCGCCGGGTCAGTCGGCCGGCACCGCGTCCTGGGGCCAGGCGCCCACGTGAGCGCACGTGCGTGCGGCGGTACGGGCACCGGCCCGCATGGCCTGCGCCACGTCGGCGCCGGTCGCCCGCGCCGCGAGGAATCCGGCGATGTAGCTGTCGCCCGCGCCGGTCGTGTCGACCACGGTGACGGGCTCGGCCGGCGTCCGCCACCAGTCACGGCCGTCGTAGGCGAGGCTGCCGGCCGCGCCGCAGGTGACCACCGCGAGGCGGGCGCCGCCGCGGACCGCCTCCTCGGCGTACGCGCGGGCGCGCCCTTCGTCCTCGCCCGCCGAGCAGAAGGCGACGTCCAGATGGTCGAACCCCGCGCTGACCGCGCAGTCCTGGCTCACGATGGGACCGCTGCCGTACAGCCGGCGACGGACGTCCCCCGCGGCGGGCAGCATCCCGATGTGCACCACGGCACAGCGCGCGAGCGCGGCGAGCTCCCGTTCGTCGGGAACGTAGTCGGCGGTCACGGCGAAGTCCTCGAACTCGAAGGTCCGGTCGCCCGTCGGGTCCACGCGAATCCGCGACACCGAGGTGTGCCCCGGCAGCGTGACCAGTCCGTCGGTCCGTACGCCCTGGGCCTCCAGGGCCGTCCGCACCCGGGCCCCGGCCGTGTCGGCGCCGATGGCACCGGAGTACCGGCAGGCGTGGCCGAGGCGCCGCAGCTGTACGGCCACGTTGAGGGCGTTGCCGCCCACGTAGCTGCGCGACTCCACGCCGACGTACTCGTCGATGGTGTTGTCGCCGACCGCGGCGAACAACGGTGACCCGTCCGCCAGGGTGTCGTCCTGTCCGGACACGCCCGTCACCTCGGCCGTCTCAGTACGACACGCGCCGGTAGTAGCGGCGGGTCGTCAGCGGGTGGTCGCGCTTGACCTCCAGGTGGGCGCTCACACGCTCGAAGATCGTCGCCAGGATCACCGGCGAGATCAGGGCGCGGACCCGCGGGGAGATGCCGGGCAGCGCGAACTCGGCCGTGTCGAACACCGAGAGCTTGTCGGTGTACTGGGGAACGAAGGCCTCGACCCGCTCGGCGAGGGGCCGGGTCTCGTCCTCACCCTTGAACACGATGACGCTCACGCCCTGCTCGACCAGTTCGAGCGTGCCGTGGAAGAAGTCGGAGGCGTGTACGGGACGGGTGCGGATCCACTGCATCTCCTCCAGGATGCACATCCCGTAGTAGAAGGCCTCCGGCCAGGTCCCCCCGGATCCGGTGATGATGTGGTACGGCTCGTCCTGGATCTGGGCGGCGAACCTCTCGGCGCGCTCTTCGAAGCCGCGCTTGACCTCCAGCAGCAGCTCGGGCAGCCGCTTCAGCTCTCCGACGACCTCGGCGTAGTCGTCGATCTCACCGCGTTCCCCCATCACCGCGAGCGCGATGATCAGCGACTGGAGGTAGAAGGACTCGCACGAGGTGTCGTCCTCGGCGAAGTTCGTGAAGGTGTGGTCGGCGCGCTCGGCGAGGGGGCTGTCGGCGTGTCCGGTCAGCGTGATGACCGTGGCGCCCCGCTCCTGGCAGTAGGCCAGGGCCTCGATGCTCTCCTTGGTCGTACCGGACAGGGACGGGATGACGACGATCGAGTCGCGCCCCAGGTGCGGAGAGCCGGTGACGACGAGTTCGGCGGGCATCTCCACGTACACCGGGAAGGTCGAGCGCGTCTGCAGCAGACGGGCGGCGGGGAGCATCAGGATGCCGGCGCCGCCGGAGCCGGCGAAGAACAGGTTGCGGGCGCCCTTGTTCAGGCACTCGGCGATGGTGCGGTGGAGGTCGTCGGCGAGGGCTACCGCGCCGGACTGAATGCGGAGGAACCGCTCTTCGTCGAAGTTCAGCATGGAGGCTCCTTTGCGGACCGGGGGCGGTCGCACGGCGGACGCCGCTGCCCCAGGCGTTGTCTGATCTGTATCTAACTTGTCTGACGAGTACGGACTATGTCTGATCGATTTTCGGATGTCAACGCTCTCACCGTCGGGAATCGCGCCCCCCGCGCGTCCTCCGGCAGAGGAGCTCTGCCCGATCCCTGCGGAGCGATCAGGCGGGTGCCTGGTGAACTGCTGGAAAGTGCCTCTTGACGGTGGTGGAGGACTCCGGCCACAGTAAGGCGGCAGACATCAGATCGATGTTGTCAGACATCAGTCTTTGTAGAGGTCATCGGCCGCGATGACGCACACTGTGAGCCGGTGCCGCTACGGACTGAGCAATGCGCGGCCGAGGACCGGACATCGGGTGGCCGTGCGTGGCGGATTCGGGGGGTTCGCCCGCACGGTGCTCCAGGTGCTCGCCGCCCCCACGTCCCACCGGCCGCGGGGAGCGAGGGTTCTCCGGCTCGTCGCCCCCCCGATCTCAGCCAAGAAGGTGCCAACGATGACCACGGAGCAGTCCGGCGCCAGACACACGCCGACGGCGCACCAGACCGGTACCCCGCCCGCCCGGGGACTCCGCCGGAACCTCAGCCTCTGGCAGGTCCTCGGCGTCTCGATCGGCGTTATGGGCCTGACCCTGTCGGCCAACATCAACCCGCAGGGCGCGGAACCCGCCGCCGGCCGCGCCATCCCGCTCACCTTCGCGATCGCCACGGTCGGAGTTCTGCTGCTGTCGCACAGCTTCGTCCGGCTGAGCCAGCACTTCAACACCTCCGGATCGGTGTTCGGGTTCGTCGGCGCGACCCTCGGCGCCCGCGCGGGCACCATCGCGGGCTGGTGCCTGCTCGGCACCTACCTGCTCTTCGGGACGAGCAGCGCCTACTCGGCCGCCATCTTCTCCTCGTCGCTCCTGAAGTCCCTGGGCCTGGCCACCGACCCGCCGGGCTGGCTGCCCTACCTCGTCGCCCTGATCGTCGTGGTCGTCGCCGCGGCCGTCGCCATCACCCCGGCCAAACGGGGCGCGGATCTGCTTCTGGTGTTCGAACTCGCCACCGTGGTGCTGATCGTCATCGTCAGCGTGGTCGTGCTGTTCAAGATCAGCAGCGGGGGCGGTCCCCAGGGGCAGACCTTCACCCTGTCGGTCTTCCAGCCGGCGAAGGGCACGGGCGGCTCGTCGCTGTTCCTCGGCGCGGTGTTCGGCTTCCTCGCCTTCGCCGGGTTCGAAGGAGCGGCCACCCTCGGCGAGGAGGCCCGTGAGCCACGCCGCAGCATCCCCCGGGCCATCCTCGGCACCGTGCTCATCGGCGGCGTCTTCTACGTGTTCACCAGCGCCGTCGAGGTCATGGGCTTCGGCACCAGGCCGGCCGACCTCGACCGTTTCCACGCCAGCGGCTCGCTCTTCGGGGACCTGGGCGGCACCTACCTGGCGTCCTGGGTCGGTGACCTGGTCACGGTGGGGACCATGGTCTCGGCGTTCGGCGGTGCGCTCGGCTGCGTCGTCGGCGCGGCGCGGCTGTCGTTCTCCCTGGCCCGGTCGGCGACGGCCAAGACGGGCTTCATGACCCGGATCTCCCCACGCTTCGGCACACCGGTCGGAGCCACGATCACGGTGTCGGCCGTGATGGTCGCGTCCGTGGTGGTCTTCGGCTGGATCCTCCAGCAGCCCGTGCAGTCGGTCTGGGGCTGGATCGGCACCGTCGGCACGTTCATCGTCCTGGTCGTCTACCTGCTGGCCACGGTCGGCGCGGCGCGGATGCTGTCCCGGACCTCGACCGTGTCCCGGTGGGAGATCGTGATTCCGGTCGCCGCGATCGTCGTGCTCGGCTACACGCTCTACCGGAACGTCGTGCCCTACCCCTCCGGAGCCGCGCGCTGGCTGCCGGTGGCCAGCGGCGTCTGGATCCTGATCGCGCTGGTCGCGGTGGTCTGCTTCCCGGCCGTCATGCGGCGCATCGGGGAACGCCTCACCGCCGACGAGGGCCTCGACACGCGGGGATAGCCCGTCTCGCCCGGGCACGGGCGCTCGCCCGGCACGGACCGCCCGGGGCCCCGCCACACGAGGTGGCGGGGCCCCGGGCGATCGAGGGTCGGCGGTCGCCGATCCGTACCGGGATGCGGACTCAGCTCGTGACCTTGGTGGAGACGATGTCCGGGGCGAGGGTGGCGACCACTCCGATGATCTGCTCGACCAGCGGGGCCGGCACTCCGGCGGCGGTCAACGCGTCCGTCAGGTGCCCGGCGACCAGGTCGAAGTGCTCCTGCTCGATGCCGCGCCCCTGGTGCACCTGCCGCATGGGCGCGCCCGCGTAGACCTGCGGCCCGCCCAGCGCCGCCCCGAAGAACTCCACCTGGCGGCCCTTGAGCCGGGGCATGGAGACGCCGGCGAAGAAGCCGGCGAGCTTCGGATCCGCCAGCACCCGTACGTAGAAGTCGTCGACCACGGCGACGAGCGCCTCCTCGCCGCCGATCCTGTCGTAGATGGTCTGCTCCGTGGTGGTCATCGCGCCGCCTTCCTGGCCCGTCCGTCGGAATCGGGGAGAAGGCCAGCGTCGGCTTCGCCGATTACGATCGGCGCCGCGGGCGGTAACCAAGAGGTGACGCTCGGCGCACCGGTGTGCGGTACGACTGTGAGACCGGACCGGGTGCCGAGTCTTTCTATTGATCGACTTACATGATTACATAGCTCCACGCCGACGCGCTGGAGGAAGACTGTGATCGTCGAGTACATCCGGTATCGCGTACCCGCCCAGAGATCCGACGACTTCGAAGCGGCGTACGCCCGTGCCGCCGTCCCCCTCGCCGCCGCGCCGCAGTGCGTCGAGTACGAGTTGACGCGGTGCGTCGACGAGCCGGAGTGCTACATCCTGCGCATCGTGTGGACCTCCGCCGACGACCACCTGAAGGCGTTCCGTGACAGCGAGAACTTCACCGCGTTCTTCGCCGAGATCAGGCCGTACGTCGAGCAGATCGAGGAGATGCGGCACTACCGGCGCACCGCGGTCGCCGGCGCCGGCGGATCGGTTCCCACCATGGACGAGTGGGCCGGCGGAACGGAGGCCCTCGAGCGGCTGACCGAGGCGTTCTACCGTGAGGTGCTCAAGGACGAGGTCGTCGGGCCGCTCTTCGCCCACATGGACCCCGATCATCCGAAGTACGTCGCGATGTGGCTGAGCGAGGTGTTCGGAGGTCCCGCGCGCTACACGAACGAGCGCGGCGGCTACCACCACATGCTGTCCAAGCACCTGGGGAAGGGCATCACCGAGCGGCAGCGCCGCCGGTGGGTCGACCTCCTCCTCGACGCGGCCGACGAGGTCGGACTGCCCAACGACCCGGAGTTCCGGGCCGCCTTCGTCGGTTACATCGAGTGGGGCACCCGCATCGCGCTCGCGAACTCCCAGCCGGACGCCCACCCGATCCAGCAGGCGCCCGTGCCGCACTGGGGCTGGGGCGTCGCTCCGCCGTACGTCGGCGCGTGAACGGCCGTCCCCGCCGCTGAGCCGCCGGTCACCAGCGGTACCAGCGACGGCCCTCTCCCGCGCGGAACAGGAAGCCGAGCAGCCAGAGGACCAGAACGACGAGGGCGATCCACCAGAGGACGTGGACGGCGAATCCCAACCCGCCGAGGAGAAGCGCGAGCACGAGCACCACCAGGAGCAGCGCCATGGTGGCCACCACCTTCCGGGACCTTTTATGGCTTCTAACCGGATCCATTCCCGATAAGAGCGCTTAACCGTGCTTTGGCGCGGTAATAAGGACCATCCCCTCAGGCGGCATCATGGTGTCCGCCCCGGTCGGGGCGGCGCGGAGTGCGGGGCCGGGATGGCGCGGGCGGCGGTCAGCTCGCCAGTTCGTCCGGTCCCGAGAGCGGCGGCAGATCGGCCAGCGCCGCGAGGGTGGCCTCGTCCAGCGGCGTCTCCGGGAACGGCGGCCGCCAACCGGTCTCCGGGTCGTAGCGCCGTACCACTTTGGCGGGCACGCCCGCGATGACGCTGTGGTCGGGGAACTCCCCGCGCACCACCGCCCCGCCGGCGACGACGACGTTCCGTCCCAGGCGGGTGCCGGGCAGGATGATGGCGCCGGCGCCGAGCCAGCACCCGTCGCCGATGACGACCGGGTCGTTGACCGGCCACTGCCGGCCGACCGGGACGTCGGGGTCGGCGTAGCCGTGGTTCTGGTCGGTGATGTAGACGTACGGGCCGGTGAAGACGTCGTTGCCGATCTCGATCGACTGATGACCGACGATGTGGCTGCCGCGGCCGATCGAACAGGCCTTCCCGATCTTGACGATGGGGTCGGGGCCCAGATCCAGGTCGGGAACGAAACCGGCCGAGATCGTGACGTGTACCCCGACGAGCGTGTCGTCGCCGATGTGGATCCAGGGTTCACCGAACAGCGCGCCGGTGGGGAATCCGATGCAGACGCCTTTTCCCAGATGGCCGAATCGCCGTCCGGCCGGGGTGCTCGGTGTTATCTCGCCATGTCGGCGGACCCACTCCCAGCCCCGGTGCACAGCCACCGCCACCACCCTGCGGGTCGCGGAACCGATCGACGACCTTAGCGACATGCCGGAAACGGTACGGCATGGGATGTCCGTTTGATCCCCTTAATATGGCATCCGCTGTCGGCCAGACCGCATCGCGTCCCGTCGAAATGGCCGGGTCGGCCGAAAAGAACGGCAGTGCCCGCTGCCGCACCGAATGACTGCCTCTTCCCGGTGGCCGAGACCGGATGCGGAACGGCGGTGGGCCCGGCCATCAGGGGGGGGCCCCGCCCACCTGGCGGGCCCCACCGCCGATCGAACGTCAGGACGTGCGAGCACGGTCGCCGCCGCTGTCGCCGTCCGACACCGAGGAGAGGCGCTCGGACGGCGCGGACGTCGGCTCCTCGGCCTGCCTGCGCGCGACGTTGCGACGGGTCGCGATCGCTCCGGCGGCACCGAGCGCGCCACCGGCCAGGAGCAGCGTGGTGGCCATGCCACGGCGCCGGCGGGGCTGCGGCGGCTCCAGCCGCTTGGCCGTCCGGCGCATCATCGCGCCGACCCGGGGGGCGAGCTCCTTCTCGATGTACGCGCCGGCGCGGTCCAGCCGCGGCGCGCCCCAGACGCGGGCGTGGTACACGCCCGTGGAGGCCATGTCGCGGGCCTGACCCGCCGTGGGGCCGAGCCGGTCCGCGGTCCGCTGGGCCGCCGTCTGGGCGGTCTGCGCCGCGGTCTGCGCACCCTGTGCGGTCCGCTGTGCGGTCCGCTGAGCCGACATCATGGCGCGCTTCTGCGCCCGGCTGAGCTCGGAGAGGCGCAGCTGCCGCGCGCTGCGCATCGCGCGCTTCTGCGCCCGGGTCAGCTGTGAGCCGCTCAGCTTGACCTGCGGCTTCTTACTGGTCATCGATCGTAGGGACATCTATACCCCTCCGTTATGTGCGGTCTCGACCAACCTCTTCCCCCGGTAGGCGATGTCAATCACCGGACCGGTGAGGGCACTGTTCGGCCGTTCGGCACGGTACGGGCGGGTCGTTCGGGGAACACGTCGAGGCCAGTAGCGTTGGCTACCTCAGTGACGTATCCGAACACGCCCGACGCGGGCACACTCCGAAACGAGGAGGCGGTCTTCATGGCCGGAGAACTCATCGCGACCCTCAACACCACTCTGGGGCCCATCGTCATCCGTCTGTTCCCCGACAAGGCGCCCAAGACCGTCGAGAACTTCGTCGGTCTCGCCGAGGGGACGATCGAGTGGCGGCACCCTGCGACCGGTCAGCGGTCGAAGAGCCCGCTTTACAACGGCACGATCTTCCACCGGGTCATCGACGGCTTCATGATCCAGGGCGGGGACCCGCTCGGCCAGGGCATCGGCGGTCCGGGCTACGAGTTCGAGGACGAGATCGTCCCGGACCTGCGCTTCGACCGGCCGTACCTCCTGGCGATGGCCAACGCCGGGCCCGGCACGAACGGCTCGCAGTTCTTCGTGACGGTCGTCCCCACCCCGCACCTGAACGGCAACCACACGATCTTCGGCGAGGTCGTGCAGGGCAGCGAGGTCGTCGACGCGATCGCCAAGACCAAGACCGGCCGCAACGACCGCCCGGTCGAGGACGTCGTTCTGGAATCGGTGACGATCGAGCGTCGTTAGACGGATAACCGGCCACAGACGAGAAGGCGACGATGAGCACCGATCCGGCGCAGGCCCCGGCCCCCGAGGCCTCGATGTGCTACCGGCATCCGGGCCGGGAGACTTACGTCCGGTGTACGCGGTGCGACCGGCCGATCTGCCCGGACTGCATGCGCGTGGCCGCGGTCGGGCACCAGTGCCCCGAGTGCGTCCACGACGGCAACCGGACGGTGCGCGAGCCGCGTACGGTGTTCGGCGGCCGGGTGCGCGGCCGCCCGGCGGTCACGCTGACGCTCATCGGCCTGAACGTCCTCGCCTACCTGGGGGAGCTGGTCTCGCCGACGTTCGTCGACCGGTTCGAGATGCTGGGCGGCATGCCCGCGCGCGGCCGGCTCCCCGGGATCGGCGTCGCCGACGGCGAGTGGTATCGCCTGATCACCGGGGCGTTCCTGCACGTGCCGATGAACGCGGGCGGGCTCGGCATCACCCACATCCTGTTCAACATGTGGGCGCTGTGGGTGCTCGGTCCGCAGCTGGAGCAGGTGCTGGGCCGCGTGCGGTTCACCGTGCTCTACGTTCTGTCGGCGATCGGCGGGAACGTCCTGCTCTACCTGGTGGCCCCGCTGCAGCCCGCCGTGGGCGCCTCCGGGGCGATCTTCGGGCTGTTCGCGGCGTTCTTCGTCGTCGGCCGCCGGCTGGGCGTCGACACGCGCGGCATCGTCTTCCTCATCGTGATCAACCTGGTGTTCACGTTCACCTTCTCCGGAATCTCCTGGGAAGGGCACGTCGGCGGGCTGGTCACCGGTGCGGTGCTCGCGGTCGCGTTCGCCTACGCTCCGCGCCGGCGGCAGAAGGCCGTACAGGTCGCCGCGTCGGCGGTCGTCGCGGCCCTGCTCGTCGTCCTCACCGCCGTGGCCACCGCGCTCGCGTCCTGACACGTACGCGCGACGCCGTACACCTCCGCGACGCCGACCCGCGGCGCACCGCCTCGGCCGGCATCGGCGACGGACGGCCGGGAGCAGCGCCTCGCCGGCGTCGGCGAGGGCCAGAGGCACCGTTTCGCCGCGTCAGCGACGGCCAGGGGCACTGCCCCGTCGGTGTCGCGCGGGCGGCCACGGACGTGCCCGCCCGCGGAGCGCGGCACGAGAGAAGGCTGGGGACGGCTCCTGTGGATAACCCCCAGCGCGGTCCACAGGCTGTGGATAACCGTGTGGGGAAGTCAACGCCAGCGCGTCGACAGCACCACGCCGATCACGATCACGCCGAAACCGATGAGAAGGTTCCAGTTGCTCAGCGTGGTGATCACCGGCACCGTGGCGCCGACGCTCGCCGTGATGTAGTAGACGGCGATCCAGGCCAGGCCGAGCAGCCAGCAGCCCACCATCGTCGGCACCAGCCACCTGGGGCTGACCGAGACCTTCTGCGAGCGCTGCGGCGGAGTGTAGACGGCCTTCTTGCGTACCTTCGACTTGGGCACGGGGTCTCTCCTCGGGCGGAACGCGGCCGCACGCCGGGTCCGCGCATGGGTCAATTTGTCAGTTAGCGTAGTCGCTGGTGAGCAGCGTACGACCTTATTGGGGGCGGTGGGGTGTCGCGATGCGGGCAAAACCCGGCAATGGCGAGATGAACGGCGCCCGCCGGCCGTGGCGGTACGCGATCCCGGCTCTCACGATCTTCGCCGGCACCCTGTTCGCGGCCAGCGCGAGCACCGCCCACGGTACGGACCTGCGCGGCGGCGGCCGTACGAAGGTCACCGAGCTCATCGCCCAGGAACAGCGGCAGTACCAGGGCTCGCAGGCGGACTACCGTCACCTGCGGCGGCAGGTCGAGGGCCTCGTACGGGCGGCCGCGCAGCGCGACGCACGCGTCAAGGCCGCGCAGGAGGCCGCCGACCGCCTCGCGACCCGTGCCGGGCTCGCCCGGCTGACCGGACGTGGCCTGCGCGTCACCCTCGACGACGCGCCCACCGGCCGGCGGATCGCCGGCGACCCCGGCCCGGACGACCTCGTCGTCCACCAGCAGGACGTCCAGGCCGTCGTCAACGCGCTGTGGACCGGCGGTGCAACGGGCGTGCAAATCATGGACCAACGCTTGATCTCCACCAGCGCCGTACGTTGTGTCGGCAATACGCTCATCCTCCAGGGCGTCGTCTACTCGCCGCCGTTCCGGATCACCGCGACCGGAGATCCGGGCCGGCTGCGAGCGGCGCTGGACGCCTCGCCGGACATTCAGGTCTACCGGCAGTACGTCGCCGAATACGGACTCGGGTACACCGTGAGAACCCTCAAGAAGACGACCTTGCCCGCCTACACGGGCAACGTGCAGCCCAAGTACGCCACCGCGCTGGAGCCCGACGGTGCGAACACTCATCCGTAGCCTCGGCGAGCTGTGCATCACCGCCGGAGTCGTCCTGCTGCTGTTCGTCGCGTACGAGCTGTGGGGCACGGGCGCGTACACGCAGGCCGAGCAGCGCAAGCTCAGCGGCGAGCTCACCCGCGACTGGGCCGCCCCGCCGCCGCGCAAGGCCCCGGGCGCCGTGACGACCGAGCGCGTCCGGCTCGGCCACGGTCTCGCGCTGATCCGGATCCCCCGGCTGGGCAAGGGCTTCCACTACGTGATCATCGAGGGCGTGTCCATCGCGGACCTGCGCAAGGGGCCCGGTCACTACCCCGGCACCGCGATGCCGGGCGAGATCGGCAACTTCGTCGTCTCCGGGCACCGGACGACGTACCAGGCGCCCTTCAACCGCCTCGGCGAACTGCACGTCGGCGACAAGATCCTCATCGACACCCGGACCCGGCAGTACACCTACAAGGTCACCGGCAAGAAGGTCGTGTCGCCCACGGACGTCAGCGTCGTGGCCCCGGTGCCGGAACACCCCACCAAGGACCCCACCGATCGGCTGATCACGCTCACCACCTGCCACCCGAAGTACTCCGCCGCCGAGCGGCTCATCGTGTTCGGGCGGATGGTCGGCTCGATCCCCCGGGTGAACGGAGCGACCTGATGTACTCCTGGCTGTGGCGGCACCTGCCCGGCGACACGGTGACGCGCGTCTACACCGCCGTCGTGGGCCTGCTCGTGGTCGGCGTCCTGCTCTGGTACGTCGTGTTCCCCTGGTTCGAGCCCCAGGTGCAGTTCGATCACGGAACGGTGGACGACGGCGGCACGTCGGCTACGGCACCCCCCACCCCGGCCGCAAAACATCGGTAAAAAGATTCTCGGCGAAGCGTGTAACGCCCGGGGGGTCAATACGGATCAACGAGTGAGGGCTTCCGCCGTTGCCCCCGAGCGGCGGAAGCCCTCCCTCATGTCCGCACCCCCTCCGGTGCGCCACGCCCACCGCCCGGTTCCGCGAAGAGCGCCCCGCGAACGACGAAGCCTCCCGACAAACGACGAGGCCTCCACGCCCGGGAAGGGCGAGGAGGCCTCGGTCGGTTCGCGTCAGAAGCCCGGCCAGCCACCCTTACCGGGCTGCGACGGACTCGTGCTCGGCTGGTCGGGCGGCGGCTGCTGCGTCTGCTGCCTGGTGACCATGAGGGTCACCGTGCTGCCGCGGTTCGCCGTCTCGCCCTGACCGGGGTTCTGGTCGACGACCGTGCCGGGCGCCTCGCCGTTCTGCGCGTCGACGTAGGTCACCCGGACGCCGAAGCCGTTGCTGCGCAGGTCGGCCTTTGCGTCGGAGACCTGCTTGCCGACCTCCGAGGGCACCGTCGTCTTGCCCGGGCCGTCGGAGATGATCAGGTTGATCTCGGTGCCCTCCGCCACCTTCGAGCCGGAGTCCGGGTCGGAGCTGATCACGTACCCCTTGGGCACGGACGAGCTGTTCTGCTTGTCCGTGTTGCCGACCTTGAGGTTGGCGTTCTCGATGGCGTTCTTGGCGTCGTCCTCGCTCAGCCCCCGGACCCTGGGCACCGTGACCTTCGGCTTGCCGGTCGAGACGACCAGGGTGACCTCGGTGGTGGCCACCTGAGCCTTGTCGATCTTGGTGTTCTCGTTCGGCGAGACGCTGATGACCTTGCCGCTGTCGACGCTATCGCTCGACTTCTTCTTCGTCGTGATCTTCGTGAAGCCGAGATCCGTCAGCTGCTGCTTCGCGGAGTCCTGGTCGTTGCCGACGATGCCGGTCGGGATCGCGACGGTGTTGGGGTCCTTCGGGGCCCCGCCACCCTTGAACATGAAGAACAGCGCCGTCACCGCGCCCACGGCGAGCAGCGCGACCACGACGCCCAGCGCGATCTTCTTCCCGCGGCCCTCCGGCTCCTCCGGCTCGGTGTAGTGCACCGGCGGCAGGTCGTAGCCCATCGTCGCGGGCCGGGTCCCCTGAGTCGGCGGCCCGCCCTGCATGACCTGCGTGCCGCCGTTCATCGCCATGGTCGGGGCGGCGACCGGCATGCCCTGCAGCGCGCGCTGGATGTCGGCGCGCATCTCCGCGGCGCTCTGGTACCGGTAGTTGGGGTCCTTCGTCAGCGCCTTCAGGACGATCGCGTCGGCCCAGCGCGGGATCGACGGATCGATCTGCGACGGCGCCGGCGGCTCCTCCCGCACGTGCTGGTAGGCGATGGCCACCGGAGAGTCGCCCTGGAACGGCGGACGGCCGGTGAGCAGCTCGAACAGCACGCAGCCGGTGGAGTACAGGTCGCTGCGGGCGTCGACCCGCTCGCCCCGCGCCTGCTCCGGCGAGAGGTACTGCGCGGTGCCGATGACCTGGGCGGTCGCGGTCATCGTGGCGGCGGAGTCGGCGAGCGCACGGGCGATGCCGAAGTCCATCACCTTGACCTCGCCGCCGGAGGTCAGCATCACGTTGGCGGGCTTGATGTCCCGGTGCACGATCCCGCCGCGGTGGCTGTAGTCCAGCGCGCGCAGGATGCCGTCGGTCATCTCCATCGCCCGCTCGGGCGACAGCCTGTGCTCGTCGCGCAGGACGTCGCGGAGCGTGCGCCCCTCGACGTACTCCATGACGATGTAGGGGATCGGGCTGCCGTCGATGAGGTCCTCGCCGGTGTCGTACACCGCGATCACCGACGGGTGGTTCAGCGAGGCGGCGGACTGCGCCTCCCGGCGGAACCTCGCCTGGAACGTCGGATCGCGGGCCAGGTCGGCCCGCAGCGTCTTGATCGCGACTATTCGATCAAGCCTGAGATCCCGAGCTCGGTAGACCTCGGCCATGCCACCACGCCCGATGACACCATCGAGCTCATAGCGACCACCGAGTAGCCGAGGCTGAGTCATGTCTCGCACTTTCCCTCGTCGTCTACGCCGTGCTCTCCGAACCTACTCGCCTGAAGGGGTGCTCTCAGGCTGAGACTGCTCCGGAGGGGTCGGCGGTGAGTCCACCGCCGGTGTGGTAGGCGTCGGTGTCGGGGTACTCCTCGTCTTGGTCGGTTTCGTGGTCGGCGTCGAGCTCGTCACCGAACTCGGCGTCGGGCTTGGACTGGTCCGTTCGAAGGTCGAACCCGAGGGTACGGGCCGATTGCTCGGCTCGCCAAGACGAGGCCGCTTGACGTGCTTCGTCGGGGCGATACCGCCGGCGGGCTGAACCCGGTTGCCGTCCACGAGCTTAGTGTGGCCGGGGCCCTTCCACAGCGCTGTGACGGTGAACACGCCAGCACCGAGGACGACGACGAGGGCGGCGCCCACGAGCACGAACCGGCCGACGCGCTGCCGACGGCGGCGTGCGGCGGCCCTGCGCGGCAGACCATCCCCGTACCCGTCCGGTCCCTCGGCCGCGACGACACCGCCCAGGGCGATGCCGGCCTCGGCGAAACCGACGGTCGGGTCGCCGGCCCGCGCGGACTCCGGCAGGTCGTCCCCGGCGGCGAGCGGGGCCTCGACCGTCCATCCGTACGCGAGCGCGGTCTCCTCCGCGACGGCGGCGTCGCCGACGCCCAGCGAGTGGCGGATGGCGTACGCGCCCTCGGCGATCTCCGCCGCCGACCGCGGCCGGTCGTCCGGGTGCTTGGCCAGCATCGTGGAGACGAGCCCGCGGACGGCCGGGGACACCGACGACGGCAGCGGCGGCGGCTCCTCCCGTACGTGCTTGAGGGCCAGGGCGACCGGGGTGTCGGCGACGAACGGCGGCCCTCCGGCCAGGCACTCGTACGCGACGACGCCCAGGGAGTACAGGTCGGCGGCCGGGGTGACCTTCTTGCCGGTCGCCTGCTCCGGCGAGACGTACTGCGCGGTGCCCATGACCATCCCGGTCTGCGTCATGGAACTGTCGCCGCTGCGCGCGATGCCGAAATCGGTGATCTTGACGGTGCCGTCGCCGGTCACCATCAGGTTGCCGGGCTTGATGTCCCGGTGGATGATGCCCGCCGAGTGGGCGACGTGCAGCGCCCGCGCGGCCTGCCCGACGAGGTCCAGCGTCGCGTCGACGGGCAGCCGCCCGTCGCGGGTGAGGATCTGCGACAGCGTCTCGCCCGACACCAGCTCCATGACGAGGTAGGCGAGGTCGTCCTGCTCGCCGTAGTCGAAGACCTGGGCGATGCCGCTGTGCTGCAGCGCCGCGGCGAACCGCGCCTCGGCGCGGAACCTCCCCCGGAACGTCTCGTCGCCCAGGTACTGCTGTTTGAGCAGCTTGACCGCCACCGGACGGCCCAGCAGCCGGTCGGTGGCCTTCCAGACCTCGCCCATCCCACCGATGGCAAGACGTTCGTCGAGCACATACCGGTTGTTCAGGACGTCTGGCGGGGTCATGGTCAGTGCACCGCCTGAACGATGCGCCAGGCGATCGGCGCCGAGAACGTCGCACCGCTCGAACCCGCCCGGCCCTCGGTGACGACCGCGAAGGCGACCTTGGGGTTGTCTCGCGGGGCGAAGCCGACGAACCAGTCCTCGTTGATCCCGCCGATGCCGGTCTCGGCGGTGCCGGTCTTGCCGGCGATGTCCCGCCCGGCGAGGACGGCCGACGCCGTACCGTGGTCGACGACCGCGCGCATCATCTCCTGGATCTGGCCGGCCGTGTCGGCGCTGATCGGCTGCCCGATCTGCTTCGGCTCGGCGGTCACCAGCTCGGACTGGTCCTGGGCGACGACCCGCTTGACGAGGTACGGCTTCATCATCTTGCCGTCGTTGGCGACCGTCTGCGCGACCATCGCCATCTGCAGCGGCGAGGCGGTCACGACCTCCTGACCGATGCCGCTGCGGGCCAGGGAGTCACCGCCGAGCGGCTTGGTCGGGTAGACGCTGGTGGCGCTGGACACGCCGTTCTCGATCTCGGTCGGCTTGTTGAAGCCGAACTTGGCCGCCATGTCCGCCAGCGTCTGCTGCTTCAGCGTCAGCGCGAGGCGGCCGAACGTCGAGTTGCAGGACGCCGCGAACGAGTCGATCAGGGGCGGGGAGCCGTTGCACTTCGCCTCGTCACCGTCGGAGTTGTGCAGCTCGTTGCCCGACTCGGGGAGCAGGAGACGGTTCGCGTCGGTCGGGGTGTCCTTGGTGTACCGCCCGCTCTCGATGGCCGCCGCCGAGTCGATGATCTTGAAGGACGAGCCCGGTGCGAACGTCTCCCGCGTCGCGTAGTTCAGCATCGGAGCCGGCTTCTGCTTGTTCAGCGACTCGAAGACCTTGTTCGCCTTCGTCCCGTCGTGCACGGCGACGTCGTTCGTGTCGTACGACGGGAAGGAGGCCATCGCCAGGATGGCGCCCGTCTTGACGTCGATGGCGACCGCGCCGCCACGCCGGATCGTCTGGTTCTTGATGCCGCTGTAGGCGGCCTCCTGGGCGTCCGGGTCGATCGTCGTCTGCACGGTGGCGCCGGCGGCCTTCTTGCCGACCAGCATGTCGAACCAGTTGTGCAGGGCCAGCCGCTTGTCGGTGCCGTCCAGCAGGCCGTTCTCGGCCGACTCGAGGCCCGTGCGGCTGAACACGCTGACGTACCCGGTGACCGGGGAGTAGAGCGTGCCCTGGTTGTAGTGCCGCTGGTACTCCTTGCCGTCCTTGCCGCCGATCTTCTCGGAGTAGGCCAGCGTGACCTTCCCGGCCATGATCGGGCCGCGGTTGTGCTCCCACTGCTGCGCGAACTGCCGGGAGTTCAGCGGGTCGGTCTGCAGCTTGTCCGCCTGCGACCCCTGGATGTAGTTCACGTTGATGATCAGGATGACCAGCAGGAGCATGCCGGCCACCGCGACCTTGCGGAGCGGCTTGTTCACTGGGTCCTCACCACCTGGGTCATTCCCTCGTCCTGGATGGGCTGCGGCGCGGGCCGCCGCGCGGTGTCACTGATGCGGATCAGAAGGGCGATCAAGATCCAGTTGGCGAGCAGCGACGACCCGCCCTGGGCGAGGAACGGCGTCGTCAGACCGGTCAGCGGGATGAGCCGCGTCACACCGCCGACGATGACGAAGACCTGCAGCGCGAAGACGAACGACACACCGCCGGCGAACAGCTTGGCGAAGTTGTCCTTCGTGGCCAGCGCGGCCTTCATGCCCCGCTGCACGATCAGCGCGTACACGATGAGGATCACCATCGCGCCGGTCAGCCCGAGCTCCTCACCGAATGAGGTGAAGATGAAGTCGCTGAAGGAGTACGGCGTGCGCCACGGCTCGCCCTGCCCCAGGCCGGTGCCGAGCACCCCGCCCTGTCCGAGCGAGAACAGGCCGCGCATCAGCTGGCCGCTGTCGGCGATGTACGTGCCGCCCCTCGCGTGGCACGCCGCCACGGTCTGGATCTGATTGATGATCTTGTTGCCCACCTGGCAGCCGCCGTCGAAGTACGACTTCGGGTCCAGCCAGATGTTGATCCGCTGCTGCACGTGCGGGACGAACGGCGTGAGCGCGCTCGCGAACGCCAGCAGCAGCCCGCCGATCGCCACCCACATGAACCGCTCGGTCGCGATGTACAACATGCTCACGAACAGCCCGAAGAACAGGATCGCCGTACCGAAGTCGTTCTCCAGCGCGAGGACGCCCAGGGTCAGCACCCAGATCACCAGGATCGGGCCCAGGTCCCGCGCCCGTGGGAGGTTCAGCGGGCCGATCTTCTTGCCGACGATCGACAGCGCCTGCCGCTTGTTGACGAGATAGCCGGCGAAGAACGCGACCAGCGCCAGTTTGGAGAACTCGCTCGGCTGGATGGAGAACGGACCGAGCCGGATCCAGATCTTGGCGCCGAGGCTGCCGCTGATCGACGAGGGCAGGAAACCCGGCAGCGCCAGGAAGAACAGCCCGACCGCGCCGATCGTGTACATGTACCGCTGCAGGATCTTGATCTCCCGCAGCAGCACGATCACCGCCGCGAACGCCGCGATGCTGAGCGCCGTCCACATCAGCTGGTTCGGCGCGGAGGCCCAGAGGCCCGTGGGGTTCTTGCCCTGTGCGCGGGCCAGTTGGACGTCGCGGCTCGTCCCCAGGTCGAGCCGGTAGATCATGGCCAGCCCGATGCCGTTGAGGAAGACGGCCAGCGGCAGCAGCAGCGGGTCGGCGTACGGGGCGAAACGCGCGACGACGACGTACGAGATCGCGACCAGCACGCCCAGCCCGGCCCCGTAGCCGTACATCCCGGTGGGCAGGCTCCCGTCTCGCGCCAGGCCCACCTGGGCGAATCCCGCGATGGTGATCACCATCGCGAAGATCAGCATGGCGAGCTGGGCGCTCCGCCGGGGGCGGGTCGCGATCTGAACCTCGGGTTCGGCGGCTGCGGAAGTCATCAGTGGGTGGTGTTCGCCTTTACGGGGGGACAGCCGGACTTGCCCGGCTTCCTCTTGCACGTTTCGGCCTGGTCCCGGAGCTCCTGCACCTTGGCACGGGCCTGCGTGACGTCGTTCACGGAGATGCCCCTGTGCACGGTGTCCTTGGTCTGCTTGGGCAGCGAGCTCGTCTGCACCGGCGGGTTCGACGGCTCCAGGACCGTCTCGTCGCAGCCGATGGAGTTCTTCTGGCCCTTGCCCTTCCAGATCGTCACGACGCCCTGCGCGTTGTCGGCGACGACGATGTGGCACACCTGCTTGCGCAGCGTGTTGACGGTGGTACGGGCCTTGCCCAGGCTGCCCAGGCCGTCGATCGTGTGAGTCACCGAGTCACGGGCCGAGGGCGCCAGGTCGGCGACCTTCAACGTCGGGCTCGGCCGTTCCTTCAGGTGGGACAGCTTGAGGCCCAGGAGGTCCTGGTTCATCCCCTGGTAGATGACCACCTGGCCGCCGTCCGCCGCGACGTAGTACTGCCCCTGGATGGTGCTCCAGGCGACGTACCCCCCGCCGCCGGCCGCCAGCAGGACGACCGCGCCCGCCACCGCGACCAGCCAGGGCCAGCGACGCCGACGCCGCCCCACCGCCTCCTGCGGCAGCGTGTCCTCCGGCTGCCGCCCGATCGCGGGCATGTCCGCCACGGTCACGGGCGCGGGCTGCTGCTGCTCCCGCAGCGCGGCCGCCCGCTGCGCCGGCGTCTCCGCGGCCATCGCGCCGGGCGGCGTGTCCGCCTCGCCACGGCCCCGGCCCGCGTGGTGCGCGGCGCCCGCAGTGATCGGAACCGACGGCGGGCCGGGCTGCTGCTCCAGCTCCACCACGTCGGCCACCACGCAGGTGATGTTGTCCGGGCCGCCACCGCGGTTGGCCAGATCGATCAGCTGACGTACGGCCTGGTCCGGCTCTGCCGCCGTGCTCAGCGCATGGTGGATGGTCTCCGCGGTCACCACCGTGCTCAACCCGTCGGAGCACAGCAGGTAGCGGTCGCCGAGCTGCGCCTCGCGCAGCGAGATGTCCGGATCGACCTCACCCCGGCCGTCGAGCGCCCGCAGCAGGAGAGAGCGTTGCGGGTGTGAAGCGGCCTCGTCCAGGCTGATCCGACCCTCGTCGACGAGCGACTGGACCAGTGTGTGATCATGGGTGATCTGGAACAGCTCGCCGTTCCGGAGAAGGTACGCGCGGGAGTCGCCGATGTGGACGAGGGCGACCTGCGGGCCGTTCCACAGCATCGCGGTGAGCGTGCAGCCCATCCCCTGCAGCGACGGATCACCCTCGACGATGCTGTGCAGGGTCTCGTTGGCCCGGTACACCGCCTGCTCCAGCGCGCCGACGAGCTCGTGCGCGGGGAAGTCCCGGTCCAGTGGCTTCAGGGTCTCGATCGCGGCGGCACTGGCGATCTCACCGCCGACGTGGCCGCCCATGCCGTCGGCCACCGCGAGCAGCCGGGAGCCCGCGTACGCCGAGTCCTCGTTGCCCTCGCGCAGCATGCCGACGTCCGACCGGGCGGCGAAGCGAATTCCGATGGTCATTTGCGCAGCTCTATGACGGTCTTCCCGATGCGGATCGGTACGCCGACGGGGACGGGTTCCGGCCTGCTCACCTTGGCGCGCCCGAGAAAGGTGCCGTTCGTCGAACCGAGATCCTCCACGAACCACTGACCGTTCTGCGAGAAGAGCCGGGCATGCCGACCCGAAGAGTAGTCGTCTCCGAGAGGCAGCGTGACGTCATTCGATCGACCCATCGTTATCTCCGTGCCGACCAGGTCCATCGTCGTGCCGGCGCGGGCTCCCTCGGTGATCACCAGCTTGGTCGGTTCCGCACGCCTGACGCGCGGCGCCGCGGCCTGCCGGGGCGGCCGGGCGGGCTGGGCGGCCTGCCGGGGCCGCTGGGCCTTCGCGGCGGCCTTCGAACCCCACAGGTCAGCACGGATGACGCCCGCGGCCGCGATGACGAACAGCCACAGCACGGCCAGGAACGCCACCTTCATGAGCGTCAGGGTGATTTGGTTCATCGGAGTTCGGAGCTACTCCCTATCGCGGCGGAACACCAGGGTTGTCCGGCCGAGCGTCACCCGCGCGCCGTCATTCAGCGTCACGCGGCGGATCGGCTGGCCGTTCACGAAAGTGCCGTTGGTCGACCCTAGATCAACCGCAACCACCTCCGGGCCCTCGACTCTGATCTCGGCATGGTGCCGGGAAACGCCCGGATCGACAAGCCGAAGATCACAATCGGTGCCCCGGCCGAGCAACGTCACCGGAGTGGTCAGATCGTACGTGTGGCTCGGCTGACCCTCCGTGCTGACCAGCAGACGCGGCCGGCCGCCCGCGAACCCACGCGGCGGAGGCGGCATGTCGCTCATCGGCTGGCGGATCTCGCCGCCCTCGACCGTCGAGCCGCGGATGACGCCGGACCGGATCCGGAACATCCCCGTACGCAGGTCATCGGCGTTCTCGAACCGCACCCGCACCGGCCCGACGAAGGAGTAACCCTGCTCCTTCGCGTGCTCACGGGCGAGATTGGCCAGCTCCTGGCTCAGGCTGTCGGCGTAGACCTCGAGCCGCTCGCCGTCCGGATGTGAGATCTCGACGACGAAGTCGTTCGGCACCAGCGTGCGACCCTGCGCCACGATCGCGGCGCGCTCGTCCATCTCGCGCTGGATGGCGCTGGCCACCTCGACGGGCTGAAGCTCCGACTTGAAAGCCCGAGCGAAGGCACCCTCGACCATGCCCTCGAGCCGTCGCTCGAAGCGCTGTAGGACACCCACGTGCACCTCCCCTCTCCACTGAGAGACGATCGTATCTGTGAGTAGGTTCGCCCCGAGCAACCGATTCGGACCTCCGCCGGAATGGTGCTAACCTTTGGACGCGCCCGGGGCGGGTGGCGGAACGGCAGACGCGCACGGTTCAGGTCCGTGTGTCCGAAAGGACGTGAGGGTTCAAATCCCTCCTCGCCCACTCGGTGTTGGGGTCGGCTGGTCGGAAGCTTTGCTTCCTCCCACCGACCCCTCGTCGTTTTTTCGGGGGGACGACCCCCCGGGCCCCCCGAGGTGGGGGGCTTCGCCCCCCACGCCCCCTTGGTGGCTGGGGTTGTTGGTGGGTGCGGGTTCTCCCGGGTTGAGGTTTGGTCCTTCGCCCGCTGCGCGGGCTTGAGCGGCGTGGGGGCTTCGCCCCCTGCCCCCCCTTGGTGGCTGGGGTTGTTGGTGGGTGCGGGTTCTCCCGGGCTGAGGTTTGGCCCTTCGCCCGCTGCGCGGGCTTGAGCCGCGTGGGGGCTTCGCCCCCTCCCCCCCTTGGTGGCTGGGCATCTTTTGTCGCCTCGTGGTGCCAGGCATCGCCGTTGAGGGGCCGGCTCTCGTCTTCCAGGCGCTCGAACTCTCTTGTGGGGCAAGTAACCGGGCTCGACTTCCGGGCGCGAGTGCGGGACCGGGCGTGGATGGTGTGGGTAGAACGTTCGGTCTTGACGCTTCACGGGGGGTGCTGTCATCGTTGGGAGGGATAGAACGTTCGGTCTACTTGTTCATCATCCGGAAGGATTCTCGTGACCACCGTTGCCTCGTCCGCTGCCCTCGGGATCGCGCCGGCTCTGCGCCGGTTGTATTTCGTCCGGTTCGGGTTCGCCATCGTCTGGGCCGTCCTGCTGTTCGCCGCCAAGTCCCTCGGTCCGGCCGGCGTCGCCCTGCTCGTTCTGTATCCCCTGTTCGACGCCGCCGCGGCGGTCGTGGACGCTCGTTCGTCTCGCGCCACCGGGCCGGCGCGCGGACTGTACGTGAACATCGCGATCAGTCTGCTGGCCGCGATCGGCGTGGCCGTCGCCTGCGCGTCCGGTGTGCCGGCGGTCCTGCGCGTGTGGGGCGCCTGGGCGGTCGTCTCCGGGCTCGTGCAGCTGGTCGTGGGCGTCACACGTCGCACGATGGGCGGCCAGTGGCCGATGATCCTCAGCGGTGCCATCTCCGTGCTCGCCGGCGGTTCGTTCATCATGTCCGCCTCCGCGCAGCACCCGTCACTGGCCGGCATCGCCGGCTACGCGGTGCCGGGCGGCATCTTCTTTCTCATCTCGGCGCTGCGCCTCGGGCGCACCGCCAGGGAGCGCCGAGATGGACACCAGGCGGCTTGATCGGCCTCAGGCGGTCTTCGCCTCGGAGCCGGTGCGGTGTTGCAGGATTCCGTCGACTCCCTGGAGGAACGTGTCGCAGACCTCTACCGGGTCGGCGAGGCAGCCCTCGGCCATCGCGCCGTCTCGCAGCATGACGAAATGCCGGCCCGCGGGCTCGGGTGGCGTCTCCCCGACCTGCGCGAGCAGATCGGTGATGGTGCGCAGGAACCATTCGCGGTGAGCGAGGACGGCCTTGTGAACGGGATGCTCCGGATCCGGGTACTCCGCCACGGCGTTGAGGAAGGCGCATCCGCGGAAGCCGGCCGACCGGATGCCGTCGGCGATCGATGCGGCGATGGCCCTCAGGATTTCGGCGGCCGGTCGGCCGCTGTCGAGGGCCTCGCCGACCTGCTCGCGATCGAGCTGGTGGACGGCTTGGAGGTATGCGACGACGAGGTCTTCCTTGCCGGGGAAGTGCCGGTAGAGCGTCGCGCGGGTCACCTTCGCCTCCGCGACGATCCGATCGATCCCGACGGAGTGAATTCCCTCGGCGTAGAAGAGCCGCGTGGCGGTTTCGAGGAGCCGCGATCGCGCTTCGGAAACCTGACCTCGATCGTTGTGCGCCATCGTGGGGAGTGTAATCGATAGAACGTTCAGTATCGCGCGGGTCGCTCAGCCGTTGCGGACGATGTTGACGCCGCCGAAGATCCCGTAGCGGTGCACTCGCACGGTCGGCGCGTCCGGGCCGCCGGTGCCGCGGAACCGCCGCCGTCCGAAGAGGCCCGGCACTCCGAAGCCGGTGGCCTCCACGGTGACGTCGGCCGGCACTGTGAGCCTCACGCCGCCGACGAGCGACACCTTGACCACGGTCACATCGTGGTCGATTCCGCTCAGGTCGACCTCGGCGCCGCCGATCGGGGAGATGGAGACGAAGCGCGGGGACGCCTGCTGGTCGGCCTTGTACTCCGCGCCGCCGAGGACCGCGATGTGGAATTTCGTGTTCGTGCTCGTCATGTCCTGAACGTTAGAGATGCGCAGGTCGGCGCGTTAGTACCGGTGATCATGCTTCGCCGATGACAAAAGTCATGGCCCCGAGGGCGGTCATTCGGGTGGGTGGAGGCGGGCGCGGAGTTCGGTCTTCCGGACCTTGCCGAGCTCGTTGCGGGGCAGCGCGTCGACGCATTCCAGGCGGGTGGGCAGCCACCACTCCGTCATGCCCGTACGGAGGAGGTGTTCCCGCAGGTCGGTGAGGGTGGGGGCCGGGCCGGCGGGGACCACGACGGCGCAGACGGTCTCCTCGGCGGCGTTCCGGTCCGGGCAGCCGACGAGGGCGACGTCGGCGACGGCGGGGTGGCGCAGTAGCTCGTCCTCGACCTCCAGGATCGGGATCGGGTGGGGGCTGCCGATCCGGTCGGCGACCCGGGAGAGGTAGCACAGGCCGCCGCGGCCGTCCTCGCGGACGAGGTCGCCGGTGTCGTACCAGCCGTCCGTGGCCGCCGGGTCCCAGGTCGGCCGCCGGTCGCGGAGCCGGAAGGTGCCCGCACACACCGAGGGACCGCGTACGTGGAGGCGGAACGCCCGGTCCGGGGAGGGCGGCCCGTCGGCCACCAGGCGGATCTCGCAGCCGGGGACGGGGCGGCCGATGCTGTGGCCCGCCCAGCCGGGCGGGTCGTCGACGGCGGTCGCGGTGAGGCCGCCCGTCTCCGTCATGCCGAAGCCGTTCACCAGGCCGGGGGACAGCCATTCGTGGATCGGGGCGACGAGGGAGGCGGGCAGCGGGGCCCCGGTGCTTGTCACCACGCGTAGAGCGGGGAGGGGCCGGTACCGGCGGCGCTGGGCCCGGATCAGGCTGAGCAGCATGTGGGGCGCGCCGAGGAAGTGGGTGACCCGGTGGCGGGCGAGGAGGTCGAGCCAGACGTCCGGGTCGCGGGTGTCGGCGAACACGGAGCAGCAGCCCGTCACCAGGGGCGTCAGGACGTTCGTCCGCATCCCGACCGAGTGGGTCAGATCGGCGGGGGTGGCCGTTCGCGGCATCGGGACGCCGCGCAGGGCGCCGCGGCGGGGGCGGGTGGAGGCGTACTGGGTGTTGGGGGTGTGGAGGATGCCCTTCACCTCGCCCGTCGTTCCGGAGGTGAACAGGATGAGGGAGACCTCGTCCGGTCCGCGGGGCGCGGATGCGTCGGGGGCGGGCGCTTGGAGGAGGTCGGTGAACGCGGTCGCGCCGGTCGCCGCCGCGTCGCCGATGACGATCCGGTGGCGCAGGCGCGGCAGGCGGGGGTGGAGGTCGGCCAGCAGGCGGGCGGGGCGCGCGGTCTCCCATCGGTCGACGACGACGCAGGCGCCGGCCTCCGTCCCGGACAGGATGCGCTCGACCTCGCGGGCGCCGAGCGTCGCCATCATCGGCACGGCGATCAGGCCCGCGTCCAGGCACGCGAGGGCGAGGGCCGCCGCTTCCCACCAGTTCGGGAGCTGGAAGGCGACCACGTCACCGGGGCGCAGCCCGAGGCCGCGCAGCCCGGCGGACAGGCGGTCCACGGCCGCCGCCAGGTCGCCGAAGGTGACGACGACCTCCCGGTTCAGGTTCCGGCGCCAGTTGACGAAGACCGTACGGCCGGGCGTGTCCGCGGCCGCGGCGCGCAGGTCGTCCACGAAGGTCTCCCGGCGCCACCAGCCGCGGGCATAGTACGACGCGGCGTTCACCGGACCGCCGTCCGCTCGTCGGGGGCCAGAGGACGCAGGGTGAGCAGGCGCCGGCGGCGCCGCGACGCCATCCGGCGGAACGCCGCCGTGTCGTTCAGGTGCGGGAACGGCTCGTCCGGCCTGGGCACGCCGAGGAAGTCGCACAGCGGTCCCCAGCCCTGGCCGACCTCGTACACCAGCAGCCGGTGAGCCGGGATGACCTCCTGCACGTGGGCGTTGTGCCATTCGAAGACCTGGATGGCGAAGTCGGGGTCGCCGAACCGCGACCCGAAGGTGCCCTCCCAGATCACCCGCTCGCACATCCGGCGCCGGACGCGGAGCCCGGCGCAGACCCGGTCCTCCAGCCACATCGCGAGGCCGTGCCATCCCGGCTGCCGGTGGCTGGAGCGGTAGATCGTGTCGCGCACGCTGGCGTACCACCGGACGGGATCGCGCACGGTGAGGATGACGGGGGCGTGGCGGTAGGCGTCCGCGAGCTCCTTCCAGAAGAAGCACGAGGGCCAGTCGACGGTCGCGCGGTAGCCCGCCAGGAGGTCTCCCCAGGCCACCGGTTCGCCGCGGGCGGCCGCCTCCCAGCCGTTGATCCGGCCGAGGTCCCCGCCGAGCGAGGACATGTGGTGACAGGGCCCGTGCCCCAGGCGCTCGAGTGCTGCTTTCAGCGAGTAAGTGCCGGTCCGTCCCATGCCGGCTCCGATGACTTCCAGCATGTGCTCCCCCCGGTGCGGGTCGACTACATGTCCGGCTCCGTCCGCAGTCCTTATTCAGGTCAGGGGGTTAACACCCAGTTTGACACGCGAACAGCCAGTTTGACGCTGGTTGTCGTGGTCAGTGCGCCCTCGCATAGAGTCGCCGACCATGAGGTCCCCCGCCCCCCGGGTCGTCATCGGCCTGCTCCTCGTCGTCGCGATCGTGGGATGCGCCGCGGTCTTCGGACTCTCCGCGCGGCCGTGGTCGGTGCTGGCGGTCCTCGCGGCAGGGACCGCGGCGGGGGCCATCAACGCGATCGTCGGGTCGGGATCTCTGATCACCTTCCCGACGCTGCTCGCCGTGGGGCTGCCGCCGATCACCGCGAACGTCTCGAACAACATCGGCCTGGTGCCCGGCGGCGTCACCGGCGTGCTGGGGTACCGGGCCGAGCTGAAGGGCCAGCGCGGCCGGCTCGCCCGGCTGGCCCCGGCCTCGGTGCTGGGCGCGCTGGTCGGAGGTCTGCTCCTGCTCACCCTGCCCGAGCAGGCCTTCACGGTGGTGGTGGCCGTCCTGATCGGGGTGTCCTGTGTGCTGGTCCTGACCCAGCCCCTGATCAGTCGCCGGCTCGCCTCCCGGCCCCGGCGGGCGCACGGCGGGCCCTGGCTCTGGCTGGGGGTGTTCGCGGGGGGCGTCTACGGCGGCTACTTCGGCGCGGCGCAGGGCGTCCTTCTCGTCGGCCTGCTGGGGATCTTCCTCGACGAGGACCTGCAGCGCGTCAACGCCGCGAAGAACCTGCTGACGATGCTGGTCAACGCCACGGCGGCGGTCCTGTACATCTGCGTCGCGAAGGTCGACTGGTGGGCCGTGCTGCTGGTGGCCCTGGGCTCCATGGTGGGCGGTCTCCTCGGCGCCAGGGTCGGGCGCCGGCTGCCGCCCGTGATCCTGCGCGCAGTGATCGTCTGCGTGGGCGTCGCCGCGGTGATCAAGCTCGTCGGCGGCTGAGGACCGCTCAGCCGCCAGGCTGACCGCGCCGGTTCAGGTGCAGGTGCGGCCGGCGGTGGCGGCGGGCCTGCTCGTGGCCGTCGACGAGGGCGGGCTCGGCCGCCGGTTCGATGCCGGTCGTACGCCGGAGCAGGTTCCACAGGTGGTGGTTGACCTCGGCGGCACGCTCCAGGGGCAGCAGGTGGCCGGCGCCGGGGATCACGACGAGATCGGCGCCGGGGATCTGCGCGGCGAGGGCCTCCGCGTGCCGCATCGGCGTGATGAGGTCACGGTCGCCGACCATGACCAGCACGGGCACGCGGCCGAGGCCGGGCAGCGCGGCCCGCTTGTCGTACGCGATCAGCTCGGTGTAGAAGGTCGCGATCACCTCGATCGGCACGGACGCCATCAGCCGGGTGGTCACCTCGGCGACCTGCCGCGACACGTGGGCGCCGAAGAGGTACGAGCGGGTGAGCAGGAAGGACATCCCGCCGAGCGGCCGACGCGCGGCGTCCACCAGCCTGGCCTGGTGGCGGAGCGTGCTCAGCGTGACGGGGACCATCCGGTGCAGGACCCGCGCGGTCCGTTCGGGGAGCCCGATCGTGACGGAGGACAGGTCGCCCGAGGAGGTGGAGGCGAGCAGCACCCCGACGATCCGGTCGCCGAACAGCTCCGGGTGCGCGTCGGCGAGCCCGAGGATCGCCATGCCGCCCATCGAGTGGCCGACCAGGACGACGGGCCCCTCCGGGGCGGCCTCCCTCAGCACCGCGAACAGGTCGCGGCCGAGCTGGTCGATCGTGGCGTTCGGTGGGGAGCCCCACCCCGACCGGCCGTGGCCGCGCAGGTCCCAGAGCACGACGCGGACCCGGCCGGCCAGCGCGTCGCGCTCGACGCGCCAGCTCGTGGAGTTCAGCAGGAACCCGTGGCAGAAGACGACGGTCGCGTCCGCATCGGGGGCCTCGGTCACCTCGACGTGGAGCCGGATTCCGTCGTCGGCCGTCACGGTCGGCGTGCGGAGATCGCCGGCGACGGCATCCCGCGTCTCCCCGGGTGATCCGCTCATCCACCAGCTGTGCCGGCCGAGGATTTTGGTGATTTCCGTCAAGGACATGGCCACCTCCGCCCGTTGCCGCTCCCAGCCTTTTACGGTGGCCCCTAACTCCAGTTTGGGTCATGGTGGAGGCATCGTCAAAGGCAGGAGCCCTGCTCAAGGACCTCACGGCGGTCCGGGACAGGCCACCGCGAGCCGGCCGTCCTCCTCGACGACCTCCGTCCCGAACGCCGCGCAGGCGCTGATGAACCGGTCCCGGATCCAGGCGTGGTCGGTGCCCGTCGCCAGGCGCGTACGGGCGTACTCCAGCGTGAGGGGGAACGCCGTCAGCCGGGTGATCCGCGAACCGTCGAGAGCGACGTGGAAGACCAGGCCGAGGTCGTTGCGCAGGGCCGGATCCACGGCGTAGTCGTCGACGAGGTCACCCAGGTCGTACAGCACGCGGCCGGACATGCCGTGGAAGACGTGCGCCGAGTGCCCGGCGATCAGGGTCGCCCCGGCGTCGACCAGCGCACGGGCGGCCACCTGGACGTATCGCGGGGGCTCCGTGGTCATGTTCGGGCCCCAGTGCGCCAGCACGAGCACGCGGAACCCGTCGGCGGACAGCCGGCGGATCCGGTCGGTGAGCCAGGACGGGATCTCGCGGCGCAGGTCCGCGTACGCCACTCCGGGCCTCTCCTCCAGGGCGGCGTAGTCGGCGGGATGGTCGGTGATCCCGAGGACGGCCACGGCCCCGTCCGCGGTGTCGAACAGGGCCGGTTCGCGCGCCCGGCGTACGTCGAGTCCCGCCCCGACGACCCGGATCCCGACCCGTGCCAGGTGGCCGAGCGTGTCCGTCAGCGCCTCGGGACCGTAGTCCAGGGCGTGGTTGTTGGCGAGCGTGACGCAGTCGATCCCCAGGTCGGCGAGGGTCTCCGCGGCCGGGGGCGGCGCGCGGAAGTGGAACGGCCTGCCGGGGGCCGGCCACGGCTCGCCGCGTGCGGAGACGCAGCACTCCAGGTTGACCAGGGCCAGATCGGCGGATCGGAAGATCTCCCGCACCTCGTCGGCGAACATGCCGTACGGGCCGCATGCCGCGATCCGCTCCGCGACCCCTCGGCCCAGCATCGTGTCGCCGCCCAGGGCGACCGTCATGGTCACATCGAGCTCCCGCCTCCAGGATGGTCGCGCCGAGCGCGCGCGGCCAAGGGACCAAGGTCCCCCGGCGGCGATCAGCCGTGTTCATCCACAGCCTGTGGACGGAGCCGTACTCTGGGACCATGCCGGAGCTGCCCGAGGTCGAGTCCCTCGCCGCCTTCCTGCGCGAGCACGCCGTCGGGCGGGTGATCGCGCGGATCGACGTGGCCGCCATCTCGTCGCTGAAGACGTACGACCCGCCGATCACCGCGCTGAACGGTCTCACGATCACCGAGGTCGCCCGCCACGGCAAGTTCCTCGACCTCGACGTCGACGGGATCCACCTCGTCATGCACCTGTCCCGGGCCGGCTGGCTGCGGTGGAAGGACGCGTTGCCGCCCGCGCCGCCCCGGCCGGGCAAGGGCCCGCTGGCCATGCGCGTCCATCTCGACGACGGCTCCGGGTTCGATCTCACCGAGGCGGGCACCCAGAAGCGGCTCGCGGTCTACGTCGTACGAGACCCGGCGGACGTGCCGGGCGTCCGGTCGCTCGGGCCCGACCCGCTCGGCGAGGGCTTCACCGTCGAGACGCTGAAGGGCATCCTCGACGGGCGGCGCACCCAGATCAAGGGGCTGCTGCGCGACCAGAGCGTGATCGCCGGGATCGGCAACGCCTACTCCGACGAGGTGCTGCACGTGGCGCGGATGTCGCCGTTCAAGCTGGCCGCGAGCTTCACCGACGAGGACGTCACGACGCTGTACGACGCGATCGTCCGCACGCTCGGCGACGCCGTCGAACGCTCCCGTGGCGTCGCGGCCAAGGACCTCAAGGGCGAGAAGAAGGAGGGCCTGCGGGTCCACGGCCGGGCGGGGCAGAAGTGCCCGGTCTGCGGCGACACGATCAGGGAGGTGTCCTTCGCGGACTCCGCCCTGCAGTACTGCCCCACGTGCCAGACCGGCGGCAAGCCGCTGGCGGACCGCCGGATGTCCCGCCTGCTCAAGTGAGCCGGCCCCGGCGGCCCTGCGGCCGGGTCAGCGCTCGGGCGGCGTCGCTCCGAACAGCGAGGCGAGGTTGCCCCACCGCTTGATCTCGCAGCCGTTCCTCCGGTTGAACGTCGCGTCGATCTTCTTGCCGTTCCAGGTGCCGGTGACCGTGGCGGTCTGCGGGCCGCCGTAGATCTGGGTGCACATCTGGTCCTTGGGCGTGGGCGCGAACGGGTCCTCCCCCTTCGCGGCCGCCGCGGCCAGCACCGTGCACGCCTGCTCGGCCGCCGGCAGGCTCCCGCCCACCGGGTCGCAGGTGAGCGTCCAGGACTTCGGCGCCGACGTCTGCGACGCCCGTACGGTGACGGTCAGACGGGTCCCGGCCGCCGACCCGCTCGGGGCGGGCGCGGTCGGAGAGGTGGTCGGCGCCGGTGTGCCCGGCGCCGCCGACGAGGTCGGGGTCGGGGAGTCCTTGCCGTGCGTGGCGGCGCCTCCGTCCCCGTTCTTGCAACCGCCCAGCGCAAGGGCGGCCAGGATGCCGGGGATGGCGAGGGCCGTGGGTCCCAGTCTGGAGAGAGATTGCCTCATGACGATTCGACTCCGGGCGATGACTCATGGTTCCTTTGACGGGTGAACTCTTTCAGGGAACAGATTCCCGCCGTGGAGGTCGCCAAGGTTCCGGACGACGCGTTCCTGCTGGACGTGCGCGAACTGGACGAGTGGCAGGCCGGTCACGCGCCCCGGGCCGTGCACATCCCGCTGAGCCAGCTCGGCGCCCGCGCCTCCGAGGTGCCGACCGGTGAGGACATCTTCGTCATCTGCCGGTCGGGGGCGCGCTCGGCGTCGGTGGTCGCGGCGTTCAACAACGCGGGCTGGAAGACCCAGAACGTCCAGGGCGGCATGAACGCCTGGGCGGCGGCGGGCCGTCCGATGGTCAGCGAATCGGGCGGGGAGCCATACGTCGCCTGATCGAGGTACATTTACGGCGGAAAAGTAAAGACCCGCGGGAGCTCGGACGACGACCGGGCTGAGAGGGCGGCTTCGAACGTGCCGCCGACCGCTCGAACCTGACCGGATAATGCCGGCGTAGGGAGTGTGCCTTGAGCGCTGCCGTCGAAGAGCGTTCGTCCAACGAGGCCCCGTACACCCTCGACCAGCCCGCACCGAAGGTCCTCAGCTTCTGGGACCAGAGCGCCTTCTGGGCGAACCTCGGCGTGAGCCTCCTCGCCTTCTCGGGCGCGTACACCGTGCTCGCCCCGGACGCCCAGGGCACGCCCCGGCTGCCCATCGTCGCCGGGATCCTCGCCATGGTCGTCGGCACCGCGATCGGCGGGATCATGCTCGGGCTGGCCGCCGTGCCCGGCACCCGCGCCGGCGTCCCGGCGATGATGCTGCTGCGCGGCCTGTTCGGCACGCGCCTGTCCTACATCCCCACCGTCATGAACATCCTGCAGATGGTCGGCTGGGGGACGTTCGAGCTGGTCACGATCGCGGGCGCGGCGAAGGAGCTCGTCGGCGGCGGCCCGCGCTGGGTGTACGTGGTCGTGGCGGGCGTGATCACGACCGTGCTGACGCTCTGGCCGCTCGGCTCGGTCCGGGTGCTGCGCCGGTACGTCACCGTCGCGGTCGTCCTCGCCCTCGGCTACTTCTACGTCCAGCTGGCCCGGCAGCCGCTGCCGAACCTCACCCACGGCTCGTGGAGCCACTTCTGGATCGGCGCGGACGCCGCGCTGGCCGTCTCCATCTCCTGGGTGCCGATGGCGGCCGACTACACGCGGCACTCCCGCTCGGAGCGGGCGGCGTTCGGCGCCGCGAGCGTGGCGTACGGCCTGACGCAGGTCGTCGCGTACGTCCTCGGGCTGCTGGCGCTCGCGCTCGTCGCCGGCGACTCCTCCAAGGTGTTCGGCCCGTTCCAGCACGTGGCGCTCGGCACGCTCTTCTTCGCCGTCTTCGTCCTGCGCGAGGTCGACCAGTCCTTCGCGAACGTCTACTCGACCGCGGTCTCCATCCAGAACCTCGTGACCCGCGCGGACCGGCGGGTGCTCACCGTGGTGCTGGGGGTCCTGACGACGGTGCTGGCCCTCGCGCTGAACATGGACAACTACGCGGGCTTCCTGACGCTGATCGGGTCGGTGTTCGTGCCCATGCTCGGCGTGCTCGCCGTCGACTTCTTCTGCTTCACCGGACGGCGCGGCTGGGACGTCTCCGACCGCGCCCCCGCCCGCTGGGGGATGATCGTCGCCTGGGCGGCGGGGATCGCGGCGTACCAGCTCATCAACCCCGGCCAGGTCGGCTGGTGGTCCCGGCTGTGGACGCACGCCCAGAGCGCCCTGCACTTCACCCCGGCGGACTGGATGAGCGCCTCGCTCCTGTCCTTCGCCGTCGCCGCGGCCGTCACCGCCCTGATCGGCGCCCTCCACCGCGGTCGGCCGGCCGCCGATCCCGACACCGCGCGCGCCTGAGTGCCCGCGCGGGCGCCCGCGCTCTTTCCGGAGCCGGGCGCCCGCGCGGGATCAGCCGGTGGCGGGGACGGGCTTGTCGAGCATCGTGCAGATGGCCGCGGTGACCAGCTCGTCCTCGGCCGTACCTGCCGCGGCGTCGGTCTTCAGACCGAAGTGGGTCGTGCTCAGCACCGAGACGGTGCGCCGTCCCGACTGGTCGGTGTAGTTGTCGCTGCGGTATCCCGGAAGCGCGCCGTCGTGCCCCCACACGGTGCCGCAGGGAGTGCGGACCTCCTCCAGGCCCAGCCCGTAGGAGCGGTTCAGCCCGTTCGCCTCGTCCTCTTGAGTGGTGACCATCATCTGGGCGAGCAGCGACTTGGGAAAGAGCCGGCCGGACATCAGGGCCTTGTCGAATCGGGCCCAGTCACTCGTGGTCGAGATGATGGAACCCGCAGCCCCGTCCCACGACTGGTCGATCCCGGTGACGTCGACCCGCTCGCCGCGGGCCGGTCCGACGAAGCCGAAACCCGCCGGCGTACCGGGCGGCAGGATCGGCGCGAGGTGCGCCGCGTCGGGCTCGTACCCGTGGGCGAACCGGCGATCGGCGGGGTCCGGGGCATCGGTGGACAGGGAGGTGTGCCGAAGCCCCAGCGGTCCGGCGATACGGTGCTGGATCAGGTCCGCCACGCTGTGTCCGGTGACCTTCTCCACCAGCAGGCCGAGCGCGATGTAGTTGGTGTTGCTGTAGGCCCAGCCCTGACCGGGCGGGAACTCCACCGGCAGCCTCGTGCCCACGGCGAGCAACTGCGCGGCCGTGGGCCGCTCCGCCTGATGGCCGGTCATCAGCGCCAGCGCCTCGGGTTCGTACGCGTAGTCGGCCAGGCCGCTGGTGTGGTTCAGCAGCATCCGCACGGTGATGTTCCGGCCGTTCGGAACGGCTCCGGGAAGCCAGTTCTCAATGGGATCGTCCAGCGCGACGCGGTGTTCGGCGACGAGTTGCAAGACCAGCGTCGCGATGATCGTCTTGGTGTTCGAGCCCATCCGGAACTCGTCGTCCTCGGCCAGTGCGTGATCAGGGATGCTCCACGTGGCCTGCCGGACGATGTTCACGACCGGGCCGTGCCCGTCGTCCACCCGGACGATCACCCCCGGGACACCGGCGGCCGTGGCCTTGTCGGCGCTCTCGATCAACTGCCGGGTCCGCGACGTCCTCGCGGTGTCCCCTCCGCCTCTGTGCGCCTGCGCCGACGCTGGGGCGGCCACCACGACACCGACGCCGAGCGCCAGCCCCAGCACCGCCGCCATCCGCCGAGAGGGGGCCGAGCCGAGCCGCTTGGTCTTCCGCGCCATGCTGATTCTCCTTCGAAGGCGGTCGTCGATGTCGAAGACGCTAGAAGCCACCGCGGTGCGCTTCGATAGGGCGAAGCCCCCATTGGTGGTGGTGCTGGGGCCACCCCACGACCGTGGCGCGCCACCCGGTGGAGCCTGGCGGAGCCGGGGTGACGCTCACTCTCAGGCTCGGAGGGTGGGGACCCGAAGCAGTTGCACGCACTGACCGCGGGCGCGACCGTGCTCATGGGCCGCCCACCTGGGAGCCCACGGTTCCGGCCGCTGCCGGGTAGGCGGACCCTCGTGCTGTGCGCACGCCGCAGGAGGGCGCCGACACGTTCCCCGACCTGACACAGGCGCCCGGCTCTTTCGGGAGCCGGGCGCCCGGCGGGGTCGGCCGGTGGCGGGGGTCGGCCGCCCGGTCATCAGGGCCTCGTCATGAAGTGGGCCCCCACTCACTCGGGTCGGAGACCACGATTCCGGTCGCGCCGTTCCCCGACCGGTCGATCGCGGTCGCGCCGTTCCACGCACCGTGGGCCGGTCCGGCGAAACCGGAACCCGCCGGCGCGCCGGCCCTGCCGGCAGTCTCGACGGACCGCCGGGTCTGTGACGCCCGCGCGGTGTCGTGCGCCTGCGCCGATGCCGGGCCGGCCACCACGACACCGAGAGCGAGCGCCGGCCCCAGCACCGCCGCCGTCCGCCGAGAGCCGGTCGAGCCGAGCCCCTTGATCTTCCGCGCCATGCCGATTCTCCTTCGGGTGCGGTCGTCGATATGGAAGAGGCTAGAAGCTACCGCGATGCCGCTTCGATAGGGCGATGTCCACTTCGGGGGGTGGTGCCTGCCCCACCTCGGCGCTTCCGCGCGGCCACGGGGAGGGCGAGTGGCCGAATAGCCCGGCGCGGGGGCCGTACGGCGGTCATCATGGGAGGTACGGAGCGCGGGGAGGCGATCACCATGGCGCATTGTGACCACGACTGGGTGCACACGGCCCCCAACCAGAAACGATGCCGTAAGTGCGGATTGGTGCTGACCTTCGCGTAGGCGCGCCGCGCGAGTGGCACTATGGGCCCCGTGGGCGCCTCGGATGCGATGTTGCGCGCGGCGGTGGCCTCTTCCGCCGACGCGATGATCGCGGTGGACGCCGACCTGACCGTCCGGCTGTGGAATCCCGCCGCCGAGCGGGTGTTCGGCTGGGCCGCGCGGGAGGTGCTGGACCGGCCGCTGCGCACCATCCCGGAGGAGCACACCGCCGAGCACCGCGCCGTCCTCGAACGCGTCCGCGAGGGCGGCCACATCTCGTTCGTCACCCGGCGGCTGCACCGTGACGGCCGGCTGCTCGACATCCGGGCGGTGGTCAGTGCCATGCGCGGCGAGGACGGCCGGTTCCTCGGCTGGGTCGGCCTCTACCGGCCCGTGCGCGAGGACGAGGCCGTCCAGCGCCAGACCGCCGAGCGCATCCGCCTCGTCCGGCGGCTCAACGAGGTCGTGGCCGACCTCAACACCGAGCCCGCGCTGTCGTCGGTCCTCGACCGGGTGACCTCGGGCCTCATCGAGCTGACCGGCGCGGACGCCGCCGGCTTCGTCGTCATCGAGCACCAGACCAACACGCTGAAGCTCGTCAGCATGACCGGGCTGCCGCGGAACCTGCGCGACTCGACCGCCGACCTGCGCTCCAGCCTCGTCGGCGAGCTGCTCCGCGCCGGGCGCACGGTCATGCTGGCCACGTCCGAGGCGCGCGGACTCGGCGACTTGATCTGGTCCGAGCTGGACGGTCTGCACACGATCGCCGTCGGCATCTCGAACGTCCACGGCAGCCCGTACGGCGCGCTGTACGCGCTGTTCTCCGGCCGGCGGGCGGGCCACATCGAGCTGGAGCTGCTCGAGTTGTTCGCCGGGCACGCGGGCGTGGTGATCGGCAACGCCCTGCACTACGACGAGGCGGTCCGGCAGCGCAGGCATGAGAGGGCGGTGATCGAGGCCAGCGCGGACGGTATCGCGGTGCTGGACCGCGACGGCGTCGTCAAGCGGTGGAACCTCGCGGCGGAGCGGATCACCGGCCTGGCCCCCGAGGAGGTGATCGGCCGTCCGCTGCCGTTCCCGCTGCCCGATCCGGACGGCGAGCCGACGATCCGGCTGGAGTCCGGCACCTGGCTGGGCGTCCTGCACACCGAGATCGAGGGCCATGACGAGGTGGTCGTGGACTTCCGTGACGTCACCGAGGCGAAGTCGCTCGAGGCGGAGAAGGACCTCTTCCTGTCCATGACCAGCCATGAGCTGCGGACGCCGATCACGGTGGTACGCGGGTTCGCCAAGACGCTGGTGGACCGGTGGGAGAAGCTCGACGAGGCGGACCGGCGGCGGGCGGTCGCGACGATCGCCGACCGTGCCGACGCCCTCGGGCGTCTGGTCGACAACCTCCTGTACTCCCGTGCGGTCCCGAACGGCCTGACCGTGACGAGCGAGCCGTTCGACCTGGCCGGGCTCCTGCGCGGCGCGGCGTACGGCCTGCGGGGCGTGTCCGAGCGCCACGCGGTGGAGCTGGACGTCGCCGCCGACCTGCCGGCTGCCCTCGGCGACCCGATGGCCACCGACATCATCGTGGGCCAGCTCCTGGAGAACGCCGTGAAGTACTCCCCGGACGGCGGTGTCATCACCGTGCGGGCGGGGGTCGAGGGCGACGTCATCGCGGTGACGGTGGAGGACGCCGGGATCGGGATCACCGCCGGGGACCGGGAGCGGGTCTTCGAGCGCTTCGTCCAGGGGGAGGCGGGGGATCGCCGCCGGTTCGGCGGTCTCGGGCTGGGCCTGTACATCGTGCGCCGGCTCGCCCGCGCTCAGCAGGGCGAAGTCTCCGCGCATCCCCGCGCGGACGGCCTGGCGGGCACCAGCATGCGCTTCACCCTCCCCCACTGTGGTGACACAGCGTAACCGGTCATACTTGGGCATACCGCCCAGCTGGGCTGCGCCTTCGCCACGTGTTGGAGGTCACAGTTACACGTGGTGTTGGTAACAGATTCCTGTGGCGCGGTTTCCGCGTTTTTTAAGTGGGCATTTCGGTCGTTACCGGGGTGACCAAGTTACGGGGAGTATCCGGGAGCCAACCGCCCGGGGAGGTGAGGGTGTCGAGCGTCGTGTTCCTGCCACACGCGCCGTCCAGCGTCTCGGACGTGCGAAAGCGCCTGTGCGCCGAACTCCGCGCAGCGGGGGTGTACGAGGAGATCGCGGATGACGCGGCCGTCATCATCAGCGAGTTGATCAGCAACGCGCTGCGGCACGCCCGTCCTCTGCCGTCCGGCGACATCCGCGTCTCGTGGACCCACGAAGGCGAACTCATCCAGCTGGCCGTCAGCGACGGCGGCTCGATGACCGAGCCGCGCCGCACCCGCGCCGCCCTGTCCTCCCTCGGCGGCCGCGGCCTCAGCATCGTCGAGGCGCTGTCCGACAAGTGGGGCGTCTCCCATGAGGCGGAGACCACCACCGTCTGGGCCAAGCTCCGCATAGACCAGCAGTCGGGCAACGGCCGGGCCGCCGCCCTGATGCAGCCGCTGCACATCGCCTTCGACCAGTCCGCCTGAGCCGGGACGGCGAGGCGGATCTGATCCGGTGCCCGTTTCGGCACCGGATCTCTTCGTTCCGCCCTTACCTACACCTACCGGGCCGGGTCGCGGAGGATGGGGCAGGACATGCAGCGCGGGCCGCCGCGACCGCTGCCCAGCTCGCTGCCCTGGATCCGGATGACCTCGATGCCGGCCGCCTCCAGGCGCGCGTTGGTCTCGACGTTGCGCTCGTACGCCACCGCCAGGCGCGGGCCGATGGCGAGGGTGTTGTTGCCGTCGTCCCACTGTTCGCGTTCGGCGGTCACCGGGTCGAGGCCGGTGTCGATGACCCGGAGCCGGTCGATGCCCATCGCGTCCGCGGCGGCCTCCAGGAACGGCCGCGCCCGTGAGACGCGCAGGTCGCCGTCGTCCTTCGTCACCGTGTAGGCGACGAGGGAGTAGGCGACGGCCGGGTACATCACGACCTTGTCCACGTCGACCATCGTGCAGATCGTGTCGAGGTGCATGGTCGCGCGCTCCTGCGCGATCGGCACCGCGAGGACCGTGTGCGCCAGGCCGGCCTCGAACGCGCGGCGGGCGATCCGCTCCACGCCCGCCGGGGTCGTACGCTCGCCGGTGCCGATGGCCAGCACGCCGGGGGCCAGCAGGAGGACGTCGCCGCCCTCGATGTGCTCCAGCTCCGGGTCGTACAGGTGCTTCGTGCCCTCGAAGCGCGGGTGGTAGCGGTAGATCACCCGGGTGAGGGCGCTCTCCCGGCGGCGGGCGTTCATCGCCAGGCTGGTGACGGCGACCTGGTCGCCGACCCACACGCTGGAGTCCCGCGTGAACAGGAGGTTCGGCAGCGGGTCGATGACGAAGTCGTGCCGGTCCATCAGCCGGTACACCAGGCCGCGGCCGGTCTTCAGCTCCTCGTGGGCCAGGCCGGCCACGAGCACCTGGGTCAGGTCCTCGGTGGTCAGGTCGGCCAGGTGGCTCTCCAGGATGACGCGGAGCTGGTCGCCGAGCCGCTGGTCGCTCAGGACGTCCGCGATGGCCTCGCTCCGCGCGTCCTGGTACTCGAGGGCCTCCTGCAGCAGCTCGGTCAGGTAGAGGACCTCGACCCCATGGTCGCGCAGCGCCTGGGCGAAGGCGTCGTGCTCCTGCTGGGCACGGCCCACCCAGGGGATGCCGTCGAAGAGGAGTTGATCGTTGTTGCGGGGAGTGAGTCGCTTGAGCTCTGGGCCCGGCCGGTGCAGAAGGACCGTGCGGAGGCGACCGACCTCGCTGTCGACGCGATGCACATGAGTCACAGGAGGAGCTTAACCGGATATTCCGTCCCTGACCTTTGCAGATTTGCTTGAATCGACCAAAGACTCCACAACCGGACAGTTGCCACAACTGCGCCTGCCCGCGCCGGCGTGGGCGCTAGGGTCGGCCACCATGGCGAACCGGTCCTATCTGCTCGTCGGCGACTACGACGGGATCAACCCGGGGTGGCAGGGCGGCGTCCCCGGCCTCGAGGATCAGGTGCTCGCCGAGGACGTCTTCTGCGTGCCGTTGCTGTGGCTGGCGTTGTTCCGGCCGGCGGACCTGGTTACCGCGACGTTCCCGCCGGAGGACGAGGACGACGAGGATGACGGGCCGATCGAGGCCACCGCGCCGCTCGCGCCGAAGGAACGCGCGCTCGCCCAGCTCGACGCGGCCGTCCCGGTGCTGAACCGGATCTTCGACGGCGCCGGGCCGCTGGACGACCACGCCGCGCTGCTGCGGGAGGGCCTGGCGTCCATGCCGGGCCGGTCCGTGACGATCGAGCTCTACGAGATCGCGGTGCTGATCGACGAGGAGCGGTTCTACCGGGACCTGCGTACCGCGCTGGGCAGCCTCGACCGGCCCGGCGACCTCGCAGCCGACCGGTCCCGCCTGGCCGACCTGGCACAGCTGCGCGAGGGGCGGCCGTTCCCACCCGCGCGGCTGGTCCTCGACGGGCTCGACGCGCCGGACGACGACCAGTGGAACCACACCAGACTGCTCGGAACACGATTCCTCCGCCCGGTCCCCTGGGAGACCGCCGCGGAGACGCCGGCCTGATCGGCCCGGCCGGGCGAGACGTCCGGCCATCCCACGTCGCCACGAGGGTTCGGCGACCCGAGGCGGCCGGCGGCCGAATCAGGGCAGGAAGACGGCGTACTCCGCGATCTCGGGCATGAGGTCCGGGTGCAGGTCGGCCGTTGCGGCGAGCTCCTCGGCGGAGGAGAAACCGCCGACGTGGTCGCGGATGCGCGCGATGTGCTCGGCGAGCTCCGGTGTCACGCCGGAGAACAGGGTCAGCACCTGCGGGGGCACGTGGTTGACGTCGATCAGCCCGCCGTCGTCGTACTGGCGGGGCAGGTCCGGGCGGCCGATCCGCAGCTCGCGCGCGAGAACGATGTCGGCCGCGGCCTGCTCCCGCGCCTTCTGCCGCAGGTCGCGCCGCTGGTTCGCGGCGGCGACCGCCTGGGCGTTGACGTTTCCGGGCGGAGGGCCCGGCGGGCCGGGCGGGGCGACCATCGGCGGCCCCATCGGCGTCACCGGGCGGCCGTTGTACAGCAGCACGCCGTACGGGTCGACGGTGATCGTTAGGCGCTTCTCGGTGCCCGTGATGGCGAGGATGATCCAGATGGGCAGCCACAGCCCGCACAGCAGGAGCGTGATGACCAGGTGCAGGACGTGGTTGACCTGGCCGCCGCTCGCCATCACCGCCTGCACGTCGGACTGCGCCTGCACGCGCCACCCGAGGGACGCCTGACGCATGATCGCGCTGTTGAGGATGGCGCGGATCTGCTCGGGAGGGAGCGTCGGACGCATCGGCGGCGGTGCTCCGGGCCCCGGCGGCCCGGGGAGTCCCGGCGGCAGCGGTGCTCCAGGCGGTGGGGGCGATCCCGGAGGACCCGGGACGGGGCCCGGTTGCCCCGGCGGCGGCCACGACGGTGAGTCGGACGGCCCCGATGGCGATCCTGGCGGGTACGCGTTCAATGGTCTCCCCCTGCGTGCGCGGTTCGGTGCGCCGTGCGGCGTCGACTGGTCGGCGGATCGCTCCTGCGGCTCACCTCACCTTCGGCTCGACCCCCTCCGCCGTCCTGTCTCAACGAACGGAACGGCTCTCGTGCTCCCAGTACGGCCGGCGGAGGTCGCGCTTGAGCACCTTGCCGGTCGGGTTGCGCGGGATGGCGTCCGTCCATTCGACGGAGGTCGGGCACTTGAAGTGGGCCAGCCGGCCCCGGCAGTAGTCGATCAGCTCCCGCTCGCCGACCTCGCCGTCGCGGACCACGATCGCCTTCGGCGTCTCGCCCCACTTGGCGTCCGGCACGCCGATGACGGCACAGTCGGCCACGGCCGGATGGCTCATCAGGACGTTCTCCACCTCGGCGGGGTAGATGTTCTCCCCACCCGAGATGATCATGTCCTTCACGCGGTCGTGGATGTAGAGATAGCCGTCCTCGTCGAGGTACCCGGCGTCACCGGTGCGCAGCCAGCCCCCGGGGAGCCTGGCGTCCCTGGTGGCCTGGTCGAGCGACCAGTACCCCACCATGTTCTGGGCCGTCCGGCAGACGATCTCGCCGACCTGTCCGGGCGCCACCGGCTCGGAGGTCGCCGGATCGATGATCTTCAGCTCGGTGCCGGGGTTCGCGATGCCGGCGCTGCGCAGCCGTTCGCTCGCGGGGACGTGGTCCGCCGGCGGCAGGTGCGTGATCGCCCCGGTCGTCTCCGTCAGGCCGTACACCTGCATGAACGCGCAGCCGGGCAGCATCCGCATCGCGCCGCGCAGCACGTCCTCGCTGATCGGCGAGGCGCCGTAGATCAGCAGGCGAAGGCTGGACAGGTCCGTCTCGGCCACCTGCGGGAGCTGCTGCATGAACAGCAGGATCACCGGGACGAGGAAGGTGTGGGTGACCTGGTGCGCCTCGATGCCCCGGGCGATGCCCACCGGGTCCGGCTCACGGACGAGCACGCAGGGGATGCCGTTGTAGACGCCGGAGACGGCGAGGACGCACCCGGCGACGTGGTAGAGCGGCATCGCGGCCATCAGCACGCTGTCCGGGCGGAGGTCCCAGATCTCCTCGCTCATCGGCAGCGCGGTCAGGAAGTTGCCGTGGGTCAGCATGACCCCCTTCGGGCGGCCCGTGGTGCCCGAGGAGTACAGCTGGACGAACACCTCGCCGGGCTCGTCGACGGGCTCGGCGTCCCGGTCGGTCCACGCCGCGTAGTCCGCGTAGCGGTGACCGGTGCCGCCGACGACGATCAGGTGCCCGGTGTGCTCGAGGCGATCCGCGATCGCGTCGAGCACCGGAACGAACTCCTGTCCCACGACGAGGACGGGCGCCTTGGCGTTGTCCACGATGTAGGCGACCTCGTCGGCGGCCAGCCGGTAGTTGATCGGGACCTGTACGGCTCCGGCCCGCGCCGCGCCGAACAGCAGCTCGACGTGGGCCAGGGAGTTCTTGTCGAGCACCGCGACGCGGTCGCCCGGCCGTACCCCGGAGGCGCGCAGAGCCGTCGCGACCTGGTCCACCCGGCGGTCGAACTCGGCGTACGTGACGCGGGCGCCCTCGTAGAGATAGGCGGTCGCGTCCGGTCGCTCGGCCGCGCGGCTCCGCAGGATGCCCGTCAGATCCATGCCGGAATCATCCGCGCACGCCCTGCGGCCGCACAAGGCCCGTTGTCAGCTCTTCGCCATTTTGCTGATGACCGTGACGATGATGGCGCCGACGACCGCGAGAACGCCGAGCCAGATGAGGAACTTCAACGCGGCGACGAGCATTCCGAGGACCGTGAAGAACAGCCAGATCGCCAGCAGGATTCCGATGATGTTAAGGATGGTCCGCCCCATAGGGGGGAGCGTACGCGGTCCGGGCACGATCACGGGCCGAACCAGGTGGATCTCGGCCGCGATCACTCCTGATTCTCCGGGTTCCCGTGTTCGTCCACCGTCCACCCCCCACCTGTGGACAACCGGTGGACAACTCGTGGAAAAGGCGGGCGCGCGACTCGGCGTCTCATGTCGGCAGGCCCTCACCGCGCTGGTCAGTGGCGCTTTCCCAGGCATGTGGACCCTGTGGACGGCGAAACCCACACCCTGTGGATAACCCGGTCGTGCGGGCCCGTGCGCGCGGCGATCGGTACGGCGGAGGGCCGGGAAGCCCGTACGGCACGACGTCGACGGTCCACCCGGGCGGAGGAGGCCGGACGGGGAGGCGTGCCCAGGAGCCCGCGACGGCCGGGCGGCCCGGAGTGCCACGTGTCACCGGCCCATCGAACCGGCCGGTGACGGATCGGGGAACCGCCCGCGAAGAACGCCGCAATTCCTCGTGGCGATCACGCGGAGCGCGTCGACCACCGCGCGAACGGCCGTGGTCGTAAAGGGTCAGGAGCCCGGCACCCGATCGACGGCCTCCTGAATGGCGCGAAAGGTCGGGCACGGCCATCGCCACATGCACGCCCGGCATCGGCACATCGGATTTCCGACGTCGCTGGTGATCCCGCCGGCGTCGCGCGGCTGGTGCAGATCGATGAGGCGCAGGGTCATTTCGCAGAAGGCGATGACGTCGTCGCGGGCGGAGGCGAGAAAGACGATGTCCTCGCGCGCGAGTCGCGCCTTCACGGGAACGTAGCCCTCGCGGTTGACCAGCCGGGACACGTACTGTGTCATGGACCGCCACGAACTGGACTTCTCGGATCTGGTGCGGATCGTCTCCAGACGTTCGCGGACACGGCGGTGTCCGAAATCGCCGGACATTCGGGTTGCCATCGCGCGTCGTGTCACCATCCCAGCTTCTCGCATGCCGACGCGCCGGTGGACGGATTCGCGGACATCGGCGGCGATATTTGAGAAGATCTCCATGTCGCTGCGCCGGAGCCAGAATTGACGGACATTTCCGTCGTAAGGGGCAGAAGTCGTGGGCTTCTTGGCAAAGCGCAGACCATAGCCCGGCAATGGGCGGGACCTAATCCCGTTCGGCTCTGGTTCACCCGCTCGGAGGGCGCTAGTGTGCGGCACGTGGAGCTAAAGGTCTCGACCGCATCTCAGGGAGGTCACGCCGTCGTCTCCGTCTACGGCGAGGTCGATCTCTATACGGCACCCAGATTGCAAGCCGAGCTGGCCTCGCTCGTTCGCGACGGAGCCGGCCGGGTCGTGGTGGACCTGAGCGGGGTCGAGTTCTGTGACTCGACCGGGATGAACGTCCTGCTCTCGGCCATGAAACGACTCCGTGAACACGGCGGAACACTGGAGCTGGCGTCGCCGCGCCCGGCGGTGCGCCGCATCCTTCAGGTCACGGGCCTCGACACGGTGTTCTCCGTGCACGATGCCCTACCGGCCCTGGAAGGCACCTGACCGCCACTACCATCGCCATCATGCAGGCGGACACGGCCGTCATCATCGCGGCCAAGGATGAGCAGGACCGGATCGCCGCGACGGTGGAGGCGGCGGCGTCGCTGCCCGGGGTGGACCTCGTCGTCGTCGTCGACGACGGGTCCACCGACGCGACGGGACGGCTGGCCGAGGGCGCGGGCGCGAAGGTCGTACGGCACTCGCGCAACCGTGGCAAGGGGGCGGCGATGGAGACGGGCGCCGCCGCCGTCCGGTTGCTGGACGGCGACGTCCCGCGTCATCTGCTGTTCCTCGACGCGGACCTCGGCGACACCGCCCGGCTGGCGGGGCCGCTGATCGAGCCGGTCCGTGCGGGCACGGCCGCGATGACGATCGCCGCGTTCTCCGAGCGGGTGAAGCTCGGCGGCCACGGCTTCGTCGTCCGCCTGTCCCGTGACGGCATCCAGCGCCTGACCGGCTGGACGCCGACCCAGCCGCTGAACGGCCAGCGCTGCCTCACCCGGCAGGCGTTCGAGGCGGCCCTGCCGCTCGCACCCGGATTCGGGGTCGAGACGGGGCTCACCATCGACCTCCTGCGCCAGGGTTTCAAGGTGACCGAGGTCGAGGTCGCCCTGTCGCACCGCGCCACCGGCACCGACTGGCGGGCGCAGCTGCACCGCGCCCGGCAGTTCCGCGACGTCGGACGGGCGCTCGCCGCCCGTGAACCCGCCGTGGCCCGGCAACTGGCCCGGCTCCGTCGTGACCCGCGCTGACCGACTGGGCTTCGCGGGGCTGTCCGCCGCGGCGCTCGGCCTGGTCTGCTTCCTGACCGTGGCGCTGCTCGGACCGTCCGTGATGGAGCCCGTCCTGTCCGGCGGCGCCGGGCAGCCGCCGTACTCCCTCACGGCGCACCCTTCGGCGCACCCGGTCCTCGCGCTGACCGCGGCCGGGGTCGGGCTGTCGGCGCTCGGCCTCGGCCTGTGCCTCTTCGCGTCCCGGCGCGGCTGGTGGATCCGGCCGCGGATCCTGCTGATCGCGGGCGCCGTCGTGGCCGTCGCGTTCATGTTCATGCCGCCCATCGGCTCGGCGGACCACCTCAACTACGCGGCGTACGGCCGCATGGCGGTCACCGGCAACGACCCGTACGCCACGGCGCCGCGCGACCTGCCCGCCGACCCGGTCATCGGCGCCGTCCAGGACTGGCGGAACGCCCCCACCCTGTACGGCCCGATCGCGACGGCCCAGCAGAGTCTCGCCTCGCTGATCGGCGGAGACTCCGTACGGCTCACCGTCTTCGTGATGTCGGTGACCGAGGTGATGGCCTTTCTCGCCGTCGGGCTGCTGCTGGCGCACGCCGCCCGCGGCGACCGGGACCGCCGGCTGCGCGCGGCGCTGCTGTGGTCGGCCAACCCCCTCATCCTGTACGCCGTGGTCGCCGGGGCGCACAACGACGTCCTCGCGCTCGCGTTCGCGGTCGCCGGGCTCGTGGTGTTCGCGCTGCCCGACCCGCCGTGGGCGCGCCGGCCGGACGGCCGGACGCTCGGCCGCTGCGTCGCCGCCGGGATCCTCATCGGCGCCGGTGCCGCCGTCAAGCTCAACGTCGCGCTCGCCGGCGCCGGGCCGGGCTGGGTTCTGCTGCGCGAGTGGTGGCAGGCGCGTGCCGCCGCCGGTCCCGCGCGACCGGCCGTACGGACGGGCGCGGGCGCGGTGGCCGCCCGGCTGCCCGCGCCGCGCGGCGCCGCGCTCGTCCGGTCGCCCGCCTCGCCCGGGTCGGCGCTCGCCCGGCTCGTCGCGCTGCCCGGTGCGGCGCTCGTCGTCACCGGCCTGGCGTACCTCATCGCCGGGCCGCACTCGTTCGACCAGCTGCAGCGCGCGTCGAAGGCGGTGGCGCTGGCCACGCCCTGGCACCTGTTCGCCGGGACGGACGGCGGGCTCCTGCTGACGCTGCCGCGCTCGGCCGTCCAGAACTCGGCCATCGTCCTGACCGCCGTCCTGGCCGTCCTGCTCCTGCGCGCCGCGCCCCCGTCCCGGCTGCGGGACGTCCGCGTCGCCGCCGACCCGACCGGTGAGGACGCGCTGCGGATCACCACGGTGCTGGCGATCGCCTGGCTGTTCGCCGCGCCGTACGCCCTGCCCTGGTACGACGGCCTCGGCTGGGCGACGCTGGCGCTCGTGCCGTGGTCGCGGCTCGACGGGCTGCTCCTGGCCCGTACGAGCGTGCTGGCCCTGGCCTACCTGCCCGCCCGCGACCCGCGGCTCGCCGGGCTCCCGCGCTCCCTCGACTGGCTGATCACCGACGTGCGCTCGCGGGTCACCCCGTGCTTGCTGACGGCTCTTCTGATCGCTCTGGTCGTGGTGGCGCTTCGTTCCCGGCGAGCTCCAGCGCCCGTACGCTCGCCGCGAGCGCCAGCGGAACCGCGACCGTGAACGCCATCGCGGGGATCGCCGTGCCGGAGTCGTTGACGAGCATGCCGACCACCGCGGTGACCAGCGCGGCGGTGAGCGTGGCCCGCAGGGCGGGAGCGCGCTCGTAGGCCATGTGCAGCGCGGCGGCGCGCCAGGCCAGCGGCCGCAGCAGGCCGAAGAACAGGAAGCCGATGCCGAGCACGACGATCGCCGACAGCTGCCAGTGACTGAACGTGCCGATCATTCCGAGGAACTTCCGCATGACGACCGTACCGGCGTCGCCGCTCGTCAGCTGGTCCCAGAACTCCCCGATGTGGGTCGGGTTCGCCCGCAGCGAGTCGAGGAACGAGACGCCCAGCACGAGCACGGCCCCGGCCGCGAGCACGGCGATGACCCGCGTGGGCCGGACCCGGCGTCCGGCGATCATGAATCCGAAGACCGTGAAGCCGGGGATCACCGCGATGATGCCGCCGAAGTCGGCTCCCCACATCGGCCCGCCGTCGATGACCAGCGCGACCACCCCGGCCACGACCACGATGGCGAGGGGGACGAGGCGCCGGTCGCCGCGCCGGGCGATGGCCAGGCCCGCCAGTGCGCCCGCCGCGATGATCAGCCCGGTGACCCACAGCGCGTAGGTCGTGTTGCCGAAGCCGTAGAAGCGGCCGGCGACGACGGGGGTGTACCCGAGCATGCTGCAGTTCTGCAGGTGGTTCCCGGTCATCACGTCCAGGCTCAGGAACAGCGCGGTCGCCCCGGCGACGATCGCGCCCGGCCCGGTCACGGACCGGCGCCACGGCCCGGCCAGCGCCGCGCCCGTGACCAGGACGGCGCCGGCCAGGATCGCCACCCCCAGCGTCAGCGCGGGATGCCCGCTGCGCCACCACGGGACGACGTTGGCCAGGAACGACGCGACCGGCAGCGCGCCGGCCGCCAGCGCCAGCACCTTGGTCGCCGCGAGCCGCCGGTCGCTCTTGCGGCGCAGCGCCACCGTCGCCAAGGCGTACAGGGCGACCTGCACCACGATGAGCACGATGTAGAACGGCATGACGTACCGGCTGTAGATCCGCGCGTGGGTGTCCCGGTCCGCCATCGCGCGCACCACGCGGGGCACCGACGCCGACTTCCGGCCGTCGAGGCGCCACGGCGAGCCCACCGCGTCCTTCGGCTGGGCGATGCCGAGGGTGTGCAGGATGGTCGACGTCACGTCGGTGAGCGTGACCAGGCCGCCCGTGCGCGTGGAGTTCGCGGTCAGGTAGCGCGGGGCGTATCCCGGCCCGGCGGCCATGGCGACGTGCAGGCGCTCGCTGCCGGTGTTGTCCGACAGCCCGGCCAGCAGCACGGTCGTACCGGCGGGCGCCGCTCGCAGGATCCGGCCGACCTGCGCGTCGGCGGCCGACGCCGCCGACGCGCGGACCTTCGGCGTGACCCGGACCGGGTGGCCGTTCACGTCGACGCCGGCGTCGACGTAGGCGCGGACGACGTCGTCGACGTCGGCCACCGTGAGCGCGCAGCGCGACCACGCGTCGGCGGGCGTCTTGTCGGCCGACGGGTAGTACCCGTCGACGCGTCCGGCGCGGTCCGCCACGCCGACCGCCGCGCCGGGACCGATCGCCATCGTGCAGGCCCCGGCGCCGTGCACGGCGTCACCGAGGAGGCCCAGTTTCGACCCGTACTTGCTGTGCGCGTTGTCCTCGCGCATCCCGGCGAAGCCCGGGACGGACGTGCCGGTCGGCGCGGCCGGCAGGCCGCAACTGCCGTGGCGCAACTGGGAACGCTGCCCGGCCGACAGGGTCAGCCAGCCGTCGATCGGGCAGGTGTGCCCGCCCACCGTCTTGACCGAGAGCATGCCGACGGCCGCCTGGCCCGTCAGCTTCCAGAGGTTCGGGGTGCCGGTCCGGCGGATGTCCCCCCAGCGCAGCCCGGGAACGCCGATGAGCAGCACCCGCCCACGGCTCTTCGCGGACGTGCCCGCGGTCGGCGAGGAGGCCGCCGAACCGGCGGAGGTGGTGGGCGTCGGCGTCGGGCTCGCCGCCCCCGGGCTCGTCGCGCCCGGTGTCGGCGACGCGTCGGTGGGCGCGGCGGTCGCCATGCCCGGCAGCAGGCCCAGCGACGCGGCCGTGAACAGCACCACCACGGCGATCACAGCGCCCAAATGGTGACGTTCCGCCTTTCGTGGCCGTGCCACGATCACCTCCGGAATCTTGGGACGCCCCCAGGCTAGTGCCGTGTCCACCATGCTCGCCGGTGTACTCCGCTTTGCCGATCTTCGCGTCCCGGAGGCCACTGCGGCGGCCTTTTCGTCACCGCGTGGTCCCCTTCCCGGCCGTTCACCGGCCCCGTACGGCACCGCAGCACTGCGCGCGGTGGGACAGGATGGACCCATGGCTGAGCGAAGGACGAAACGCGAGATCGCGATGGTCGTCGCGGGGCTCGCGATCGTCGTGGCCGCGGTGGGGCCGCTCGCGCTGCACTGGCTGACCAACGCGCCCGACCAGCGGATGGTCGACCTGGACGTCTACCGCTCCGGCGGGCAGGCCGTGCTGCGCGGCGCGCCGGTCTACGACTTCATGACCCAGCCGCCGCAGCTGCTGCCGTTCACCTATCCACCGTTCGCCGTGCTGCTCGCGGTGCCGCTCGCCTTCCTCCCGTGGGCCGCCGCCCAGTGGGTGTGGGCCGGCCTCATCCTGCTCGCGCTGACGGTCACGGTCCGCTACGCCTTCCGCGGCCTGCTCCAGCGGTTCCCCGCGTGGGCGCCCGTCCTCACCGGGGTCCTCGTCGCGATCTGCGCGTACCCGATGCCGCTGCGGGACCAGTTCCGGTTCGGGCAGGTCGACGTCTTCCTCGTGGCGATGTGCGTGGCGGACTGCGCCGCGCCCCGGACGCGCTGGCCCCGCGGCCTGCTCGTCGGGCTCGCCACGGCGATCAAGCTCACGCCGGGCGTCTTCGTCGTCTACTTCCTCGTCACCGGCCGCCGCCGCGAGGCGGTCAACGCCGTCGTCGGCGCCGCGGTCGCCACCCTCGGGACGTTCCTGGTCCTGCCGGCGGACTCGGCCGACTACTGGTTCGGCGCCCTGTTCGACAGCGAACGGCTCGGTTCCAACACCGCCACGACGAACCAGTCGATCCGCGGCATGCTGCTGCGGGCCTACCTGCCGAGCCCCGTCGTGGCCGCGCTGTGGCTCGCGTGCGCGGCGCTGATCGCCTACGTCGGCTTCCGCGCCGCGCGGCGTGCCGCACAGGCGGGCGACGAGATCGGCGCCGTCGCGATCACCGGGCTCGTGGGGGTGCTCGTCTCTCCGGTGTCCTGGATCCACCACCTCGCCTGGCTCGTCGTCGTCCTCGGCGCGCTGGCCGGAACCGGCCGCGACCGGAAGGGCCTCGCCCTCGCCGCCGGCGTGTGGCTGTTCTACGTCCTCACGATCCCGTGGTGGGGGATCGACCTGCTCGCCCACCACGTCGGCCCACGTCCGATCGGGCGGATCGTCCAGGACGCGTACGGCCTGGGGGCGCTCGTCCTTCTCTTCGTGTTCCATCGCCGGCGGCCGGCGGAGATGGGGCCGGGCCGGAGATCCGAAAGTGATCGCGTGGATGCGTCGCGTGACGAGCCCAAGGTGGGTACGCTCGGATCGTGATCCTCGTCACGATCGCCCTGGCCGCCGTCGGCATCGGGCTCCTCGGTCTCTACGCCGGGCTGACCGCCCGGCGTCGCGCCGCACAGGCCGTCGAGGAGTGCATCGAGCTGGTACGCCGTCGCCTGGAGACGGCCGCCGACGTCACCGACGGCCGGGCCATCCGCGATGTCGCGATCGTCCACTACGACGCGCTGCGCGAGGACGCCGGAGGACTGTCCTTCTCCCTGGCCCTCCTCAACGCCGCGGGAGACGGCGTCGTGCTCACTTCGATCAACGGGCGCACCGAGACCCGCACCTATGCCAAGATCGTGCACAGTGGCCGCAGCCTGCAGTTGCTTTCTCCAGAAGAGGACCAGGTCGTACGCGCGGCCAGGCTCGGCCAAGGGCCGCAGATCCGGCTCGACGACGGGCGCGACATCGGCGTGCACGGGGGATCCTCGACGTCCATGTGACCGGCGAACGGTGCTTCCCAGCTCTGAACCGCCCATAACCTGGGGTGACGCCGGATCTGTCCAGCAGCGGCATGAGGGGACCTCCGTGACCGACGACAGCCCGCGAAACGCGGCCGCACCGGCCGACCGGCCCGAGCTCTTCGCCTACTTCGGCCCTGAGGGCACCTTCACCGAGGCCGCCCTCCTCACCCTGCCCGAGGCGCGGCGGGGCAGCCGCGAGCCGTTCACGACGGTGCCGATGGCGCTGGACGCGGTCCGCCGCGGCGACGCGGACGCCGCGATGGTCCCCCTGGAGAACTCCGTCGAGGGCCCGGTGACCACGACCGTGGACGAGCTCGCCGACGGCGACGCGCTGCTCATCACCGGCGAGGTGCTCATCCCGGTGGAGTTCGCGCTGCTCGTACGGCCGGGCACCGCGCTGGAGGACATCAAGAACATCTGCACCCACCCGCACGCGCACGCGCAGTGCCGCCGCTGGCTGGCCCGTACGCTCCCGGACGCCCACGTGGCGACCGGGACGTCCACCGCCGGCGCCGCCATGGCCGTCGCCGACCCCACGTCGGGCTTCGACGCCGCGATCGCCGCGCCGATCGCGGGCGAGCGGTACGGCCTGGTGCCCGCCGCGGAGAGCATCGCCGACCGTCCGGGCGCGGTGACCCGGTTCGTCCTCGTCCGGCGGCCCGGCCCGCCCGCGGCGCCGACCGGATTCGACCGCACCTCGCTGATGGCGTACATCACCGACGACCATCCGGGCGCGCTGCTGGAGTTCCTCACCGAGTTCGCGGTCCGCGGCGTCAACCTGACCCTCATCCAGTCCCGGCCGACCGGGGGCGGCTTCGGCCGCTACCGCTTCTGGATCGACTGTGAGGGCCACGTGGCGGACGCGCGGGTCGGCGAGGCGCTCATGGGCCTGCGCCGCATCTGCTCCGACGTGCGCTTCCTCGGCAGCTACCCGCGCGCCGACCAGGGCCGCATCGAGATCCGGCGGGGCACCCACGACAGCGACTTCGCCGAGGCGTCCGCCTGGCTGCACGCCATCCGCTCCGGCCACGACCTCTGACGCGAGACGGCGGCGGCCCCGGCCCCGGAGCCACCGCCGACGAGCCGCGTCACATGACCTGGACGTAGTCGCCGGGCGTGGCGATCGACAGGTATGCCTCGGCCATGCCGGTCGGCTACACGATCAATCCTGGGCGTGCCGGTCGGAGAGCCGGGCCAGGACGGTGTCGTGGAGGAGGCCGTTCGTGACGATGGCGCAGTTCCGGTCGATGCGGGGTTCGCCCGCCAGATCGCTGAACCGCCCGCCGGCCTCCTCGACGATCACCTGGATCGGCGCGTTGTCCCAGATCTTGCCGCGTGGGTTGAGACTGACGTCGCAGCGGCCCTCCGCCACCAGCATCTGCCCCCAGAAGCAGGCCGAGGCGAACTCGTACCGCGCTGCCCTCGACAGGCCGAGCAGGCCGGGGACGAGGCCGCGCGACTCCCAGTGGTCCAGCGCCGCGTACGAGAGGTGGACGTCCGCCAGGTCGTCGACCCCGGACACCTGGATCCGCCGGCCCTCGCGCGCCGCGTCCGGCGTGTCGAGCCATGGCGGCCCGCTGGTGTACGCGCCGTGGCCGCGCGCCGCCCACCAGCGGCGGCCCATCGCGGGAGCCGACACGACGCCGACGGTGATCCGCCCGTGCTCCTCCAGCGCGATCAGCGTCGCGTACACCTCGATGCCCCGCGTGTAGTTGTCGGTGTGGTCGACCGGGTCGAGGATCCAGCGGCGGCCTTCGCCCGGCGTCTCGTCGAACTCCTCGCCGAGGACGCCGTCGTCCGGCCGGTGCTCGGCGATCAGCGCCCGCAGCTCCCGCTCGGTCGCGAGGTCGGCCTCCGTCACCGCGGACCGGTCGGGCTTGGTCCGCACGTCGAGGTCGGCGCGCCGGAACCGGCCCATCGTGACGGCGTCCGCCCGGTCGGCCAGGAAGAGCGCGAATGAGAGATCATCCATGCCCGTGACTCTGCCATCGTCGGCGGTGCCGCGACCCTGATCATTTCGTGCTCTTCGACAGGACAACGGCTCGGTCCCGCCCGGCGTCCACCGCGCATGGAATCATCGAGGCCGCTGTCGGCCGGATCGGCCGGATGATCGGTTATCCGGTCGGTCCGGGGGCGGGGCGGGCGGTAGCCTCGTCTCTGTGATTGACCTGCGAGCCCTTCGAAACGATCCCGACCGGCTGCGCGCGAGCCAGCGCGCCCGGGGCGAGGACGAGGCCGTCGTCGACGAGCTGCTCGGCCTGGACGAGCGGCGCCGATCCGCGCTGAGCGCCTTCGAGTCGCTGCGCGCGGAGCAGAAGAGTTTCGGCAAGTCGGTGTCGAAGGCGCAGGGCGATGAGCGGCAGAAGCTGCTGGACCGGGCCAAGGAGCTCGCCCAGCAGGTGAAGGAGGCCGACGCCGAGGCCCAGCGGCTCGACCAGGAGCTGCAGGCCCTCCTGTTCACCGTGCCGAACGTCGTGGAGGAGGACGCGCCCGAAGGCGGCGAGGAGGACTACGTCGTCCTGGAGACCATCGGCACGCCGCCCGCGTTCGACTTCGAGCCGAAGGACCACCTGGAGCTCGGCGAGCGGCTCGGGGCCATCGACATGGAGCGCGGGGCGAAGGTCTCCGGCGCCCGGTTCTACTTCCTGACCGGGGTGGGCGCGCAGCTGCAGATGGCGCTGCTCAACCTGGCGATGGAGCAGGCGATCGAGGCCGGGTTCACCCCCATGATCCCGCCGGTCCTGGTGAAGCCGGAGTCCATGGAGGGCACCGGGTTCCTCGGCGCGCACGCGTCGGAGGTCTACCACCTGCCCGAGGACGACCTGTACCTCGTGGGCACCTCCGAGGTGCCGCTCGCGGCCTACCACCGCGACGAGATCGTCGACGCGCTGCCCCGGCGGTACGTCGGCTGGTCGTCCTGTTTCCGGCGGGAGGCCGGCTCGTACGGCAAGGACACCCGCGGCATCATCCGGGTGCACCAGTTCGACAAGGTCGAGATGTTCTCCTACTGCGACCCGGAGGACGCGCACGAGGAGCACCTTCGCCTGCTGAACTGGGAGAAGCAGATGCTCGCCAAGGTCGAGCTGCCGTACCGCGTGATCGACGTGGCGGCGGGCGACCTGGGGGCGAGCGCGGCCCGCAAGTACGACTGCGAGGCCTGGGTGCCGACGCAGAGCCGCTACCGCGAGCTGACCTCGACCTCCAACTGCACCGAGTTCCAGGCGCGCCGGCTGTCCGTGCGCTTCCGCGACGGCGAGGGCCGCACCCGCCCGGTGGCGACGCTGAACGGCACGCTGGCCACGACCCGGTGGATCGTCGCGATCCTGGAGAACCACCAGCAGGCCGACGGCTCGGTGCGGGTTCCGGAGGCGTTGCGCAAGTACCTCGGACGCGAGGTGCTCGAGCCCGTCACGCGATGACTCCCCGGGTCGTCGCCACGGACCTGGACGGCACCGTCGTCCGCAGTGACTACACGGTGTCCGAGCGCACCGTGGCGGCGTTCGCCCGCGTCGAGCGGGCGGGTGCCATGCTCGTCCTCGTGACGGGCCGCCCGCCGCGCTGGATGCGGTCCGTCGCCCACTTGGTCGCGCACCGGGGCCTGGCGATCTGCGCGAACGGCGCGATCACCTACGACCTGCACACCGAGCAGGTCGTGGACACGCACCTCATCCCCGTCGACCGGCTGCGTACGGCGGTCGCGGTGCTCGGTGAGGCGCTGCCGGGTCTGGGCTTCGCGGCCGAGTACGACGACGGGATGCTCTACGCGCACGGCTTCGAGCTGTCCTACTGGGACTCGCAGACGCCCCGTACGCCGACGCCGATCAGAGAGCTGGTGGCCCGGCCGGCGGCCAAGCTGCTGGCCCGCCACCCCGAGCTGGAGGCCGACGCCCTGCTGGCCGAGGCGCGACGGCTCGTGGGCGACCTGGTGCTGCCGACCCACTCGAACGGCGACCGGCTGATCGAGATCAGCGCGCCGGGGGTGTCCAAGGCGAGCACGCTCGCCGAGCTGTGCGGCCGGTACGGCGTCGAGGCCGCCGACGTCGTGGCGTTCGGCGACATGCCGAACGACCTGCCGATGCTGGAGTGGGCGGGCCGCTCGTACGCCGTGGCGAACGCGCATCCGGAGGTGCTGGCCGCCGTCCACCACAAGGTGCCGGCCAACGACGAGGACGGCGTCGCCCGCACGATCGAGGAGCTCTTCCCCGGCTGACCGGCCCCGGTACGGAGCCCGATCCTGGTATGGAGCCCGGTCCCGGTAATGGAGCCCGGTCCCGGTTCGAGGCCGGTTCACGTACGAGGCCGGTCCCCGGTTAGAGGCCGGTCCCTGGTATGGGGCCGGTGGTCGGGGGTCGGCGCGGGAGCCGGCGTGGGCCGGTCCCGCGCCGCCTGACGGTTTACAGGTACGGGCCGGACGAGCGGCCGTTGCCCGGGTCGTCCTGCTGGGGGATGACCCCGGGGGGAAGGGCGCGCCGCATCTGCTCCAGCTGGGCGCGGGCCGCCATCTGCTGGGCGAACAGCGTGGTCTGGATGCCGTGGAACAGCCCTTCGAGCCAGCCGACGAGCTGCGCCTGTGCGACGCGGAGCTCGGCCTCGCTCGGGGTGACCCCGGTGTCGGTGAACGGCAGCGAGATGCGTCCCAGCTCCGCGATCAGCTCGGGTGCCAGGCCGTCCTCGAGCTCCTTGATCGAGCGCTGGTGGATCTCGGCCAGGCGCGCCCGGCTGGCCTCGTCGAGCGGCGCGGCCCGGACCTCCTCCAGGAGCTGGCGGATCATGCTGCCGATGCGCATGACCTTGGCCGGCTGCTCGACCATCTCGGTGACCGGTCGTTCCTCCGACTCGGCGTCGCCCTTGGGCTCTCCGGCCACGATGGGCATGCCGTTGGGTCCGACGACGACGACCTGTGGGTCTTCGCTGTTCAGTGGATTATTCATAGATGTCCCAGTCTCACACCGTTAGAACGATCTTGCCGACGTGCGTGCTCTCCTCCATCACGCGGTGCGCCGTGGCGGCGTCCGCCATGGGAAGGGTACGGTCCACGATCGGGCGTACGGTCCCGTCCTCCAGCAGCGGCCACATGCCCTCGCGTACCGCCGCGACGACCTCGGCCTTCTCCTTCAACGGCCGGGCGCGCAGCGAGGTTGCGTGGACGGACGCCCGTTTCGCCAGCAGCTTGCCCAGGTCGAGCTCTCCCACCCCGCCGCCCTGCAGGCCGATGACGACGAGCCGGCCGCCGGTGCCGAGGGCGTCGATGTTCCGGGGGAGGTACTTGGCGCCCATGATGTCGAGGATCACGTCGACGGGGTGGGCCGCCTCGACGAAGTCCTCCGTGCGGTAGTTGATCGCGACGTCGGCGCCCAGCTCCCGGCAGCGCTCCAGCTTCTCCTCGGTGCCGGCCGTGCACAGCACCCGTGCCCCGTGCGCCTTGGCGAGCTGGATGGCCATCGTCCCGATCCCGCTCGAACCGCCGTGGACGAGCAGCGACTCGCCTGCATGGAGCCCGGCCACCATGAAGACGTTCGACCAGACGGTACAGGCGACCTCCGGCAGGGCGGCCGCCTCGACCAGGCTCAGGCCGCGCGGAACGGGCAGGAGCTGCCCCGCGGGCACGGCCACGCGGGTGGCGTATCCGCCTCCGCTGAGGAGCGCGCAGGCCTCGTCGCCGACCTTCCATCCGGTGACGCCGTCGCCGACCGCGGCGACGCGCCCGGACACTTCGAGGCCCGGATACTCCGATGCGCCTTCCGGCGGTGGATAAAATCCCCGTCGTTGCAGGGTGTCGGCGCGGTTGACACCTGCCGCAACGACGTCGAGCAACACCTCGTCATGACCGATGACGGGGTCGGGCACTTCGCGCCAGTGCAATACGTCTGGATCGCCCGGTTTTTCGATGACGATGGCATGCATGGGTTTCACGGTAGCCGGGGATGCTCCAGCGACACGGTATTGGTCAATGCCTGTGGTGGCTTAGGCTGCGGATGAACATATCGTGCTGATTCATCCACTGCGCGTCCGCGAGGGGGACCTGGTGGCCAAGAACGATCAGGATAAAACGGGCCGTTCTCTTGAAGAGCAGCTCGCGTCTCTTGATGCCATGAACAGTGAGTCCGCCGAGCCGCGGGACCAAGCCGCGGAGGAGGCCGCGCCGCCCAACCCGTGGACGAACACCCCTCCGGCGCCGATGTTCCCCGCGCCGCCGGCGGACGCGGCGCAGCCGGCCGACGAGGAGCGGCCGGCCGGTGAGGGCCAGCCGGCCGGTGAGGCTCAGCCGCCGTACGCCTTCGGGGCGCCGGGGTACCCGCCGCCGCCGGAGTTCGGCGTGCCCCCGCAGTTCCCGGGCACGCCGTCGCAGGAGTACGGCCCCGGATTCCTCCCCTTCCCGCAGCAGGGTTTCCCCGGCTCCGCGCAGGAGCCTCAGGACGGCGGTGCGGCCGAGCAGCGGGACTCCGGCCGGCACCCGCAGGGCGACCGTACGGACGAGGTGCCGGCCCAGCCGTACGATGCCGGGCCCGCGGACCCGGACGACGGCTCGGCGCCCTACGACGTGCAGCAGCCGGCCCAGCCGGCCGATCCCGCGGCAGACCGGGAGCCGGACATCGACGACGCCGAGCGGACCCAGTTCGTCGAGCAGCAGCGCCCCATCGCCGAGGTCACCCAGGCGGACGGCTTCGAGGTGTACGGCGACGGCGGCTACCCGGGCTACCCGCAGTACTCCGCTCCGGGGTTCGGCCCGGCGCCCTACGCGCCGCCGCCGGCCGGCTACCCGGCGGCCGAGCAGGCCCAGCCCTATCCCGGCGCGGCTCCGGACTACTCGGCGCAGTACCCCGGATCCCCCGACTACGGGCCCCAGCAGTACCCCGGCCGCCCCGCCGAGCAGCCGGGCCAGCCCTACGCCCCACCGCAGTACGGCGGCCGGCCCGAGGCCGCGCCGTACGGCGGCCGGCAGGACGCCCCGCCCTTCCCCCAGCAGGAGGCGCCGCCGTTCCCGCAGGAGGCGCCCTCGTACGCACAGCCGGACGACGGCCCGCCGTTCCAGCCGCTGCCGGAGACGTACGCCCAGCAGCAGGGCGCCGGGCCGACCTCCGACAGCCTGAGCGCCGACACGCTGCTGCGCGGCCGGCGGCAGGCCCCCGCCAACGGCTGGCGCCGCGCGCTCTACAAGGCGTCGGGCGGCGTGATCCACCCGGGTGAGTCCCCGGCCGAGCTGCGCCGCCGCGAGCTGCTGGCCCGCGCCCGTACGCCGGTGGCCGGCGGCCACCACCGGGTCGCGGTGATGAGCCTCAAGGGCGGCGTCGGCAAGACCACGACGACGGTCGGGCTCGGCGCCACGCTCGCGTCGCTGCGCGGCGACCGGGTGATCGCGGTGGACGCCAACCCCGACCGCGGCACGCTGTCGGACAAGGTGCGGCTGGAAACCGCGACGACCGTCCGTGACCTGCTCAACGAGCACGAGCAGATCCAGCGGTACGCCGACGTGCGCGCCTACACCTCCCAGTCCCCGTCCCGGCTGGAGGTGCTCGCATCCGACCGTGACCCGGCGGTGTCCGAGGCGTTCAGCGAGCAGGACTACCGCACGGTCGCGCACGTCCTGGAGCACTTCTACTCGATCTGCCTGACCGACTGCGGCACCGGCCTGCTGCACTCGGCGATGGCGGGCGTCCTCGGCCTGGCCAACCAGCTCGTGCTGGTCAGCTCCCCGTCGGTGGACGGCGCCCGCTCGGCCTCGGCGACGCTGGACTGGCTGGAGGCCCACCACTACGGCGAGCTGGTCCGCGGCGGCGTCGTCGTGCTGTCGATGGTGCGGTCACGCAGCCGCAGCACGGTGGATCTCGACCGGCTGCAGGCCCACTTCGAGAGCCGCTGCCGCGCCGTCGTCCGCATCCCGTACGACCCGCACCTGGAGGAGGGCGCGGAGGTGGAGCTGGACCAGCTCTCCCCCGCGACGAGGGACGCCTACCTCGTTCTGGCCGCGACGGTCGGCGACGGCTTCGCCTGGCCGCGCTGACCCCGGAACGAACGCGAGAGGCCGCCGCCCGGCACGGGCGGCGGCCTCTTCGGTCGGCGGAGGGTGTGGGATTCGAACCCACGAGGACTGTCCCCAGCCCTGGGCGCTTTCAAGGCGCCTGCACTAGTCCACTATGCGAACCCTCCAAGTGGTCAACACCTTAGCGGCCCGAGCGAGGCCGCGCGCGCCGGACACCTGCCGTACGCCGGGTCTCACCGAGGGCGGGCGAGGTATCAGCCGGTGCGGCGCCGTACCCGCCGCCGGTCCTCCTGCGGCAGGGCCTCGGCCACCGACAGCCTGGGCAGCAGCTCCGGCTCGAAGGTCAGGGCGCGGAAGGCCAGCGCGACGGTGACGTCGTGCGCCGGGCGGTCCTCGACCGTGATCGAGTCGCCGGCCCGGATGTCGCCCGGTTCGATCACCCGGAGGTACGCGCCGGGGAGGGCGGCCCGGGTGAACCGCTTGATCCAGCCCTGCTGCTCCATCCAGCCCTGGAAGGTGCCGCAGGGGATGCGCGGGCAGGAGACCTCGAGCAGGACCCGCTCGCCGACGCGCCAGCGTTCGCCGATCAGCGCGCCGTTCACGTCGAGGCCGGAGGTCGTGAGGTTCTCGCCGAAGACGCCGTCCGGCAGTTCGCGGCCCAGCTCCGCCGCCCAGCCGTCCAGGTCCTCGCGCGCGTAGGCATACACCGCCTGGTCGTCGCCGCCGTGGTTCCGGACGTCGTATACGCGGTCACCGGCGAGGCCGACGGCGCCCGTGCCCTTCGGCCCCGGCGCGGTGACGGCGACCGGCCCGTCGACGGGACGCTTGTCGATGCCCGTGATTCCCGTGGTCTTCCACGGGTTCGGCCGTGGCCGTCCGATGTTGACCGAAAGGAGCAGCGCCATGGTCGAACGGTAAGCGGACGGCGCGCCCTGCGCGACTGATTTGTCCTTCGGTTTCGTCCGTCGGCCGGGGCTCATCCGTCCGAGGGCCAGTGTTGCCAGTCGAACGCGTCTCGCCATCCCGGTGCGTCGGCCGCCCAGGCGGTCAGAACCTCGTGGACCTGCCAGAGGTCGACGGCGACGGCCTCGAAGTGCCGGTCCGCCGCGCCCTCGCGGTACTCCACGGCGAACGTCCCGTCGACCTCCCGGTACACCTGCATGTAGTGGCCGGCCCCGGGCGCGTCGAGCCGGTCGACGATGAGGTACTGGTTGTCCGGTCCGAGCTCGTCCAGCAGCCGGAGGAGGAGGGCGCCGGAGGGAGCGTCGTACGCCGCGCCGCGCGCTGTTTCAGCGCGCACTTCCGATCCGCCCATGCGTGTCACGTTATGTGACGCTTCCGAGGTTGGAAAGCGCGGCCGCCGACCGCCCGACGTCCCTGGTCATACCCGGTCTCGCCGGATGTGGCGAAAGGTCGGTGACCTCGGCGTATCTCCACTATCTTCACGTGCATGCCGAAAAACGAACAGGATCCTGCGGGCAGCACCCAGCAGTTCCGGGCGTTCGCCAACCGGGGAGACTCCGCGTCGTCCGGCCCGAACACCGGGCTGATCATCGGCGGCGGGGTCGTCCTGCTGGTGGTCATCGTGGTGATCGCGCTCCTCGTCATCTGACGGCGGCACGCCCGCCGCGACCGGTCAGTGGCCGCTCTCCGAGAAGTGCTGGAAGTCCCAGGGACCGCCCCACGTGCCGCCCCAGCCCCAGCCGATCGAGCGGAAGGCCCGGACCACCTTGTCACCCGCATGGATCACGCCGGGGTCCTTGCGCTTGCGGTCGCCGTACTTGACGCAGCGCGGGTGCTCGATGTGGCCGTTGGAGTGCACGTAGGGGTTCTCGCACGTGTTGAGATCGACGGCGAGCCCGTACGCGTGCTGCGACCAGTTACTGGACCCCGTGGCGTTCCGGCAGTTGAACGCCGAGGTGTTGTCGGCCTCGATCGAGTCGAAGTCGCTGCCCTTGTACTTGTCGACGAGCTCCATGCGCCGGATCGGATAGCGCTGGTCGTACAGCTTGTGGAAGACGCTCACGACCTTGGAGGCCACGCGGGCGTTGACCACCATCTCGCCCTGGTGCGGCTTGTGGTCCATGCCCCAGTACGTCATCCGGATCAGCCGGAGGTCGTCGAGACCGACCGGGCAGCCGGAGTGCCAGGAGTACTTGACCGTCGCGCGCGACGGAATCTTCGAAATCTTTGCGGTGAAGGTCTGCGGTCTCGCCGAGGCCGTTGCGGAAGGCGAGGAGGTCGGGGTGGCTGAGCCCGGAGTGGTGACCGGCGACGTCGCCGCCGGCGCGGCGGGCGGACGGGCCGTCGTACCCGACGATCCTCCGCCACAGGCCGAAAGTGCCAGAGCCGCGCCACCCAGGACGGCGGCCAGGGTCAGGCGTTCCATAACGGAAGGATTACATGCGGGCGCCGGTGCTTCGTCCGTAATCGGCGGGCGAACTAGTCTGCCGCTACGGCCGGGGCAGTCGATCCGCGAGGACCGATCATGACGGATACGGGCGAGAAGCGGCGACCGACCCTCGGCATGCGGGAGATCACCGCTGTCGGTAGCGGACTCGTCACCTTCATCCTCGTCGACTCGATCATGATGTACTCCGCCCTCGAGATGAATCTCTCCGGCGGCAAGGACTTCAGCCTGCTGGCCCAGGCGCTGGCGCTGCTGCTGCTGGCGTTCGGGCTCGGCGGCTTCCTCGCCTGGAAGATGACCGGCTTCACGCGGCTGTACGGCGTCGGGCTGATGTGCGGCTGGACGTTCATGACGCTGTTCTCGCTCGGCTTCTGCACCGGGCTGAACTCGTGACCTCGGCCGGCTCGCACCCGACGGGCCTCGCCGACCTGCGCTCAGCGGGCCTTGCCGACCTGCTCGACGACGGCGCTGAAGGCCCGGCCGACCGCCTTCAGGTCCTCCGGGTCGATGACATCGATGAAGTACTCCCGTACGGTGGCGACGTGATCGCGCGCGGCCCGCTCCAGGAAGGCGAAGCCCTTCTCGGTGAGCTCGGCGTTGACTCCGCGCTTGTCGTCGCCGCACGTGCCGCGCGAAACGAGACCCTTGCACTCCAGGCGTGCGACGGTGTGGGAGAGACGGCTCCGCGACTGGCTCGCGTACTCGGCGAGTTCGGCCATGCGCAGCCGCCGGTCGGGAGCCTCGGAGAGCCGCACGAGGATCTCGTACTCGGCGGTGGTCAGCCCGTGCTTGGCCTTCAGGTCACGGTCGAGGAGGTCGGCCAACCGGACGCTGCCCTCGATGTAGGCGCGCCAGTCACGCTGTTGGGAGGCATCGAGCCAGCGCGGTTCGCTCATGTCTCCATGATACTTATTGATTGAATTTTCAACAAGCTTCGACTAGCGTGCGGTGCGGCTGTTCGGCGTGCCGGAGCGAGGGTGCGGCGGAATAGTTGAATCTTCAATCACGTTCCACTGGTCGTATCGACCGAGGAGGACCCGATGCCCGCCGTCACCGCAGACCCGCTGACCCTGACCCGACTGCCCCGCCTGCCGGAGCAGGACACCGCCTGGCGGCCGGTCGCGAAGGTCGTCACCGCCTCCAAGCACCTCGAAGGAGAGGGCTTCCAGGTCCGCCGGCCGTTCCCCGGCATCGACCTGTCGCTGGCCGACCCGTTCCTCCTGCTCGACCACATGGGCGCGGTGGAGTACGCGCCGGGTGAGGCGAAGGGCACGCCGTGGCATCCGCACCGCGGCTTCGAGACCGTGACCTACATCATCGACGGCGCGTTCCAGCACCAGGACACCACCGGCGGCGGCGGACTGATCACCGACGGCGCCACCCAGTGGATGACCGCGGGCGCCGGGATCCAGCACATCGAGCAGCCCACGCCCGAACTGGTCACCAAGGGCGGGCTCTTCCACGGCGTGCAGCTGTGGGTGAACCTGCCGCGCGCCCAGAAGCGGGTGCCGCCGCGGTACCAGGACATCGAGTCCCGTGACGTGGCGCTGCTGTCCAGCGACGACGGCTCGTCCATCGTCCGGGTCATCGCCGGCGAGCTGGCCGGACACCAGGGGCCCGGCGTGACGTACACGCCGATCACCTACCTGCATGCGACGGTCGCGCCCGGCGCGCGGCTCACCCTGCCGTGGCCGCGCGACTTCAACGCGCTGGTGTACGCCCTGTCGGGCCGTGGCCAGGCGGGACCGGACGGGCGGCCGGTGGACGAGGGGCAGCTCGCGGTCTTCGGCAAGGGCGACGCGCTCACCGTCACGGCCGCCGACTCCCAGCCGCTGGCCGGCCGGAACGGCTGGGAGATCCTCATCCTCGGCGGCCTGCCGATCCGGGAGCCGATCGCGCGGTACGGCCCGTTCGTGATGAACACCCGCCAGGAGATCATCGAGGCGTTCGAGGACTTCCAGGCCGGCCGGATGGGCACCGTCCCCGCCGAGAAGGTCCCGCACCGCAGCGCCGCCGACGAACCGCTCGCGTAACACACGGGGTCGATCCCCCCCCGGATTTCGGACAACTGATGAGACATCCGGCCGGGAGGGGGGGTTCTGACGGGCCAGGTTAAAGATCGTTTGTGTTATGCGAGGGAATATCCAACTTCGTCGGAGGGGGAGGGTCCGACTCGGCGGGCGTCAGAGGCTGACCGCCGCGATTCCGGCGAGGACGATCGCGGCGCCGATGATGCGGCGCGCGAGGTGGGTCTCGTGAAAGAGCCGCCAGGCGAGGAGGGATCCGACGACGATGGAGGATTCGCGCAGGGGGGCGACGAGCGCGACGGGTGCGGTCCGCATGGCGGTGAGGACGAGGATGTAGGCCAGCGGGGAGAACACCGCGACGGTCAGGATCGGCGCCGCGTTCGTCCGGATGGCGGTCTGGATCTGATCCCGTCGGTGGAGGGCGCGTGGGGTCAGGAGCAGGCTCTGCAGCAGGAACGCGCCGGTGAAATAGGTCACGGGGGTCTGGTGCAGGGATGTGACCGAGTAGCTGTCCCAGAGGGTGTACGCCGCGATCGTGGCACCGGTCGCGGTGCCCCAGAGCACGCCGCGAAGGGGGTGGCGTTGACCGCTTCGGAAGGGGTTGCCGGCGACGATGACGATGCCGGCGACGACGACGATGGCGCCGATCACCGCGATCCCGGTGGGCCGCTCTCCGAGGAGGAGGATCGCGGACAGCATCGTCAGAACGGGCCCGGTCCCACGAGCGACGGGGTAGACCACGCCGAGGTCGAAGCGGTCGTAACCGGCCTGCAGTGTCAAGGAGTACACCGCGTGCAGTACGGCCGAGACGATCGAACCGGCCGCGAGCTGCCAGCTCACCGGCTGCGTGCCGGCGATCACGGGGGCGATGCCGATCGGCACGCACAGCAGTGCCGCCGCGCAGGTGTAGGCCCAGACGAACAGGATGGTGTCGCCTCGTTTGTACTTCGACATCGTGTTCCAGACCGCATGCGCGACCGCGGCGACGAGGACGATGGCGATGGTGCCGGGCCGCATCAGTGGATGTCGGGGAGGTCGATGCTCGCGTGCGCGGCTCGGCGGCTTCGGTCCGGGTCCCGGACGGCGAGAGCGGCCGCCAGCGCGTCGATGACGACGAGGTGGGCGAGCCGGCTTCCCGCAGCGGCCATTTGCGCCGGCAAGGGTGCGCCGCCGACGACGAGGGCGATGTCGGCGAGGACGGCGAGCGGCGTGTCGTACTGATTGGTGATCGCGATCAGCGTCGCGCCGGCGGAGCAGGCGGCGTCGGCGACACTGACCGTCGATGAGGTGCGTCCAGTCGAGCTGACGGCGATGACGACGTCCTCGACGCCGAGGAGGCGCATCGCGATCATCGCCGACTCGTGGTCCGGGATGGCCGAGACCTTCACGCCGAGTGCGCGGAGGCGGAACACGGCGTCCGCGGCGACCGCCGCGGATGTGCCTGCACCCACGACGATCACTTGACCCGCTCTTCGCAGCGCGGTGACCGCTTCGTCCAGAGCGGCGAGGTCCAGGGCGCCACTGAGTGCGGTCATCGCGTCGATGCCCGTTCGTACCGATGTCTCCAGCACGGTGGCCGTCGAGGCGTTCTCGGCGAGTGCTTCGGAGGGCGCGAAGAACTCGGTGGTCCCACGGGCGCGAGCGATCTCGAGCTTGAGCTCGGTGAAGCCGTTGAACCCGATCGCGCGCGCGGCGCGGACCACGCTCGGGGCGGACACACCGGCGCGTGCGGCGACCTGCGAGGTCGTGCTCGTGCCGACGAACAACGGATCCGAAAGCAGGAGGTTCACCACCTTCGCCTCACTCGCGGCGAGACCGCCGCTGCGAGCCTGGATGATCCCGAGCCATCTCGTGAGCGGATCATCGCCGGGAGAAATTTCATTACCGCTGCCATGGGCCATGTGTAACAGCGTAACCTGGCCATCATGGCCAAGATCGACTCTCCAGAGAAGATGGCAACGTCCAGGCACCCGACCGTCGCCGTGGTGGGTCCGGGGGCGATCGGCACCACCGTCGCGGCGGCGCTGCACGAGGCCGGCCGGACCCCGATGCTCTGTGGCCGCACGGCTCGCGAGTGCCTGGAGCTGCAGGACGCCGAAGGTCTCGTCGTCGTGCCCGGTCCGGTGCGGATCGATCCAGCGCAGACCGAAGAGGCGGTCGACCTTGTCTTCCTCGCCGTCAAATCGACACAGGTGGACGCGGCGGCGCCGTGGCTGTCGGCGTTGTGCCATGCGGACACCGTGGTCTGCGTTCTGCAGAACGGCGTCGAGCAGGAATCGACCGTCGCGCCCTATGTCCCTGACCGCCCGGTAGTGCCCTCTGTCGTGTGGTTCCCGGCCCAGGTCCAGCCCGGCGGTTCGGTGTGGCTGCGCGGCGAGGCCCGCCTGACCGTGCCGGACGTACCGGCGGCCCGGGTGGTGCTCGACGCACTGCGCGGTACCCGGTGCGCGGTCGATGTGGCCGCGGACTTCACGTCCGTGGCGTGGCGCAAGCTGCTCCAGAACGCGGTCGCCGGGCTGATGGTTCTCAGCGGCCGCCGTTCAGGCATGTTCCGCCGCGCCGACATCGCCCGGTTGTCCCTGGACTACCTGAAGGAGTGTCTTGAGGTCGCCCGCGCGGAGGGCGCGGTCCTGGGCGACGAGGTGCCGCAAGAGATCGTCGCCGCGTTCCAGGCGTACCCGGCCGACATGGGCACCTCCATCCTCGCCGACCGTGAAGCCGGCCGGCCGCTCGAATGGGATCTCCGCAACGGTGTCATAGTCCGGCGTGGGCGAGCTCATGGCATTCCGCTGCCCATCAGCGAGGTGGTGGTGCCACTGTTGGCATCCGCGAGCGACGGACCCGGCTGACCCCGACCACCAATCCCCCGAATCGGCGGAAACCACTCTCCCGAGGGGGAGTGCTTATTGCGAGGCGTCTACTAGGAGTAGAAAATTCTTCTCCTGGTAGACGCTTTGGATTCGCTGCCGGCAGGAGGTGTCGCCGGTTTGGTCAAGCGCTGACCATTTGCCGTGCTTCGTCAGGCTATCTTCTGACCAGAACGTGAAGCTGATCGGCTTCGCCGCCCCACCGGCGGCCCTATCGGGCTCCGCCCTGGGACACGTGGAGGGCGGCCACTGTGAGAGCCGAGGAGATGTCAGCTCGCCGCCTGCTTCACGAGCTCGGCGATCCGCGCCTCCACCTCGGGGGTGATCTCGGCCAGGGCGAATGCGACCGGCCACATCGTTCCGTCGTCCAGCTTGGCCACGTCGCTGAACCCCAGCGACGCGTAGCGCGTCTTGAACTTCTTCGCGGGCTGGAAGTGGCAGACGACCTTGCCGTCCAGCGCGTAGGCGGGCATCCCGTACCACGTCGTCGGCGCGAGAGCCGGGGCGTTGGCCGTGATGACGGCATGCACCCGCTCGGCCATGGCCCGGTCCGAGTCCTCCATCTCGGCGATCTTCGCGAGCGCGTCCCGCAGCGCCTCCGCCGCCTTTTCGGCCTTTGAACTGCGCCGCGCCGACTTCTTCATCTCCTGGGCGTGGTCCTTCATCGCGGCCCGCTCCTCGGCCGTGAACCCCTCGTACGCCTTGTCGGCGGTGTTGCTCATGGTTGATCTCTTTCTTGCGGATCGCTTGATGGTCGAGGCTTTGAGAGATGGTCTTACGCCCATCCGGTGAACCCCTGTGACGAACAGACTAGAAGCGATGCCGGAACTCGCGCTTCTCGATTCCTGATCATCTAGGCGCGTGAGCGCGATGCGTTCAGAGGACATGCATGCAGACTGTACGTACAGGCTGCATGTATGTATGGTGTGCGGCGTGATCGACATCGGTGTTCTTCTCCCCACCCGGGAAGCCGCGATCAGCGGCGACCGGGACGTGACACGACTGATCGACTTCGCGCGGCGTGCGGAGGACCTGGGCTTCGGGTCCGTATGGGCCGGTGACTCACTGACCGCACGGCCCCGCGTGGAACCACTCACCCTCCTGTCCGCCGTCGCCGCCGCGACCTCCACCGTGGGCGTCGGAACGGCGGCGCTGACCGGCGCGCTCCGGCAGCCGCTGCTCGCCGCGCACGCGATCACGACACTCGACCTCGTCAGCGAAGGCCGGCTGACGCTGGGCCTCGGCGCGGGCTTCCCCTACCCGCAGACGGCGGCGGAGTTCGCCGCGGCCGGTGTGCCGTTCACCGAGCGGCTCGGCCGCCTGCTGGAGACCGTACGGCTGTGGCGGTCGCTGTGGAGCGTCGACCGGCCGGACACGTTCGACGGCCGCTACTGGCGCTTCGAGGGCCTCGCCGACCTTCCGGCGCCGGCGCGGCCGGGCGGACCGCCGCTCTGGCTGGCCGGTGCCGGGCCGAAGGCGGTCGACCGGGTCGGGCGGCTCTTCGACGGCTGGCTGCCGTACCTCCCCGATCCCGTGGAGTACGGCCGGCAGCGTACGGAGATCGACGCGGTCGCCGCCGCGGCCGGACGCGAGCCCGATGCGGTCACGCCCGCGCTGTACGTGACCGTGCTCCCGCAGCGTGATCCGGACCGGGCGCGGGCGGAGCTGGAGACCTACGTCCGGGGCTACTACGGCTCTTCGCTGGACGACATGGCGCGGCTCCAGGCATTCATCGCGGGCACGCCGGACGAGTGCGTCGAGCGCCTGACGGCGTACGCGGAGGCGGGGGCGCGGCGGTTCGTCATCCGCGTCGGCGCCCTGGACGCTCTGCCCCACCTGGAGGCCGTCGCCCGGATCGCGGAGGCCGTACGGGCGGAGGCCCGAGCCGTCGCCGGGGGCGACGCGGTGAGGTCGGCGGGGGCCGTACGGGCGGAGACGCGGGCCGTCGCCGGGGACGTCCGATGAGGCGAGCGGAGGTCGTTGCGGGTCTGGCGGGGGAGTACGCGAGGTTCGCCGCGCTGATCGACGGGCTGTCGCCGGAGGAATGGCGCACGGCGACCCGGTGTACGGGCTGGGAGGTCCGCGACGTCGCCGGTCACGTCGTCGGGAACGTCGTCGACTCCGTGCGCGGGGTGATCGGCTCGCGTACGCCCGACGACCAGGCACGGGCGTTCCGGGACGCCGAGCCGGCGGATCTCGCCGCCCGGTTGCGCGAGGCCGCCGCCCGGCTCATCCCGTTCCTGGAGGCGCTCGACGACGCGGCCTGGGAACGGCCGAGCCCGCAGCCGCATCGGTCGCTCGGCAACGGCGTCCACACGCTCTGGTACGACGCGTTCGTGCACGGCGACGACATCCGGGCCGCGCTCGGGCGGCCCGGTGAACGCGGGCCCGGCCTGCTCGCGAGCGTCCGGTGGCTGCGCGACGAGCTGGAGCGGCTGGGGCGGGGCCCGGTCCGGCTGGTCCTCGACGGGGCCGGTGAGTACGCGGTCGGCGCCGGCGGCCCCGTGCTGCGGGGCGATCCCCTGCGGTTCGTGCTGGTGGCGACCGGACGGGCGGATCCGGGAGAGTTCGGGACGGACGCGAGCATCAACGTGCACCTACGATGACCCTCATGAGTCTCAAGGTGGAACAGGGTGAGGCGACGCGGGCGGCACTGGTCGACGCCGCCATCGCCCTGTTCACCGACAAGGGCTTCGCCGAGACGTCGACGACGGAGATCGTTCGTCGCGCCGGCGTGACGCGCGGCGCGCTCTACCACCACTTCGCCGACAAGGAGGAGCTGTTCCGCGCGGCGCACGCGGCGATCGAGAAGGACATCTACCAGCGCGCCCGTACGGCCGCCGAGACGGCGGAGGGCGACGCGGTCGAGCGGTTGAAGGTCGGCCTCGACTCGTTCCTCGGCTCGTGTCTCGAGCCCGCGGTCCGGCGCATCGTGCTGATCGAGGGTCCGCTGGTGCTCGGCTGGGAGCGTTCGCTCGACTTCGACAACCCGTACTGCTCCCGGCGGCTGCTGCGGGCCTCCGTACGGGAGCTGCGTCCGGGGGAGGCGCCGGAGCCGCTCGCCCACCTGCTGTTCGGCGCGCTATGGCAGGCGGGTCTGGTCATCGCGGCGGCGCCGGACAAGCGCGCGGAGATGGCCGGCTCGCTCCATCGCATGATCGATACTTTGTTCGACCGATAGCGGGCGTTCCGCTGACGGGGCCGCTCGGGTGCGCTACCGTTGCAGAACTTCGAACACAGGTTCGACATTCTGTATGCGCATGTCTGAGGAGGCGGGGCCGGTGGCGATCCTCACCGCTCCGGGCGCGACGCGGTGCCGGCCGCACCGGCGCGCGACACGCCGTAGCACTTTCTACGGAAATCTACGGCCGCAGCTATATCCGCTCATAGAGTCCGAGAGCGTGGACCCCGTGCGCAATCCGTACGCCCCCGGCGCGGGGCAGCGGCCCCCAGAGCTCACCGGCCGCGACCGCGAGCTGCGGCAGTTCGAGGTGGTCCTCGAACGCGTCGCGCACGGCCGCCCCGAGCGCAGCATGATCCTGACCGGCCTGCGCGGCGTGGGCAAGACCGTGCTGCTCAACACGTTCCGGTCGATGGCGATCCAGCGGCTGTGGGGCACCGGCAAGATCGAGGCCCGCCCCGACCAGTCGATCCGCCGTCCCGTGGCCTCCGCCCTGCACATGGCCGTGCGCGAGCTGGCGCCCCGGCACCGCGCGCCCGACCGCATCGAGGGGTTCCTCGGGGTGTTGAAGGCGTTCGCACAGGCCGAGACCGAGCCGGCCAAGGGCAAGGCCGTCCCGCGCCGGTGGAACCCGGGCATCGACGTGCCCGCCGCACGGGGGCGCGCCGACTCCGGCGACCTGGAGATCGACCTGACCGAGCTGTTCGTCGACGCGGCCTCGGTCGCCACCGACCTCGGGGTGGGCATCGCACTGTTCGTCGACGAGATGCAGGACATCCCGGCCGACGACGTGTCGGCGCTGTGCGCGGCCTGCCACGAGCTGTCCCAGAGCGGCGGCCCGCTCATCGTCGTCGGCGCCGGGCTGCCGCACCTGCCCGCGGTGCTGTCGGCCAGCAAGTCCTACTCCGAGCGCCTCTTCCGGTACGCCCGCATCGACCGGCTCGACCGGTCCGCGGCCGACCTGGCGCTGCTCGCCCCGGCCGAGCGGGAGGGCGTGACCTTCACCCCGGACGCCCTCGACGCGCTCTACCAGGCGGCCGACGGCTACCCCTACTTCGTCCAGGCGTACGGCAAGGTCGCCTGGGACATCGCGCCCGAGACCCCGATCAGCGCGGACGACATCAAGGTCGCGGCCCCGGAGGCGGAGGGGGAGCTGGCGGTCGGCTTCTTCGGCAGCCGGTACGAGCGCGCGACCCCGGCCGAGCGCGACTACATGCGGGCCATGGCGTCGCTGGGCGACGACCCGGTGCCGACCTCCACCGTCGCCGAGGAGCTGGGCCGTAAGCCGTCCAGCCTCTCGCCGGCCCGCGACGGCCTGATCAAGAAGGGGCTGATCTACAGCGCGGAGCGCGGCCTGGTCGCCTTCACGGTGCCGCACTTCGGGCATTTCCTGCGGTCTCAGCCGGTCTGACTCCTCGGCGTCCGGCGGATCGTCCTTCCGCCGGCCGCGACCGTCTGACCTCGTATTTCGGTCTCTTGTGAACACGCTAGAGAGGCGTAGACGGCCCGATCGAGCGCCGGGCCTCGGGCGTCGAGCGGAATCTACGCCTGTCTAGCTGCGACGTTAGATAGCCCTAGAGAATGGTCGAGAGTCGACTCGAGGTCTCTATAGCGCTTTCTAGCCTGGAGGAAAGAGTCCGCTATACGCCCGCAGAGAGGCCGAGGACGTCGGCGGTGCGCAGGACGCGCGCGAACCGGCCGTGGTGCAGGCTGGCGGCCGTGGCCCGGGTGAGCTCCTCGGCGGTCACCGTCTCCCCGTCCGGGCCGACGGCGTCGAACGTGTGCATGGCGTCGATCGGGTAGAGCACGTCGTACCCGAGGTTGCCGCCCATGCGGGCGGTGGTCTCGTTGCACATGTTCGTCTGGATGCCGACGATCACGAGCTGGCCGATGCCCCGCTCGCGGAGCCAGCCGTCGAGGTCCGGCGTGCCGTAGAACGCCGAGTTGACGTTCTTGGTCACGAACAGGTCGGGCTCGGCGCCCTCGAACGCCGCGAGAACGACGTCCTTGATCGCGTTCCCCGGTGACGTCGGCGCCAGCGGCGATCCCTCGGCGCTGTCCTGCCGGACCAGCACGATCGGCCGGCCCGCCGACCGCCAGGCCCGGATGAGGGCCACGATGTTGTCCTCGGCGGCCGGGTTGTCGCGCCGGCCGAAGTACGGGTCCTCGAACCCCTTCTGGACGTCGATGACGATGAGTGCCGCGTTCTCGGTGAGTTCTGTCATGTCAGGGAGCATTCCGCGCACGGCGTCGGCCGACGAGTGGCAGAAAAGCCGGTGTGCGGTACTTTCCTGCCATGCGTACCGTCGGCGTCGTGGTCTGCGACGGCATCCGCCCCTTCGACTACGGCGTGATCACCGAAGTGTGGGGAGTCCCCCGCCCCGGCTGCCCGGACTTCGCGCTGTGGCGCTGCGGCGAGCGCCCCGTCGTGCTCGACCACGGCGTCACCCTCGCGCCCGACCGGGGCCTGGACGCGCTGACCGAGTGCGACCTGGTCGTCGTCCCCGGCCGGGTCGACGCCCTCGCCCCTGTGCCCGCCGCCGTCCTCGGCGCGCTGCGCGCCGCGTACGAGGCGAAGGTGCCCATCGCGTCGCTGTGCGCCGGGGCGTTCGTGCTGGGCGCGGCCGGCCTGCTCGACGGACGCCGGGCCGTCACCCACTGGGCGCTGACCGGCGCGCTCGCCGAGCGTCACCCCGCCGCGCGCATCCAGCCCGACGTGCTGTTCACCGAGGACGGCGGCATCTGGACCTCGGCGGGCACGGCGGCGGGCATCGACCTGTGCCTCCACCTCGTACGCCGGGCCCACGGCGCGGCCGTCGCCAACGCCATCGCCCGCCGCATGGTCACCGCCGCGCACCGGGAGGGCGGCCAGGCGCAGTTCGTCGAGCGCCCGGTCCCCGCCCCGGCCACCGCGCAGTCAGCCGTCGCCGACACCCTGGAGTGGGCCCGCCACCACCTGGCCGAGCCGCTGTCCGTGGCGGACCTGGCGAGGCGGTCGGGCACGGCTCCGCGGACGTTCGCCCGGCACTTCACGCAGCTGACCGGCACCACGCCCGCGCACTGGCTGATCCGGCAGCGCGTCGCCGAGGCGCAGCGCCTGCTGGAGACCACCGACCTGGCGGTCGAGCAGGTGGCGGCCCGCACCGGGTTCGGCACCGCCACCATGCTCCGCCGCCACTTCGCCCGCGTCGTCGGCGTCCCGCCCACGAGCTACCGCCGGACATTCGCCGGGTCCCCGGCCGGCGCGTAGTCCTTCAACGTGAGCGAGTTGACCACCTCCATGAGGCGCGCGATGTCGTCGTCCGGGACCGCGTCCTCGCCGGACGCCTCCAGGCGGTCCCGGTCGACCAGCGCGAGCGCCTGGTTCTTGGCGACGAAGTCCCGCAGTTCCGCCTCGTACGCCGCGAACCCGGCCTCGTGGTCGCCGCCGGCCGCCGCCAGCTCCCCCGCCAGGACGTACGCGCCGATGAGCGCCATGCTCGTCCCCTGACCCGACATCGGCGACCCGCAGTAGCCGGCGTCGCCCAGCAGCACGACCCGGCCGCGCGCCCAGCGGTCCATGTGGATCTGCGCCATGCCGTCGAAGTGGAAGTCCGGCGCGTCCCACATGTACTTCAGCGCGGTGGGGAAGACCCACACGTCGCCGACGCGGTCGGCCAGCAGCCGCTTCTGCGCCTCGATGTCCCGGTAGTCGTAGTCCAACGGCTCTTCGGACGAGAACCCGACGTACACCCGCACCTCGGTGTTGCCGCGGGCGGTCATCACGCCACCGCCGACGCCGTCCTCCATGCAGAAGGTCTGCCAGCGGTCGAGCCCGAGGAAGTTCGGCGCGGTGTAGACCCCGACGTACATCCCGAGGTGCTGGATGAAGTCGGTCTCGGGACCGAAGACCAGCCTGCGGACGTTCGAGTGCAGCCCGTCGGCGCCCACCACCAGGTCGTACGACCGTGCGACGCCGCTCTCGAACGTGACGTGCGCGCCCTCCTCGTCCTGGGCGATCGCGGCGATCGAGTCGTCGAAGAGGTACTCCACCCGGTCCCCCGCGGCCTCCCGCAGCAGGCCGACCAGGTCGTCCCGCATGATCTCGACGTCGGGTCCGTCGAGGGGGCCCCCGCTGAACGTCCGCTCGGTGCTGGAGTACAGCTCGTTGCCGGACCCGTCGACCATCGACGAGCCGCGCATGTCCGTCTTGAGCCGGCGCAGGTCCGCCAGGATGCCCATCCGCTCGGCGACGGTCAGCGCCGTGCCGCGTACGTCGATCGCCTGACCGCCGGGCCGGGGCTCGGCCGCCCGCTCCACGACGGTCACGTCGAAGCCGTGCCGTTCCAACCAGTACGCCTGCGCCAGACCCGCGATGCCGGCGCCGGAGATGAGAACGCGCGTGTTCCGCATGAGAGGACTCCCTGAGACTCGGATCAGACGCGGCGTTCCCGCGCCTGATCCGACTCTCACGCCCGGCGCGCACCGCGGGCTGACGGCCCGCTGGCAGCCCGCACCGGACCGATGTCAGCGCACCGTCAGCGTCCCCGGCGGACGGGTCTCGGCGTGCCGCCTGCGGCACTCGGCGGGCGGGAGTCGGCGTGCCGTCAGCGTCATCCGACGGGACTGTGCACCCGCTGCGGTCCGGAGTCGTCGTCCTGGCGATCCCACCCCGAGTCCCACGCCAGCCCGGCGCGTACGGCCGCCGGTCCCCCGTCGACCGGGACGGCGAACACCACCTCGACCGGCCGGCCGTCGACCTCGCCGGGGTAGACGAGGTAGCGGTGGCAGAGCTCACGCCACACGTCGGTGGGCTCGGCGGAGGTGAGGGACCCCGCGTGCTCGCGCCACGCGGGGCTCGGCCGCAGGGTCGCGTACGTCGCGTCGAGGGGGACCTCGCGCAGCTCGCACGGGACCGGATGCAGCCTGCGCTCGACCGCGGCCGCCAGCTCGGGGGACAGCGCGAGGAACGCCAGGCACTCCACGGCCAGCAGCGCCGCGGACCGGCCGTCCGCCGAGGCGAGGATCCGCGCGCCGGTACGGGGGACGCCGGCCGCCAGGATGGCCGCCCCGGTCAGCACCCCGGCCCGTACGACGCCCAGACGGCGCGCGGGCTCCGTGCTGAACCGGCCGAAACAGCCGCACGCCTCATCGGACCCGTGCCGTACGAGGTCGGCCACCACGGACGTGGCGGTCGCGAAGAACACCACGCTCGCCAGCCGCACCACGAACAGCGAGGTCGTCAGCAGCAGGACGCCGAGCAACGCCTCGCCGGCCGCGAGGGCCAGGACGGAGACGCCTCCCCCGTACCGGGTCGGGAGGGGTGTACGGCCCTGGGGGAGCGCCTTGCCGGCCGCCGCGGCCAGGAGCACGGCGGCCAGGAACGGAATCTGCACCTCGCGGAAGAGCTCGGTCATCATTGATCCACTCGTACCGTGACGTTGAAGCATCCGGCGTCCAGGTCGCCGCCCAGATCGACGAAGGCACTCCTCGACAGCTCGACCACCCGTCCGCGCGGTGACGTCCCGCACCGTACGCAGCGGTCGCAGAAGCGCGCCGCCAGGCAGCCGCACTCGATGACGGGCACGGACGCCTCCTGGCCGGTGCACTCGTTGCGGACCCGCACCACGCTGCCCAGCGAGAGGTACGGCAGCCGGGTCACCGGGCCGGTGCCGCAGCCACCGCTGTCGCCGTACGGGTCCAGGGCCGGGTACGCCGCGCCGCGCACGCCGTCGGGGTGGTCGAACCAGGTCGCCGTGCCGCGCAGGACCCGTACGGACCCGGCGACCCCGCGCGACGCCGGCTCGATCGCGTGCGGAGCGGGCTGGGGCGAGGTGTGCGCGGGCCGCAGCCCGAGGACCTCATGGCCCCGCCGGACCCCGATCACGTCCAGCAGCGCACCCGGCTCCAGCCGCGGATGACGCACCTGCACGCGTCGCAGCGCCTGCGCCGGCACGGTCACGGCGAGCCGCCCGCGATGCGGCCCCGCGTCGACCTCGAACACGTCGCCGACGCGCTTGGTGATCACGCCGGTGACCCGTGCGATGTCGACCCAGATCTGCTCCGCGGCCAGCCCTCCGGTCGCCGCCGGGCGCACCACGGCGTACCGGCCGGGGCGGAGCGCCGCGAGCTCGGCGCGGCCGTCGTACCAGATGGAGACGCTCGCCGACATGGGCAGCCGCACCTCGGAGCCGTCCCCCAGGGCGAGCGTGAGAACATGCGGACTGGCATCGACGATCACCCCCTCCAGCGCGCGCCGTGGCCAATGGTCTTCTCTTTCCGGATAATGCGGCGCGTCGCCCGACACCGCCGCCCGGAGCCTGCGTCGGCGGTGCATTAAATCGCGGGAAGGCAGCATGGGGGAAGCTCCGAACATCGATGACAGTGCTCACGGCCGTTGCGGCGGGAAGCCGCACGTCAAGCCTTACCCCACGCGTTCCTTCTGTCGACTCCTTTGTCCAAATCGGCCAAAGATGCCGATAGGTATACGTGACAGTTTTTCATGATTGATGCGCGGCGCGTTGGCCGAAACATGAGGCGCGAGTTGATCCGTAATTACGGTCCGCGTGCGATCGTCGGCATCGTCGGTACGAACTCCCCAGCATGCCGGGCGGTCCCGTGGGAACTGCGTCGCACGATGAGTTCCGTGACTTCGTCGCGGCACGGCGCCCCACGCTCCTGCGCGCCGCCCTCCTGCTCACCGCCGACCGTACCGAGGCCGAGGACCTCCTGCAGGCCGCCCTGGCAAGGACGTACCTCGCCTGGGACCGGATCAGGGACCGCTCCGCCCTCGACGGCTACGTCCGCCGCGCGATGGTGAACATCAACATCTCCTGGTGGCGGCGCCGCCGGCTGGAGGAGTACCCGACCGACGAGATGCCCGACACTCCCGTCGCCGACCACACCGGCCGCAGCGAACTGCGCGACGCCCTCGAACGCCTGCTGGACCGCCTGCCCGCCCGCCAGCGCGCGTACATCGTGCTGCGCTACTTCGACGACCTCACCGAGGCCGAGATCGCCGAAGCCCTCGGCGTCAGCGTCGGAACGGTCAAGAGCACCGTCTCCCGCGCCATGGCCAAACTCCGCGAGGACGCCGAGGAGGAGTTCGCCGCCCTGGACTGAGCGCGGATTTGCCCGGACATGCTGACATGGGACTGTGCGGAGGACCACAATCCGGTCACACCCTCGAGCGTGGAGGCCGCCGTGTGGAGCACGATGCAGGACTATCCGCTGACCATCTCCTCGATCATGCGATACGGCACCCAGATCTCCGGTGACGCCGAGGTCGCGACCTTCACCGGCGACGGGATGCGGCGCACGTCCTACGCCGAGCTCGGCCGCCGCGCCGCCCGGCTGGCGAACGCCCTCCGCCGTCTCGGCGTCGACGCCGACCAGCGGGTCGCGACCTTCCAGTGGAACAACACCGAGCACCTGGAGGCGTACCTCGCCGTCCCGTCGATGGGCGCGGTCCTGCACACCCTCAACATCCGGCTCGCCGCCGACCAGCTCGTCTACATCGCCGACCACGCCGAGGACGACGTCGTCATCGTCGACGACAGCCTGGTCCCTCTCCTCGCCGCCGTCCTGCCCCGGATGAAGACGGTCCGCCACGTGATCGTCGTGGGTGAGGCCGACGTGACGCCGCTGGAGTCGGCCGGCAAGGAGCTGCACTCGTACGAGGCCCTGCTCGCCGCCGAACCCGACACGTTCGACTGGCCGGAGATCGACGAACGCCAGGCCGCGGCCATGTGCTACACCAGCGGCACCACCGGCAATCCCAAGGGCGTCGTCTACTCCCACCGCACCGCGTACCTCCACTCGATGGCCGTCTGCACCGGCAACGCCGTCGGGCTCTGCGCCACGGACCGCGTCCTGCCGGTCGTGCCGATGTTCCACGCGAACGCCTGGGGCCTCCCGTACGCCGCCCTCATGGCCGGCGCGTCGCTGGTCATGCCCGACCGGTTCCTGCAGCCCGAGCCGCTCGTCCGCATCATCGAGGACGAACGCCCGACCGTCTCCGGCGCGGTCCCGACCATCTGGAACGAGGTCCTCCGGTACGCGCGGGAGAACGAGTCCGACCTCAGCTCCCTGCGCCTCGTCCCCTGCGGCGGCTCGGCCGTCCCCGAGTCCCTGCTCCGTGCGTTCGACGACCTCGGCGTACGGATCGTGCAGGCCTGGGGGATGACCGAGACCTCCCCCGTCGCCTCGATCGCGCACCCGCCGCCCGCCTGCCCCGACCCCTGGCGGTACCGCGCCACCCAGGGCCGCATCCTCAGCGGCCTGGAGGTCCGCGTCGTCGGCGACGGCGACACGGCCCTGCCCGCCGACGGCACCTCCGTCGGCGAGATCGAGATCCGCGGCGCCTGGATCACCGGCTCGTACTACAAGGACGAGGACCCCTCGAAGTTCCACGACGGGTGGCTGCGCACGGGCGACGTCGGCACGGTCTCCCCCGACGGCTACCTCGTCCTCACCGACCGCGCCAAGGACGTCATCAAGTCCGGCGGCGAGTGGATCTCGTCGGTCGACCTGGAGAACCACCTGATGGGCCACCCGGACGTCATCGAGGCCGCCGTCATCGGCGTTCCCGATCCGAAGTGGCAGGAACGCCCGCTCGCCTCCGTCGTCCTCCGCGAAGGCGCCGGCACCTCCGCCGACGAGCTGCGCGCCTACCTCGCCGAACGCGTACCGAAGTGGCAGGTCCCGGAGCGCTGGTCCTTCATCGCCGCCGTCCCGAAGACCTCGGTGGGCAAGTTCTCCAAGCGCACCCTCCGCCAGATGTACGCCGACGGCGCCCTGGAAGTCACCGAAACCACCTAGCCCCGCCCCTCAGCCCCCGCCGCGGTCCGTCCCGACGGCGAGGTGGCGAGAGCAGGGTGGGGCGCCGCGGGGTGTCGTCAGCGGGCGCTCAGCGCCGAGGATCCTCGTCGCCGGAGCGACGAAAACCCTCGGCGCAAGGCCACCGGGCGACCGCGTACGGGCCTGATTCGAGCGACGTGGCCTAACGCTTTGCCGGTAGGGGCTGATGCCCGGTACGCTGTGTGCGGCCTGGTGGCCACCGAGGAGGCTTCGCCTAGTCCGGTCTATGGCGCCGCACTGCTAATGCGGTTTGGGCTTACCGTCCATCCGGGGTTCAAATCCCCGAGCCTCCGCCCAGTGATCAGGGCCTTCCCCAGCAGACGACGGGGAAGGCCCTTGATCGTTCCTGGGGCACCTGCGGCCCCAGTTGCAGTTCCCGTTGCAGTTGCTACTCCTCGTCCCACAGGGCAGCGGCCATCCGGGCACTGGTGTCGGTCCCTCCGGCCGTGCCGGTCGGGCGGCCGCATACCGCGATCGACGGCAGCAGACCTCGCAGCGTCATCAGAACCGTGCCACCGCGCGCCGGAACCGCTCCAACTCCACCGCTACCTGGTCGAGCGCGTTCGATCGAACCCACAGGTCATGCCACTCGTTGTCGACCGGGTCCAGCAAACGGCCGAGTGCACGGCCGGCCAACGCCGTGTCAAAACCTTGCGTAGGTCAGCAGGCGCATCGTTCGTCCGCTCCAGCTCAGCAAGGAAGTCATCGGCCGCATCGTTATCGAAAGGGCCATATCCCCAAGCACCCACGGCAGCTCCCACAGTCGTCCGAATCAACGCAGCAAAGACCGCGCCTCCGGCGGGGGCACCTCGGGGATGCCCGACACCGCACTTGGCGCAAGGTCGGTCAGTGGCTGAGGTGGAAGCCGAGCGCTCAGCGCCGCCTCAGCCGCACTGCTCACCGCATACGCCGGGCCCCGAGAAGCGACGTGCGCCGGATGTGGCGCACGTCGCATGATCCGGTCGATCCTGGAGCAGTGGGGAACCCGACCGGTCCAGGGCGCCCGAGGCTATTGCCGCCGCTCCACGGCGGCCCGGATCTTACGCATGATGGGGCCGATGTTCGCCGCGGTCTGGTTGTAGAAGATCTGCCGGGCGCCTCGGGGCTGCCGGAGGAAGACGACGCCGAAAGTGGTGGTGCTCATCCAGGAGCAGGAGGTGCCCTCGGCGGCGATCATGCCCGACTGACCGAGCGTCTGGTTGCAGATGGCCGCTCCGCCGTGGGGGCCCGGATCGGTGTCCTCCCAACTCGACGTCATTCGAGCGGTGCCGACGACCTGCGTCTGTGGTGGTCTCCAGAGCTTGGCGTGAAGTGTCGCGGGGTCGAAGCCGCTCCCGTTGAGCCCGGCGAACACCGCGTACAGCTGATCGGCCTTGTCCTCGTAGACCGCGGAGATCTGGGTGCCGGAGATGCCGAGTGCCCGGGTCTGCCCCGCCAGCGCCTGGGCCAGCATGCGCTGCTGGTCGGCGGTCATGCGGTACCGCGGGTAGGCGCCGATCCTGGGCGGGGTGGTGAGGACGTACGCCTTGGCGGGCGCGGCCGGTGCGGCCGTGGCCCGGGTCGGAGCGCCGGCCGATGCCCGCGGACCACCGCCGCCGGAGGCGTGGTCGGGGCCGCACGCGGTGGCGGTGAGGACGCAGGCGAGTGCGACCGCGCCGTACACCGCGCGTGATCTTGGGCGTGACATGGTCAGTTCCTTCGGTGAGGGATTCGACGTGGCATGTCGCGACCCGGACATCGTCGCGATCGGCGTTCGAGGGCGGCAATACGGCATCACTCAACCCACCGATTAGAAATACTTAACGCCATGGAGCTCGATCCGAGGCGGCTGCTCCTGTTGCGGGCGATCGCCGACGGCGGGTCCCTGGCCGCCGCCGCACGCGTTCTCGGCCATACTCCCTCCGCCGTCTCCCAGCAGCTCAGCCGGTTGGAGCGGGATGTCGGCATGCCGCTCGTGGATCGGGCGGGCGGGCCGCTGCGACTCACCGTGGCGGGGCGGCTGCTGGCCGACAGCGGCGAGCGCATCGCGGAGGCACTGACCGACGCGGCGCGCCGGCTGAGCGCGCTGAGCGGCCGGGTGAGCGGTCCCGTCTCGATCGGCGCGCCCCTCGACGGCCTCAGCCAGCTGACCACGGATACCGCTGCGGAACTGACCGTCACTCACCCGGCGCTGGTCCCCAGGTTCGTCGAGACCGCGATCGTCGAGGGGCTGCACGCGTTGCGGCTGGGAGACCTGGACGTCCTGCTGGTCGCCGATGACCTGGACACCGCCCTGCCCCTGCCTCTCGGCGTCCGCGCCCGCGTCCTGTTCCGCGACGAGTACCGGATCGTGGTCCCGGACGGGTGGCCGGCTCCGCGGACGGTCCAGGAGTTGTCCGGCCGCCCGTGGATCACGATGTCGGAGTCCTCCGCCAACGGCCGCGCCCACGAAAGGCTGATGGCCGCGCATGGGATTCGGCCTTCACTGGAGCACTGCGCGCTGCATCAGGCCGGGGTACGCGCCATGGTGGCCGCACGGCTCGGCGCCACGGTCGTTCCCGCGTTCGTCGGCGCGCAACTGCGACAGCTCGAGAACGCCACCATCACCGACCTGCCGGTCACCGGGTACTACATCGTCAGAGTGCTGTGGCGCACCAGCCGCCCGGACGTCGTCGCGGCTGCGGACGCCGCCGCCGACGCGGTGATGCGGGCGACTCACATGGCGATGGAACGCGCGGGAGACGCGGGGATGACCGAGAAGGAACCCACCATCCGCATGATCCGTGACCCCAGCGAGCAGCAGGTCTGAGCCGGCGCTCGGACCGGGCGGGTCAGGGCTCGGGGTGATCGGCCGGTGTCGACGGTCATGCGCGCCGGCACCGTACGGTCGCTCATGGGAGAGCGCGCTCGTAGCGGTGGCTCAGACCGGATCGCCGACGTCGCGGGCGATCCAGCCGGGCGTGTCGAAGCGCACGGGCTGCGCGCCCACCAGTGCGGTCAGGTGCTTTTCGATGGTCTCCAGTTCGGCGGCACCGATCTGCTTCGCCCACTGTTCACGTAGCTCGTCAAAGATCGCCTCACCCTGGCGCAACACCTCGAAGCCGAGCGCGGTGACCTGAAGCCGCTTGCGGCGGCCGTCGCGTGGATCCGGCTCGCGTGTCACGTATCCGCGCTCCTGGAGCACCACGATGGTCTTCGCCGCCGACTGCTTGGTGATCGACAGGCGGCGGCCCAGCTCCGAGGCGCTGTCGGCGCCTGCGGCGATGGCTCGCAGGGCGAAGTCGTGGACGGGTCGCACGTCCTCGTGCCCGCGCTCGGCCAGTTCGACGATCGCGGCGTCCACGAGCGTACGGAAGCCCCCGAGCAGCAGTAGCGCGAGATCGGCACCAGAGCGAGACATGCGGCAAGACTACGGCACCCTCTGGACTTCGACAGTCTTGGTGTCTATATTTCGACAGCCATGGTGTCTAGTCGAGGAGAAGAAACATGACCACACCAGCGAGTCCCACGGTGCCGGGGATCGCCCACCACCGTGCCCACGTCAACGGAACGACCCTGCACTACGTCGCCGCGGGAACCGTGGGCTCCGCGATCCTGCTGGTCCACGGCTTCCCCGAGACGTGGTACGCCTTCCGCCGGCTCATCCCCCTGCTCGCCGCGAGTCACCGGGTCTTCGCCGTCGATCTGCGCGGCTTCGGCGACTCGGACGTCGCGCCGAGCGACTTCACCAGCACGACCGCGGCCGAAGACCTGCACCAGCTGATCGCACACCTCGGCATCGGCCCGGTCCACCTCACGGGGCAGGACATCAGCGGGGCGACGGTCTTCCGACTGGCCACCACCCACCCCGAAGACGTGCTCAGTCTCACCGCCATCGAGATGGGTCTGGCCGGGTTCGGTCTCGAGATGCTGGCCGACATCACCCGCGGTGGTGCCTGGCACATCGGGGCCCTCACCGCGCCCGGCATTCCCGAGATGCTCCTGACCGGCCGCGAACGCGAGTTCCTCGGGCGGTACGCATTCCCCTCCATGATCGCCGATGCGGACATCGACGAGTTCGCCCGCACGTACGCGCGTCCCGACGGCTGGCGCGGCGCGATCGGCCTCTACCGGTCGATGCTGCGGGAGGGCCCCGAGATCCAGGCCCTCGCCGAATCACCTGGCCTGAACGTGCCCGTGCTCGCGGTCGGCGCCGGGGGCGGTTCCTTCACGGCCGACACCATGTCCCGCGCCGCGTCGTCGGGAATCAGCTCCGTCCGGCTCGACGGTGTCGGCCACTACGCCGCGATGGAGGCCCCCGAAGAGCTGGCGAAGGCCGTTCTCGCCTTCGTCGACGGCATCGACTCCTCTACCGCGACGTCGCCGAAGTGATCAGCGACGGCGGCGTACACATGTCGCTGTATGGCCGAAGCGGGTCGCAAACTTCCCTTATGCCGTTCCCGTAGTTAAAGTCCTCATAGGCTTTTTCCAGGGGAACGGGGAGATGCGTGCGGTATTTCACCTTCCGGCGTATGGTGGCGAGAATGTCCGCCATCGGGTTGGTCGGCGTGGGGGTCGGTTCCGTCGGCGTCGGTACGGCGAGTGCGGCGTTCAGCCCGCAAGCGGGGCCGGTCTTCAACGACCCTGAGGGCGGTTCGGCCCGGCAGTACGCGATTGTCCGACAGATCGAGCACAACATCGACACGGCTCCCAAAGGGTCGGTGATCCGGGTCGCGGTGTACAGCATGACTCTGAACGACTTCGCCGACAAGCTGATCGCCGCACATAAGCGCGGAGTTCATGTGAAGGTCCTCATGGACCAGCATTCCAAGAATGCCATCTGGAAACGTCTCGTGGCCGCACTCGGTAGCAAGGTGAGCACCAAGAGCGCGAGCAGCTATGCGGCGCTGTGTTACGGCGGATGCATCAGCCATGACTACTCGGGCGGCGAATCGGCGGCGTGGCTCCACGCGAAGTACTACCTCTTCTCCGGCGGAGGCAGGCGCACCGTGACCGTCTCCAGCGCGAACCCCACGACCGCACAGGCGAAGGTCGCCTGGAACAACAGCTACACGGTGGTCGGCAACACGGGCCTCTACAACGCCTACGTCAAATACTTCACCGACATGTCGAGAGGCGCGACAGGCGCTCACAAGAAGGACTATTACTGGACGTACGGTTCGAACCCGAAGGCGTACTACTGGCCCAAGGCCAGGAGCGGCAGCGACACGATCCTGAGTGCGTTGAAGCTCGTCACCTGTTCGAAGACTTATCCCACTCAGATTCGTATCGCGATGTTCGAGTGGACCGATAACCGGCTGTCACTCGCCAAGCAGGTCGCCGCCATGGCATCCAAGGGATGTAGGGTGACGGTGCTTTACACCAAGAGCGCGGTGTCCTCGAGCGTTCGGTCGACTTTGGCGAAGTCGAGGGCTGATGTACGGGACTCGACGCACGGCAGAAACAGTAAGGGATATGCCGAGCACTACACGCACAACAAGTATTTGCTGATCGACGGCAGATACAACGGGGCGAGCGGGCGGAAGGTCGTCTTCACCGGCTCGGCGAACTACACCGCGAATTCGCTCTATCACAATGACGAGTCGGACCTGAAGATCACTAGTACGGCCGTTTACCGAGCCTACTTGGCGAACTTCAACGCTGAGCTCGCATCGATTTCGTCCGCCGGGGCGAAACAACGGGCCCTCGGGCAGAGCCCGACGATCCCGGTCGACCCCGCCGAGATCGCGGACAGCTGATCGAGTCCATCGGGCGGTTCCGGATCTCGGGGTCGCCGTGGACCGCCGTTCGCCGGGGGCTCCGCGCCGTCGGACGCGGAGCCCCCGGCGACCACGAGCGCAGGATCACTCGGATCGAAGGGGCTTGCGGAGGATGACCCCTTGTCTGCGGTAGGCCATCCGCTTCTCGTAGAAAGGGACGGACAGCGGGCTGCTCAGGTTCGTGTCGGTCACCGCGACCTCCGCGCCCTCACCCCGCCCCCACTCCTCGGCGGCCTCCATCAGCGCCGTGCCGACACCCTGGCGGCGGTACTCCGCGACGACCGCGAGCGCGTTGATCACCAGGCGCACCCGCGACAGGTCCCGCTGGAGCTGCCAGCGGGCGTCCGGGGCGGGCCGGATCACCGCGGCCTCGATGACCCCGATCACCCGCCCGTCGTCCTCGGCGACCAGGCAGACGGTGTCGTCCCCCTGTGATCGGCCGATGGACTGCTCGAACCACTCGACGAGTCCCTCGGGGTCGGGTTCCTGAACGACCTCCGGCACGATCGCGGCGTAGTGGCGGCCGGCGTCTCGCCAGGCCCGCGCACAGCCCTCGCCGTCTCCCGGCCGGACCTTCCTCACCATGACTCCGCTCATGCCGTCCATCGTGAACGGCCGGCGTCGGATCGAGGGCGTGAACGCGTCAGGGACGCGTCCTCCGCGGCGATGGATACTGCGGCGCCCGTACACCTTCTGGAGGCAGAAGGTGCACGGGCCATCGCCTTCACGCCGGTCGTGCGGGGCCGACCTCACCCGGTGATCTCGGCGAGCTTCCGCAGGTCGTCGTCGCTCGGGATCCACTGTGCGGCCTCGACGTTCGTACGGATCTGCTCCGGCGAGGTCGCACCGGCGATCACCGAGGCGACGGCCGGCTGGGCGGCGAGCCCGCCGATCGCCACGTTCAGCATCGACACGCCGCGCTGGTCGGCGAACTCGCGGATCGCCTCGATGGTGTCCCAGTCCGCGTCCGCGTGCATGGAACGCCGGCTGTCGCCGATCCGCGTCCCGGCCGGAGGCTCCTCGTCCCGCCGGTACTTGCCGGTCAGCAGGCCGGACTCCAGCGGGAAGAACGGCAGCATGCCGACGCCGTAGGCCTGGCAGGCGGGGATGAGCTCCGCCTCGGGGTCACGGTGGAGCAGGTTGTAGTAGTTCTGCGCGCTGATGAAGCGGGCGCCGCCCGCGGCGCGGGCGACGTAGTCGGCCTCGACGACCTGCCATCCGGCGAAGTTCGAGGAGCCGATGTAACGGACCTTGCCCTCGCGGACGAGCTCGTCCAGCGCGGCGAGCGTCTCCTCGATCGGGGTCACGCCGTCGGGCGCGTGGTACTGGTAGAGGTCGATGTGGTCGGTGCGCAGCCGGCGCAGAGACGCTTCGACGGCCCGGCGGATGTAGCGCCGGGACCCGCGCGCGCCGAAGTCGGGACCGTTCGCGCCGCGCATGTCCATCCCGAACTTGGTGGCGACGACGACATCGTCGCGGCGGCCGGCGAGGCACTGTCCGAGGAGGTCCTCGGACAGGCCCGGCTCGGCACCGTAGATGTCCGCCACGTCGAACAGGGTGATGCCGGCGTCGAACGCGGCGTCGATGACCTTTCTGGTGCCTTCGAGCGTCTCCGTACGGGTTTTCGCGCGGCCCAGGTTGTTGCACCCGAGACCGACGACGGAGACGACGAGGCCGGAGTCGCCCAGCGGGCGATACGCCATATCGGACATGTTTCCGACCCTAATGAGGATGGCCGCGGACCTGCGGGCAGGGGCACGCCGCCGTGCCGGCGCTTACCCGCAGGTTTCCGGTGACCGCCCCCGGTCAGGGGGCGGGGGTGGTGAGCCATGCGTCGATCTCTCGGCGCAGCCGGGCCTTGGTCGGCTCCGGGGCGAACGACGCTTCGACTCCCGCCCGTGACAGTTCGGCCAGCACGGCGTCGTCGTATCCGAAGGCGGTGCGGATCCGGGCGTACTCCTCGGTCGTCGTGGTGCCGATGATGACGGGGATGTCGGTGTTCACCGTCACGACGAGGCCGGCGTCGCGCAGCCGGGGCAGCGGGTGCGCGGCGAAGGAGGGCGCGAGGCCGAGCGCGACGTTCGACGAGGGGCACACCTCCAGGGGCAGGCCCCGGTCCCGTACCTCGGCGACCAGGTCCGCGTCGTCCAGGATCCGGATCCCGTGTCCCAGCCGCTCGGCGTGGCCGACGGTGATCGCCTCGCGGATGCTCTCCGGCCCGCAGGTCTCCCCCGCGTGGTGGACGAGGTGGAGGCCCGCGTCCCGCGCCGACTCGATGACCTCGGCGAACGGCGCGAGGGGATGGGACTCGTCCCCGGCGAGGCCGATGCCGATGACGCCGCGGTCCGCGTACCGCACGGCCAGGTCCACCGTGCGCCGGAAGCGGTCGACCGAGCGCCGGCGGGAGTGGTCGAGCAGGACCCGGCATTCGATGTCGTACGCGGCCTGTCCTTCGGCGAGCCCGTCGAGCACGGCTTCGAGGGGCATGTCCGGGCTGCCCAGGCGCTCACCGTGCGCGGCCGCGGTGAAGGTGACCTCGGCGTACCGCGTCCCCTGCGCGGCCTCGTCCGCGCAGAACTCCAGGGCGACACGGCGGAAGTCCTCCGGCCGGCGCAGGCAGTCGCGTACGAGCGTGCCGAGGTCGGCGAACCGGCCGAAGCCGTCGAAGACGACCGGCCCGTCGGCGGGCGGCTCCGGAACCGGCACACCGTTGGCCGTCCCGATCTCCCCGAGCGTCGCCCAGCGAATGGTGCTCTCCAGGTGGACGTGCAGGTGGGCCTTGGGGAGGAGGGTCAGGTCGCGCACCCGGCGCAGCTTAGAGACCGGATATCGACATGTCATCCGATTTCTGCCGCCGCTGCGAACATCGGCGGCCCGCCGGTCCGGGGGGATGCCGGAAACCGGGTAAGGGCAACGTCAAGGATCTGCGGCGATCGGGACACGCTCCATTGCCCGCCGTTTGCCCTTCCGGCTCCGCGCTGAGCTCCCCTGAGTCTCGCCGTGGAGAACCCGGCCGCGCGGCGGGTCAGCCCTTTACATAGGGAGTCGGCGTCCCCCGGCGGGCCGGAAAGGCGGTGTTAGCCTTTCCACCGGTCAGCAAGAACCTTCGACTTTTCGAGATCACCGGCCACCTGGAGGGTGCGTGAAGCGGTACGACCCGTACGCGTGGATGGCATTTCGCGTCACGCGTCCGAATCACCGCTCAAGCATCCAGATCGCCGCTTTCGCGGGCACGATGGCTGCATCTCGCGCACATTCCGATTCAACGTGATCGTGCGATCCCGCCGCGACGGAAAATCACCGCATCATCACTGGAAAACAGACACCCTTGGGGGACCAATGCGTAAATGGACTGTTCGCGCCGCCCGCGCCCTCCTCGTCGGAGCCGCGTTCGCGGCGGTCGGCGGCGGCATCGCCAACGCCGACACCAACACCACGCGCGGCGACCGCAGCCTCCTCGGTGGCGTGCTCGCGGACGTCACGGCCCCCGTGACCGCTCCGATCACCGCCAACAACCTGCTGCGGGGCGCCACCGTCAACGCGGCGAACGGCAACGCCCTCAACGCGCTGAGCCCGCGTTCGAGCGCGGTCACGGGCGCCACGCAGCGCCTCAGCTACATCAGCCACCACACCCACGGCATCGAGGCGACCTCGATCGGCAGCGACGACAAGGTCAGCGCGCCGGTGACCGTCCCGATCCTGATCTGCGGCAACGCGATCTCCGACAAGGGCCTGGGCACCGCGGCGTGCCACGGCCACTCGAGCATCAGCAGCGGCAGCGCGTCGTCGCAGGCGAACGCCACCTGCCCCGCCACCTGCTCGTCGTCGACCCAGGTGAACGCCGAGCCCGCCAAGCCCGCCGCTCCGGCCTGCCCGGCGGCCTGCGCTCCGGCGGCCCAGCCGCCGGCGCAGACCACCACGCACGAGGCGCCCGCCTGCGCCCAGGCGTGCTCGCAGCCGATCGGCGCGCCGGTCTGCCCTGAGGCCTGCAGCCAGTCCTCGACGCAGAACACCGCTTCCTCGTCGACCCACCTGCTCAGCAACGACCAGGTCAGCGCTCCGGCCACGATGCCCATCACCATCTGCGGCAACGCGGGCGCCATCCGCGGTCTGGCCGCGGCGGCCTGCGACGGGAACGCCTCCTTCGCCAAGGGTGGCAATTCCTGACCCGGAGATTCCATTCCGCCCGGCCGGTCCTCCGGCCGGGCGGTTTTCATTTCACCCGGTGCGCCGTCTTCCCGCCCTTCTCGGAGCAGGGAAGGCGGCGTTCCGTTTACCGGCGGCTGGTGTATTCAAATCCCGGGACTGACTTCTTGTTATAGGAGACCCGGCCGGAATCCGGATGGCGGGGATTGCGGCGAAAAGGGTAATGGTACGCGCCCCGCCTTTCAGGGTAGATCATGCGCTGAAAAGGCTCACTCGCCATTTGGAGGATGGTGGATGAAGTCGACGTATCACGACCGCGTTCGGGCCGGTAAAGCGCACCTCGGTGTGGCGGGCCCCGCTTTACTGCGATACCCGGTGATCGGCGTCAGCGTGCTCCTGGCCCTCTGGACGCCATCCGGCGCGGCGGCCCGTACGGAGCGGGGAGACGCGGTCATCGCGATCTCCGGGCCGACTCACCGGCAGTCCCGGATCCTGTACGCCTACGAGCGTTACCTGGCCCGGATCGCTGCTCAGCGGGTCGCGGCCCGCCGAGCCGTCCGATTCGCCTACCGGCAGATGGGCAAGCCGTACCGGTTCGGCGGGGCCGGACCGCGGTCGTACGACTGCTCGGGCCTGGCGATGGCCGCCTGGCGGAGGGGCGGTGTCCGCCTGCCGCACCGCGCGGACATCCAGTACCACATCATCCGGCGCAAGGTCCCGATGAGGAGCCTGCGCCCCGGCGACCTGGTGTTCTTCTCGGGCGCGAGTCACGTCGGCATCTACGTCGGACGTGGCCGGTTCGTCCATGCTCCGCACACCGGGACGGTCATCCAGCGCGGTTCGCTGACCGGCTGGCGTCGCCGGGCGTTCGCGGGCGCGGCCCGGCCCGGAGCGCCCGCGTACCGGTTGTGGCCTCGCTGGGTCAGGACCCTCGCGGGCCGTCCTCGGCGACGGGTCACCGGGTCGGTCTCCGTTCCGGCCCGGGCCGCGGCCTGGGACGGTCCGGTGTCCGTACCGCGCCACCGGCCGGCCGCCGCGGGCGACTCGACGCCCGCTCCGACGCCGTCGGAGGCCGCCTCCCGCGAGGCCGCCTCCGTCCCGAGCGGGGGAGGCGACCCCGCGGAGCCGAACGGCCCGTCGGGATCCGGTCCTTCCGGCTCGCCCGCCGATGCGCAGTCCGCACTCGGCGACTCCGCGCCGACCGTGTGACCGTCCGCGCCGGCCGACCGCCACCTGTCCGGAATCGGACAGGTGGCGGCGGCTTGACCGACGACTTCCGATTGATGCGTTCTGCAAGGTTTATTCGCGATGTACCGGGCAAAGTGCGTTACGGCTGTCGACAGGGGCGATACATGAATAAGAACGATCAACGTGCGGAACGCCGGGCCGGTCTCAGGCGCTGGGCGCCGTCACGGAACGATCCACGGCACGCGGTGATCCGTACGCTGGTGGCAGAGCACGTACACCTGCTCCGGTTAGGGCTGTCCGCCTGTCTCGACCGGGAGCCCGATATCCACGTGGTCGCCGACCTGTCCCATGGGGACGGCCTCGCGTCGGCGGTCGCGACGTTATGCCCCACCGTCGCGGTCATCGACGTCGACCTGCCGGGCCCGGCCGGATCGACGGGCGTGGCACACCTGCGCGAGCTGACCGCGGAGTGCTCCGTGGTGATGCTGGCCGACCGCGGTGACCCCATGGGCGTCCGCCGGGCGATGACCGTCGATCCGCTCGGGCTGCTCAGCAGGCAGGCGCCGGCCGACGTCCTCATGCGCGTGGTCCGTCAGGTCGCGGCGGGCCGGCGGATGATCGACCCGGAGCTGGCCGGCACCGCCCGTGCCGTCGAGGAGAACCCGCTGACGCCACGCGAGCTCGAGGTCCTGCGCATCGCGGCGAACGGGGCGACGACGGCGGAGATCGCCGCCCGGCTCTCCCTGTCGGTGAAGACCGTGCGCAACCACCTGTCGAGCGTGATCACGCGGACGGCCGCGCGCAACCGGATCGACGCGATCCGGATCGCCAGCGAGCGGGCGTGGCTCTGAGGCCGCTGCCGCCGTGAGACGGGCGTCCCGGCCACCGGGCGTCCCGGTCACCGGGCGTCCCGGTCACCGGGCGTCCCGGTCACCGGGTGGGCCGGTCACCGGGCGTCCGGCGGCGAGGCCGCGCCGAGCGCGTCGAGCAGGTCCATGACCGGCTGCAGCTTCTCGTACAGCAGCAGGATCGGCTCGCCCGGCGTGGACACGCCCAGCGCGATGCCGACCGCGTCCTTCAGGTCGCCGGCCGGGTGCACGCGGACGTCGGGGCGGGCGTCGACGAGCCCGCGCGTGATGAGCCGGGCCATCTCGCCGGGCCGCCTGCCCCGCAGGTCCTCGTCCTCGTACACCACCACACGGCCGAAGGACCGGGCGACCGCGCGGGCGGTGTCGATCACCAGCTCGTCGCAGCGGTCACCGGGCAGCGTCACGGCCGCCACGCCGTCCCGCCGCCACACGCGCCGCATCAGCTCGCCGACGGCGGCGACGGCCGCCGGGTTGTGGGCGTAGTCGACGACGACCGGGCGGTCCTCGACCCGGAAGGTGCAGCCGCGTCCCGGGTTCAGGTCGTACGGGTCGAAGGTCCGCAGTCCGCGCGCGACCAGGTCGGCGGGCATGCCGAGGGCGCGGGCCGCCGCGACGGCCGCGAGCGCGTTGCCGATGACGTGCCGGGCCAGTCCGCCGAACGACCCGGCGACGTCCGCGGCCGGGAGTATCCGCGACCTGCCGGTGCCGCACGCCTCGGTCAGCGCGCCGTCCTCGACGAAGTACGCGATCCCGCCCGCGCCCAGGTGCTCTTCGACGCGCGGAGCGGACGCGGACAGGGCGAAGTAGCGGACGACGGGCTCGCGGTCCCGTACGCGCGGGCGGTCGGCGAGCGCGGCGGTCCGCGGGTCGTCGGCGTTCAGCACGAGGTGGCCGCCACGGCGGATCTCCTCGGCGACGAGCGCCTTGATCTCGACGAGGTCCTCGACGGTGGCGATGTCGTCGACGCCGAGATGGTCGTCGGTGATGTTGGTGAGGACGGCGACGTCGGCGCGGTCGTAGCCCAGCCCGCGCCGTACGATGCCGCCGCGCGCGGTCTCCAGCACCGCCGCGTCCACGGTCCGGTCCGCGAGGACCATCGCCGCGGACAGCGGGCCCGAGGCGTCCGCGCGGTAGACGAGCTCCCCGCCGACGTACACGCCGTCGGTGGTGGTCATGCCGACGCGGCGGCCGTCCTGGGCCAGCAGGTGCGCGATCATCCGTACCGTCGTGGTCTTGCCGTTGGTGCCGGTGACCGCCACGATCGGCACGCGCCCGGACGTCCCGGGCGGGTAGAGCCGGTCGATGATGTCCGCGGCGACGTCGCGCGGGCGCCCCTCGTACGGCGCCAGGTGCATGCGCAGGCCGGGTGAGGCGTTCACCTCGATCACGCCGGAGGCGCCGGCGTCGGCCGGCAGCGGGGCGGCGATGTCGGGCAGGCGCAGGTCGATGCCGCAGATGTCGAGGCCGACGGTGGCCGCGACGCGGCGGCAGAGCCGTACGACGTCGGGGTGGACGCGGTCGGTGACGTCCTTGCTGGTCCCGCCGGTCGACAGGTTGGCGTTGCGGCGCAGCGTCACGACCTGACCGGGGTTCGGCACGGAGTCCGGGGCGAGGCCCTGCCGTGTCAGGTGCGCGCGTTCGGTCTCGCCGAGCGCCAGGCGGGTGAGCGGCCGGTCGTGGCCCTCGCCGCGCGCCGGGTCGGTGTTCGCGGCGGCGATCAGGTCGGCGATGGTGGACCTGCCGTCCCCGGTCACCCGCGCGGGGTTGAGTTCGGCGGCGGCCACCACGCGGTCGCCGACGACGAGCACCCGGTGGTCGCGGCCGGGGACGTACGCCTCGACGAGCGCCGCGCCTCCCTCGGCGGACGCGGCGTGGAAGGCCGCGGCCACCTCGCCGGCGTCGGTCAGCTCGATCCAGACGTTCTCCCCCTGGTGGCCGGAGAGGGGCTTGACCACGACGGGCGCTTCGATCTTCTCGAACGCGGCGACCGCCTCCGCGGCGGTCGTCACGACCACGCCCTCCGGCACCGGCAGCCCGGCGCCCTCCAGCAGCCGCTTGGTGAGCATCTTGTCGCCCGCGGCCTCGACGCCGATCGCCGAGGTCCGGTCGGTCATCGCGGCCCAGACCGTGCGCCGGTGCCGTCCGTGCCCGAGCTGCAGCAGGTTGAGGTCGTCGACCCGGCGTACGGGGATGCCGCGCCGCCGGGCCGCCGTGGCGAGGGCGGCGGTGCTGACGCCCAGGCTCGTCCGCTCGTACGTCGCGGCCAGGGCGGCGAGCTCGGCGTCGAACGCGACGTCCCCGTCGTTCAGCAGGCCCGTCACCGTACGGATGGCGAGGTCGATGAGGCAGCCGACGACCGGTGACTCCTCGGGCTCGTCCACCGGGCGTTCGAGGATGACGTCGTAGTGTCCCGGTGCTTCGGCCGACACCGTACGGCCGAAGCAGACGTCCCGGCCGATCATCGCGGACAGCTCCAGCGTCACGTGCTCGGTGACGTGCCCGAAGTACGTTCCGCGCGCCATCGCGGTCAGCAGCCCGCCCGGCCGGCCCGCGGAGCAGTGGTGTTCGGCCAGACCGGGGAGCGCGGCCACGAGCCGCTCGGCGAAACCGGGGAAGTCCGTGGTCTCCCGGCCGGTCAGTTCTCCTAAATCGAGACGGGCGATCACCACCGGTCGCGCGAGGTAGAGATTGGGACCGTTCAGCCGGCGCAGATGCTCGAGGTGCATGGTCACTCCTCTGCTGCGGGTACGGGGCCGAACCACGGTTTGCGCTGTTCCATGTCGAACCAGCAGCCGGCCGGAAGGAGATGGAGACGGACGTCGAAGAGGGCCATCGGATCGTCGTCGCACTCGGCGTAACCGACGGTCGCCTGGTCGGCGTCCACGATGGTCACGACCCCGCTGCCGATCACCTCGAAGCGGCCCTCGCGGACCACGATCGCGGTGTCCTCGTCGATTCCGACGCCCAGCCGCAGCGTGTCGAGCGCGATGCCGCTGAGGAGACGGGGCAGCCGGCCTCGTTCGGCGAAGTGCATGTCGATGAGCACGTCGTCGAGCAGGCCGAGCCCGGGCCCGATCCGGACCGTGGAGGCCGCGACCTCGTGACCGTCACCACCGAGGATCATCCAGCGGCCCATCGCGGTCGCGCCCGCGCTCGTCCCGGCGATGACGAGCCCGTCGGCGGTGAGGCGCCGCCGCAGCAGGGCGTTGGCCTTCGAGCCGACGAGGCTGCGAATGCGGGACTGGTCACCGCCGCTGAACAGCACGCCGGTGGCCTTGCGGAGCACGTCGAGCGAGTCCTGGCTGTCGGCGACGGCGCGGTGCGGGAGCCGGAGTTCGGTGACGGAGGAGACGCCGAGCCGATGGAACACCCGCGCGTACTCGGCGGCCACCTGTTCGGGCTTCTCGGTCGCCGTGGTCACCACCACGATCCGGGATTCATCCGCACCGGCGAGGGAGACGAACTCCTTCAGCGGCCCGGTCCCGCAGGTGCGGTTCTCCGCGCCGCCGATGACCAGGAGCCGGCCGTCGCGGCGTCCCTCCTCCGTTATGTCGGTCACGACAGCTAGTTACCCTAATGTCACTCGAAGTAGTCGAGTGGATCGTCTCCGGCCGAGGTCGGCCGAAGATCACCCTCGTTAGACTCCACGCCATGACCGAGAGGCCGCCGCCGGGGATCGACGTCTCGGTGCCGAACGTCGCGCGCATGTACGACTACTGGCTCGGCGGCAAGGACAACTTCGCCGCCGACCGGACCGCGGCCGAGGAGGTCATCCGGATCTCCGAGGGACGTGTCCTGCGCGGGGTGAAGCTCAACCGCTCCTTCCTCGGCCGGGCGGTGCGGACGGCCCTCGACGCGGGGGTCCGGCAGTTCCTGGATCTGGGGTCCGGGCTGCCGACCCGGGAGAACGTCCACGAGGTGGCGCTGCGCGTTGACCCGGAGGCGAGAGTTGTCTACGTCGACAACGACCCCGTCGTACGGCTGCACGGGGAGGCGCTCCTGTCGCGGGAGGGCCGTACGCGCTTCGTCCAGGAGGACCTTCGCCGGGTGGAGGAGATCCTCGGCCATCCCGACGTACGGGCCGTCATCGACCTCGGGCGACCGGTGGCCGTCATGCTGGTCTCCGTGCTGCACTTCGTGCCGGACGAGGACGATCCGTGGGCGATCGTCGCGCGGTACCGCGAGGCGATGGCGCCGGGGAGCCACCTGATCCTGTCCCACCTGTCGTCCGATCCGCATCCGGAGAAGATGGCCAGGGCGGAACGCGTGTACGAGGGCGCCAGCGCGCGGCTCGGCGCGCGGAGCCGGGACGCGATCCTCCGGTTCTTCGACGGGTTCGACGTTCTCGAGCCCGGATTGGTGGGGCCGACGGAATGGCGTCCGGAGCGCGATGAGGCGGCGCGTGAAAAGTTTGCAGGCGTCGTGGGTGTGGCCGTCAAGCGGTAAGGTCGCGGGCAATTACCCTAAAGGCCGCAAAAACTGGACTTATGCGTAACGCCCTTCGCCGAACCGACTGCCACGTGCCTTCCGCGTCGAGGCCGACGCCCTCTCCTCGTTGCCGGTTACGACTCGTTGACCTCGTGCAACGAGTCGGCCGGCCGGCGTGATCCGACAGGTCACCTGTCGTCTGGGTAACCTTCGGCTTACCTGAAGGAACTTCCGGCGCCGTTCTCGCGTCTAAGGTCCGCTGGTTTCGCCGGTCACCGGAAGGACGTGGGGAAGGTACCGAAAAAGAGGGGCGCTGGTCATCCTCCGAGAGGCACACTCTCTCCGAAGTGGAGCGAATGGGGGCGCACAGCCCAGTTTGCTTTGGAGGTGTCCATGCCGCTCACGGACGTTCACGCTGACGTTCGCCTTACCTACCGCCTTGTCCTGGCGGTGGACGTAGAGAAATATAGCGCCCGCGACGCGCGCGGCCAGCTGCGTGCGCAGACTGATCTGCGCACCATCCTCAGCCTGGCCGCGCAGGACGTCGGCCTCGACCGCAACCTCTGGTACGAGCAGGTCAGCGGCGACGGCGAGCTCGCGGTGCTGCCCGAAGACGTCGACGTCTCGCTCGTCGTCGGCGACTTCACCCGCCGCCTCGAGGCCATCCTCGGGGAGTTCAACCGGGAGCGGAGCGGCGGCAGGCGACTGCGGCTGCGCGTCGCGCTGCACCACGGCACCCTCACGCCGGGGCCGTTCGGCCCGGCGGGCGACGCCCCCATCGTCGTCAGCCGGCTGCTGAACGCCAAGCCGCTGCGCCGGCTCCTCGCCGACCAGCAGCACCGGGACGTCGCGCTGATCGTGTCCCAGACGCTGTACCAGGACGTCGTCCGGACCGGCTTCTGCTCCCTCGACCCGCGGGACTTCCAGCCGGTCCGGGTGAACGCCAAGGGCGTGCTCTACCACGGCTTCGTCCAGCGGCGCGCGGCCGAGGAGCAGGTCGTTCCGCGGCGTACGGCCGAGGAGGAGATCGTCCAGCCGGTGCTGCGGGCGCTCGGCGAGGCCGGCGGCGCGAACCTCGTCGCCCTGCCCGGCGGCCGGGGCTGACCACCGCGGCACGGCACCTCCGTGACTCAGAAGACCGAAAGGTCCCAGGAGACGGTGACCGCGGTGGAACGCCCTCCGCCGTCGGTCACCGTCACCACGGTCTGACCGGGCAGCGTGACGGCCTGCCGTTTCAGGATGACCTGAATCTTGACGTGCTCTCCGGCGGCGATCGCGCCGCTCACGTTGGACAGCACGACGTTCGGGTCGGAGTCGGCGGCCGTCCAGTCGACCCTGCCGCCCTGAGCGGTGAGGCCGATCTCGCCGATCGTGCCCCGGCCCTGAATGTGCACCGAGAGGGGCGCCACCGCGAGGACGCCCGTAGGCGGCTTCGTCGGCGACTTCGGCGGCCGGTGCGGCCTGGTCGGAGTGGGCGACGGCATGAGCTGCGGGCCCGTCTCGGGGCCCGTCTGCCCCTGGGAGCGTGACGCGGCCGGCGGCCGGGTCACGACCGGCCCACCGCGCGGCGGCGTCGTCCGGGTCGCCGGCGTGCCCGTCCGCGGCTTACCGCCGCCCGGCCACTGCAGGTCCGGCACGGCCACGTTCGGGCCGATGAACATCATCACCGCGACGGCGGTCGCCAGCGCCGCCACCGACCCACCGCTCGCGAACGCCCAGCGCCGCGCCAGCCGGGACGGCGCGTCCGGCTGCCGGGGCATCCCCTCGGCCGTCAGTGCGCCGCCGCGCGCGGCGATCTCCGTCCGGTACCCGGCGAGCTCCGGATCCGTCCCCGCGTGCAGCACCCGGTGCCGGAGCGCAGCGGGAGGCTCGGGGACCGCGACCGCCCCGACGATCGTCTCGGCCTCGGGCGACTGCTGCGTGGCCCGGTGCAGGCGCCGCTGGGCCCGCAGCGTCGTGATCCCGAGCGCCGCGGCCAGGTCCTCGCCGGTCAGATCGTGCCGGTGGACGAGGAAGAGGACCTCCCGGTCGAAGAAGTCCAGCCGGGCGAACGCCTCATCGTCCGCCATCGCGGCCGGCCGCTTGCGGAGGAGGCAGCGCCGCCGCGCGGCGGCGTACAGCCAGGCACGGAGCCGCTCGCGCTCCCGTAGCCGCGGGGCACGGCGCGACGCGTCGATCAGGGTGTCGTGCACGACCTCCTCGGCGGCCTTGAGATCGCCCAGGAGCGCCGCACAGTAGTCGTACAGCCGCTCGGCGTAAACGTCGTAGAGCGTCGCCAGCGCCTCTTCGTCCCCCTCGTGCAGCGCCTTCACCAGGCGCCTGTCGGCGGTGGGGGCGAACGCGGACCACCTTGCCATGCACGTGCTCCAGATATCGGACGGCGCGGCTCCCTGTTTACACCAGTGTCAAGGATAGGTCACAAGATCACCCGAATTACCGCAAAAGCCGTGAGCTTGATCTGTTGTTCGATGGCGGAACGCGAATCTCCTCCGCGTTTGCAGAAAGATCGCTCAGCGGCCGAACCGCCGGACGAGCGGCCCGGGCACCCCGCATTCGGGTCCCGTGCCACCCCCGTACGCGCCGACGCGAGGGCCGGCCCGGCCGGCCGGCGGTCGTCGGGACGGTGAAATCGGACACCTCCCGGGGCCGGAACCGCGCGGACGTTACGTACGAGACGTGGTCGCGGGGAGCCCTGGCGCTCACAGGAGGCCGTCCCGAACCGGCAGCCCCACCGGCCACTCCGACCCGGCGCAGGGGCGCCGCGGTATCCGATTCGCGTGTCCCCCCAGAGTGCCGCTACACTCTTGGACGCCAGCAGCCGTAGCTCAACGGATAGAGCATCTGACTACGGATCAGAAGGTTGGGGGTTCGAATCCCTCCGGCTGCGCCCAGGTCAAAGGCCCCTTGCGATCACGCAAGGGGCCTTTTTGCTAACGGGTTTGCTAACAGCGGCCTTCCTACACCGCCGTGATCTGCTTGGCGAAGATGTCCGCCGCCTCTACGAGCTGTTCGTTGATCACGTGCGCGTAGACCCGGAGCGTGATGGACGGGCCCGCGTGACCGAGGCGAGCTGCAACGACGTGAACGGGCATGCCGGGCGATCAGGGAGGCCATCAGCGACGACACCGTGTCAGGGTGGAGCGGCTCAGGTCGTCGCGAACACGTAATCGTCGTCCTTGCCGGCCGCACGTTCCCATTCCTCGCCCGCCGCCAGGCGGTCGGCGTTCTGCCGCTGCCGGTGCGCCTTGAGGCCCTGGACCGTCCCGGCGTCGATGCTGACGACACGGGACCGGCCGCTCTTGGTCGTCCCCTCGATGCGCTCCCCCGCGATGAACGCCGCCGAACCGGAGATGGTGATCTGCCTGCCGTCGAGGTCGACGTCACGCCACCGCAGGTTCAGCAGCTCGCCCCGACGGGCGCCGGTGTAGGTGGCCTCGAGAGTCGAGGCTCCGTGGGCCGCTTGATCGAGCGCGACTCTTCACCGTCTCCAGGCCCCAGCGAATCGGAGCCCTCGCCTGCAGGATCCGCCTTTCACCGCAGGTCAACAACACCCGTGCGGCCGGAGGCGTGCAGTTAGCGTGCAACTAGCCAGGGTGAGCAAGGGACAACGGGGGCCACTCGCGGACCGTCGCAGCCGCAGGCCAGAACCCCGGGGCCGATCCTCATTTAATTCCCCAGCTGATCGTGTGGCCACGGGGGAATCTGGGCCATGGCTTGTGTGGGATCATCGGTCCATGTCGACCCGAAAGGCCCATGGCCGCTGAGCGCCGGCTCGCGTTGCACGCGATGCTTCCTGACCGCTACGCCCATCTCGAGGTCCTTGCCTCGACCATCGACCATCGCGGCCGGCTCGCCGCCTTGGTCGCCGATCCTGCCCAAGGCTTCGTCTCCGTCCCGCACTTCTCCGTGCTTCGGCCGCCCCCGCGCTATGACGCGACTGCCCTCATCTGCGACGGACCCGAGATCCGCGAGATCCCGCTGAACGATCTCGACCTGTGGTTCACTCACATCGACACCCGCGGCGACGGCGTCGTGCTGGCCGCCGCCCGTTGCGAGCGACAAGGCATCCCCTACGAGCGCTACGGGGAGCCGATCCCTGAGCATGAGCTACGCCTCACCGCCAACATCCGGGTGATCGACGGCGAAGGGCAGACCCGAGCGTCCTTTTACGCGGGTGACGGCATCGAACAACTCATGACGGATCCTCAGGGGAACATCTGGGCCAGTTACTTCGATGAGTCGAGCTACTGGACGCCCAACCCGGACGGCACGCGCTCGTACCAGTTCATGGTCGGTCTCGTCCGTTGGGACTGCGACGGAGGGCCATCCTGGATGGTGGCGGACGACACCCCGGGTGTCGACTGGTGCGACTGCTATGCGCTGAACGTCGGCCGGGAGCTGGTCCACGCCTGTCCCTACACGAAATTCCCGCTGGTCGAGCTCGATGCGAACAGCGTCCGGGCCGTCACGCCGAACCCTGTCACCAGATGTGCCGGCCTGGCCGTCTCCGGTTCCGAACTCGCCTTCCTCGACCAGGACCGGGCAGACGGCGGGTTCCGCTGGGAGATCCGTAGAGCCCGCCGAGAAGGCGGAGTCGTCATCGAGACGGATCGCGAGAAGCTGATGTTGCCAGGAGGCCGGCAGCCGAAGGGATGGGCGCGCGGCAAGATCGGCCGCGACGGGTCGCTGTGGCTGCATGAGGACGACCATCCGAGGCAGTGGTACCGGTACGAGATCGACACCTGACAAGGACAGTCCGCGCTGCGGTGTTGCGGATCTGAGTGTTCGTCGGGCTAGATGTCGCCCGTGATCGTGCCGAATACATGTCGAAACCGAGCGGGGCTGTGCACGGTCCCGATCTTGCTACGGATCAGGCTGCGATACTCCGCTCATGGCGGTCACCTTGCAGCTCGCTCGGATCACTGCGGCGCAGCTTGCGGAGTGCCGACGATCAGACGATACGTTGAACACGCTTTGTTCGTTTGACCTCGTACCCATGTCGGACCACCTCGATCTCGACTGGGCGGACGACGGCATCATCCGGATGTGCGAACACACCGGAATCGGAGACGTCGCCTCCGTACGACGAGCGGTAGAGGGAGGCGCAGAGGTCAACCCCGCTTACCGTGACCACCCGGACTCGGTGATGGAACAGCCCATGCTCCTAGAGCCAGCCGACGTCGTGGCCTCGGCCACCGCGCTACGCGACATCGACCTAGAGCGGATCTTCTCCGCGCTTCCCGCCGATCCCCAAGCAGTGAAAGACACGCTCGGCGGCAACCTTCACGACCTCATCGGCGACCCGCGCCGCTACCTCGCCAAGCACTTCACCGCGCTCCGCGACTTCTACACCACAGCCGCAGATCAACACCTCGCCGTTGTGATCTGGTGCGACTAGCCAGCACCGCCGCGGGCCAGATCTCTTACCGCCACGCACCCCTGACGACAACCAACACCACACGATCACGACCATCAGACGCCGTCTGCCCACGATCGCCGGCCATCGAGCGTGGGTTACCGTCGGCTACGGACCAGAAGCTTGGGGGTTCGAATCTCGTCGGCCGCGCCCAGGTCAAAGCCCCATTGCGATCTTGCAGAGGGGGCTTCTGCTAACGGGTTCGCCAACTCGACCCCGGGCGGCCGTGAACCGAACTGGACGGTTCAGCAGTCATCCCGCAGCAGGCCGGCGGAAGTCTGTGACAGGTCCTCATGCGCGAGTACGGCTGCGGCCTGCCCTACGATCTGATGACCTTCGAGAAGCGCGACCAGGTCGACGCCGAACGCACCGACGCGATCCGAGTGACCGTGTCCAGCCTGCCGGCGCGGCCCGGTACCCGACGCTAAGGAGCCCCCCACCGTGAAGATCATCGACCGCGTCAAGGCGTACATCCGAGAGAAAAAGGGACGTGACCCCCGCTCGACCGGCGACCCGCTCGGCGGAGCGGCCGACCCCGCCCACGAGGCACCGGAGCCCGAACCGGCCACTGAGTCGGCCACTGAGTCGGCCACCGAGTCGGCCACCGAGTCGGTCATGGAGTCGGCCGCGGAGTCGGCCACTGAGCCGGCCGCGGAGTCGGCCACCGAGTCGGTCACGGAGTCGGCCGCTGAGTCGGCCACCGAGCCGGCCACTGAGTCGGTCACGGAGTCGGTCACGGAGTCGGTCACGGAGTCGGCCACCGAGCCGGCCACCGAGCCGGCCACCGAGTCGGCCACCGAGCCGGCCACCGAGTCGGCCACCGAGCCGGCCACCGAGCCGGCCACCGAGCCGGCCACCGAGCCGGCCACCGAGTCGGCCACCGAGTCGGTCACGGAGCCGGCCACCGAGTCGGTCACGGAGTCGGCCACCGAGTCGGTCACGGAGTCGGCCACCGAGTCGGCCGCGGAGTCGGCCACCGAGTCGGTCACGGAGTCGGCCACCGAGTCGGCCGCGGAGTCGGCCACCGAGTCGGCCACTGAGCCGGCCACGGCGCCCGCCGCGTGCCCGCGCTGCGGGGCGACCGGTGATGCGCCCTGCACGACCCCGTCGGGCAAAGCCACGAAGACCCACAAGGGGCGCGAGCAATGAGCAGCCGTGCTGCAGACCTCCGGACGGGTCCGCGGCCGTCTAAAAGGGAATGAGTACGCCCCCAGGCGGTCTCTGCCAGACGCGGGTGGTCCCAGAACTGGGTTCATTCGTGGCCGAGATCAGATAACAGTCGTTGACGTACGCCAAGGGTCCGCCGACGTTTCGAGATCCGCGTGTTCACCTGCGCAGACGCAGACGTCCACGGATCTTTGAATCGCGTTGCCGCGCCGCTGCGGCCACCTGACGACAGCGGTGACGACAACGACCAGCACACGATCCCAGTCACCGGACGCCGTCCCCCGGTCGCGGCGCATCGGCCATGCGCCACCGTCGGCTACGGATCAGAAGGCCGGGGGTTCGAATACCTCCGGCTGCGCAGGTCAGGGGCCTATCCCGATCACGGGATAGGCCCTTTTGACGACAACGGACCCACTGATCGCGACCAGCAGTGGTCGGCCCACGGTTCGGGATTGCCGTCTCCAGCGCGGCGGTGAGTGTGCGCGATCTCGGGCGGCTCTACCGTGGATATCGCGATGTCCGGACCAGGTCGGTGCCCAGGCTGCCGTTCGACCGAGTGCTCAGCGAGTCGCAGCGGGGCCCGAAGAGGACCCAGATGACGCGCTTCTGAGCGCGTGTGGGCGCCTGGCTACTCGAACAGGTGGCGGTTGGCTCGACTCCAGGCCAGCCGTTGGCCAAGTTCATCGAGAAGGCCGTCGGCGACCCAGCGCGCTTGGGGCTGGTGTCCGGCGTCGGCCAGTCTGTGGACCTGGTCGATGCCGCCCTGCTGGATGTCGATGACCGCGTCGATCAGTCCAGTGGCGGACGTCAGGCCGTAGGCGGTGGCGAACACCTCTACCCGGCGACGTCGGTCGGGCGGTCGGGGATAGCGCAGCCAGCGCAGGCATTCGGCGTCATCACGGAACGGTGCCGCGTACTCCAGCGCGTAGGCGATGTCGTGCATACGGTCTGCCGGCCGGGCGTAGTCCCAGTCGAGGATCCCGACCTGGCGCGCGCCGCGCCAGACGATGTTCCAGGGTCCGAAGTCACCGTGACAGATCAACTGCTCATCGCTCAATCCACTCTCGCCGGTGAACCAGGCGAGGTCGTCGGGCGGCCGAAAGTCGGCGACGGCGTCGTGGTAGTCGCGCAGCAGGCGGGCGAAGGCCATCAGACCCGCGTCGCCGACTACCTTGGCCCAGCCGTCCGGGCCGGACTCGCCGGCCAGATAGGTGAGGATCTCACGACCCTCTTCGTCGATCCCGAGCACCCGCGGCGAGTATCGGAAACCGACCTGCTCCAGATGTGCGAGCAAGGCATGGACAGCCGGCGTCCATGGGTGGGTTGGCCTGCGGACGGTGTCACCGATACGGACCACCCTGCGGTGCGGGGCGTCCTGCAACACGTCCTCATCCGCCATGGACTCCGAGGCTACCGCCCGGCAGCCACCGAGCGGAGGCCCTCTGGTCCCTGGCGTTCGCCGGAAGACTGACGACAGTGGTGAGGACAAGACGCATGCTTCAGTGCGGGTAAACGTCGATTCGGGGGTCGGCTGTTCGTGTAGAGGGTGAGGGGCCGCCGATACGGCCCGCCGGAGCGGAAGGACCGAAGCCGTGATCGAGTACCTGCCCCCACCCCGCAGACTGCTGACCGGCCTGGCCATGGTCGAGTCGGCCCGGTGGTACGACGGCCGACTCTGGTTCGCCCACTGGGGTGCGGGCGAGGTCGTCGCCGTCGACATGGACGGCGAAGCCGAGGTGATGGCCGAGGGCCCGCCCAGGATGGGCTGGGCGATCGACTGGCTGCCCGACGGACGCCTGGTGACGACCGGCCCGGCCGTCACCCGCCAGGAGCCGGACGGTGCGCTGGTGACGCACTGCGAGCGGGGTGGCAACGAGATCGTGATCGATCCGCGCGGCCACATGTACGTCAACGGCTTCGACTTCGACTTCATCGGTGGTGGCACGCCGAAGCCGGGCTGGATCAACCTCGTCGCGTCCGACGGGACCTACCGCCGAGTGGCCGGCGACATCGAGTTCCCCAACGGCATGGTGGTGACGCCGGACGGCTCTACCCTGGTCGTCGCCGAGTCGTTCGCCGGACGGCTCAGTGCGTTCGACATCCAGGACGACGGTGCGCTTACCGGCCGCAGAGTGTGGGCCGAGGGACTGGGCCCGGACGGCATCTGCGTGGACGCCGAATCGGCGATCTGGACGCAGACCGCCGACACGGCCGCCCACACGGGCGATCCGAACGCACCGGCGGGCGCGTGTGTCCGGGTGCTCGACGGCGGCGAGATCACCCATCGTGTCGAGACGGAACTGCCGTGCTTCGCCGCCGCCCTCGGCGGTCCCGACGGCCGCCACCTGTTCCTGCTCTGCAACGAGTTCGAGGGAGTCGACCGGATGCAGGCGGTGCAGACGCGCCGATCCGCCACGATCTTCGTGACCGAAGCGCCGGTCACAAGGCCGGACTGACGAACAGGGCATGCTTGCCCGGTGTTCGCTCGATCGATCTGAGCGGGAGGGGAGACCGGGCGTGGCCGCCGGTCCGCCGAACCGACGGCGGTCTCAAGCAGGTAGGTCGCGGGACAACCGGGCTTCGGCGTTGTCCAGCCACTGCCGATACCACCGGGCGAACCCCAGCGGCGTTCCGTCATCGTCGGCCAGCGGCCGGAAACCGCCGTCGTCGGCGGTGTCATCAGCCCACATTTGGCCTCTCGCCGGCCCGCTGACGACGAGTACCTCACGCTGCGCACAGCCCAGGTGACATAGGTACAGCAGCCCGATCGAATGCTCGGGTTGGAAGACGACCTGGTCGTGCCGTTCCCAGTAAGCGTCCTCGGCGGCGTTGAAGGCGTCCAACGAGTCGTAATCGTCCTCGTCCGGCGGGTCGGGCAGCCCATCGGCCGGGTTGAACGCCGCAACGTGCGGAAAAGGCCGGGCCAGTGTGGCGAGGTCGGTCAGGTCGGCCCCGTCGCCCTCCCACCGCCATCGCCCATCGACTCGACGGACAGGAAACAGGCCGTAAGCAGGCCCGGCCCCTCCTCTCCCCGCCCCGGAGAGGAGGGGCCGGTACTCGCCCGGCAGCTCCACCCCCAACTGGCCCTCGACCTCGTCCAACTCGGCGGCGCTCAGGGGCGGCTCAAGCCGCCACCGGTGACTCCTCGAACCGAAGATCTCACCGGCGCCCGCCTCAGCGGCCAGGCGCGCGAGCCGTTCACGTACATCCGACCAGTCCGAGGGCGTCACGGTCGGCACGATAACAGCCGCCTCGCGGCACCTACCCAGGTACGGACCGGGTACCCACATAGGTGCTTTCCCCGTGTCGACAGGTGACGCTCAGCGACAGTCTGGTAGATGCCGAGAGGGATCCACTCAACGCTCGGTAAGGAGCCGAGAGCATCATGCATCCGTACCAGCGCACGGCTGTCCGCCCGCGAACGTTCTGGACACAGAGCAAGGGATCAAGACTGCTCCGCAGCGGTGTGGTGATCTTCTACGAATCCAGCCGGCTTGTCCGCCGACGGGCGTATCGGTTCGCCCGACCGCAGCGCCCGGGAGCGAGCGGCGCCCCGATCATCGAACCCATCGCCCCCCTGCGAGTCTCCTGGTCGCTTCCTTCATCGCCGCCCTCGGTGGCCCGCGCCCGCCATCTGACCGCCGGTCAGCTGGCCGGTTGGGGGTTCGCCGAGCACTGTGAGACGGCCGAACTGCTCATCAGCGAACTGGTCACCAACGCTCTGCGGCATGGCGTCGGCCCGATTCGGCTGAGCATTCGATTCCTCGGCGGCGTACTGCGGTTCGAGGTCGCGGACGCCGGCCCACGGTATCCGCGCATGCGCCCGGTCGACGACGAGGACGAGGGAGGACGCGGACTGCACTTGGTGGAGTCACTGTCCAGTCGCTGGGGGTACGCCCGTGCGACGATCGGCAAGGTGGTCTGGTTCGAGCTACCCGCGGCCTGATCCGGGCTACCAGGTCAGTCCTCGCGCAGGACGTCACGGCCGATCAACGGGGGTGCGTCGCCATGATCTCGCTGTCCGGCCCCGGCGCGTCGCGCGCCGCCGTCACCAATGCCGCGATCTGCGCACGCGAGGTGAATCCGAGCTTGGTGAGGATGTGCTCGACGTGGCCTTCGGCCGTCCGCTGGGCGATCACGAGCTTGGCGGCGATGTCCTTATTGCTCAGCCCTTGTGCGACCAGTTCCGCGACCTCTCGTTCCCGTGGGGTGAGCATGGGGAGATCCTCGCGCGCCGGTAGTGACGGTTTCGCCGGGGCGGCGGCCGTCTTCTCCTCGAGCGCGAACGCGATCGCCTCGCACAGGGACATGCCCGCGCCGCGCTCGAAGGTCGCCGCGAACGCCGCGGGGCCCATCGCCCGGCGCGTCCGCGTCTCCCAGGACTCGTGGAACCCGGCGAGCCAACTGAGATGAGTCGGTGACGCGCCCATCAGTTGGTCCAGCGCGTGGACGGCACCGAACAACCGGGCGGCGCGCGAGTGCTCGCCGTTCGCCTCGGCGAGCCAGGCCATCGTCGCCAGGCAGTACGTGCTGCCCCAGGGATCGTAGGAGAGCTGTTTGATGCGCAGGGACTCCCGCAGGAGCGTGAGGGTCCGGCGATGACGGCCACGCCGCCACCAGGTGTACGCGGTGGCCCACAGCAGGAGGGACTTCGACCAGAGTGCCTCATGGCGGTCGCACAGAGCCAGGCCCTGCTCGCCGAGGTCTCCCGCGTGGTCGGGATCGCGAAGAGTCTCGATGATGGTCATCTGATAGAGCGTGACCCACAGGCCGTTGAGATCGTTCCTGGCGAGGTGCCGGGCCAGGACCTGCTCGAACAGCGACACGGCCCGGGCAGGGTCGGGCTCGCTTCGAAGCATCTCGGCCAGGGCGAAGAGCTGGGCGACCTGGGTGAGGGCGTCCTCGTCGCCGATCCGCTCCGCCACGCCACGGCATTCCTCGAGCATGGCCAGGCCGGCCACGGCGTCACCTTGCAGCAGCGCGAGCCAGCCGCAGATGCACAGCCCCTTGTTCCGCGAGGGCCCCGGTCGCGGTTCCAGGGCGAGTGCGCGTTCGAGCCATCGACGGCCCTCGCCGACCCTGCCGGAGACGAAGACCCAGTAATGCCAGAGGGAGGCGGCGATCTCCAGCCCGGCGTCCGCGTGTCCGGGCCGGCTCAGGCAGAAGTCCAACGCGGCCCGTAGGTTGGCGTGCTCGGCCGACAGCCGGGCCCCCCATTCCATCTGACGGGGGCTGAAGAAGTCCTCCTCCGACTCGGTGGCCAATCGCCGGTAATGGTCCCGGTGGCGGACCCGGACGGAATCCGGTCCCTCCGGGGATGAGGTCAAGCGGTCCCATCCGTACTGGCGGACGGTCTCCAGCAGCCAGTAACGCCTGCCGTTCCCGTCCTGGCCGATGATGGACTTGTCCACCAGACCCGCGATCAGCCCGAGGACCTCGTCGACGGCGATCCCCTCACCGGACGCGACCTGTTCCGCCGCGGCCAGATCGAACCCGCCGGTGAACACCGACAGCCGTTCCCACAGCATGCGCTCGGCCGGCGAGCAGAGGTCATAGCTCCAGTCGATCAGTGCCCGCAGCGTCCTCTGGCGGGGAAGCGCGGTGCGGCTCCCGCCGGTGAGCAGGCGGAATCGGTCGTCCAGTCGTGCGACGATCTGATCCAACGACATCGATCGCCGTAGGACCCCCGCCAGCTCGATGGCCAGCGGAATCCCGTCCAGGAGCCGGCAGATCCGGGCCACCGTCGGGCCGTTCGCGGCCGTGATCTCAAAATCCGGGACGACGGCGGCCGCCCGTTCGGCGAACAGGCGGATCGCCTCATAGCGCAGCAGGTCACCTGCTCCCAACGGCTCGTCTTCCGCCGGTACGGACAGCGGGGGCACCTCGAACACGTGCTCGCCGGCGATCTTCAGCAGCTCCCGGCTCGTCGCCAGGACCCGCACGCCGGGAGCGGCCCTCAACAGCTCGCTCACCAGGATCGCGCAGGCATCCGCCAGGTGCTCGCAATTGTCGAGGACCAGGAGCAGCCGTCGATGTCTCAGGTAGTCGATCAGCCTGGCCACCGTCGGTGCGGTGGAGCGGTCGCGCATTCCCAGCGCGGCGCCCACCGTCTCCGGCAGCGCCTCGGGATAGGTGAGTTCCGCCAACTCGACGAGCCAGACCCCGTCGGGGAAGGCCCGGGTCACCTCTGCGGCCACCCGGAGGGCCAGTCGCGTCTTGCCGACCCCGCCGACGCCGGTGAGCGTCACGATGCGGGTCGATGAGAGGAGCCGCTTGATGTCGGCCGCCTCGCGCCGACGCCCGACCAGCTCTTCGACCTCCGCCGGAAGGTTGCCCGCTGGGCAGCGGACCTTCGGACCAGCCATGATTACTTCACGTTACACCCGGTATCTCCGGGTGCCGACGCTCCGGGCGTAACGGAGATCGTGGTCGAGTCCCCCACACACGGTCAGCCGGCCACGTGATCGTGGCGGCGGCTGCGATCGCACGCTCAGAGGGCTCCGTGCCGACGCGCGTATTCCGCCGGCGTCGCGTGGTAGAGCTTCTTGAAGGCCCGGATGAAGTGGCTGCTGTCGCTGAAATGCCAGCGCGCCGCGGCCTGTGACACGCTCAGCCGTGACCCGGGAGCGATGAGCGCCTCGGCCGCCTCCTCCAGGCGCCGGCGGCGGACATAGGCGTTGAACGACTCGTCCAGACTCGCGAAGGCCCGCTGAAGGGTGCGGACCGAGACGTGCAGTTGCCGGGCGATCGTGGTGGACGACAGTTCGGCGTCGGTGAGCTGGGCGTCGGCCAGGTCTTTGGCCGCTTGTGCCAGTGCCGGGACGAAGGTGGGTTCGCGGTCGTCGAAGTGGTCGAGGATCAGTCCCTTGGCCAGTTCGTGGAGGGCGCTGCGGGATGCGTCGGCACCGGCCGGGCCGAGGCCGCCCAGGGTTCGCTGCAGCATGCTGGTGTGGGCCATGAGGATCTGTGCCGCGGGCGAAGCGACCTGACCGGTGCGCGGCCTGCCGCTGACGAGGGCCCGCAGATCGCTGCCGGGAAAGATGAAGATCCGGGCGCCGATCACGGGAGTGGAGTGGAAGTGGTTCTCCGTCACGCAGTGGTGGGCGTAGTAGGTGCCGGCCGAGACGTACGCGTCGCCGCCCTGATCGTGGGGGTCCCGCAGGGTCAGACCGCCGCGCAGCCCGACGTAGAGCCGCACCAGGTCCTGCTCCTGCCTCCCGACCGCCTGGGTGTTCAGGGGTGAGGACGCCCAGAGTTCGTTGACGGCGGTGTCTCCCAAGGTCACCGAGCGCATCGTTCCCTGGAAGCCGTCGACCGTGGAGGCGGTGAATTCCGGGAGGGGGTACAGGTCTCCCATGCGGTCGTTCCAGGTGTCGATGAACGGCTCCCAGGTGCCCCGGCCGGCGCCGGTGGAGTCGGCGTCGACGGTGAACGTGCCGACTCTGCCGCCCGGACCATGAAATCGCGGTCTGCGCATCCCCTGTCTCCCGTGCCGATCACGCTGTCGCCGGAGTTCCATCGGCTGTCGCGACGGTACACGTTTCCCGCATACCGACGTTTCTAGGGTTGATCTGCGGCCGCCGAAGCCGGTGGCGTCTCGCCGCCGGCGAGCCTCCGTCGCCTCTCACGAGGCACATGTCGATCGCCTTGGCCCCCGACGGCTGTGACCCACAACACACACATGGGCTCTTGCTTCGAATTCGAAGCAGACCTAAGGTCATCCCTAGTTGCTTCAAGTTCGAAGCAATAGCCTCTCCATCGGAAGTGAGCTCAGCAATGAAGGCAGTGCGTTTCCACGAGTACGGCGACCCCGACGTCCTGCGCTACGAGGACGTGGAGCAGCCCGTCCCCGGTGCCGGACAGGTACGGGTCCGGGTCGCCGCGACGTCGTTCAACTCGGTCGACGGCAACATCCGCGGTGGCTTCATGCAAGGTCCGATCCCGGTGACGCTGCCGCACACTCCCGGCCTCGACGTCGCCGGCACGGTCGACGCGCTGGGCGAGGGCGTGGACGGCATCGAGGTCGGCGACGAGGTCGTCGGTTTCCTGCCGATGACGGGGGTCGGCGCGGCCGCGGAGTACGTCCTCGCGCCGGCCGAGGTCCTGACGGCGGCGCCCAAGAGCGTCCCGCTGCCCGACGCCGCCGCGTTGCCGCTGGTGGGTCTCACCGCGTGGCAGGCGCTCTTCGACCACGCCAAGCTCACGAGCGGGCAGCGGGTGCTGATCAACGGTGCGGGCGGAGCGGTCGGCGGCTACGCGGTTCAGCTGGCGAAGAACGCCGGCGCGTACGTGATCGCCACGGCCGGCCCGCGCAGCAGCGAGCAGGTCACGGCCTGGGGCGCCGATGAGGTCATCGACCACACCACCACCGAGGTGGCCGCGGCGGTGAGCGAGCCGGTCGACGTCGTGCTCAACCTCGCGCCGGTCGACCCGGAGCGGCTGGCCGCGCTGGTCGCCCTGATCCGGCCCGGTGGCGTGCTGGTGAACACGACGGTGTGGATGCCCGCGCCCTCCGACGAGGAGCGCGACGTACGCGGCATCGACCTGTTCGTCCGCAGCGACGCCGACCAGTTGTCGCGGCTGGTGGCGCTGGCCGACTCCGGCGAGCTGCGCGTCGACGTCGCCCAGCGCGTGCCGCTGGCCGAGCTGCCGGCGGTCCACGCCCAGGCCGCCGCGGGCACCCTGCACGGCAAGGTCGTCATCGTCACGCCCGCCGCCTGATCCCCCCTGAGCACGGAAAGAAGAACGACCATGTCACTCTCGTTGGATCCCGAGATCGCCCAGGCGCTGGCCCCGATGGCCGACGGGGGCTTCACACCGCCGCCGGTCGGCGACATCGCGGGCCGCCGCGCCCTGTGGGAGCCGATCATCGGTGCCGCCGGCACCGCGCAGCCGATTCCGGCCGACGTGACGACCAGCGAGCACTACGCGACCGCGGACGACGGTGCGCAGATCACGATGCGCTGGTACGTCAAGGACGGCGCGGCGCCGGGCCCGGCCGTGCTGTTCTTCCACGGAGGGGGGTACATCTTCGGCCACATCGACCTCTTCGACGGGCCGGTCTCCCGCTACGTGTCCGCCAGCGGCGTGCCGATGCTGTCGGTCGAGTATCGCCGCGCGCCCGAGCACCCCTTCCCGACGCCGCTCGAGGACGCCTACGCCGCGCTCCGCTGGCTGCACGAGCACGCCTCGGAGCTGGGCGTCGACCCCGACCGGATCGGCGTGATGGGCGACAGTGCCGGAGGCGGCATGGCGGCGGCGCTGACGATCCTCGCGCGGGAGCGCGGCGGTCCGAAGATCGCCCGCCAGATCCTGCTCCTGCCGATGCTCGACGACCGCACCACCACGCCCGATCCGCACATCGCGCCCTACCTGCTGTGGTCCTACGACGACAGCCGCACCGCGTGGCCGGCACTGCTCGGGGAGGCCGCCGGCGGCCCCGACGTCCCGCCCACGGCGGCCCCGGCCCGGCTCGAGGACGCGTCCGGCCTGCCCCCGGCCTACATCGAGGTCGGCCAGCTCGACGTCTTCCGCGATGAGGACCTCGCGTACGCGACGAAGCTCAGCCGCGCCGGCGTGCCGGTGGAGTTCCACCTGCACCCCGGCGCCCCGCACGAGTTCGACTCCATCGCCTTCACCTCCGACGTCGCCCGGCGCGCCATCGCCGACCGCGTCCGCGTCCTTGAATCGATCTGAACCCGCGGGTTCACCACGAAACGAGAAGTCACATGACCCTCTGGACCCCCACCACCGTCGGTGCCATCGAACTCCCGCACCGGCTCGCCATGGCGCCGATGACCCGCGACCGCTCCAGACCGGACGGCGTCCCCACCGACCTCAACCGCGAGTACTACCGTCAGCGCGCCTCGATGGCCCTCATCATCACCGAAGGCACCCAGCCCTCCGACGACGGGCAGGGCTACCTGCTGACCCCCGGCATCTACACCGAGGCGCACATCGCCGGCTGGCAGGAGGTCACCGGCGCGGTGCACGCCGCCGGCGGCCGCATCGTCGTACAGCTCATGCACGTCGGTCGCATCGCGCACCCCGACAACACCCCGCACGGCCGCCGGCCGGTCGCCCCCTCGGCCGTCCGGCCCAAGGGCGCGATGTTCACCGCCTCGGGCCTGCAGGACATGCCCACCCCCCGCGCTCTGACCACCGAAGAGGTCGCCGGCGTGGTCGACGAATTCCGCCAGGCGGCGTCGGCCGCCATCGCCGCCGGTTTCGACGGCGTCGAGATCCACGGCGCCAACGGCTACCTCGTCCACCAGTTCCTCTCCAGCAACGCCAACCAGCGCACCGACCGGTACGGCGGCTCGATCGACAACCGCATCCGCTTCGCGACCGAGGTCGTGTCGGCGGTGGCCGACGAGATCGGCGCCGAACGCACCGGGCTGCGCATCTCGCCGGGCAACCCGTACAACGACATGGTCGAGCACGACACCCACGACCTTTACTCGGCCCTGATCGGCGCCCTGGCGCCGATGAACCTCGCCTACCTGCACATGATCCACGGCGGCGACGAGGAACTGCTGCGAAAGCTGCGAGCGGCATGGCCGACGGCCCTGCTCCTCAACCGCGCGGGCGCCGGCATCGACGCGCGCGTCGCCGATCTCGACGCCGGTCTGGCCGACGTCATCACGGTCGCCACGATGGCGCTGGCCAACCCTGACCTCCCGGCCCGCATCCGTTCGGGCGCGCCGCTGAACGAGGCCGACCCGGCCACGTTCTACGGCGGCGACCACCGCGGCTACACCGACTACCCCGTTCTCGCCCCAGCGGCGAACTGACGTGCCACGGCGTGCCCATGCCCGAGGCCGGCCTTTCGGCGCCGCTTCCCGAGCCGGCCACGGGCGGAGGGAGCCGGGGCCCATAGGAAACCCCTATGGCACCTGCTGACATTTCGTCTTTGCCTCCTATTATTCCCCGGTCGTACCGTGAAACAGCTCGATGAGGCGCCCACCGCGATCCCTTGAAGAATCGCGCTCAGCGCATCGTCGACTTGTTTTCGACAACGGTTGAAAAGCACAGGAGGACACGATGTCGCTCACCCTCGACACCTACCGGTTGTTGGGCCGTTCCGGGCTTCGGGTCTCGCCGTTGGCGCTGGGTGCGGCGACCTTCGGCACCGAGTGGGGCTGGGGCGCCGAGCAGGACGAGGCGCGCAAACTGTTCGACCTCTACGTCGAACGGGGCGGCAACTTCATCGACACCGCCGACACCTACACCAATGGCAGTTCCGAGCGCCTGCTGGGCGAATTCACCCGCGCCAATCGCGAGAGCCTGGTGCTGGCGACGAAGTACACGACGCTGCGACGGCCCGGGGACCCGAACTCCGGGGGCGCTCACCGCAAGAACCTGTTCGCGTCGGTGGAGAACAGTCTGCGACGGCTGAACACGGACTACATCGATCTGCTCTACCTGCACGTGTGGGATTCCACGACGCCGGTCGAGGAGATCCTGCGCGGCATGGACGACCTGGTCCGGCAGGGCAAGGTCCTGTACGCGGCGATCTCCAACGCCCCGGCCTGGCAGGTGTCGCGCATGCAGGCGATCGCCGACCTGCGCGGCTGGTCGCCGCTGGTCGCGCTGCAGATCGAATACAACCTGATCCAGCGTGCCGGGGAACGTGACCTGATCCCCATGGCACGCGAGATGGGGCTGGGAGTGGTCCTCTATTCACCGCTGGCCGGCGGGGTGCTCACCGGAAAATACAGCCGCGACGACCTGACCGCGACGAACGTCGCCTCCGACGGCACCCGCAAGAGCTTCAACGTCGGCCTGGGCGCGCTCACCGAACGCAACCTCGCCATCGCCGACGTCGTGAAGGAGGTCGCCGCGGAGCTGGGCCGCACTCCCGCCCAGGTCGGGCTGGCCTGGACCCTGCAGCATCCGGGCGTCACGGCACCGATCATCGGCGCCCGCACCCCCGCGCAGCTGGAGGACAACCTGGGCGCCCTGGAGGTCGACTTCACCGCCTCCCAACTGGCCCGCCTCAACGAGGCCAGTGCGATCGACCTCGGCTTCCCGCACGACATCCTCGCCAGTGACCACATCCGCACCGTGACCAGGGGCGACCTGAAGATCGAAGCCCGCCGCTGACACCCGATCGAATCTCGAGGGCGGCGCCACCGCCGCCCTCGGGGCGATCACCGTCGTCGACTGCTCCTTCTCGGCCGTCAGGGCACCGGTGAGAAGGACGCGGCCTTGTACCAGCTCTCTTGACGCAGGAGTTCGAGCAGGGCCGTCTCCGCCGGTCCCGAGCCGGGCCGGACCGCGGCGACGACGGGCTGGGAGACCACCGGGAACACCGGGCGCGCGAGGTGCTCGTGACCGTGGGGCACCGCGGAAGCGGGGACGAGCGTGACCCCCAGCCCGTGGACGGCCCAGTGCACGGCCGTCGCCGTCTGGGATACGCGGGCGGCCGTGGTCGGGGCCAGCCCGTTGTCCCGCAGCACGTCCCGCAGCACACCGTCGAGCGCGCTGTTGTGGTCGAACCGCACCCACGGCTCCCGCTCCAGCTCGCGCAGCTCGACCCGGTCGGCGGCGAGCTGCGGGTGCCCGGCGCCCAGCACGACGACGAACTCCTCGTCGCCGAGGCGGTGGCCCTCGTACAGCTCTTCCCCGCATGGCCCGGCCACCAGGGCCAGGTCCAGGACGCCGCGGCGCGCCAGCCGCTCCAGCTCAGCGAGGTTCGGCTCCTCGAAGACGGTGACCTCCAGCCGTGGGAAGCGGCGGCGCAGCGCGCCCAGCGCGCCCGGCAGCTGCCGCGTGCCGAGGCCCATCTGTGCCGCGACCACCAGCTCGCCCACCAGCTCGTCGGCGCCGGCCCGCGCCGTCGCTCTCGCCCGCCGCGCCGCGCTCACCGCGGCCTCCGCCTCCCGCAGGAACGCGCGGCCGACCACGGTGGGCACCAGGCCGGTCGGCGTACGGGCGAACAGTTGCACGCCGAGTTCGCGCTCCAGGCTCCGGATCTGCTGGGACATCGACGGCTGAGCGACGTGCAGCAGCTCCGCCGCCGCCGTCACCGAGCCCTCCTGAGCGACGGCCAGGGCGTACTCGAACTGACGAAGACTCATCGGCTCCCGTCCCCTCCCTGCGGTGGACCGCCGTCCACCCCGGTGTATCACTGTAATCCCGGTAATCGCCGTTGCAGTGAGGGGCTGCTCGGGGACGCAGGAACGACGGGGGGACCACGTGATCGCAGCCCCGCTCGCACCGAGACCGATGGGCGGCCGGCATGGCTGCGGCCGGCGCTCCGGCCACGAATGGGTCTGAGGGCCTAATCGTCATTGATCCCGCAGCCTCTGTAAGGCGGCGTTACGCATCCCTAGGTTGATCTCGATCACGACGGATCGACTCTTGGGGGAAAGATGCGCAAACTCTCCATGGTCCTCGCCGGCGCCGTGGCGGTGGCCGGCCTGGCATTCACCAGCGGTACGGCGGGCGCGAGCACGGTGCACACGGAAAGCGCCAGCAAGTGCGGCACCAAGTGGTGCGGCTACGTGAACGGCAAGAAGCTGAGGGTCGAGAGCATCACCGTCTCGCACAAGGGCAGCACGAAGTGGAGCGGCTACATCTACATCGAGGTGACCACGCCCCACCACAAGCCCTACTTCCTCTGGACCACGAAGTCGTTCAAGAACGTGAAGTTCGCGCGGGCCGACGTCAAGAGGTCGTTCCCCAACAAGACCCTGCTCTGCACCGGCGTCGACAAGCAGAAGAGGAACGTGGACCACGTGGGCGACGCCTGCTTCACCATCCACAAGTAGGCGGCGGGGTCTCCGTCCTCGGCCGGAGAATCCGTATCGGCGCCCGGCACGGAGCCGGGCGCCGATACGGGTCAGGTCAGGCCGCTGACGCGCCGGCCGGGCCGAGATGCCGGACCAGGAACTCGTCGTCGACCCCGACCCAGCGCATGCGGCGATGGGTGCCCGGGTTGGCGAGCAAGGTCTTGTCCTTCGAGGAGAAGGCGTCGAACAACGCGAGCACGGTCCCGCGGTCGACGTACTCCTCATCCCACGGCAGCAGGAACTGGACCGGGACGGTGATCCGTCGCGCCGCCTCGATCAGAGCCTGGTGAGCGAAGAACCCGCCGCCGAAGATCGCGGCGGTGATCCTGGGCTCGACCGCCGTCAGCGGAATCCCGATCGCGGTGCCCAGCGACATGCCGCCCCCGTAGCCGATCGGCGCTTCGGTGCCGATCTCGGGCAGGTCCTGGAGGGCGTCCAGGGTCGCCTGCCATTCCGGTACGGCACGCTCCGCGAGTGAGGCGCTGTAGCGGACGCTGATCGACTCGAAGCGCTCGGTCTCGCCTGCCGCCAGAGCCTGCTGCAGGTCGGCGCGGGCCTGCTCGTCCTCCGCCGTACGCGGGCGGTCGCCGTGTCCGGGCGCGTCGATGGCGACCACGGTGAAACCCCACCGGGTCACGGCGTCGCGGGCGCGGGCCATGAGTCCCGGCGTCTTCTTGTGCAGGCCGCCGCCGTGCCCCATCAGCACCAGCGGGGCGTGGCCGGATCCGGAGACGGGCGACCAGAGCACGCCGGTGACCTCACCGACGACGAAATCGCGTTCGAGGACGCCGTTCGACGACGTCTGCGCGATGAAACGCAGTGAATGCACAGGTGTTGCCTTTCGGAAGTGCCTTGTTGTCGAGGCGCTCCCGGCGACACCTATGTCAATCGCCCGACCATGACGACGAGGGGAGCACCCACATCGATACAGCGTTCATGGGTCTCACCTCCTCACGTGAAGTCACGGCCTCCAGGAGACTACCAGTCTGATCTTTCGCCGGCCTTCTCCGAGCGTACGAATCGGCGTTGTTACCGTTTCTTCGGGTGGCGATCACCGCGACGACGGAGGATGACATGCGCCTGAGAAGCGCCCCCGCCCTGCACGTCAGTCCGGCGGCGGGAACACGGAGCATGCCGGGGCGGACCGCGTCGTCCACGTCTGACACCAGGCGATCAGCTCTCCGATCGGGCCCCGCGCACGCTTCTCTCACCTCATTTCCAGCGGGTCACTGGTGCTTTGTTGCCAGCAGACCGTCCACCACCAGTTTTGCCAGGGCCTCCGCCCGGGCAAGGCGGTCCGCGTGCTGCATGCGTTCGGGGCTGCCAAGGCGCCGCGCGAGAGGTTCACGGACCAGTCCCGACACGGGAGCGATGATGGCGAAGAACACGATGTCCGTCGGGACCCGAGTCATGCCTCCCGACGCCATCAGCCTCTCGATGCTGGGCAGGACGAGGGCGAACGTCGGCTCGATGTAACGCTCGTAGAGGTAGTCGAGCCGCTCGGTCTCTCGTGCTGACTCATCAGTCATCAACATGGCCAGGTACGGCTCGTCGATGCTGACCCGGTAGAACTCCATGACGAACTGCCGCACCACGTCCGCGTCGTCACTCCCGGGAGCCGGTGGCGCCATGTCCCCGAGTTGAGCGCCGAGCGCGGCATCCACCACCGCACGCCAGTAAGCCGCCTTGGAACCGTAGCGGTCGTTGATGAAGGTGGGTCCGACCCCAAGACGGCGCGCGAGCTCCCGCGCCGACGCCCGGTCGTATCCGAGCGTCGCGAACGCCTCCAGGCCCCGCTGCAGCACGTCCCGTTCCGCGGGCACCGCACTGGAATCCGCCCCGGGACGGCCCGGGCGTCGGGTGGTACTCGGCTCGTCTCCCAACCATCCTCCTCAGCCGGCTGTGCAGGCGTCTGCCCGACAGTCGGACCAGCGTAGCCGTCACGATCTTCGCAGGTGAGCACCGCTAGGTCAGCACCACATCGCGGATCGGTGCAGCCCCTTCTGCCTGAACCTCGCTTGACACGGAGCGGGCAAGAGGTAATCCTACAGGTGTAGGATTTAACTCCGGGTCGCTCACAGGGCGCCCTGACGGAGCCATCCACACCCCCGGGTGGAGTATCGCTCGCCCGCACCGCAGGTTTCCTTCCACCCGGCATTGCGACCTCGGATAGTGCGAAACCGTTTCGTACGCATCCGGGCTCCACCGGTTCAGGGGACCTCACAAGGAGCCACTATGCGTAAGACCACCGTCGGCGCGGTCGGCATCGCCGCCGCGCTCATCGCCTCACTCACCCTCGCCTCGGGAGGAACGGCTACGGCGACGACCGCCGACTCGTCCGCGGCGCACCCCACCGCGTCCCAGAAGGGGCTGTCCGAGACCAGTGTCCCGGTCCTGGTCGACCCCGCCGCGAACCTCACCTACGACCCCGACCAGCCCAACCAGTCCTGGTACCTGACCGCGCACGTGAGTGCCGGGGGCCACCGGTACGGCTTCCTGGTCCACTACCGCAACGGCGGCCTCGGCAAGCAGGGTGGCGCCATCTCGAAGGTGTCGGTGGTCAACGAGGACACCGGCTGGTACACGAGGTCGGAGATCCCCCTCCCCCTCGGCAAGGGCCTGTCCGATAAGCAGGGCGTGGACATCCACACCGACAACCTCACCTGGACCGGCGACGCCAAGGAGATGAAGCTGCACGCCAACGTCCCCGAGGGAACCATCGACGCCACGCTGCGCCCCCGCGGAAGCGTCCTCTACAACCTGGGGACGGGCTACTTCCCCATGTTCGGTGAGGCGAAGTACTCCAACTACGAATACGCCCTGCCCACCGTGGACACCTCCGGGACCCTCACCCTCAACGGCCGGACCGAGAAGCTCCGCGGCCAGTCCTGGCTGGACCGCCAGTGGGGACCCCTGCCCGACCTCAGCACCGGCAGCGCCTCCTGGTCCTGGATGAACCTCGACCTGTCCAACGGCGAGAAGGTCAGCGTCTGGAACCAGAAGTACGGCGACAAGACGAACAACTTCGCGACCATCGTGAAGCCCGACGGTACCCAGACCGTCACCGAGGCGACCCTCACCCCCGACGAGTCCACCCGCTGGACCAGCCCGACCAGCGGCAAGAGCTACCCCACTCGCTGGAAGGTCAGCATCCCCGGCGAGCACGCCAAGCTGAACGTCACCGTCTACGCCAAGAACCAGGAAATGCTGGTCCCCGGACCCGGCTACGAAGGCAGCGCCGCCGTCACCGGCACCTACGACCACCGCCCGGTCACCGGCACCACCTATATCGAACTCGCCGGAAAGTAGCGTCGATCGGTTGATGGCCCCGGCACCGCCCCATGAGGGTGACGCCGGGGCCATCAGGGGGGTATCTCTCCAGGCGTGGAAATGATCTTGGCGGGTAGATGATCGACCAGGGAGATCATCCATCCGAGAGGAGGTCACGGCGTCGGCACCTTTCCGTACGGCGCGGCCGGCGTGATCGTGACCGATCCGACCGACGGCAGGACCCTGCGGCTTGGCGGCACCCGCGCCGACAACGCCGCCGCAAGGACACAAGACTGGCCCAAAGTGCTCGCCTTCCTGGCCGCGATGAGCTGACCGCTGCGTCGTCCTATCCGATGGTGGTGAGGAAGAACTCCCGCACGTCCTCGGCGAGCAGGTCCGGCACCTCCATCGCGGCGAAGTGGCCGCCGCGCTCGAACTCCGACCAGTGCCTGATGTCGTACGACCGCTCGGCCAGCGGTCGCACCGACTGCGTGATGTCGTGCGCGAACACCGCCACGCCGACCGGCACGGGGCACGGCTCGATCCGGCGGGGAGCCTCGCGGCTCAGCCGCGCCGAGGAAGCCGCGGTAGCGGTCAGCCAGTACAGCGAGATGTCGGTGAGCATCCGGTCGTCGCTGATCTGCGAGCGAGGGTCGGTCCACTGTGCGAAGCGCTCGGCGATCCAGGCCAACTGGCCGACCGGCGAGTCGGTCAGCGCGTAGCCGATGGTCTGCGGAGTGGTGGCCTGCAGCGCCTGGTACGGCGGACGGTTCGCCATCAGCTGCCGGATCTTGGCCAGGCGGGCTTCATCCGTTTCGGACAGTTCGAGGTCGGCGTCCGGGATCGGCCGGGTCGGCAGGTAGTTGACATGCACTCCGACGACCTGCTCGGGTGCCACCGCGCCGAGCGCCAGCGAGATGCCCGAGCCGAAGTCACCACCCTGCGCGCCATAGCGCTCGTACCCGAGACGCCGCATCAACTCGGCCCAGGCCCGCGCGACCCGTGCGATGTCCCAGCCGCGCTCGTGGGTCGGCCCCGAGAAGCCGAAACCCGGGATGGACGGGATCACCAGGTGGAAGTCGCGCGAGAGCGGCTCGATCACGTCGAGGAACTCGAGGAAGGAACCGGGCCAGCCGTGCGTGAGGACCAGCGCCGACGCGTCCGGTTTGGAAGACCGGACGTGGAGGAAGTGGATGTTCTGGCCGTCGATCTCGGTCGTGAAGTGGGGGAGCTCGTTGAGCTCGGCCTCGTGCGCGCGCCAGTCGTAGCCGGTGCGCCAGTATTCGGCGAGTTCCTTGAGCCGTGCCAGCGGGAATCCGTAGTCCCACCCCGCGTCGGCGACCTCGTTGGGCCAACGGGTGCGGGAGAGCCGGTCGGTCAGGTCGTCGAGGTCGGCCTGGGGGATGTCGATGCGGAACGGCTTGATCATTTCTCAGCTCCAGGGGTTTCGTCCAGGCGCCCGAGGTAGGCGATGAGGTCGTCGAGTCCGTGAAGACCGAGGACCCTCAGTTCATTGGTCGTGCCAACGTTGGCGCAACCAATCATAAGCATTCGTGGGTTCCACCAACAAGTCGGTAGGCTGACGGCCATGACGGGCGACCAAGCGCCACCGATGCGTCTCAAGGGCGCGCCGAGCTGGCTGATCGGCCAGGTCTCCGCGCACAGCCATCGCCTGGTGACCGAACGGTTCGCCGCCGCCGACGCCCGCGGCTACCACTACCGGCTGCTGGCCGCGCTGGCGGAGTTCGGTCCCGCCAGCCAGGCCGAGCTGGGCCGCCGCACGGGCGTCGACCGCAGCGACGTCGTCGCGGCACTGAACGAACTGGCCGAGAAGAAGCTGATCGAGCGGTCCCCTGACCCGACGGACCGCCGGCGGAACATCATCACGGTCACGCCCGAAGGGCGTGATCACCTCTCGCGCCTCGACGGCGTACTGGCACAGATCCAGCAGGACCTGTGCGCCCCGCTCTCACACCCCGAACGCGAGGAGCTCATCCGGCTGCTGACCCGCATCGTCGACCACCACGTCCGAGCCCGCACCGCGGAATCTCCCGGCACGAAGTAGTCGAAGACCTCTCCAGATCCCGAGCCCGATCCCACGCCGCGCCTGGCCATGGTCGGGATCCGCCGTCATCCGGAGGGCTGCTGGAATCCTGTGAAGTCGAAGGTGGCGAGCATGTGATCGACGACGGTGTCGTACCTGCTGTCGAGGGCCGAATAGATCCAGAGCTTCGTCACCGGCAGCCACCAGACCCGGAACTTCATCTGGGTGCCGTCCGAGTCCGTCGACAGGAACTCGCGGTACAGCGCTTTGTGGCTACCGACGTAGGCGGTACCTGCCCGTGTGAAGGTTCCCGGGATCGAACCAGCGTCAACGTTGCTGGTATTGGCCCATCCGACGGACGCGCCGATCTGCCGTCTCCAGTCGGCTTCTGAGTCGAGCTTCGTCGGGCCCAGGCTGAACGTCAGCGCGCCGCGGCACATCGCCATCCCCGCAGGGGTGACGGTGGGCGGTAGGAGGCACAGGAAGTCCGGCGAATCACTCGGCGATAGGTCCGGGAAACCGTTGTTCCAGTCTCCGGGCGCGTAGAAGACGATGCCTGAAAGGTCTTCAGGCTGCCATGACGACGGCGGAGAGAAGGTGGGGATCGGGTCGGCGGAAGTCACGGACGCCCGGGGTGTCGTCGACGTCGCAAGAGAAGCGGGCGGCGTCAGCGATGGGCTGTCGGCGTTGATCAGGAGCCGGTGGGATGTAGATCGCGGGAGCGCCGTCTTGGCCGGTCGGTTCACCATCACGACGGCGGCCGCGGTCGATGCGAGGACGGCTGCCGCGGCGACACCGCCGATCGCCGCGGTCCGTCGTGAGAAGCGGGGTGCCCGGCTCCATGAAACCGTGGCGGGCAGTGCCCGCGCGAGGGGCTCCCACCCGGTCTCGAGGATGGTCGTCGCCACCTGCGTCGCGTCGTCCGCGGGCACCTCGCCCAGTTCGGCCAACGCTTCGATGAGCTCTTGCACGGTGGGCCGGTCGGCCGGATCCTTGGCCAGCGCGGAAGAGACCAGGCTCCGGAGAGGGTCGTGGATGCCGTCGAGATTCGGCTCCTCCTTCAGGACCCGATGGGCCATGACCTCGATGGAGCCGGTTCCCAGCGGTGGCCGGCCCGTCGCCGCGAACGCGATGACCGCCCCCCACCCGTACACGTCACCGGCCGGACCGATCTCACCGCCCCGGTACTGCTCCGGACTGGCCCAGCCCGACGAACCGACGAAGACGTGCGTCACGGTGATCGCTGTCTCGTCCAAGGCCCGGGCGATCCCGAAGTCCAAGACCTTCGGGCCGTCCGGTGACAAGATGACATTGCCGGGTTTCAGATCACGGTGGATGACACCCGCGCGGTGAATGACCGCTAGAGCTTCGGCGACGCCGGCCGCGACGGACAGCAACGCCGTGCCGTGCAACGGACCGGTTCGGCCGATATGGGCGTTCAAAGTCGGCCCGGGAACATATGAGGTCGCCAGCCATGGACGAGCTGTTTCGGTGTCCGCCGCGAGGAACTGAGCCACGCAGGCGCCCTCCACTCGCGAGAGGAGGGCCACCTCGCGCCGGAAACGCTCGCGGAACTGCGCGTCGGCTGCGTACTCGGGCCTGATGAGTTTGAGCGCGGCGCGGGTGCCTGAGCGCCTTGCCGCGTAAACGACGCCCATGCCGCCCTCGCCAAGGCGGCCGACGACCCGGTACGGACCGATCTTGCGGGGATCGTGGCGCTGTAGGGGTAGCAGGGCATCATCCAACGCCACGTCACCGCTCCCGACTTATGTGAAGGTTCAACGAACTCACTTTTATATCGGGATATCTACGGTTTCAGTAGGGCAGTAGAGCCACGATTCGGAAGTCGGCGTGGTCGCCGGTGGCCTGTCCTGGACACCGGCAGTTGCGCGTAGCGATTGTCGCCTTGCATTACGTTATCTACGCTCACGGCATGGCGATTCCGACAGAACCGATCGGCAGCATCCCCCGATCCCCGCAGCTACTGACCGCCATGGCCGCGCACGCCGCAGGGGAGATCGACGACGCGCGGCTGGCCGCCGCGCAGGACGAGGCCGTACGCGACACCATCCAGCGTCTCGAGGCGATCGGTGCGCCGGTCGTCACCGATGGTGAACAGGCCAAACCCAGCTTCGCGACCTACCCGATCGCCGGCCTTGCCGATCTGGCGCCCGACGGAGCAGTGATCCCGTTCGCCGACGGCCACCAGCGGCAGCTGCCCGTCCTGACCGCGGGCCCGTTCCGCTACCAGGTTCACGCCGACCGCTACTACACGGCCGCGGCGCGGCACGCGACGGTGCCGGTCAAGCAGAGCGTCATCGCCGCGTCCGCGCTCAGCCTCCTCTACCCACCGGCGGGCATCCCCGGGTACCCCCGCGAGGAGTTCCTGGCCGATCTCACCGACGAGGTGGAGGCCGACATCCGCGGCCCGCTGGAGGCGGGAGCGCATGTGGTCCAGCTCGACTTCACCGAAGGGCGCCTGTCGCTCAAGCTCGATCCGAGCGGCGGCGTGCTGGACGAGTTCATCGCGCTCAACAACCGGGTCCTGGAGCGCTTCACCGACGCCGAACGTGCCCGGATCGGGGTGCACACGTGCCCGGGCGGAGACCAGGACTCCACGCACAGCCTGGACATCGACTACGCGGATCTCCTGCCCAAGCTGTTCCAGCTCAAGGTCGGCAACTTCTACATCCAGCTGGCCAGCGAGGCCGAGCCGGACAAGGTCCTGGCGATCGCCGCCGAGCACCTTCCCGCCCACGCCCGGCTCTTCGTCGGCGTCATCGACCCGATCGACCCACGCGTGGAAACCCCCGAACAGGTCCGCGACCGGATCCTGGCGGCCGCCCGGCACCTGCCGCCCGAGCGCCTGGGCACCTGTGACGACTGCGGCTTCTCGCCCTTCGCCGACGACACCTCCACCTCCCGCGAGACCGCCTTCGCCAAGATCGCAGCCCGCGTCGAGGGCACCGCCCTCGCCGCCCGGCAGCTCGGACTCTGAGTCGGCAATGTCGAGAGCAGTTCGGCGAGGTGACCCCTCGCCGGGCTGCTTTCGAGGTTGCATGTGGCACCTGCTCCGGAGCACAACGGGCCTGAACCGCTTTTCCCGCCCCGCATACACTGACGAGATCCGACCGACCCGGGGATAACGACGGACTGGGGTCATAGTGGACATTGCGGGGCTTCGCAATCCGTACGACTACGCGAATCCAGTGCGGACCGATGAATACTTCGCTGGTCGCGGGGCGGAACTGGCCACGATCGATTACGTGCTCGGACAGGGTGGTACGACGCGTCCGGTCGGCTACCTGGCGCTGTACGGCCGGCGGGCGGCGGGCAAGACCAGCCTGTTGAACATGACCGAGAAACTGGCCGCCGAGCGCGGCTACCTCGTCGTGCGGGTCAACCTCGTGCCGGCCGACGCCGACCCGGCGCGCTTCTTCGCCACCGTGTACGAGGAGCTGATCGGCGCAGTCACGGCGGTATCCGAATTGGCCAGTCCGGACGGCCGCAAGATAACCCCGCGCGTTGTGCGCAGGATCATCGAGGGCGGTCCGGTCGACGACGACTTCCCGTTGGAGTTCCCGGAGAATCTGGCCCACGCGGTGACGGGCGGGCAGCTGTCGGAGATGGCGCTGCGCAACGACCTGCGTCACCTGATGGAGCTGGTCGGCCGTCCCATCGTGTTGTTAGTCGACGAGGCGCAGCTGATCGCCGACCGGCCCGACGTGCTGTCCATGCTCCGCACCCTCGGCATGCGCCTGCAGGGCTACGTACTGGTGCTGGCGGGCACCCCGGAGCTGGTCGCGCGGATCAACGAGGTATTCGACTTCCTGCTGCGGCAGTTCGAGTTCGTCAAGGTCGAGCGCTTCGTGAAGGTCGCCGACGTGTTGCAGTGCATGACGCGGCCGTTGAAGGCGATCGGCCTGACCCCGGAACGCTGTTTCGCGAACCCCATCGGCGCCGTCGCCAATGACCTGATGCCGCTGACCGACGGCAACCCGTACGAGGTTCAACTGTTCTGCCATGTCCTGTTCACCCAATGGCAGACCGGCAAGGCGGCCGGGATGAACCTGACGGCGGAGGCGATCGACGGCGTGAGGGCGGCCTTGGAGGTCGGGGGGCAGCACCAGGACCATCCGCTCGTCAACGCGGTCCGCCGGATGTCGGACGAGGAACTGCTGGCGCTCAACATCTGGTGCTCCTCCATGGAACAGGCCGCGGTGGACGAGATCCGCTTCGCCTGCCGGGTGTCCGGCCTGGTCGCCCTGGAGACGGATCGGTTGGACCGCTACCTCGACCAGTTCGTCCGCGACGGCCTCATCGAGCTCGTCGACAACAAGGTCCGGCTGATCGGCGACACGGCCGAACACATCTACGCACGATTGTCGGCGGTCCAGCGTCTGGGCACGGCCGCCCCGATCCTGATCAGCCGGGCCGATTTCCAGCACCTGCTCGCCAACGAGCTGTTCGATCTGCTCCGTGACCAGGTGTTCGGCGGTAACGAGCGGTGGCTGCTGCGCACCTGCTGCGGCGGGATGCGGCCGGAACGACTGGCACAGGGAGTGCTCGATCTGGGCGAGCTGCCGGCCGACCGGAAGAGCTGCTACACCGTCGAGTACCTGCACGAGGCGATCCTCGAATCCGACACACCGCAGGCGCTGCACCTGACCACGGTGGAGTGTTCGTACGGCGCGACCTCGGCGACCCGGTGGATCTGCCGCGCGGCGGCCGACGACTTCGACCTGAACGCCGACCCGGCGTTCCGAGCCGCGCAGGAGCGGATCGCCGCGTTGGGCGGCACGCTGCGGGCCGAGCGCGCGACGATCCCGCTGCGGCCGATGCCCGAGATCGTGGACTGGCTGGTCGACACCTGGGCGAACCCCGATACGCGGTACAACATGGCCCACAGGCACGCCTCCGCCGCGTACGTGCGGTACGAGCAGGGCGACCTCGCGGGGACGTTCGAGCACCTGAACGCCGCGTTCCGGCTGTCGCCCCACTGGCGCGCCGCGAACAATCTGGCCTACCTGCATCTGGTCGCAGGCGATTATCCGGCGACCCGGGACTGGGCTCAACGCGCCGTACCCCTGGGCGAGTTCGCCGAGGACCGGGCGCTTAGCCGGTACAACGGCGCGATCGCCGCCGCGCTGGAGGGCGACTGGGCGACGGCACACGGGCTCCTCGCCGACGCGGCGACGGATCTGGCGGACCGGTCACCGCTGGAGGACGATGACCTGGTCATCGCGTTCCTGATGATCCCGAGCTTCGAGGTCGATCACGTGGCCGTGCGCGAGGCGGAGAAGGTGCAGTTGGCCGACGCGATCGCGAAAGCGCGCGACGTGGTCGAACTCGCCGAACGCTTCGACCGGCTACGCGGGTCGGTCTGACTGGATGCCGTTCTCGGCCGGCACGAACCCGTCCGGCCAGCGGGTCGACGCCGTGGCGCGCGCGGCCGACAGGTGGGCGCCGGTGAGCGTCGCCGTCCGTAGGTCGGCGCCGCTCAGGTCGGCACGACGGAGGTCGGCACCGCTGAGGTCCGCCCCTCGCAATATCGCCCCCCGCAGGGTGGCGCCGGACAGGTCCGTTCCGGTCAGCACGGCGTCGGTCAACCGTGCCGCCGGCAGGCTGGCGCCTGCCAGGCGCGCCCCGGCCAGGTCGATTCCCACTGACCAGTCGCGCTTGGTCAGGACCTCCAGGGCCGTACGCACATCGCGTGGCAACGCCCCACTGGCGGGCGCGCCGTCGCGTACGAAGGCCGACAGGATCTGGGCGATCCGGCGTCGCTCGGTCGGATCGTCATCGGCGATCCGATCCAAGGCGTAGACGCCGCCCAGCCGCAATGCCAACGCGTCGTCCTTGGCGAGTTGCTCCACTGCCTTGGCGAAGGCCTCCGTCACGGCGACCCGCCGTCCGAGGCGCTGCTGACCGCGTGCGATCAACATCTGCCGCCAGGCGGTGACCGCGCCGAACACCAGCAGGATGCCACCGACCGCCTGCAGCAGCGCGGTGCGAATGGCGCCCTCGGCCAGGATGTGCTCGTTCGCCGACAGTCGAGCGGCCGCGGGTGAGAACTTGAGCAGCCGGGCGGGCAACGGGCCGAATGCCGCCACGACGAGCACGACTAACGCGGCCGCCACCAGGCCGATCAGCGTCCAGCCAAGGGCCCTGAGCACGGCAGCACGCATATATGAGCCCCCAAGAGCGAACGGCGGCGGACCATTGCGAGTTCTTTCGAGCCCGGCACCGACTGGCCGGCGTCTGCTCAATTTAACGGATTCCCGAAGAATCGCCAGGCGCCGGCATCCGAGCCGGAAGGGGGTGAGACGCGGGACCTGAGGTCCCGCGTCTCAGCCGGGGGAGCGGCCCGTGCCGGCGCGCCGGCGGCGGGCGGGTGGGGCGTCGTCGCCCCGTGATGGTCAGAGGAGGGCGGGTTGCGTCGCGGAGGTCGCGGCGGAGGGGGCCGGTGCGGTCGGGTTCGGCTCCGGGTTGGCCTGGCAGACGGCGTCAGTGCCCTTCTCGGCGGCCGGGCGGGTGCCGTCCCGCAGGTAGGAGCTGACGTAGTCGTTGAGGCAGGCGTTGCCGTTGGCCGACAGTGACGCGTCCACGTTGTCGCCGCCGCGCTCCAGGATGAGCCGGGAGTTCGGGAACAGCCTGTGCGTCTCGTAGGCGCCGCCGACCGAGTGCACGGCGTCGTTCTCCGGCTGTACCAGCAGGATGTTCACGTCGCGCTGTCCGACCTTCTGCGGCTTGTCGGCGGGCACGGGCCAGAACGCGCACGGGGCGTTGATCCAGGCGTTCCGCCAGGTCCAGAACGTGTTGCCCTGCCTGTACTGGCGGGAGTAGTCGTTGTGCCAGCGCTTCCAGTCGCGCGGCCAGGCCGCGTCGCGGCACTGGACCGCGTTGTACATCGCCTGGAGGTTCTGGTGGGGGTACCCCGGCGCGCCGACGCCGGCCCGCAGCCCCGTCGGGTCCTGGCGCAGCACCCAGTCGGCCAGCGTCTTCGCGTGGTAGGTCCAGGAGTAGTTGCGGTACACGTCGACCGAGAAGAAGTCGCTGTACTCGGCCGGCCCGATCCTGCCGTCGATCGGCGCCTCGCGGACCATCGCCAGGCCCTTGTCGTAGGCGGCCTCCACCTCGGACTCGGTCGTGCCGAGGTGGTAGACCGCGTCGTACTTGGCGATCCAGGCGAAGAAGATCCTGACTCGCTTCTCGGTCGCGACGTTCTCCTCCAGGCCGGCGTCGTACCAGACGCTGCCGGGCCGCGCCACGGTGTCCAGGACCATCCGGCGGACCCGGTTCGGGAACATCGAGGCGTAGACCGAGCCGAGGTACGTGCCGTAGTCGTAGCCGAGGTAGTTGAGCTGCTCCTGGCCGAGCGCCCGCCGGATCATGTCCAGGTCACGGGCGCTGTCCTTGGTGCCGAGGTAGGTGAGCTCGTCGCCGTACCTGCTGCCGCAGCTGTCGGCGTACGCCCGGGCCTTGTCGAGCCACGCCTGCTCCTCGGCGGCCGTGTGCGGCATGGGGTCCGCCTGGGCGTGGCCCGGGTCGATGTAGGTGGGATCGCAGGTGACCATCGGCTCGCTGGCTCCGACGCCGCGCGGGTCGAAGCCGATCCAGTCGTACGTGGAGCCGATCGCCCTGGGCAGCCCGGTCGTGCCCTGGGCGAAGCGGGTGGGCAGGTCGCGTCCGATGCCACCGGGCCACTGGCCGCGGTTCAGCAGCACGATGCCCTGGTACTGCGCGTCCGGCGCGGTGTGCCGGGCCCGGGTCAGCGCCAGGGTGATCTGGCGGCCGTGCGGCCGGCCGTAGTCGAGCGGTACCTTGAGCGAGCCGCATTCCAGTCCCTTGAGCAGTCCCCCGAGGACCGGGTCGTCGTCCGGGCAGGGCGACCAGGCGACGCCGCCGACCGGCGGGTCGGCCTGCGCCTTCGCCGGCGCCGCCACGGCCACTGGTGCCGCGACGACCGGGCCCACCAACCCCGTCGCGGCCGCAGTGATCACTACGAGCTTCTTCACGATGTCCCCTTCTTGCGCGGGCTCTCCAAGGTCCCCGACGCCGCGCAGGTCGAAAGAATCACGGCCGTACGGGGCTGGCTAGGGCTCAACGCCGAATCGTGACGAGTCAGAAATTAGTCAAACATCCTCCCTTTTCGGGCGTAATAAAAATGGCCACACCGCCTACCGGAAATAACCTGAAATGTGGCGGAGGGTGCGCGGAGTCGGACCGAAAGTCGGCACCGGCCGGCGGCCGGTCTCGACGCGATCGCCGGGTGACGGCCGGCCGCCGCCTGCGGACGGACCGCCGTGCCCGTACGCTCTCGAAGGCGAGCGACAACATCCGGTCGGAGTTCTCGGAAGGCGGCCTGTGCGATGGATCACCCGCGCCCGTACGTCGTGCTGAGCGTGGCCACCTCGGTGGACGGTCACATCGACGACACCGGCCCCGACCGGCTCGTGCTGTCGAACGAGGCCGACTTCGACCGCGTCGACCAGGTGCGCGCCGAGTCCGACGCGATCCTGATCGGCGCCACGACCCTCCGGCGGGACAACCCGCGCCTGCTCGTCAACTCCGCCAGGCGGCGCGACGAGCGGGAGGCACGGGGGCTCCCGCCGTATCCGCTGAAGGTCACCGTCACCCGCAGCGGCGATCTCGATCGCGACCTCAGGTTCTGGCACCACGGCGGGGACAAGCTCGTCTACTGCCCGGACCCGGCCGTCCCGAGGCTCCGCGAACGCCTGGGCGACCTCGCCGACGTCGCCGGCCTCGGCCCGGACCTCGACTTCGGGGTCATGCTCGATGACCTCGGCCGGCGCGGGATCGGACGCCTCATGGTCGAGGGCGGCGGGACGATCCACACGCAGTTCCTCACCGCCGGCCTCGCCGATGAGATCCACCTCGCCATCGCGCCGTTCTTCCTCGGCGACCCGGACGCTCCGCGGTTCGTCAACCCGGGCCGCTTCCCGTACGGGCCGGGGAACCGGATGACGCTCGCGGAGGCCCGTACGATCGGGGACATCGCGTTCCTGCGCTACCTCCCCGAGGGAAGGGCCGTCTCGTTGTCTTCCGCACCGTCCAGTCGTTCCGAGGACCGGCGATGGCTGTCCCTCACCATCGACCTGGCCGAGCAGTGCCCGCCCAGTGACACCGCCTTCTCGGTCGGGTGCGTGATCGTCGACGCGGACGGATCCGAGATCTCCCGGGGCTTCTCGCGGGAACGGCCGCACTTCCACGCCGAAGAGTCCGCCCTGAGCAAGGTCGCGCCCGATGACGAGCGTCTGCCCGGAGCCACGCTCTACAGCTCGCTCGAGCCCTGTACGCGGCGCAGCTCCCGTCCCCGGCCGTGCGCCGAGCTGATCCTCGACTCCCCGATCCGGCGGGTGGTCGTCGCATGGCGTGAACCGCCGGTCTTCGTCGCCGACGCGCACGGGGTGCAGGCCCTGGAGGCCGCCGGGATCACCGTCGTGGAGATCCCCGAACTCGCCGACGCGGCGGCGCGGATGAACGCCCACGTCCTCGGTTCCTAGGCCGGTCCCCCGGCCCGAGCTCAGGTCAGGGCGGAGACGACCTGTTTCGTGGCCTCGGCGATCAGGGCGTTCTTAGGCGGCGTGCTGTATCCGGATCTGTCCGACATGATGGCCAGGACGAGCGGGGCCGTATGAGGCGGCCACACGATGGCGATGTCGTTGGCCCTGCCGTAGTCGCCCGTTCCGGTCTTGTCGGCCACCGTCCATCCCTTGGGCAGCCCCGCCCGAATCCGTTCGGCGCCGGTGGTGTTGCGTCGCAGCCAGTCCGTGAGCAGGGCGCGTCTGTCGGCGGTCAGCGCGTCGCCGAGGATCAGTTGCCGGTAGTCGGTGGCGACCGCGCGGGGAGTGGTGGTGTCGCGCGGGTCCTTCGGAGGGATCCGGTTCAGCTTGGGTTCGTAGTCGTCCATCCGGCTGACGCCGTCTCCGATCTCACGGAGATAGGCGGTCAAGCGCGCCGGTCCGCCGATGTCGCGCATCAGCAGGTTGCCGGCCGTGCCGTCGCTGTAGCGGATGGCGGCGTCGCACAGTTGCCGAATGGTCATTCCGGTCGCGATGTGGTGCTGTGTGACAGGGGAGATCGAGTTGACGTCGGCCCTCGTGTAGGTGACGCGTTCGTCCAGGTGACCGAGCGGGTTCCCGTGCAGGACCGCCGCCGCGGCGAGTGCCTTGAAGGTGGAACAGAACGCGAACCGCTCGTCCGCCCGATAGGCCACCGTCGCCCCCGTGCCGGTCGCCAGGGCGTACACGCCCAGACGGGCCCGGTACCTGCGCTCGAGCGCCGTGAATCCCGATGTGTCCGCAGAAGCGGAGGGGCGGCGGGGCGCCGCCGGAGACGCGACGGAGACCGGAGGATCGTGCGAGTCGCAGGCCGCCAGCGGCAGGAGGGCCGCGGTCACCAGCAGGGCACGGCGGGGCGGGCCCGATTGCGCGCTGGACATTCGGTGGTCCTGCCTCCAGGGCCGGCTCAGGCGTGGCTCTCGGTGCCCGCGAGGGCGGCGGCGACGTCGTCGTACAGGGGGAGGCGCTGGGCCAGGCCGGTGATCCACAAGACGCGTGCGGTGCGGTACTGGGCGCCCGCCAGGGCGAGGAAGCCGTCTTCGCTGGAGGCCAGGCGCTTCCAGTAGGAGACGACGGTGCTCAGCGCACTGGTGTCCATGAAGTCCAGGCCGGTCAGGTCGAGGATGATCCGCCCGCCGTGTTCCTTGATGGTCCTGTCCAGGTACGTGACGAGCTCAGCCCGGCTGATGATGTCCAACTCGCCGCTGACATGCAGGACGGTACGGTCGCCATGCCGGCTGGAGGAAAGTTCGAGCGCTGCCATGGTGCCCCCCTCGGCCTTGGAGGACCCACGGTACCGGTCAGATGTACCGCGCTGTCGAGGAGAGTTCCAATCGTACGACTGTGCCGTTGTTTCCGGTGTTGATGGAGACGGCCGAGCAGATCTGGCGGGCGACCCAGATGCCCATGCCGCCCTCGGCCTCGGGCGGGGGCGGGGTGGCGCCGGGGGCCGAGGAGATGCTCCAGTTGCCGCTGTCGTGGATCTCCGCGATGACGCGGCCGTCCTCGGTCCACATGCGCAGCTCGGCGTGGGCCGACCCGTGACGTACGGCGTTCGTGGCGATCTCGTTGACGGCGATCACCAGGTCGCCGATCAGGCCGTCGTCGACCTTGTACCGGCGGGCGTGCTCCTCCGTGAAGCGGCGTACGCCTGGCAGCTGTTCCGCCGTGAACTTCATCTCGCTCATGGGGCCGGCCGAATCGTTCGGTGGTGGCTGCCAGGACCCCGCTATGGGGTGTCTGACCGCCATAACGAGCCCTCGCATGTCTGTCTCACCGTGCCCCTCATTCGAGGTCATACTCATCCGTGTCACCGTGACTCAGTTTTGTCCCGAGTTCATATACCCAATGAACGTCCTTTGGTGCACGCTGCACGTGCCTTCTCGGAACTTTTCGGGGACGGGTGACGATCGTCGTGAGCCCGGTGGCAGGGGAGTACGGCCGCGCGGGTCGCGTCGGCCGGTCGAAGATCCAGGTCGGCCCGGCCTCGAGGATCCGAGGCCGGGCCGACACGGACGAGACCATCTCAGCGGCCGAACCTGACCTGGCCGCGCGCGTCGGCGGCGAGCCGCACGGAGTCGCCGTCCCGCAGCGGTGCCTGCTCGCCCGGGCCGAGGCGCCGGTCGTTGACGAACGTGCCGTTCGTCGAGCGCTCGTCGCGCACCCACGCCTGGCCGCTGCCGTCGACGCCCAGCACCGCGTGCCGCCGGGACACGTTGTCGAAGCGGGAGAACGTGCCGGCGACCGGTGACTGCACCGGGTCCCGGCCGAGGACCAGCTCCTGACCCGCGCCGACCTGCACCTCACCCGAGGAGAACTGGACGAACACCGTGACCTGCTGCGGGCCGGGGGCGCCGCTCTGGTCGTGCAGTGGGCGCAGGCAGTTGACGCAGACGGGGTTGCCGACGTCGGGGATGTCGGCGCCGCAGTGCGGGCAGAACGGCGTGAACGCGGCCGTCGACTCGCCACCGGTCATGGTCGGCTCGCGCGGCGGCGGCGGCACGTGCGGCGCGCCCGGCCCGCCGTAGCCGCCTCCGTACCCCTGCTGCTGCGGCGGGGCGTACTGCTGCTGCTGGTGCGCGCCGCCGTAGGGCGGCTGCTGGTCCTGCTGCGGCGCTCCGTACGGGGACGGGTCCTGCTGGGGCGGCGCGCCGTACGGCTGCTGGCTCTGCGCCGGCGGGTACCCCCGCTGCTGGTCCTGTGGTGCGCCGTAGGACTGCTGCGCGCCGCCGTACGGAGACGGGTCGTGCTGCTGGTGCGCGCCGCCGTAGGGCGGCTGCTGGTCCTGCTGCGGCGCTCCGTACGGGGACGGGTCCTGCTGGGGCGGCGCACCGTACGGCTGCTGCTCCTGCGGGGCGCCGTAGGACTGCGGCGGCTGGTCCTGGCCGTACGGGGACTGCTGGGGCGCGCCGTACGGCTGCTGGTAGTCCTGCTGCGGCGCTCCGTACGGCTGCTGGGGCGCGCCGTACTGCGGCTGGTCCTGCTGGGGCGCACCGTAGGGCGGCTGCTGGTCCTGCTGCGGCGCGCCGTACTGCTGCTGCCCGTACGGCGACTGCCCCTGGTCCTGCGGCGGGTAACCGCCGGGCTGCTGGGCCGCCGGGGGTGCCTCCCGCCGGGCCAGGTTCGCTCCGCAGTTGATGCAGATGAGATCCCCTTGCCGTACCGGCGCGGCACAGACCGGGCATGTCAGGGGCGCCATGAAACCTCCCCGGCGTGTACCCCGGAGAGCGACAGTCGCTGCGTCAGCCGCTCCATGTCGCCCCTCCGAGGAATCCCGATGTAGTAGATACGGTTGTCTTCCACCGAAACCTGCATATGGGGGGGTTCTTCGCCCCTCTCCGCGTCACCATAGCGTTTCCTGCCAAGGTCGCTGACGGTGATGAGCTGTTGGTTCGACGATCCGCGCCACCGAAGCCCCCGATCTACCTGGTTCAGGCGTTCAATGTACGGTCCCGTGACCACCGCATCGCACAACTCCAGGAGTTCGCGGGTGCGGGCGGACCTCCGGAGTCGTGACGCCGCGTAGCCGCTGTACACCAGAACGTCGACCTCGGGCGGCGCCCAGGCCCGGATGCCCAGCAGCAGCGCGCGCAGCGCCTCCGGTTGCTGGAAGGGCTCTCCCCCCGAGATCGTGACGCCGTCGACGCCGGTCAGCGACCTCAACCAGCCGAGGACCGCGCTCACGGGGATGGCGGTGCGCGGGTCCGCCTCCCAGGTGTCGCGGGACACGCAGCCGGGACAGTGGATCGTGCAGCCCTGGGTCCAGATGCCCGCACGCCGGCCGGGCCCCAGCGTGGTGACCGGGAAGTGCGCCTTGGCGAGCAGGAGTGTCCGCTCCTGGCCACCGTCCTCGCCGGCGGTCATTGCAGGTCCAGCCGGACGATGCTGCCGTCGCGGTGCACGCCCGAGACCGTCACGTCGGCGGCCGGCCCGAGGTCGAACAGCGCGCGGGCGAGGGGGTTGATGAAGTACGACTCCAGGGCCATGCCGATGCCCCGGCCGCCCTTGTCCAGCTCGCTCGTGCACCACGCGCGCAGGGTCGCGGTCACCTCGTCCGACAGGCGCAGCTTCATGTGGTGTTCGTCACTCACGCGGCGGCAGATGTTGGCGAGCTGGAGGTCGAAGATCCGGTCGGCGGCCTCGGGCCCGATGAAGTCGAAGATCACGATGTTGTCGCCGAAGCGGTTGAGCAGCTCCGGGCGGTTCAGCGCGGTCGTGAAGTGCTCGGTGATCGCGCTGCGCACCTGGGCCTCCAGGTCCTCGTACGGCATGCCGGGTGTGATGCCACGGGTGCCGAGGTTGGAGGTGAAGACGAGGATCGACTCGGAGAAGAACGCGGTGTTGCCGCGGCCGTCGGTGAGCCGCCCGTCCTCCAGGATCTGCAGGAACTTGTCGAGGATGCGCGGATGGGCCTTCTCGATCTCGTCGAACAGGATCACCCGGAACGGGTCCTGGCGGACCGCGTTGGTCAGCTCGCCACCCGCCTCGAACCCGACGTAACCCGGCGGGGACCCGATGAGCCGGTCCCCGGCGTGCTCGGCGGAGAACTCGCTCATGTCGAAACGGAGGTAGGCGTCCTCGTTGCCGAACACGAGCGAGGTGATGGCCTTGGCCAGCTCCGTCTTTCCGACGCCGGTCGGGCCGGCGAAGAACAGCACGCCGCGCGGGCGGCTGGAGGCGCGGGCGGCCTGCGCGCCCGACAGGCCCAGCACCGCGCGCTTGAGGATGTCCAGGGTCTTGGTGACCGCCTGCGGCTGCCCGACCACGCGGGACGGCACCCGCTCCTCGCCCTCGACGATGCGCCGGCGCAGGTGCTCGCGCTTCCAGGGGTTGTCGAGCACGCCGAGCTTGTACGTGCGGACGGCGTCGGGCAGGTCCTGCAGCGGGACGTCGCGCTCCTTGGCGAGCCGGGTGATCTCGATCATCGCCTGGAGCGTGAGGCCCTCCGCCTCCTGGGCGAAGTCGTCGGTGACGTCGACGCCGGAATCGCTCGTCTCGAACGCGCGGGCCAGCAGCCGGGCGGTCTGCTGGCGGTCGCCGAGGTGGGGACGCGGGATGGCGATCTCGCGGACCGCGTCGTTGTCGGCGGTGAACCACGGCGGCAGGTCGCCGGGACGGCCGGCCAGCCAGATGACCGGGTTGTACAGCGGCTTGGGCCGGTCGCCGTCACCGCGCACCGGCAGCGCCGTGCGGGACAGCTTCTCGCAGAACACGAAGAAGTCGCGCTCGGCGGGTTCGAGGTCGGTCGGGCTGCGCGCGATCCGGGACGCGTAGTCGATGACGAACGCGGCGCGGATCTGCCGGGTCGGCCGGGCCAGCGCGCTGAGGTACGTGCGCAGCCCCTCCAGGGAGGGGGCCTTCCGCTCGTCGACGCGGCTGCCGAACAGGCTCGCCGCGGCATCGGCGGCGGCCTTGTCGTCGGCGGGGTGGACCCGCAGCCCGTCGACGCGGTCGTAGACGACCATGAAGGAGTAGCCGCTGCGGCGCAGGGCCTCCCAGAGCAGCTCGCGCAGCGGGAACAGCCTGCCCTCGTCGGGGGCGAGGAAGCTGTCGTGCAGGTTGCCCCACAGGACGTACTGCGCGTGGACGGACAGGGTGGCGTCCAGCTCGCGGACGAACGCGGGCCAGCTCGCCAGTCGCGTGTCGCCCGAAGGACCTCGCGTGTCGCCCGAAGGGCCCGGCTGCGTTGTCACCTGCCGAAGCCTAATCCCTGCGCGGCCCGTTCACCGGAGGGTGACGATCGTGTGGCCGGAACGGCGGCGTGGACGCGGCGGACGGCCACGGGACGGCCTGGTGACGACCGCGTGGTCCGGAACGGCGGACGGCACGCGATCGTCACCGAACGGCCGTCTCAGCCGCCGACCGCGCTCGCGGGCGGGTTCTTGTCCTGGAAGCCGGCGCCCGCGCTCGCGGCGTCCTTGTGGAACCCGTCGACCCCGCCGGCGACGGAAGTGATCTCCGTGGGGTCGACCGTCCCGCCCTTGAGCTTGCCGGACAGGTCCTTCATCGACGCGCTGAGCTTGTCGATCGGCCCGATGAGCACCTTGCAGAGGGTCGGGTCGGCCTGGGCGTTCGCCCGGGCCCGCCGGAGCTGGTCGAAGGCGAAGACCGCCGCCGCGCCCGCCTTGATGATCGACCGCTTCCGCTTGGGCGCGCCGCTGTTGAACGCGCCCGCCCGGAACGGCTTGTAGATGTAGCGCCGGAACGTGCCCGCCGCCAGGCCGGCGTTGGTGAGGAACCGCGTCTTGACGAAGTGCCGCTCCCTCTTGGTCGGGCAGGCCGCCGGGGTGGCCGTCTGCCCGTAGGCCCCCTGCCCGGTCGCGCCCGGGGCCGCCGGTGCGCCGGCGGCCGGAGGCTGCGCCTCCGGCTTGTTCTTGGTGCCGCCGCCGCACCCGGACAGGGCGAGCAGCATTATGGAAATGATGACGAACGATCTGCGGAGCATTCGTTTCCCCCGAATAGCCCACTGAGTTGGACAATGTAGATGCGCCCTCGGCATCGCACTTCCTTTTTACCGTGCGTGTGACGGCGGCGGGCGATCGTGGGCGTTCGAGGGTTCAAGTCGGTAAGTGCGATATCGTCATTCGATGTGACATCGCGGAGCTTCTACGCCATCGCATTTCTGCTCGTGGCCGCGGCCGGCTGTAGCCAGGACCGGCGGCCCGAGCCCACGGCCACGGCGCCGACGGGGCCGCCGGCCTCGGAGCGGTACAACGCCGATCAGCTGACTCAGGCGCTGCTCACCGACATTCCCGGATATGAGCATTCAGGGGTGCCGCAATCGGGGCAGTACGGCGCGCTCACGTCCGTGCGAAATTCCCTCCAGATGCAGCAGGCCGCGAAACTCGACAAACCCGAATGCGCGTCGTCGACCCGCGCCGTCTCCTCGAACAAGGAGGTCTGGACCGCGCCCTCGGCGTTCACCGCGTTCGCCAAGGGCCGGGACCAGACCGTCTCGGAGACGCTGATGGCGGTCGGCCCGGACGCGGCCGCGCAGGAGGTCGGGCTCCGCGTCCCCGCCTCGTGCCGCACCTTCCACACGACCGTCGGCGGCCGCTCGTCGACCGGCACGATCGTCGAGGCACGGGGCGCGCGCATCGGCGAGGCGACCCGGACCGTCGGCGTGGCGACGACGACGGGCACGGCGACGGTGAAGACCTGGTACGTCGTGCTGCGCTCGCGCGGATACCTCGCCACCATCACCCTCTTCGGGCCCAACGCGACCCGCGACGAGGCCGAGAACCTGGCCCGGCAGGCGTACCAGCAGGCCGAACGCATCCTGCCGTGAACGTCCCCGTGGAACCTCGGGCGGCCGCGCTCTAGAGGCGGGATCATCGCGGCGGGTACGGTGCCCGTGGGAGAAGGAGGAACGCCGTGGTGGGCAGGCAGGGCCGGGTGACCGGCAAGATCGGTCCAGGCCTGGTCGGCGAGGTGATGATCGCGATCCGGGGCGGGGTGGAGGCGTTCTACGCCTACCCGGCGATCGACGGCGAGGAGATGGCGGTCGGTTCTCTCGTGGTCGTGATGGATTACCACCCACCGCGAACCGTCTACGTCTCCTCTGCGTCTATTTGACGTCCTAACCGCACGGCTCCCTAGGAGGAGCAGATGCCGATAGTCGCCGTGGCGATCGGTGTGGTCGTCGCCGTCATAGTCATCGCCGTCCTGTTCAAGGCGATCTGGCGGGTCGCCGAGCCCAACGAGGCGCTGATCATCTCCGGGCTCGGTGCGCGCGCGCACAACCGGGACACCGCCGAGAGTCTCGGCTTCAAGATCACGACGGGCAAGGGCACCATGGTCCTGCCCGGCTTCCAGACCTGCCGGCGGCTCTCGCTGGACACCCGGGTCTCCGGGCTGGAGGTCACCTGCGTGACCTCCCAGGGCATCAAGGTGCACGTCCGCGGCGTGGTGATCTACAAGGTCGGTGACGACTTCACCTCGATCGCCAACGCCGCCCGGCGCTTCCTCGACCAGCAGAAGCAGATGGACGACAAGACGCACCAGCTGTTCGCCGGGCACCTGCGCTCCATCGTCGGCAACCTCACCGTCGAGGACCTGCTCCGCGACCGCGACCGGCTCACCAACCAGGTCCGCACCTCGTCCGCCGACGAGATGGGCAAGCTCGGCCTGGTCGTCGACTCGCTGCAGATCCAGGACATCGAGGACGAGGTCGGCTACATCGACAACCTCGGCAAGCCGAACTCCGCCGCCGTCGCCTCCGCCGCCCGTATCGCCCAGGCACAGCGCAACCAGGAGGCCACCCAGGCGGAGCAGCTCGCCGAGCAGGCCAACGCCGCTCAGATCCGCGACACCGAGATCAAGAAGCGTGAGTACCAGGGCCAGGTCGACCAGGCCGCGGCCGAGGCCCGCCAGCAGGTCATCCTGAAGGAGACCAAGAACGCCGAGCTGGAGGCCGCCCGCAGGGAGAAGGCCCTGGAGGCCGAGGTCCGCAAGCCCGCCGACGCGAAGGCGTACGAGCGGGTCACCCTCGCCGAGGCCGAGCGGCAGGCGGAGGTGGCCCGGGCACGGGCCGAGGCGGAGGCCACCAAGATGACCGGCCAGGCCGAGGCCGAGGCCACCCGCGTCAAGGGCCTCGCCGAGGCCGAGGCGATCAAGGCCAGGGCCGACGCGCTCGCCGAGAACCAGGAGGCGGTCATCGCCCAGCAGCTCGCCGAGAACTGGCCCGAGATCGTCGCCGCCGGCGCGAAGGTGTTCGGCAACGTCGACAACATGGTCGTGCTCAACGGGGCGGAGGGCGTCGAGGACATGCTCGCCAAGGCGCTCACCCTCGGCGGCACCGGTCTCGGCGTCGCCCGGCAGCTGCTCGCGTCGATGAACAACGGGCAGCAGGAGATCGCGGTCCGCGACGGCAGGGCGGGCGGGACGGCGCCGGCCGCGCCGGAGAAGGCCGCGCCGGGAACGGCTGCGGACACCGGCGGCGCGGCCTGATGACCCGGCCCGCCGTCCGTACGGCCCGGTGGTTCCCCGGGCCGTACGGACGCCGCCCTCCCGCTCCTTGCCGTGATCGGGGCGGCGCCTCGAGCCGTACGGGAGCCGGATGGCGCCTCGAGCCGTCGGTCGTCCTGGGCGGCGCCGGGCCGGAAGAGGGCTTGGAGCATCGCGCTCCCGGCCCTCGGAAGGCGCGCGGCCAGACCGTCCAGGTGCCGCATCCTCCTCTTCGAGCTGAGCGACGAACTCGGCGAGCGCAGCCGCCGGAATCCTCCGGAGGCCACCGATCTTCACCGGGCGGAGCGCCCCCGAGGGCATCAGTTCGTAGACCTTCGTCCGTCCGACTACCAGCGCATCGGCGGCGTCTTCAGGACGCACGAGGCGCGCCGGAAGGCGGCTGACACCGGCATCGGCCATCACGCGGCACCTCTGCCTATGGCCATGGGAGCCAGGGCGCCGAACGGTGCAGCCCGGCCACTTCACCGCTGCGCATCCCGTACGCCAGCGCGATCACGATGGCGACCTCGAAGCGGTGACCGGTCACGGTGCCGAGGAGCTGCCAAGGCGGCGGCGCAAGTGCCGCCGTAGGCCGCCCGTTCCGGCACGTCCGACAGGCCTACGGCGACTTGCAGGCCGCCCCGCTCACCAGTCACGGATCCGGTAGACGCGTCCAAAGCCTGCCAGCTCAAGGGACGTCATTACTGGCTGCCTCGGTGTGCATCTTCCCGCTTTCAGTTCCGCAGCGGCGGTGCGGTAACAGACTCTCCTCCGCGGAATCCGGGCGGGGCGGATGGTGGATCTCAGACAGCGGCCGGCCCCGCGCCGTAGTGACGCGGGCCCGGAGCGGTGGATGCCCGTACCCGCTCGTGCAGACGAACGGGAAGTCACGGCGGGCGGACCTCCGTAGCCCGGGTTCCGCGTAGGTCGAACGCCCTGGGAGCCGTGGGGGCCACGCTGACCGTGGGCGAACTGCCTACCTTGACAGAATAGGCAACATTGCCGATAACTCGACAGCCTGCGGTGAAGATAAGATCGTCGGCACGCACGGGCGATGATGGTGATATCGTCATATCTGACAGAAAGACTTTGCATGTTGCATAAAGTGCTGGTCAATGGACTGGCAGCCGCGGGGATCGCGGCGGCGGGCGTCACTACCGCAGGCACTGCGGGAGTCGCCAACGATTGGCAAAGAGTGGCGTGATCACCAACCTACGGCAATTGCGTCGCCGTCGGCAATGTATGGCATGCTCCGTGGAGCCGCGACATCTCCTGTGTGATGAACCCTGACAGTAACAACTGTTAACTACAGGTCGGCCACAAAAACTGACTCCCCTCCTCGACCCGTCGTTCTCTGAATGGCGAGCCGCCTGTGACGTGCAGATCGCCGTCACCGCACACGGCGGGGGCCGGCGGCCCGGACGCCGGCGCGCCGATGGCTGAGCTCAGGAGTCACCCACAAGGCCCTCACGTTCGCAGCCGAACAAGGTCGATGGCGACCCCTTGCTGCCACCTCCGACCCGGAGCCGCCACCCTCAGTGCTGCTGTTCGGTGGCTCAGACGGGTATAGCTCGGGGCTGATACGGCCTCGAAACAGGCCTGTCATTGCAGCTAAGAAGCGGTCGGGAGCAGGAGAGTTGTTCGACTCTCTCTCGGACTCTCAGGAGTAAGCCTCGGGAAGCCTGGTCACAGGCTGTCGTATGCGCCCATTCAAAGATGGCCGCCGCTCCTTAACGCATCGTCCATAACGCAAGTGATCCTTATCGCGTCCTACCGTTGCTGCACGCCGCAGCAGATAGTGCTGTCATCTTTAAGCCGGATCCCGAACGCCATCTATTGAGAGAGGTGAGGTTTGAACGGCGTTATAACCATAGTTACCGTGTTCTGCGTCGCTCAGATGCTCAGCGCCATCTTGATGTCCCGCAACCCTCGTCACCGAGGGCTATATCAACGCTCTCGGCTACAACAAAGCGTTCCCCTGGTCAACTTCCTGTGCTTCGGAGCAGGGTGGTCGATCAGCGTGGCATTCGGCGGTGATCCGCTGCTCGCTCTCGTCGTCGCAGGCTCCGGGGGCGTGGCGGGTGTCCTGACGGGGCGGAAACTAACCGATTTTTGGCCGGCGGGTTCGGTGTTCATGGTGACGATCGCAGTGTTGTGCGTGCTGCCGGTCGTCTGGACCACAGTGTTCCTGAGATACATCATCGAACATGGTGTTAGCGCCGAGACGATATTCCTGGTATCGGCCGGTGCCATCCTGTACACCGTCTTTTTGCCGTCCGACCTGTTGGCGCAACTCGAGCGGTGGCAGATCATGCTGCGATGCAGATGGCGTAGGGCGCGCAGCAGCGTAAAGCCCTGTCCGCCGGGGTACGCGCCAATGGTCTCGGTGCAGGTGCCGATCCACGCCGAGCCGCCAGAAATCGTCATCCGGACACTCAACGCACTGAGTCAGCTGGATTACACGAACTACGAAGTGCTGGTCATCGACAACAACACGGCCGATGAGGACCTGTGGCGGCCGGTGGAGCGTCACTGTGCGATGCTGGGCCCGCGATTCCGATTCCTGCACGTTGAAGGAATCACCGGTGCCAAGGCGGGCGCGCTGAACTGGGCTCGGCCATATATGAACCCCGGCACCGAACTGGTGGGCGTGGTCGACGCCGACTACGTGGTGGCCCCGGACTGGCTCACGCACGCAGTCGGCCACTTCGTAGATCTCCGCATGGGTTTCGTCCAGTACCCGCACGCATACCGTGACCACGAGTCGTCGGTCTTCCGCAGCATGGCCAATGCGGAATACCGCGGATTCTTCTACTCCGACATGATCGGGCTCGACGAGAATCGTGCAGGCATTACGGTGGGCACCATGTCGCTGATCCGCCTGGCCGCTCTCGATAGGGCCGGAGGCTGGGCGGAGTGGTGTTTGACCGAGGATTCCGAGCTGGCCATCCGCATTCACGCCTGCGGATACACGTCGACCTACGTCGAGCGGCCCTACGGCTGGGGCCTGATACCCGACACCTGGAGCGGTTACAAGAAGCAGCGATTTCGATGGACCTACGGCCCGGTACAGGAGCTGCGCAGGCATGCCGGGCTTTTTCGTCCGGGGAGGCGACGGATACCGTCGATGCTTGACCTCACCCAACGGATCTACCACGCGAACCATGGTGTAAAGAACGCGATTGAGGGAATCCGTTTCGCCGGCCTGGTGCTCGGACCGGCGCTCCTGCTCTCCATGATCGCGCACCACGATACCTGGCCCTTTCCGCTTGCCTGGATCGTCCCCTTCGCCGCCATATCCATCGGCAGGCAGGCCCTGCGCTGGACCCTGTGCCGGAACATCTTGGGATACGATATCCGTGATTACGTCGGATGGGCGCTGGCCTCAAAGGCGCTCACCTACACGATAGGCCAAGCCTCACTGGCGGCTCTCCTGGGCCGGAAGGCCATCTGGCGAAGGACCGATAAGTTCCGCCGAATACAGCCTAGGTTCGCAGCTTTGCAGAGCGCTGCCGCAGAGGGCGTATTCGCCGTGGTCTTCCTGGCATTCACCGTACTGTCGGTGACCGTCCTGCCGATGGGCATCCTGTCCATGGCGATAGCGTATGGCTTCCTGACACAGTCGATCACCTTCGCCGCGGCACCGATGTTGTCGTATCTGTCGCATCGCGAGCAGCGGAAGAGCTCTCCGGCTCACTCGGTTCCGATTCCGACGCTGCCGAACACGAATCATCTTCTGACACGGACAGGCGACGTGTATCAGGCTCGCAGGTAATAGTGTTCGGCCTTACGCTATTTTCAGCCCAGCTCAAAAGGGTTGGGCCCTATCGGTGTCGGACCAGTCATCATCCATCGCTGGTCTGGGGCACACTTTGGCGTCGGCAGGCAACTGCCGACGGCACTTATTTTTAAGTGGAGAGAGGGAGCTCGGATGCCCGTTATCTGCAAGCCTGCTCTAGCAGCGCCGAGCACTGGGAGAACGCCTACGACGCGCCGTCCCTGACCCGGGCGCTCAGCGGAGAGGCGTCGTCGTGACGCCCTCCCCCAAACCGGTGATCGGCCAGGCCATCGACGGCCTGGAACTCGACGCCGACCTTGCCGTCCTCCTCGCGGACGCGCCGATCACCCGGATCACACTCCCTTACGGCGATCCCGCTTGGCTGCTGTCCCGCTACTCGGACATCCAGGCCGTGACCAACGACTCCCGCTTCACTAGGGCAGCGCTGGGCGTCACCGTGGACCCGCCTCGCGTCACGCCGACGTTCATCGTGCCGCCGGATGCCGTGCAGCGCAAAGACCTCCCGCGGTCGGCCATGATGCGCGAGTCGATCGGCAAGGGCATCAACCACCGGCGGATGCGTGCCTACTCCGAAGTCGTGCAGCAGGTAGTCGAAGCGGCCATCGACGACCTGGTGCGGCACGGCCGGCCGGGCGATCTCATCGAGACCGTGTCCTCCAGGGTCCCGCTGACCGTCATGGGCCGCCTTATGGACATCCCCCGGCCGGTGCTGGATGACATCCGCAGGTGGACCACCGCGCTCTTCAGCATGGAACCGGAGCGGCACGAGGAAACCGCCGCAGCCAAGAAGGGCTTGTTCGGCTATCTAGCCGAACTGCTCCAGGAACGTCGCGCGCATCCGGGCGGCGACATGGCGAGCCGGTTGATAGCCGCCCCCGGCGGTCTGACCGACGGAGAGATCATCACGGCTCTGGGCCAGCTGCTGGCGATCGGCATCGCCCCGACGAACGCGCTGCTCGGCGACATCCTTTACGCCATGCTGACACGCCCTGGGCAGGTGGAGAGGTTCCGTTCCGACCCGGCCGGCATCCCCCGATTCATCGAAGAGACCGCCCGGTACACCCAGGTGCTCGTCGGATTCGGCCCGGCGCTGGTCGCGCTCGAAGACGTGCATTTCGACGGCGTGACCATCGCGGCAGGAGAGTCGGTGGTCTACTCGTATGCCAGCGGCAACCGCGACCCGGCCGTCTTTGAGCGCCCGGCGGAGTTCGACGACTCCCGGACCGGCACCAAACACCTGATGTTCGGCGCGGGCCAGCACGCCTGCGTGGGTCAACACTTCTCCCGCCTGGTATTTGAGACCGTCCTCACTACGCTCGTCACCCGCCTGCCCGGCATCGAACTCGCCGTTCCGGAGAAGGAGATCCGTTGGGACAGCCGCACGATCTGGCGCTTCCCGGAGACGTTGCCCGCGCACTGGTGACCGGGATGTGCCGGTCGGTTCCGAACCCGGCCACACCCGAAGCTGTTCCTGCCGTCCATTCGACCTTCGATCGCGTACGGGCCGGCGAGGAACGCCGCCTGATGTGATGAGGGCCGGAGCGTTCGCTCTCGGCCCTCGGAGGCCGCGCGGCCCGATAGCGTAACGGCATGACCGACGCGCGGGTGGCCGTCACCGTCGATCTCGTCGTCCTCACGGTTCGCGAGCATCGGCTGTGCGCGCTCGTCTGGCGCCGCGACCGGGCGCCGTACTCCGGTGCCTGGTCCCTGCCCGGCGGGTTCGTACAGCTCGACGAGGACCTGCCCGTCGCGGCCCAGCGGCTGATGGCCGAGCGGGCGGGCCTGGCCGGGGTGCGCGTGCACCTGGAGCAGCTGGCGACCTACGGCTACCCGGACCGCGACCCGCGGCAGCGGGTGGTCAGCGTGGCCTACCTCGGGCTCGCTCCGGACCTGCCCGCCTCCAGCCGGGCGCAGGTGCTGTGGGAGCCGGTCGGCGATCTGACGGAGCGCGACAAGGCGGCGTTCGACCACCGGCGCATCCTGCTCGACGGGGTCGAGCGGGCCCGCGCCAAGCTGGAGTACTCCCCGCTGGCCGCGGCGTTCTGTCCGCCGGAGTTCACCGTCGCGGAGCTGCGGCGGGTGTACGAGATCGTGTGGGGCACGCCGCTCGACCCCCGGAACTTCCACCGGAAGGTGACCAAGGCGGAGGGCTTCCTGGTGCCGACGGAGCGCACGACGACGCGGGACGGCGGGCGGCCGGCGCGCCTCTACCGCCGGGGCAGCGCCGAGTCACTGCACCCGCCGATGATGCGCCCGGGCTGTTGATGGGGCATTTGTCCGGTTTTGGTACCTTCCTGCCATGCCTGAGGACGTTGCACGCGAGCTCGTACGCCAGATGATCGGCGAGGTCGGCGAAGAAGGCGTCGCGGCGATGGGACGTCTGCCGGGCCTCGCCGCGGCGGTCGACCAGCACGCGGCGGCGATCCGCGACCTCGTCGCGGGGTCGGGCCGGGAGCTCACCCCGCAGTTCCTGCGGGAGTACCTCGACGAGTTCACCGACGCCGCCATCGAGCGCGGCTGGTGGCCGGACGAGGACTTCGACTTCGAGACGATCCGGGTGGTCGCCATCTGCGCGCTCATCCGGGAGCTCGAGCGGCTCGGTTAGTCCCCCGGGCTCCCGGGGCCCCGGCCCGCCGACGGGCGGTTCATGGCCGTTCGCGGCCCTTGGCGTGCTCTGACCGGCCGCCGGTGGCGACAGCGCCCCGTCAAGCTTCGTACAGTGATCTCGTACGTCTCCGTCCCGGGAGGACAAGGGTGTCCGAGCAGCGCATGCCACGTTTCCGTTCCGTGCTCGACGACTACGTCGCGTACAAGCCCGGCAAGGTCGCCCGGTCGCCGGAGGGCCGGTCGTTCAAGCTGTCCTCGAACGAGTCCCCGTACGGGCCGCTGCCCTCGGTGCTCGAGGCGATCAGCCGCGCGGGCGAGCTGGTCAACCGGTACCCCGACAACGGCTGCGTCGCACTGGTCGAGGCGATCGCCGGGCGGTTCGGCGTTCCGCCCGAGCACGTCGCCGTCGGCTGCGGCTCCGTGGGCGTCGCCCAGATGCTGCTGGAGTCCGTCGGCGAGCCAGGCGTCGAGGTCGTGTACGCCTGGCGGTCCTTCGAGGCCTACCCGACCCTCGCCGACCTCGCCGGCGTCACCTCGGTCCGCGTGCCGCTGGCCGAGGAGACCCACGACCTGCGGGCGATGGCCGACGCCATCACCGACCGGACCCGCCTGATCTTCGTCTGCAACCCGAACAACCCGACCGGCACGGTCGTACGGCGCGCGGAGCTGGAGGAGTTCCTGGACCGGGTGCCGGAGGACTGCCTCGTCGTCCTCGACGAGGCCTACCACGAGTACATCCGCGACCCCGAGGTCCCCGACGGGCTCACCCTCTACGGCGACCGGCCGAACCTCGCCATTCTGCGCACCTTCTCCAAGGCGTACGGGCTGGCGGGCCTGCGGGTCGGCTTCATGGTCGCCCAGCCGCACATCGCCGAGCAGGTGCGCAAGACCTACCTGCCGTTCACGGTGAACGCCGTCGCCCAGGTGGCCGCCATCGCCTCCCTCGAGGCCGAGGCCGAGCTCTTCGAACGCGTCGAGGCGACCGTGAAGGAGCGTGAGCGGGTCCGCGACACGCTGCTCGCCCAGGGCTGGACGGTGCCGCCCGCCGAGGCGAACTTCGTGTGGCTGCGGCTCGGGGAGGACACGATGAGGTTCTCCGCCGCCTGCGACGCCGCCGGGGTCAGCGTACGGCCGTTCCCCGGCGAGGGCGCGCGCGTGTCGATCGGCGCGCCCGAGGAGAACGACGCGTTCCTCGCCGTCGCGGAGGCCTACCGCGGCGGTTCCTGAGCCGCGGGCTCGGCGGCGGCCGGTTCGACTGCGGCCGCCGGGCCCGGCTCCGCGTCCGTACGGGGCCGGCGCTCCGTCGACACGACGAGGCCGACCCCCAGGATGATGATCAGTCCGCCGGCGAGGATCGCCCACGAGGCGTGCTCGCCGGCGAACGCCACCCCGAGCAGCACCGCCACCGCCGGGTTGACGTACGCGTACGTCCCGACGAGCGAGATCGGGGCGTTGCCGAGCAGCCAGACGTACGACGTGAAGGCCACGAGCGAGCCGAAGACGATCAGGTAGGCGAGGCCCAGCCAGGACGCCCGCGAGACCTCGCCGAGGTGCAGCGTCTCGCCGCGCCCGAACCCGGCGGCGAGCAGGGCGACCCCGCCCGCGGCCATCTCGTACACGCTGGCGGCGAAGGGGTTCTCCGGCATCGGCAGCCGGGACGACAGGAACGACCCGATCGACCACGACAGTGAGGCGATCAGGATCACGGCCACGCCGGTCACGTCGCCCGAGCCGCCGCCGCGCGTGAGGGTCAGCAGCGCCAGGCCGCCAAAGCCGACCAGCACCCCCGCGACCGTCGCGACCGGCGGCCGGTCGCCCGTGGCCACCCGGAACAGCACCAGCCACAGCGGAACGCTCGCGACCAGCAGCGCGGCCAGGCCCGAGGAGATGTGCTGCTCCGCGATGCCGACCATGCCGTTGCCGCCGGTCAGCAGCAGCAGGCCGACGAGGGCGGCGGTGCCGAGACGGCGCCACGGCACGCGCAGCACGGAGGGGCCGCGCAGGATCGCCAGGACGGCGGCGAGCACGGCGGCCGCGACGATGAAGCGGAGCCCGGCGCTGATCAGTGGCGGCATCGTCTGGACGACGTAGTGGATACCGAGATAGGTCGAGCCCCAGACGACGTACACGATCGACAGGGTCGTCCAGGTCAACGGCGAGCGGGAGTCATGAGTCTGTGTGGTCATGGCTCATTACACGCTAGTGGGTACGCCCTTCTGCGCGCCACGCTCTTTTTCGGCCCTCGCCCCCACGGATCCGGCCGGAGCGGTCACCCGCAGGCGTAGTCGAAGGCGCCGGAGGCCCGCAGGCCCGGCCCGCCCGGCTGGACGATCTCCAGCGTCGCGACCGCGTGGAGGGTCCCCTCGCCCTTCACGGTCCAGCGCAGCGGGACCCGGACCGAGCGCTGCCCCTTGCGCACGCTCTCGGTCAGGACCCCGGAGACCTGGCCGTCGCTGCGCCGCCAGCGGTACCTGACGTCGCCGTAGCCGCCGTTGGTCCGGATCGTCCCGACGAGCCGTACGGTCGTGTCGCAGGACTGCATCGCGGTCGGCGCGCTGACGTCCACGCCGGTCACGGCGACCCCGGTGCCCCCGCGCAGCAGCCACCAGACGATCAGGCCGGCGAGCGCGGCGACGCCCAGGGTCAGCAGCCCGCCGGCGATCCGGCGCCCGAGCCGCCGACGCCGGCCGCCCCCGCTCCACTTCTTCGCCACCTCCGCCGGAACGCCGGGCCCGAACCGCAGGGTGGAACCGTCGCCGGGCGGCAGGGTGCGGTCGCCCCCGGATCGCTCGGGCTCCTCGTACGGCAGGATCCCGTCGGTTCCATCGGCGGCCGGCCGCAGCGTCTCGTCGAGGTCGCGCGCCGTCTCGTCCAGGTCGCGCCGGGTCTCGTGAAGGTCGCGTCCGGTCGCGTGGAGGTCGCGCCGCGTCTCGTCCATGGCCCTCACTCGATTCCGCAGCCGAAGGAGGCGGAGCCGGAGTCGGAGTGACCGTCCGCCGAGGCGGTGACGGTCACCGACGTGCCGGGACAGCTCTCGTAGTGGTAGGTGGACGTCAGCGAGTGCGTGCCGGGACCGGTCACGGACTCCGTGGTGGAGTGGTCGCCGGCGCGGTTCGCGGCGAAGGTCACGGCGACGCTCACGGTGCCGGGTCCGCTGACGGTGACGCTGATGCGGGCGGTCACCGAGTACCCCGCGGCGGCGCGGGCGGCGGAGCCGGTGGAGACGCCCTCGACCTTGATCCCCGTGACCACTGTGGGGGCCGGCTCGGTGTGCGTGGGGGTGGGCGTGGGCGTCGGGACGACGACCACGGGGCTGGTCGGGCCCTTGGCCGGGGGCGCGGTCGTCGCGCCGGGGCCACCGGGGGCGGACGGCGACGTCGTCCCGGGCGTGGGCGTCGACCCGGACGGCGTGGGGCTGTCCGACGGCGACGGGCTCGGCGACGGTGAGACGGTGTCGCTCGGGGAGGGGTTCGGCTCGGCCACCACGGACGGCGTCGAGGTCGCGGTGGCGCCTGCGCCGAGCCGGTGGTGGGAGTCGGCCAGGACGTACGCCCCGCCGCCGCCCGCCAGCAGCGCGCCCGCCGCCATCCCGGCCACGACCAGGAGCCTGCTCTTGCCCAGGCGCGTCAGCGCCAGCGCGGTGCCGCCGGCGGCGATCGGCTGGGAGAGCGGGAAGAGATAGGCCAGCAGCGCGGCGAGGGCGGCGAGGCGGACCCGGCCGCGCTCCTCCCAGCCCGGGCCGTACTCGGCGAGCGCCGTCTCCTCCAGCTCGGCGAGGAACGCCTCGGCCGACGCCGGCCGGCCGGCGGCGTCCTTGGCGAGGCCGCGCGCGACCAGGCCGCGCAGTCCCGTGGGAACCCGGTCGACCGGGATCGGGTCGAGCCGGTGCGCGGCGGCCAGCGCCCACAGCCCCTCGACGGGGTACGGGCGTTCGCCGGTGAGACATTCGTAGAACACGGCGGTGGCGGCGTACACGTCGGTCGCCGGTCCGACGGCACCGGTCGTCCACTGTTCGGGCGCCATGTAGGCGGGCGTGCCGGAGGCGGTGGCGTGTTCGTCCGCGCGGACCGCGATGCCGAAGTCGGCGAGCTTGCTCTCGCCGTCGTCGCGGATCAGGACGTTGGCGGGCTTGTAGTCGCGGTGGACGACCCCGGCGGCGTGCGCGGCCGCCAGGCCGCGCAGCGAGCCCTTCAGGACGACCAGCGCGGCCTCCGGTCCGGTGGGTCCCTGCGTCTTGAGGACGTCCTTGAGCGTGACGCCGTCGACGAGCTCCATGACGAAGGCGGCGGTCGTCGGTGTCTCGTAGTACTCGTACAGGCCGACGACGTGGGGATCGGTCAGCTCGGCCAGCAGCCGCGCCTCCGCACGGAACCCGTCGAGGAAGCCGGCGTCCGACCTGAGCTCCTCGGAGAGGTACTTGATGGCGGCGGGGGTGCCGGTCGCCTCGTGGACGGACAGGACGACCGTGCCCGAGGCGCCCTGGCCGAGAAGGCGGATCTGCCGGTATCCGGGAACCGGCCGGTTTCCGTCCATGGCGTTCCTTGTTTCGAACGACGGAGAGCGTCGGGATCCCGACACTACGTATGCGACGTTCGCGGCGGTCGCCGAGTTGAGGGCACGCGCTGAAGTGGCCGAATACGGCCATGACCATTATGTTGACCAACGGTCCGACAGAGCGGCCGCATTTCCCGGATATGGCTCCGGAGCGGGCTTTGACCGGAATGTCGTGCTCGCGCCGTGCCGTGGGCCGCCCGGCACTACCGCGCGGCCCCCCCCGCCGCGGCCGATCCGCCACCGGACCGATCCGCCACCGGACCGATCCGCCACCGGACCGATCCGCCACCGGACCGGCCGCCGGATCCGCCGGCGACGCGGCTGACGGATCCGCCGAGCACGCGGCCGACGGCCCGGCCGCTGAGGGATCCGCCGGCGGATCGCCGAGGGATCAGCCGGCCTTCGGCCCGAGCTTCTCGACGATCAGGCGGTACAGCTGACGGGGACGGCCCGGCTGCGGGGTCCGGTTGGGCGGCAGCGGCCAGGCGAGGCCCTCCTCCACCAGCGTCCGCAGCAGCCGCCGGGCCGTGCGCGGGGTGACGCCGAGCATCTTCCCGGCGTTCTCCGCGTCCACGATGAGCGGCTGCTTGCCGTCGGGGCCCTCTTCCCCCGGCTGGTCGCCCAGCTTGTCGGCCAGGCGGGCGAGGATCTCCAGGCCCTTCGGCTTGGCCGGCGCCGGAGCGCGCGGCGGGGTCCGCGGGGCGGGCACGAGCGCCCGGCCGTCCCGGTCGAGCGCGAAGCCCTGCGCCCGCTGCGACGTCTGCGAGCGGGCCAGCGCCGCCCGCGCGTGCGTCTCCGCCTCCTGGGCGGTGCGGCCCATGCCGATGCCGACCTCGACGGCCAGCCCCAGCTCCTCCCGTACCCGCTCGACGAAGGGCGGGGTGCGGAACCCCTCGGTCGCCGCCGTGATCGAGCCGCGGGTGGCGGTGACCAGGTAGCTGTGGTCGTCGAGCGGCCAGACGGCGGCGCTCATCCGGTGCGCCTCCTGCAGGAGGAGGCGCTGCAGCGACAGCTTCAGCTCCTCGCGCCAGTAGCGCGGCGTGACGCGCCGCGGCGTCTCGCGCAGCGTGGGAACGTCCACGACCACCACCACGAGCTGGGACTCCTCCAGCCGGTGGTGGGCGCCGAGCAGGGCCGAGGTCTGCAGCGCGGACCGGATCGCCGCGCCCGTCGGCCGGATGCGGAGCGTCGGCACACCGGCCAGCTCGAGCCGCTCGGCCGTGGCGTGGACGCAAGTGAGCGCGACACTTGTGGCACCGCGGCGCCACAAACGCTCGTGAAAGGCCGCAAGAGTCCCCGGTCCGGCCGCCTCCTCCCGCAAGTGCACGTGCTCGGTGCTGAGGTTGATCTCGCCGTACGCCTCTTCGACCTCCGCGCGGCTCAGCACGTCGATGCTGACGCGCGAGGGTTCGTGCTGCTCGTCGAGTGCGGCGCGCAGGAGCGCCCCCTGCAGTGCGGCGCCGTTGAGGGGAACGAAGGTCGCCGGCATCGTGAGGACGCCCGCCTTACGGGCGAACTCGTACGGGACGGGGCTGGCGAACAGGCAGACGTCCACCCCCGACCCGAGCCGTACGACCTTGTCCGCCGCCTCCTGCTCGTCGCGGTACGCGGCCGCGACGAGGCGGCTCGGCACCGGAGTGGGGCCGTGGCCCATGAGCATGACGCGCTCGACCAGATCGTGTGGTCCGACGACGCCGATGGTCAGATCGGGGGTCACCGATCCGCCTCGAGGACCGCTCATGTCCGCCCCTCCCGGCGCCGCGGCGCCTCCGGGTGACTTTCGGGCGGTCCCACCCGCCGAATGTCCTCGTCCGCGGCCGTCGGAACACGGCCCTCACCCAACGCATGACTCATCGCACTGACGCCCCTCATCTGGTCGTCCGCCCCAGCTCCGTGAACTAACACCTCATTGGGCAGATCGCCGGAGGCCCGTGGTATGTGACGGGTCTTAGCGAAATCGGTTAAGAGGTCCTAACAAAATGATCACTTTGGTCCCACGGTGGCTGCCGGGCAGCTTTGATCATCTTCCGTGAAGAAGGGCGAGCAGCCTCCGTGGATCGTGCGGGACAGCCTGTGGGAGCGGATCGAG
>NZ_JAMXMW010000001.1:0-819510 GCF_024055675.1 Actinoallomurus rhizosphaericola | reverse complement strand
CTCGGCACCCACTCCACTCGCTGCGTCGGGTTCGCTCCCGCTGACGGGTCGCTCGCCCTCCTCACTCGCTCCGCGGCCACCTCGTCCCTCGGCACCCACTCCACTCGCTGCGTCGGGTTCGCTCCCGCTGACGGGTCGCTCGCCCTCCTCACTCGCTCCGCGGCCACCTCGTCCCTCGGCACCCACTCCACTCGCTGCGTCGGGTTCGCTCCCGGCCCCGGCCCGCAGCCAGGCGAAGACCTGCTCGTCCTCCGCGTAGACGCCGTACTTGGCGCCGTCGCCGACCGGCGCGCTCCGCGGCCAGGGGTACTTCATCGCCGCGTCGAGCGCCGCGCGGGTGAGGTTCAGGCCGACGCTGCGCCCCTCGGGCGCGAACGACTTGGCCTCCAGCCGGGTCAGCAGGCGCAGGCTCTGCGCGTTGCCCTCGAACCCGCCGCACGCGGCGGCGACCTCGTCGAGCACCGCCTCGCCGTTGTGACCGAACGGCGGATGGCCGAGGTCGTGGGACAGGCACGCGACCTCGACCAGGTCGGGGTCGCAGCCGAACGCCTTCCCGAGCTCACGGCCGATCTGCGCGCACTCCAGGGAGTGGGTGAGCCGCGTCCGCGGGCTGTGCTGGCCGCGCTGGTCCCCCGCCGCGGGCTCGACCACCTGCGTCTTCGCCGCCAGCCGGCGCAGCGCCGCGCTGTGCAGCACCCGGGCCCGGTCCCGTTCGAACGGCGTGCGGCCGCGCCGCTTCGGCGGCTCGGGTGCCCAGCGCGCCGTGTCGTGCTCGGTGTAACCGGTCATCGGAGTCCGAGCGTATCCCGCACCGAGGTACCCGGCGGATCTTGTTCGTCACCGGGGGCCCTTAGAGTGCGGGTCATGCCCGACGGACCGTACCGGCGCAGAAGCGCCCGCGTGCTCCTGCTCGACGACGCCGACCGCGTCCTACTGCTCCGCCTCCTCCATGACCACCGCCGCCCCAAGCGCGGTCACTACTGGCTCACGCCCGGAGGAGGCGTCGACGACGGCGAGGCCCTCCACGAGGCGGCGGCCCGGGAGCTACAGGAGGAGATCGGCCTCATCGTCGCCCCGGAGGACCTCGGAACGCCGGTGGCGACGACCTCCGGGTACGCGGAGTTCAGCTGGGCGAAGGGCCTGTTCCGCGACGACTTCTTCCTTTACCGGGTCACCGCGCACGAGGTCGACACGGGCGGGCTCCAGCCGTACGAGGTGAAGCAGCTCACCGGGCACCGGTGGTGGACCGTGGACGAGCTGGCCGCCACCACGGAGGCCGTCTACCCCTTCGGGCTCGTGCCGTTGCTGCGGGACCTCCTCGCCGGCCGCCGCCCGGCCGAGCCCGTCCTGCTGCCCTGGCACCACTGAACCGGCCGTTCCGGAGATCGGCCACCGCGGGTTAGGGTCCTGTTCACCCCATCCGTACGTCTCGAGGCACCATGCTCACCACGTTCCGCGCCGCGGTCGCCGTCGTCCTGCTGGCGGGCTTCTACGTGCTCGTCGCCGTCATCACCGTCGGCACGGTCTTCTTCGACTTCTACGCGGTGAAGTACGGCCACGCGGGTGGTTTCAAGGTCGCGGCGCTGGCCACGTTCGGCGTCCTGGCGATGCTGCGCGGCGTCTTCGTCGTCGGCCGCCGCAGGCACGAGGAGGAGCCCGGCGTCGCGGTGTCGCCCCGCGACGAGCCGGAGTTGTGGCGCACGGTCGCCGAGCTCGCCCACCGGGTGCGGACCCGGGTGCCCGACGAGATCCGCCTCGTCCCCGACGTGAACGCCGCCGTCAGCGAGAACACCCGGCTCCTCGGTCTCGTCCCGGGGCGGCGCTCCATGTACATCGGCATCCCGCTCATGCTCAGCCTCACCGCCGACGAGATGCGCGCGGTGCTCTGCCACGAGCTCGGGCACTACAGCGGTTCGCACACCCGCCTCGGCGGCATCACCTACCGGGGCCGTACGTCGCTGATCAGGACGATCGAACGGCTGCGCAACCATGCCGTCATCCGCACGATCTTCCTGCTGTACGCCACGTTGTACCTGCGCGTGTCGCAGGCGGTGTCCCGGCGGCAGGAGCTGGAGGCCGACGCCGCGGCCGTCGCCGTCTCCGGGCGGCGGCCGATGGGCGACGCCCTGCGGAAGGTACGGGCGAGCGCCGCGGCCTGGAACTTCTACCTCGCCTCGTACTGCTCGCTGATCGAGCCGGCCCAGGCCCGCCCCGCGGACCTGTTCGCCGGGTTCTACACGCTGCTGCGGGAGCCGAGCCGGCAGGAGGAGCTCGCCAAGGTCGTGAACTCGCCCGAGGAACGCTCGCCGTACGACTCGCATCCGAGTCTGGCCGAGCGCCTCGCCGCGATCGCGACGCTGCCGGAGCCGGCCGTCCGTCCCGACTCCCGCCCGGCGCTGGCGCTGCTCGCCGACCCGCAGCGCGCCGCGCTGGCGACGCAGGCGTCGATGCTCACCGAAGAGGCGCTGCGCCTGCCCGTGCTGGACTGGCCGCAGATCGTCGAGCGCGGCCTGTACACCGGAGCGAACGCCGAGGCGATGAAGGACGTCTTCACCGCCGCCGCGCAGGCGGCGAACACGCCGCAGCCGACGGTCGACACGGTCCTGCGGATTCTCGCCGGAGGCGGCGCCGGCGACCTCGGCACCCGCCTCCGGATGGCGGGCTGGCAGGGCGATGACACCCCCGCCCTGGTGGCGCGGGTCGTCGCCCGTGCCTTCGAGGGCCTGCTCATCCAGGCGGGCCGCGCCCGTTACGTCTTCTCCTGGTCCGACATCGCCCGCCTGCGCGACGCCGATGGCGTCGAGGTCGACCTGACCGACCTCGTACGGCGGGCGGTCGACGACCCCGGTCAGGTCAACGCCCTGTACGAGGGCCTGCTCCGCGTGGGCATCACCCCGGCGGCCGCCCCGGCTCCCGAGCCGCCCCCCGCCGGCGCGGCCCCGGCCGGCGCGGCCCCGGCCGGCGCGATCCCGGGTCCAGGCGCCGTGCCCCCGCCACCCGGAGGAATGGGCCCGGGCCCCGTGCCCGGCTCGGGTCCGCTTCGCTGAGCGCCGAGGATCTCCGCGGCAAGAGCCACGAAGATCCTCGGCGGCGTTGTTCGTGGGCACGTGGATGCTCAGACGGCGAACAGCAGCGCGGCGCTGATGAGCACCATCACGGCGGTGGCGAAGTGGATGCCGAACGCCGTCGCCTTGGTGCCGCCGTGGCGCAGGACGATGAGCGTGTCGCCCAGCGGGGCGATCGCGACGACCAGCATGTACCAGCCGACGGCGTGCGCGCTCGCGAACGCGAGCAGGGCCGCGCCGAGGACGCCGTAGGTGAAGTCGCGCAGCCCCTTGATCGTCAGGTACGCGGAGTCTCCGTGCTCTTTGGCCGGCACACCGTAGCCTGCGGCGGCGGCGCGCGGCGCCAGCAGGAACCGCAGTCCGATGATCAGCACCAGGACGACGAGGACGATGGCGAGGCCGTAGGCGATGGGCGTGAGCATGAGCATCTCCGATTTCTAGCAGCGCTAGGAACAAGAACGACACTAGCAGAGCGGTGGTAGATGCGCTAGCACTGCTAGAATCGCTGCCATGTCAGTCAAGGAACGCCGGGAGCGCGAGCGGGCGGAGCGGGAACGGTTGATCGTCGCGGCGGCACGGGAGCTGGCCGAGGCCGAGGGCTGGGACGCGGTGACCACGCGCCGGCTCGCCGCCGAGATCGAGTACAGCCAGCCGGTCCTCTACAGCCACTTCAAGGGCAAGGACGCCATCATGGCCGCGGTCGCCGTCGAAGGCTGCGCCGACCTGGCCGCCGAGCTCCGCGCGGCCCGTACCTCGGCCGCCGACCCGCGGGAGGCCCTCGCCGCGGTCGCAGCGGCGTACTGCGTGTTCGCCGACCGGCGCCCCGCGCTGTACGACGCCATGTTCACGCACGCCGTCGACCTGCCGTTCGCCACCCCCGAGGCGCCGCCCGCCCTGCAGGAGGCCTTCGGCGAACTACGCGAGACGGTCCGGCCCCTCGCCGGAGACGACGATCTGGGGACGCTCACCGAGACCTTCTGGAGCGGCCTGCACGGCCTCATGACGCTCATGCGCAACGGCCGCATGCGTCGCGAGGGCCACGAGAAACGCCTGGCCATCCTCATCGGACGCTTCGCCCGCTGAGCCCCGCCGTCAAAGAACCGCGCCGAAGGCCGGGTGAGCGCGGTCACCCGGCGGACGAACCCCGGCTCTGCCCTGGCGGCCGTCCCCGTCCGGTGGGAGGACGGGAACGGCGCACAGGCCCCCTCCAGGACGTCCCGGACGTCAGCCCGTGAAGCCCTTGAAGATGTTGGTGAACTCGTACGTGCTCTGGCTGATGCCGCTGCAGGTCGGCGAGACGGAGCCGTTCGGGCAGCCGCCGTTGTCGCGGCCGACGGACCAGAAGCCGATGGACGCGACGTGGTTGGTCTGGGCGTAGCTCAGCAACTGGCGGGCGATGTCCTGCGTGGTGGTCGGGCGGGTGTCGTTCTTACCGATCATCGGAGTGAGGCCGAGCATGCCCTTGAGCTGGGCGTCGCTCTTACCGGGCCAGACCTGCTTCATCTGCCCGAGCGTGGAGTCGGCCGCGGCGACCAGGGCGTCGCCCCACGATCCGGAGTACCCGAAGTCCATGAGCATCGGGTTGACGGTGACGTTCAGGCCGCGGGAGGCGGCGTCCTGCAGGATCTGCACCGAGAACGGGTCCACGCCGTAGTCCGAGGACTGCACGCGCAGCGTGTACGTGACGGCGGTGCCGCGTGCATCCTGCAGCTGCTTCAGGGCGGTGTTGACCTGCGCGACCGGGATGGACGCCTCGACGTCGACGTCGAGGCGGTTGCTGCCGACGGCGTCGAGCGCCTTCTCGTAGGCGGCGAGCAGCGCGGAGGAACTGCCGCAGGTGTTCTCCAGGTACGGCCCGACCGCGCCGCCGGTCGCGACCGTGACGTCACCGCCGACGCTCTTGAGGTCGTTGACCTCGCCGATGACGCGTGAGTCGTTCAGCGGGATCGTGCCGCCCCATGACGGGTTGCATCCGGTGCTGTCGGCGAGCGCGAACGCGAGGGTGAAGTGCTTCTGTCCGGTCGCCGTCGCCACGTCCTTCAGCGTCGGGCTGGCCATCGTGATGTCGACGTACGGCGAGAACCGGCCGCTGCCGGTGCCGCCGCCTCCCCCGCCGCCGGCGGCGTCGGTGGTGGCGCTGACCGTGGCGCTGTAGGCGGAGAAGTTCCCGGCGGCGTCCTTGGCCCGGACCTTGAAGGAGTACGACGTCGAGGCGGCCAGCCCCGACACCGTCGCACTCGTCCCCGAGACCGTCACCGCCAGAGATGAGCCCTGGTAGACCTCATAGCCGGTCACCCCGACGTTGTCCGTCGAAGCCGTCCAGGACAACGACACACTGGAAGACGTGTGCCCGGTCACCGTCAGACCGGCCGGCGCGCTCGGCGGCTGCGTGTCCGAACCACCGCCACCACCTCCCCCGCCGTCACAGGCCGCCCCGTTCAGCGTGCAGCCGGTCGGCGTACCGCTCCCCGAGGCCACGAACCCGAACGACACCGACGCACCGGCGGCGATCGACGCGTTGTAGTCCCGGTTCTTGAACGTGTAATGCGACCCCGACTGGGTCAACAACGCATCCCAGTACGTACCGACCGACGAACCCGACGGCAGATCGAACGCCACCGTCCAGCCGTTGATCGCCGACGAGCCGTTGTTCGTGACCGTGAACTGTGCCTGGTAACCGCTCCCCCAGTCCGACGTCTTGGCGAACGTCGCCGTGTTCGCCGCCGCGTACGCCGAAACGGCGGTCAGCACGACGGCGAGGGGCAGGAGCAGCATTCCGACGACCAGGGACGCGATCCTGGATCTCTTCAAGGCGGGGAACCTCTCTCGTGGGCCGGCTTCGGATGGAGACCGGCTCCCGGCCGCGCCGGCGGGAGGAACGACCGGAGCCGGAGCTCAACCGGCGAACTGACCGATGATCTTGGCGAAGTCGTACGGCTGCTGCGTGACGCCGCTGCACTTGCCGTCCGCCCAGCCGGTGGTGCCGGTGCACTGCCGGTCCCGGTTCAGCGACCAGAACGACAGCCGGCCGAGGTGGTGCTGCTGCGCGTAGCCGAGCAGCGTACGGAAGGTGTCCTGGGTGAACAGCTCGCTGGGCTGGTCGGTGTGGCCGTTCATCAGGATGAGGCCGGTACGGGCGTAGAGGCTCGCGTCGGACAGGTCGGGACGCAGCGCGGCGAGCTGGGTGTGCGCGGCCTCCATCACGTTCTGCACGTCGGCGGCCATGGACGCCGCCGGGCCTCCGTAGTCGAACGCCATGACGGCGTACATGTCGATGTCGGCTCCGTTGTCCTTGGCGCGCTGGATCTCGGCCTTGTCCAGGTCACTGAGGCCGACGGTCGTCACCGGCATGGTGAGGGAGACCTCGAGCGCGCGTCCGGCCGCGGCCGCGTTCTGCTTGAGGATCTTGATGGCCTGGAAGCGCCGTGTCTCGCCGGCGACGTCGCCGAGGTCGTCGCCCTCGATGTCGAAGTCGACGTGGGTGAGGGAGTACTTGTCGATCACCTGCTGGTACGCCTGGGCCAGCGATGCGGCGTCGGAGCAGGCGGCACCGAGTTCGAGCCCGTTGTAGCCGCCGAAGGAGACCGCGACGTCGCCGCCCGCCGCGCGTACGGCGTCGACCTGGGCCTTGACGGCGGTGTCCGAGGAGACCGTGAGGCCGGCGTCGCCGTCCCAGGTCGGGGTGCAGCCTCCGCCGTTGGGGGCGAGGACGAAGGCGAGGACCAGCGACTTCACGCCGCTGCCGGAGACGATCGCGGAGATCGGCTGCGGGTCGTTGTCGAGGGGCATGAAGTACGGGGCCGCCCGCAGGCCCCCGGACGGAGGCGGCGGGGTGCCGCCGCCATCGGTGGTGGCGCCGACCGTGGCGCTGTACGCGGAGAAGTTCCCGGCGGCGTCTTTGGCCCGGACCTTGAAGGAGTACGACGTCGAGGCGGCCAGCCCCGACACCGTCGCACTCGTCCCCGAGACCGTCACCGCCAGAGACGAGCCCTGGTAGACCTCATAGCCGGTGACCCCGACGTTGTCCGTCGAAGCCGTCCAGGACAACGACACGCTGGAGGAGGTGTGCCCCGTCACCGTCAACCCGGCCGGCGCACTCGGCGGCTGCGTATCCGAGCCGCCACCACCTCCTCCGCCGCCGTCACAGGCCGCGCCGTTCAGCGTGCAACCCGACGGCGTGCCACTGCCCGACGCGACGAACCCGAACGACACCGACCCGCCCGCCGGGACCGAGGCGTTGTAGTCCCGGTTCTTGAACGTGTAATGCGACCCCGACTGGGTCAACAACGCATCCCAGTACGTGCCCACCGACGAACCCGACGGCAGATCGAACGCCACCGTCCAGCCGTTGATCGCCGACGAGCCGTTGTTCGTGACCGTGAACTGGCCCTGATAGCCGCTCCCCCAGTCCGACGTCTTGGCGAACGCGGCCGTAAGCGATCCGGCGGCGTGGGCGCGCCCGGTGGTCAGGACGCCGAGCACGAGGAGACAGGCGGCGAGGATGGTCAGGGCACGCGGGCGAACACGCACGGGTCCTCCTTGCGGGCGCCCGCGCACAGGCGCGGGCGGGGTCGCGTCCGGCGATCAGAACCCTGTCGCTGTCGTTCGGGCGAGCCCCCGGAGGCTTGCGCCTGCGCCGTACCTGAAGCGGCAGTCGATCCGAGTAAGCCCGATGTGAACGGGAGCCGTCAATACCTTTAGGAAGGTTTCCTAATTGATAAATCCCGCCCCCGGCGGACCGCTCGTCAGCGCCTAGACCAGGCGACGTCCGATTCGACCGAAAGGACGAATCGGACGGCCCGGAATCCGCCGTCTCAGCCGATGTCCCGGGCGTTGAGGTCCGGGTGGTCCGGATCGATGTGCCAGCTGTTGACCCGGCCGGGGTGGATGCGGATGACCTCGTTGCTGAAGAACCCCGGTGCCAGGGGCGGCTCCTCGACGGCGAGGGTCTCGGCGTTCCCCCGGATCTCGACGCCGCGACCCCAGCCGGGCTTGACGGCGCCCGGCTCGTCGGGCGTCATGTCGTCCACGACGAACGCCACCACCGGATTGGCCTGGACGTTCCGGTACTTCTGGCTACCGCTCAGGTTCGGCCCGCCGATGTCGATCGTGTCGTCCTCGTTCAGGCGGAAGCCGACCGGCCGCACCTGGACGGTCCCGTCGGCGGCGACGGTGGCCAGGCGGCCGAGGCTCTGCCCGGCCAGATACGCGCGTTCCCTGTCAGTGAAGATCATGCTCCGAGGCTAGAACCTCGACCGCGCTTGAGATCAAATCTCGGAGACCTCAGGAGTCACCGTGCCAGCGGCCGATGAAGACGTACCAGAGGTAGCCGCCCGTCTCGCGGACGATGTAGTGGAACTGGGTGTCCCGGCTGCCGACGGTGGGCCCGCTGCGGGTCGGCGAGGTGACCGCCTTGATCCCGTTGTCGTCGGCCATCGTCCGGGAACGGAGCGCGTGCCAGGGGTCGGTGACGATGACGGCGGTGTGCCAGCCCTGCCGCTTGTACTCCTTCCCCACGTCGATCATGCTCTGCAGGGTGTCGCTGCCGCTGCGCACCGCGACGATCCGGTCGTTGGGCACCCCGTGCTCGTTCAGCCACGCCTTGCCGGTGCCGGCCTCGGTGTAGTTGTCCCCCGGCCGGTTGCCGCCGACGGTGACGATGTGCGGGGCCACGCCCTCGCGGTAGAGCTTCAGGGCGTGCGTCAGCCGCCACTCGAGCACGGCCGAGGGCTTGCCGTTGTACTGCGCCGCGCCGAGCACGATGATCGCGTCGGAGCGCCGGTGGTCGTCTTGGCGCGCGACGTACCACACGCGGAACCCGGCGAACAGCGGCGTCCCGATGATCAGGACGAGCAGCAGGTAGACGACCCGCCGCACCCACCGCCAGCGGGAGCGCCGGCGCGGCCGGCCCCCGCCGCCCGCAGGACCCTCGCCGGCGCCCCGGTCGGCGCGCTCGCGGGGCCGTTCGAGGACGCTGGTCTCTCCGTCCCGGGGCACCTCGCCCTCACGCTCGCCGAGGACGCTCGTCCCCTCGTCCCGGGACGCCTCCCCCTCGCGTTCGCCGAGGACGCTCGTCCCGTCGTCGCGGGAACCCTCGCCGTCGCGGCGCCGGCCGGGCAGATCCTGCCGCGTCGTATCCGGCCGCCACTGCGGCAGGTCGCTCCGGGTCCGTGCCGGTTCGGCCGGGACGCGCGTGGCGTCCCGGCCGAACTCGACCGTCGGCTCGCCGCGGTCAGGCTGCTCGGTGATCGCTCCTCCGTCTCGCACGACCCGTTAGACGCGGTCGACCGGGTCGGTGGTTCAGCGACTGTCGCTCCCTGACGACTGTATAGCCGCCCGGCCGGCCTCCAGCCGCGCGACCGGGACCCGGAACGGCGAGCAGGACACGTAGTCCAGGCCGACCTCGTGGAAGAAGTGGACCGAGTCGGGGTCGCCGCCGTGCTCGCCGCAGATGCCGAGCTTGAGGTCCGGGCGGGTCTCGCGGCCCTTCTCGGCGGCCACCCGTACGAGCCGTCCGACGCCGTCGACGTCGAGGGTCTCGAACGGGGACACGCCGAAGATGCCCAGCTCCAGGTAGCGGCTGAAGAACGCCGCCTCCACGTCGTCGCGGGAGAATCCCCACGTCGTCTGGGTGAGGTCGTTGGTGCCGAAGGAGAAGAACTCCGCCGCCTCGGCGATCTGGCCGGCCGTGAGCGCGGCGCGCGGCAGCTCGATCATGGTGCCGATCGGCGCCTCGACGCCGACCTTCCGCAGCACCTCCTCGGCCTGGTCCCGGATGAGCTCGAGCTCCTGGACGGCGACGACCAGCGGGATCATGATCTCCGGGCGCGGGTCGCGGCCCGCGGCCTTCTGCTCCGCCGCCGCCTCGGCGATCGCGCTGACCTGCATGGCGAACAGGCCGGGGATGACGACGCCGAGCCGTACGCCGCGCAGGCCGAGCATCGGATTCTCCTCGTGCAGCCGGCGTACGGCGTCGAGGAGCCTGCGCTCGTCGTCGGAGGCCTCCCCGGTGGCCACCTTGACCGACAGCTCGGTGAGGTCGGGCAGGAACTCGTGCAGCGGAGGGTCGATCAGGCGGATCGTCACCGGGCTGCCGTCCATCGCCTCGAAGATCTCGGCGAAGTCCTGCTTCTGCAGGGGTTTGAGCGCGTCGAGGGCGGCCTGCCGCGCCTCCTCCGTCTCGGCGAGGATGAGGTCCTCCACGAGCTGCCGCCGGTCGCCGAGGAACATGTGCTCGGTGCGGCACAGGCCGATCCCCTTCGCGCCGAACCTCCGGGCCCGCGCGGCGTCGGCGGCCGTGTCGGCGTTGGCGCGTACGTCGAGGCGGCGGCGCGCGTCCGCGTGCGTCATGATCCGGTGCACGGACCCGACCAGCTCGTCGCCGTCCTCCACCGACAGCGTCCCCTCGAAGTACTGCACCACCGGTGAGTCGACGACCGGGACCTCGCCGAGGTAGACCGCGCCGGAGGACCCGTCGATCGAGATGACGTCGCCCTCGGAGATCGTCACGCCGCCGGGCGCGGTGACCTTCCCCGCTCGTACGTCGACCTCGAGCTCCTCGGCGCCGCAGACGCAGGTCTTGCCCATGCCGCGGGCGACAACGGCGGCGTGCGAGGTCTTGCCGCCGCGGGAGGTGAGGATGCCGCGGGAGGCGATCATGCCGTCGAGGTCGTCGGGGTTGGTCTCGCGGCGGATGAGGATGACGTCCTCTCCCCGCTCGGCCAGTTCGACGGCGCGGGCGGAGGAGAAGACGGCCTTGCCGACCGCCGCGCCGGGCGAGGCGTTCATGCCCTGGGCGATCTTCTTGGCCTTCGCGTCGTCGGCGAAGCGGGGGAACATCAGCTGGACGAGCTGGTCGCCGGTGACCCGGCCGACGGCCTCGTCCTCGTCGATGAGGCCCTGCTCGACGAGCTGGCAGGCGATGCGGAACGCCGCGGCGGCGGTCCGCTTGCCCACGCGGGTCTGCAGCATCCACAGCTTGCCGCGCTCGATGGTGAACTCGATGTCGCACAGGTCGCGGTAGTGGTTCTCCAGCGTCTCCATGATCTGCAGGAGCTCGTCGTAGGAGCGCTTGTCGATCCGCTCCAGCTCCGCCAGCGGCACGGTGTTGCGGATGCCGGCGACGACGTCCTCGCCCTGGGCGTTCTGCAGGTAGTCGCCGTAGATGCCCTGGTGGCCGCTCGCGGGGTCGCGGGTGAAGGCGACGCCGGTGCCGGAGTCCATGCCCAGGTTGCCGAAGACCATCGCGACGATGTTGACCGCGGTGCCCAGGTCGGCGGGGATGCGCTCCTGACGGCGGTAGAGGATGGCGCGCGGGGCGTTCCAGGACTCGAACACCGCCTTGACGGCCAGGTCCATCTGCTCGCGTGGATCGGTGGGGAAGTCACGGCCCGCGTGCTCGCGGACGATGCCCTTGAAGGTCTGGACGAGGCCCTTGAAGTCGGCGGCGTCCAGGTCGAGGTCGTTGTCGACGCCCTTCGCGCGTTTGGCGTTCTCGAGGGCCTCTTCGAAGTGCTCGCCGTCGATGTCCAGGACCGTCTTGCCGAACATCTGAATGAGCCGCCGGTAGGAGTCCCAGGCGAACCGTTCGTCCCCGGCGTGCTCGGCGAGCCCGTGCACGGACTCGTCGTTGAGGCCGACGTTGAGGACGGTCTCCATCATTCCCGGCATCGAGAACTTGGCGCCGGAGCGCACGCTGACGAGCAGCGGGTCGTCGGCCTGGCCCAGGCGCTTGCCCATCTGCTTCTCGAGCGCGTCGAGGTAGCGGTCGATCTCCTGGTCCAGGCCGTCCGGAACGCTTCCGTGCTCGAGGTAGTGCCGGCAGGCTTCGGCCGTGATCGTGAATCCCGGCGGAACGGGAAGGCCGAGATTCGTCATCTCGGCCAGGTTCGCGCCTTTGCCCCCCAGCAGATCTTTCAGGTCCTTGTTGCCCTCGGTGAAGTCGTACACGTACTTCGGCATGGGAGACTCTTTTCCCTCCGGTCCACGCTGAATGCGGCGACTCTACCCAGCTCTCGGTGAAGCGATCGTCACTGTCAGCGCTCGCCGATCTTTGCGCAGGTCAGCACCGGTGTAGTGGTCTATTCCAATACCGACATTCCCCCCATTCGACCCCAATAGCCCTCGCCGGGCAGCGCGGCGTGTGCGTAACATGCCACTGCTGCGCGATGATGTGCCGATGAGGCCTGTGACCAATCCCGGGGCTGGTGAGGCGTTCGCGCCGATCGCCGATTACGGGTTCCTGTCCGACACCGAGACCACCGCGCTGGTGGCCCCGAGCGGCAACATCGAGTGGATGTGCCTGCCGCGCATGGACTCCCCGAGCGTCTTCGGCTCGTTGCTCGACCGCGACGCCGGGTACTTCCGCGTCGGACCCGCGGGTATCGAGGTGCCCGCCGCCCGCCGCTACATCCCCGGCACGATGGTGCTGGAGACGACCTGGTGGACGCCGGGCGGCTGGCTCGTGGTGCTCGACGCCCTGCTCATGGGGCCCTGGCACCATGAGGACCAGCGGTCCCACACCCACCGCCGCGCCCCGACCGACTACGACTCCGACCACGTGCTGCTGCGCGTGATCCGCTGTGAGAACGGCCAGGCGCAGGTCCGCCTCGACTGTATGCCGATCTTCGATTACGGCCGGGAGAGCGCCAAGTGGGAGCACTCCGGCGTCGGCTACCACGAGGCCGTGGCCCGGGGGAACGGCATCGAGCTGCGGCTCACCAGTGACCTGAACATCGGGTTCGAGGGGTCGCTCGCCACGGCCCGTACGCTCATCAAGGAGGGCGAGAGCCGCTTCGTCGCGCTGTCGTGGAGCGAGCACCGGCCGCCGCAGTCGTGCGAGGAGGCCCAGGAGCGGCTCACCTGGACCGTCCACCACTGGCAGCACTGGCTCGACCGCGGCCGGTTCCCCGACCACCCCTGGCGGGCGCACCTGCAGCGCAGCGCGCTGACGCTCAAGGGCCTGACGTACGCGCCGACGGGCGCGGTCGCGGCGGCGGCCACCACCTCGCTGCCGGAGACGCCCGGCGGCGACCGCAACTGGGACTACCGCTACACCTGGATCCGCGACTCGACCATGGCCCTGTGGGCCTTCTACACGCTGGGCTTCGACTGGGAGGCCAACGACTTCTTCCACTTCATCACCGACGTGGCCGAGGCGGCCAACGGGCACCTGCAGATCATGTACGGCGTGGACGGCCGCGCCGAGCTGGAGGAGTCCACGCTCGACCACCTCCACGGCTACGACGGGGCGCGCCCCGTGCGCATCGGCAACGGGGCCTACACCCAGGCGCAGCACGACGTCTGGGGCGCGATCATCGGCTCGATCTACCTGTACGTCCGCAAGCGCGACCGGCTCGACGACCGGCTGTGGGGGATCATCGTCAAGCAGGTCGAGGCCGCTCTCCAGCACTGGCGCAAGCCCGACCGGGGCATGTGGGAGGTACGCGGCGAGCCGCAGCACTTCACCTCGTCCAAGCTGTTCTGCTGGCTCGCCGCCCATCGGGGTTCCCAGCTCGCACGGATCCGCGGCGACGAGGAGCGGGCGAAGCGCTGGCGGGACGCCGCGGACGAGATGCACGCCGACATCCTCGCGAACGCCGTCGACGAGCGCGGGGTCTTCGTCCAGCACTACGGCAGCAAGGCGCTCGACGCGTCCGTGCTGCTCATCCCCATGCTCGGCTTCCTGCCGGCGGACGACAAGCGGGTCCGCGAGACGGTGTTCGCGATCGCCGACGAGCTGACCCAGGACGACCTCGTCCTGCGCTACCGGACGACGGACACGGACGACGGGTTCGACTCCGAGGAGGGGACCTTCACGATCTGCTCGTTCTGGCTGGTGTCCTCACTGGTCCTGATCGGCGAGTTGGAGCGTGCCAAGACCCTGTGCGAGAAGCTGCTGTCGTACGCCAGCCCGCTTCAGCTGTACGCCGAGGAGATCGACGCGCACAGCGGACGGCACCTGGGCAACTTCCCGCAGGCGTTCACCCACCTGGCCCTGATCAACGCGGTGATGCACGTGATCCGCGCGGAGGAGGAGCTGCGCGAGGTGCCTCGCATCTGACGATCCGCGAAAAGCCAAATCATAAAAGGTAACAGATACAGCAAATACTGAGAAAGGTCCGAGTTGCGGCCATAAGCGGGCATTGACCGATACGACGGTGAACCCTACCGTTCAGTAACGGCCCCGCCAGGCCCCAGCGCGAACCCGGTGCCGGTTCCCCCCTCCCGGCACCGGGTCGCCGGAATCAGTCCGCCCGCTCCAGCACGAGCGCGACCGGCGTCGCCGTGAACACGCTCGACCAGGTCCCGACGAGGATCCCGGCCAGCAGCGCCACCGCGAAGTCGGTCAGCGAGTCGCCCCCGAACAGCGCCAGCGCCGCCAGGATGAACAGCGCGCCCATGCCGGTGTTGACCGTACGCGGCACGGTCTGCAGCGCCGCGCGGTTCGCCACCCGGGCGAACGGCGCCTCCGGCTCCGCCGCCCGCAGCTCCCGGATCCGGTCGAAGACCACCACCGAGTCGTTGACCGAGTAGCCGATGATCGTGAGCAGCGACGCGAGGAAGATCCCGTCGACGGGCCGGCCCGTCCAGGCGAACAGCCCGGTGACGATCACGACGTCGTGCAGCATCGCCAGCACCGCCCCCGCCCCGAACGTCCACCGGAACCGGATCGCCAGGTAGACGAGCTGCCCACCGAGCGCGGCGCCCAGCGCGATCACCGCCTTGTTCCGCAGCTCACTGCCCATGCTCGGCCCGACCCTCTCGTCACGCTGCTTGGTCACCGTCCCGCCCTCGTGTCGGAGCGCCTCCTGGATGCGGTGCTCCTGCTGGTCGCTGAGGTTCTGCGTACGAACGGACACGCCGTCCCCGCCGGACGCCTGGACGACGGCGTGCGGGAACCCCGCGTCCGACACGGCCCGACGTGCGGTGTCCACGTCGACCGCCCGGCTCGTGGAGTACTCGACGAGCCGGCCCCCGGTGAACTCCACCCCGAGGTTCAGCCCGCGTACGGTGATCCCGGTGATCGCCAGCAGCACCGCGACCGCCGACACGGACAGCCAGAGCCGGCGGCGCCCCATCAGGTCCGGGCTCCGCCGCTCGATCCCCCGCCGCACCCGCCCGGCGCCGGCCAGCCCCGTCAGCGACGGCCGCGCGGCGACGGGCCGCCGGCCGGCCGCCCACTCGGCGAGCACCCGCGTGACCAGCAGCGCCGACACGAACGAGGCCAGCACGCCGATCGACAGCGTGATGCCGAACCCCCGGACCTCCCCCGAGGCGAGATAGAACAGCAGGCCGGCGGCGAGCAGTGTCGTCATGTTCGAATCCGCGATGGCCGACCAGGCGTTGTGGAAACCCCGGCCCAGCGCCGACCGCACTCCCCTGCGCGGCAGCGCGGCGTACTCCTCCCGCGCTCGCTCGAAGACCAGCACGTTGGCGTCGACCGCCATGCCGATGGCCAGCACGAACCCGGCCAGCCCCGGCAGCGTGAGCGTCGCACCCATCGCGCTGAGCACCGCGTACGAGATCAGCGCGTACGACGCGAGCGCCACCGTGGCGATCACGCCCATCAGGCGGTACACCCAGATCACGAACAGCGCCGTGAGCAGGACCCCGATCACCGCGGCCTGGGCGCTCGCGTCGATCGCCGCCGCCCCGAGGGTCGGCCCGACCGTCCGCTGCTCGACGACGCCGACCGGCACCGGCAGCGCCCCGCCCTGGATCAGCGCCGCGAGGTCCTTGGCCTCCTTCTCGCCGAACCGCCCGGTGATCTGCGTCGATCCGCCGGTGATGCCGGTCCCGCAGCGTACGCTCGGGTCGACCTGCGGCGACGAGATGACCTTGTCGTCGAGGAGGATGGCGACCCTGCGCGCCGGATCACCCGGCGCGGCGCAGGCCGCCTTCGCGGTCAGCCGCTGCCACGCCGCGTCATGACGGAAGCCGACCGATACGAACCAGCCGCGCAGGTCCTGTGGGTCGAACCCGGCCTGCGCCCTGCCGACGTCCTCCCCGGTCAGCGCGACGGGCCCGACCCGCAGCGGCCCGCCTTTCTCGTCCACCGTGGCACGCCCGCCGTCGGCCACGGCGGGGCGGAAGGACAACTGCGCGGTACGCCCGATCACCGCCGTGGCCTGCCGGGCGTCCTGCATGCCGGGCAGTTCGACGATGATGCGCTGGTCGCCGGAACGGGTCAGCGTCGGCTCGGACAACCCGAGCGCGTCGATCCGCTTGCGCAGCACCTCCACGGCGCGGTCGGTGGATCCCCGATCGGCCTTCGCGTACGGGGAGTCGTGGGTCTGCAAGACGATCTGAGTGCCCCCGCGCAGGTCGAGTCCGAGACGCGGAGACGTGGTGAGGGCAATGAGAACTGAGGCGGCGATGACGGCGAACGCCAAGAGCGCTCGCACCGCCGTGGCACGAGAAATGGGAAGCCTCCATACGGGCCGGCCCGGCTGAACCGGGCCACGGGTGGGACCCGCCACGCCTGTCGGGCGGTGGCGGGACGAGGATCAGGAACCCGTGATGGAAGGCGGCCCGCGCCCACGCGGAGTGAGCGGCGCCGTACCGCCCGGCGCCCGCACGGCATCGACGACCGCCCCGATCAGGCGCCGGTCGCTCCTGACCGCCACCTGCCCGGTAAGGACCGCCGGGCCGGCCGGCGTCGTGTGGAGCGGCAACGAGACACTCGCCGCGGCCCGGACCCGGGGCGTACGGTTCTGGTCGGCGCGCACGACGCCACGGGAGACGGTCGCCGCCGTGGCATACGCCGACCCGGACACGGCCGCGACCGTGACGGAACCAGACCCGGAGACCCCGGCCCCCGCGCGAACCCCGAAGATCCCGGCCGATCGCACATCGACCGCCGACCGGGAAGAGCCCACCGGCCGCGCATCCGCCGCCGACCGGGAAGAGGCCGCCGACCGCCCATCCGCCACCCGCCGGGGAGATGGCGCCGACCGCCAGTCCGCCGCCGACCGGGGAGAGGACGCCGATCGAGCGTCGGCTGCCGGACGGAGGCCGGCCGCCGATCGGAGATCGGCCATCGCGGTGGAAATACCGGCATCGGCTGCCGAGGCTGAGGCGGTCGCCGCCGGGATGGCCGCGGACGCGTGCGCCGCGATCGCGGGGTCGACGGCGAACCCGAGGATGGCGAGGAAAAGGACCAGTACTCGGAGCCCGCGGGTCATGCGTTCGCTCACGCCCGCCCCTCCGCCACCGATGATCTTCCCGAGCCCACCGTAACCGATGCCCGCTCCCGCGACATCCGATTCCGCCCGCCCCGACCGGAACAACGCTGACGATCGGATCGACCGTCAGGTCCGCTTCGTCCCGCGCACTGCCGCCGTCTTCTCCCAGTCCCGGAACTCATGGCACCCCAAGGCTCGGAAAGCCTTCCACCACCGCCCGACTTGCCCGCCTTTATCGGTATCCGCGCCTGAGCACGCCACGCTCCCCGAGCGTTTTGCACGCCCATCTGGGGTCCCGCGCTCACCAGCCCACGCGACACAGGACGTTGCCGCCGCCGTGACCGGCGAAATCCGGCTATCCGGACTCAGGACGTGCGACACCGACGGCCACGAGTCAACGGTGACGGCAAAACGGCAAGCGCGACGGCAATCCTCGCCGACCCTTGAGACGCTCCGATCACGAAGTGGCGGCCCATACCGAGCAGATGGTCAGGCTTGGCGATCAGCCCTGCTCCCAGATGTTAGGAGCGTACTTCGACGAAGTACGCTCCTACCTTTTCCTTCGCCGAGCGTTCTGCGCGCTCACCGGGGTGGATACGCCCCGGTCGCCGACGATCGCCCATACCGTCCGGCCGCCGTCGTCGTGCAGCCTCCACCCCCAGTCGTCCGACCGCGTCTTGACGAGCGGCAGGCTCGGCCCGTCCGTCCGAGCGGCCTGATGATCCGGGGAAGTCTCGCTGGTGTCCCACACCTCGACCAGTACTGCGCCGTCGTCTTGACGCGACAGGGTGATGTCCACGGCGTCACTGACCTGCATCGCGTTCTCGACGAGTTCCACTGCTACCAGCCGCACGCTGTCGCCCCTTCCCAGAGTCCTCCAGGCGGTGAGCGCCATCTCCACGAGCAGAGACACTTGGTCGACGGCCACCGGATGCGGCGGGAGTGGGAGCCAGTACACGCGATGCTCCGACTGCTGCGCCGCCTTCTCGCCGGCGCTTGTAACGATTGACACGGCGCACTCTCCTTGATTCTTCTCCTGGTGACTCGAGCGCACGGCGGTTCCAACGACACTCGGCCTCCCTGAACCACATGACTAGTCTCATCCGTGCGATTACGCTTAGCTACAAACCGCGTCAGACCGCGGTGTGACCCAGCAGCCGATCGACGAAACCGCACACGGCTCACCCCCGGAGGCCGGCCATGGTGGCACAGCGTGACCCGTACGAGTCCCCCACGATCCGAGCGTTCGCCGCAGAATTGGAGACGTGGCGTACCGACGCCCGACTGTCCAAGGTCGAGTTCGCCGAGACGCTCGGGTACACCCCGCAGCTGATCGGTCAGCTCGAAGCCGCCAAGAACATCCCATCGAAGAGATTCGCCGAGGACACGGACACGTTCTTCAAGACCAACGGCGTATTCGTCCGGCTATGGAAGCTGGTCAACGACACTCGCCACCTCGCCGCCCTGCCGCCGGGATTCCCCGAATTCGTCGAGCGGGAGGCCCAGGCGGACGCGATCCGGGTCTTCGGGCTCCTGCTGGTCACGGGCCTACTCCAGACCGAGGCGTACGCGCGCGAGATCCTGCTGACCGTGCAGCAGCCGGACGTCGTCGACCGGTTCCTCGCCTCGCGCATGGAGCGTCAAGCGATCCTCGCCCGCGACAAGCCACCACGCCTGTGGGCGACCTTCGACGAGAGAGTTCTGCGTTGCACGGTCGGCGGCCCGGAGACCATGCGCGGTCAACTCGAACATCTGCTGGAGGCATCCGAACGCCCCAACATCATGCTCCAGGTCGTGCCGATCAGCGCGGGCGCCTACGCCGGGCTGGAAGGCAGCTTCACCTTGCTGAGCTTCGACGGCAGACCCGACACCGCGTACACCGAAGCGGCCGGTCGAGGACAGGTCGTGGAAGACCCGTCCGGGGTCGCGGACTTCCACGTAAGGTACGACTTGATCAGGGGACATGCCCTTCCAGTGGCGGAATCCCGGATGTTGATCAAGTCGATCAGGGAGAGCCTATGAACACCCCCGACTTGTCGGCGGCGCAATGGCGCAAGAGCAGTCGCAGCGGCGGAAGCGGCGGCGAGTGCGTCGAAATCGCCGTGCTGTCCGCGCCGGGCGACCGCTGGGCCGGATGACGCCTGGCGCAAGAGCAGCCGCAGCGGCGACACGGGCGGCGACCGCGTCGAGGTCGCCGTACAGTTCGCTCCCACCGGCCGCCGCAGGACCGGGTGACCCTCACATCGATCTTCAGTAGGTAGGGAAGAGCCCCTGTCCGATCACGGACAGGGGCCCTCTCGTACTGGGCGGGTGCTGGCGTCAGCAGCCGAGGAGGCGGGTGGCGAGGAAGGCCTCGACCTGGTCGAGGCCGATGCGCTCCTGGGCCATCGAGTCGCGCTCCCGGATGGTCACCGCGTTGTCCTCGAGGGTGTCGAAGTCGACGGTCACGCAGTACGGGGTGCCGATCTCGTCCTGGCGACGGTAGCGGCGGCCGATCGCGCCGGCGTCGTCGAACTCGACGTTCCAGTTGCGGCGCAGCTGCGCGGCGAGGTCCTTGGCCTTCGGCGACAGGTCGGCGTTCCGCGACAGCGGCAGCACCGCGACCTTGACCGGTGCGAGCCGGTGGTCGAGGCGCATGACCACGCGCTTCTCCATCTTGCCCTTGGCGTTCGGCGCCTCGTCCTCGCTGTAGGCGTCCATCATGAACGTCAGCACGCACCGGTCGACACCGGCCGCCGGCTCGATGACGAACGGGACGTACCGCTGCTCCTTCTCCTGGTCGTAGTACGACAGGTCCTGACCAGAGTGCTTGGCGTGCGTGGACAGGTCGAAGTTCGTGCGGTTCGCGATGCCCTCGAGCTCACCCCACTCGCTGCCCTGGAAGTTGAAGCGGTACTCGACGTCCACGGTCCGTTTCGAGTAGTGGGACAGCTTCTCCTTCGGGTGCTCGTAGAGCCGGAGGTTCTCCTTGGAGATGCCGAGGTCGACGTACCACTGGAGACGGGTGTCGATCCAGTACTGGTGCCACTCCTCGTCCGTGCCGGGCTCGACGAAGAACTCCATCTCCATCTGCTCGAACTCGCGCGTACGGAAGATGAAGTTGCCCGGCGTGATCTCATTCCGGAACGACTTGCCGATCTGGCCGATGCCGAACGGCGGCTTGCGCCGGGCCGCCTGCTGCACGGCGGCGTAGTTGATGAAGATGCCCTGCGCGGTCTCCGGCCGGAGGTACGCCAGGCCGGACTCGTCCTCGACCGGGCCGAGGTAGGTCTTGAGCAGGCCGTTGAACATCCGCGGCTCGGTGAACGCGCCGCGCGTGCCGCAGTTGGGGCAGACCAGGTCGGCCAAGCCGTGCTCCGGCGCCTTGCCGTGCTTCTCCTCGTACGCCTCGATGAGGTGGTCGGCGCGGTACCGCTTGTGGCAGGACTGGCACTCGGTCAGCGGGTCGACGAACTCCTTGACGTGGCCGCTCGCCTCCCAGACCTCACGGGCGAGGATCACGCAGGAGTCGAGGCCGACGACGTCGTCGCGGCCCTGCACCATGGACTTCCACCACTGGCGCTTGACGTTGTTCTTCAGCTCGACGCCGAGCGGGCCGTAGTCCCAGGACGCGCGGAGACCGCCGTAGATCTCGCTCGATGGGAAGACCAGGCCTCGGCGCTTGCTGAGGTTGACGATGGTCTCCATCAATTCGGAACGACGGGCCATGAGTGATCTCCATCCGGCTGGCGGTCGGCGGTTTCCCCGCTTAGATGAGGTACGGCGCCTGCGGCCGACCTGCGAGCCTGGCCACGGCGCCCGGATATCAGCTTAGCGACAGGATCGAGAGCCCCGCGCTCCAATACGCCGCCACGCCGCGCCGCGCCGACGCCAGCCCCTCTTCCGGAGAGCGCCGGACAGGGGCTGACGCCGTGGCCCCTCACCCACCTCCCCACCTCTGCGGGAGGACGTTGCGCGAGGTGCTCGGCGAGCAGCCAGCGACGTCAGAGTTCTCGGCATGCTTCCGCTCTGCCGGCCGGTTCCCCGAACAGCCGGTGGGCCCGCCACGTCGCATCGGCGGACGAAGGCCTCCACCTCTACGCCCCGATATCCCGAGATGACACGCACCGCAAACGAAACCGGCGAAACGATGCCTGGCACACAGGAACGGACGCTATTGCACTAATGCAGTTGCCAGTCTTTGATAGCTTGCACCATCTTCGACCAGTTGGGGTCCGCAGGCCAAGGGATAGGAAGCTTGACCAAGCTTCCATCTTTACATATCAACGCGACGCGACGGCCTGCGACAGTTTGGCGAAGCTCGATTCGGTCTATCGCCGCTCGATCAACGGACCTAGTACGCCAACTTTTCACTTCTAGTAGGCCCGATTGCGCCAGTCATCGATACCGACCGCACCCGCCCTGCACTCAATCCAACCCGCCAGCCCGCGACCGAGCCACCATGTAAATGGCGAAAGCCCCAAATAGGGACAGGACCCATGGTCCACCCCATGACACCGAGGCACTATCAAGACTAACCGCGCCGATCACGGCTGCTGCGAGGCTCGCAACGAATCGCAGATTCCGACGCCGAGTCGGAGGCACTTTAGAGCTGGTAAGTACCGGAACACATACGAGCGCCAAGGCAGCACCGAGCACCATAACAGCGGCAGAAACCGGGCCACCGAGCAGCATACCCTTCGTAAGGGTTGGTTCACTTAGCCAGATCAAGGGCGTTGCACAAAGACCGATCACTGCGAAGCTTCCCCACATCACCGCAGTTATGCGATCAGGACTCCTAGACCGCAAAAGACTCCTTAGGATTCTGCCGCATTCCCAATTGCCCGGGACTGGAGGGCCAACGATAGGAAGGATGAGCAGCGCCTGTCGGGGGCGTCTGGATGTCGGCATGCCACCTTCCCCTGCCGCCCCTGCTACCGGCGCCTTCGTCCGCCGGGCCGATACCTGGCTGAGTGCGATGCCGACGGCCATGGTGAAACCGCGGGTCAGTCGGCCGACGGCACGTTGCGCCAGGTCGACTTGACTTGTGCACCCTGTGCCCAGCGAGGTCTGTCAAGCTACAGAAGGGCCGGCTGTCATGTCGAGAGCAACAAGACCGAAACGTCGGCATCCGTTCAGACTGGTGTTGCAGATCCGCAGATGGCCAGTCGGTGGCCGCATGCGGTCGTAGCCTGAGCTCTATTCCGGACTATAGATATGGACGTTTCGGTCAGCGGACGTAGCCGTCGAGGGCGTCGTTGTCGATGTTCAGGGTGTAGCCGCCGTGGGTTTCGCGGTGGTCGCCTCGGTACTGCTTGATGCGGCGGTGGCCGGGCCACCAGTCGTGCGCCATGTACCGGTCGCCCCAGGGGTCGGACTTCTTGTCCCAGTGGGCGAACCAGACGGCGGCGGGTTTCTTGATCCCTTTGGCCTCCGCCAGGTCGTGGATGCCCGAGGCGACGCTGCTGTAGACACCCGGCACGTAGCCGAGGCGGCGCAGTCTCCTGGTCCACGCGTCGATGAAGTCGAGGACCGCCTCCCGGCAGACGGGATCGTGCCGGCTGTACGCCTCCATGTCGTAGTAGATGGGCGTGTGCCGGCGCAGTCCGAGGAGGCGGGCGCGGTCGGCGGCGTCTTCGGCCGAGGCCCTCGCGTCGTCGACGGCGCTGTCCGGGGTGAAGTTGACGCGGTGCGGGCCGCACGGCGCCTGCGGGCCGACGTACGTCGGGATCAGCCGCCAGCCCATGGCCCGTACGGCGGCGACCCAGTCGTGGGACAGCCTGCCGTCCGGGCAGGCGCGGGAGACACCGCCGATGTAGACGTTGGCGGCGACGAAGTCCTTGCGCCACGCCTGCATCGCGTCGAGGGAGGGCGCGTGGCAGGTGTCGAATCCGTCGCCCCGCACCCAGCGGCGGTGGGCGGCACCGGTGTGGCGCTCGGCCGCACCCTCGGCCGGGGGCGGGTCCACGGTGATGCGGGCCAGGGCGCGCTCCAGGTCCTGGGCGTTCGCGCCGTACGAGCCGGTGATGAACGCTCCGGCCTGCGGGACCGCGAGCAGGATCTCGTGGGCGGCCGGGTCGTGCACCCGCAGGCCCGGCGGCCGTCCGCTCTCGGGGTGTCGGCCTGCCAGCAGGCCGGTCACCAGGGCGTTGGTCTGGGCGGTGAGCGGTTCGACGTGGATCGCCGTCGTACGGCCGACGGCGTGGGCGGGGCAGTCCTGGTTCTCGCCGGCGGGGCCGAGGTAGACGGCGTGCCGGTCGAAGCGGACGCAGTCCGTGGAACGGGCGCCGAGGCGGTGGACCTCCCATCCGGCGGGCACCGGGATGCGGAGGCCCTGGTAGTGGACGTCGGTGTCCGCCTGGGCGGGCGGTGCGCCCGGGAGCAGTGTTCCGAGGATTCCGGCGAGCAGCATGGCACGGCGCATGGCGTCCCCCCACGATCGTCGTCCGTACGACGACGATGATCGGAGCGGCGGGCGGGACCGCGGCGGGGCGCGCGGGGGGCTGAGAAGGTCTTCGACGGCGGGAAGCCCGCTCTTTACTCAGGGTCGACGATCTCGTACGCCCCGGCCTCGTCGATGGCGAGCGCCGAGAGCGGGATGAGCGCCAGCCGTACGTCGTACGCGCCGAGCGCCCGGCGGTAGTAGCCCGCGCCGTCCCAGTAGGTCACCATCGCCCACAGGTCCGGCTCGTCGACGGACCGGGCGAGGCCGCCGGAACGATGGCCGGGGCTGCCGGCGAGGGAGCGGAGGACCTCGTGCGCCGTCTTGACGAACGTCTCGGTCTCGGTCTCGGGGACGCGGTAGCGGGTGATGGCCAGCACCCGTCCATCATGCCGGTAGGCGAGGCGATCTCCCCGCGCGGGACGCCGATGCGGGACGATGGAGGCGTGGCTTCGAAACTTCGGCAGCGCAGCGCCGTCTTCTTCCTCTATCTCCAGCAGCTTCCCCGGTGGGTCCCGCTGGTGGTCCTGCCCGCGCTGATGATCGCGGGCCTGGCGGCGCCGGGTGTGGCCGGCGGCGTGCTGCTGGCGGTGCTGGCGTTCCTGCTGTGGTTCGCGTTCCTGGCCGCGCCGGCGCGGAGCGCGTCCCATCGCCTGGTGAGGATCGTGGTCCCCGCGGTCATCCTGGCGTTCGCGGTCGGGAAGCTGGTGAGCTGACCCGACAACCCGGACATGGGCGATTTTGACAATCATTTTCATATTCATCCATACTCAGAGCGTGCGATACCGACGACTCCTGCCCTTCGCGCTCGGCGCCGCGCTGCTGGCGACCGCCTGCGGAGCGCGGACCGGCGGCCACGGTGACCCCAAGATCGTCGCGGCCTTTTACCCGCTGGCGTGGCTCGCCGAGCAGGTCGCCGGCCCCAACGGCTCCGTGCAGAACCTCACCAAGCCCGGCGCCGAGCCCCACGACCTGGAGCTGACCCCGCGCCAGGTGATCGACGTGGGCGAGTCGAAGCTGGCCTTCTACATCAAGGGCGTGCAGCCGGCCGTCGACAAGGCCGTGCGCGAACACGCCAAGAAGCACTCCATCGACGCATCGTCGCTGGTCAAGACGCTGCCCGCGCCACAGGACGAGACCGGCCACGCCGCAGAGGACCCCCACCTGTGGCTGGACCCGAACAGGTTCGCGACCGTGGCCACCGCCCTCGGCGAGCGCCTCGCCGCGATCGATCCGGCGCATGCGGCGGGGTACCGTTCGCGCGCCGCTCAGGTGGTCACGAAGCTGACCGCCCTGGACGGGGAGTTCCGTACGGGCCTGCGCGACTGCGCCCGCAAGGAGATCGTCACGAGCCACTCGGCGTTCGGGTACCTGGCCCAGCGGTACGGTCTCACGCAGGTCGGCGTGACCGGCCTGGACCCCGAGGCCGAGCCCTCACCCGGCCGCCTGGCGAGTCTCATCGACCTCGTCCGGCGTACGCACGCCACCACCGTCTTCACCGAGACGCTCGCCAGCCCGAAGACCGCCGCGACCCTCGCGAACGAGGCGGGTGTGCGCACCGAGGTCCTCGACCCGGTCGAGGGCGTGAAACGGGGCTCGTCCGACGACTACTTCTCGATCATGCGCCGTGACCTCTCGATACTGCGACCCGCTCTAGGATGCCGATGACCGTTCCGTTCCGCATGACAGGCGGCGAGGTGCGGCTGGACCGCCGCCCGGTGCTGCGCGGCGTCGACCTGACCGTCGAGCCCGGCGAGGTCCTCGCCGTGATGGGGCCGAACGGCTCCGGAAAGTCCACCCTGATCCGCTCGCTGCTGGGCCTGATCCCGCTGTCGGCCGGGCGGGTCGAGCTGTACGGCGTGCCGCCGGCCCGGTTCAAGGACTGGAAGCGCGTCGGGTACGTCCCGCAGCGGCTGTCGGTCGGCGGCGGCGTGCCCGCCACCGTACGCGAGGTCGTGTCGTCGGGGCGGATCGCCCGGCAGTCGCGGTTCCGCCCGTTCTCGGCCGCCGACCGGCGCGCGGTGGACCGGGCCCTGGAGGCCGTCGGCATGGCCCATCGCGCGCGCGACTCCGCCCAGGAGCTGTCCGGCGGCCAGCAGCAGCGCGTGCTCATCGCCCGCGCCCTCGCCGGTGAGCCGGACGTCTTCGTCATGGACGAGCCGACCGCGGGCGTCGACGCGGCCAGCCAGGAGACCCTCGCCCGTACGCTCCGCGACCAGGTCGCCGAGGGCCGTACGGTCGTGCTGGTCGCCCACGAGCTCGGACCGATGGAGCCCCTGATCACCCGTTCCGTGGTCCTGGAGAACGGCCTCATCACGCACGAGGGCGCTCCGCCGAGGCCGAAGGGCGAGTGCGCCCGGCCCGGCCACGACCACGTCCACCCGCACGCCCCGGCCGAGGAGCCACACCTGCTGTCATGATCGAACTCCTGTCCTACGACTTCCTCCGCCGTGCGCTGATCGCCGCCGTCCTCGTGGGCATCGCGGCTCCGGCGGTCGGCACGTTCATCGTGCAGCGGCGGCTGGCCCTGCTCGGCGACGGCATCGGGCACATCGCGCTCACCGGCGTCGGCCTGGGCCTGCTCACCCGCAGCTCGCCCACGATCCTCGCGCTCGTGGTGTCCGCGCTGGGCGCCGTCGCGATCGAGCTGCTGCGGGTCCGGACCCGCACGGGCGGCGACGTCGCCCTCGCCCTGCTGTTCTACGGCGGGCTGGCCGGCGGCGTGCTGTTCGCCAACCTGTCCGGTGGCAGCGCGAACCTCTCCAGCTACCTGTTCGGGTCGATCAGCAGCGTCGGCACCACCGACCTGTACATCGTCGCCGGTCTCGCCGTCGCGGTCATCGTGATCCTGGCCGTGTTCGGCCGGGAGCTGTTCGTCCTGTGCCAGGACGAGGAGGTGGCCCGCGCGAGCGGCCTGCCCGTGCGGTTCCTGTCGCTGCTCATCGCGGTGACCGCGGCGCTGACCGTGGTCGTGGCGATGCGCGCGGTCGGCCTGCTGCTGGTCAGCGCGCTGATGGTGGTACCGGTCGCGGCGGCGCAGCAGCTCACCCGCGGGTTCCTGGCGACGATCGGGCTGGCCGTCGTCGTCGGGGTGGTCTCCTCGGTCGGCGGGCTGTGGGTCTCGGTCGACGCCGACTTCGCCCCCGGCCCGACGATCGTTCTGCTGGCGATGGCCGTCTTCCTGGCCGCCGTCGGAACGGGGAGACTGGTGCGTATGCGGCGAACGGACGTGACGTGAGCGGGCGACGGGAGGACGTGCGCCGGGCGCTGTCCGGCTGTGAGAGCTTCCGCAGCGCCCAGGACATCTACGCCGACCTGCGGGCCGCCGGTTCCCGGATCGGGCTGACCACCGTCTACCGCGCCCTGCAGTCGCTCAGCGAGGCCGGCGAGGTCGACGTGCTGCGCACCGACGAGGGCGAGGCGATCTACCGCGCCTGCCGGACCGACGAGCACCACCATCACCTGGTCTGCCGGGTCTGCGGCCGTACGGTCGAGGTCGAGGGCCCGGCGGTGGAGAAGTGGGCCGAGGCGGTCGGCGCCGAGCACGGTTTCCGTAACGTCACCCACACGGTCGAGGTCTTCGGCACCTGCGCCGAGCACTGACCCGCGCGCCGGCTGCCGCCGGCACCCGGCCTGAGTACCGCCCCGCGCCGGCTGCTCTCGCCACCCGGTCCGAGCGCCGGCCCGGGCGTCGGGTGCTCTCGGGTATCCGCTCCGAGCACTGACCTGCGCGCCGGTGGCTTCGGCGCCCGTCCCGGGCCTTGTCAGGGGCGGTCGACGACCTCGGTGACGACCTCACGGACGAGACGGCGCAGCCACGCGTGCGCGGCGTCCGCCTCGTACCGGCGGTGCCAGGCCATGGCGATCCGCGAGGACGGCACCTCGACGGGCAGGTCGAACGCCACCAGCCCGAACCGCTCGACGGCCCGCGCGTGCGACCGCCGGCCGGCCCGCCCGACGAGATCGGTGACGGTCAGCATGAACAGCGCCGAGGAGAACGTCGGTGCCGAGGCCACGACGCGGCGGCGCAGCCCCAGCTCGGCGAGCCGCGCGTCGATCGGCCCCTCGAACCTGCCCCGCCGCGACACCGTCAGGTGCTCGGCCGCGGCGAACCGCTCGGCGGTCGGCTCGCCGTCGAGGAACGGATGCCCGGCCCGTACGACGCCGACGGGGTCGTCCTCGAACAGCGGCTCCACCCGCACCTCCGGCGGCGCGCCGTCGATGACGCCGATCTCCAGGTCGATCCGCCCGCCGCGCAGGACGCCGGAGTCCTCCGGGCCCTCGGCCAGGAACCGCAGGGCCGCCGCGGGCGCCTCCCGGCGGATCCGGTCGAGCAGCGCGGCCCCCACGACCGTGATGATCGAATCGTCGGCCTGCAGGGTGAACGTCCGCTCCAGCGCCTCCAGGTCGAGCTCGGGCGGGGAGAAGAGCGCCGCCGCACGCTCGACCAGTTCGTGGACCTCGGCGCGGACGGCCAGCGCGCGGGGCGTGGGAACCATCGCCTGGCCCGAGCGCACCAGCACCGGATCGCCGAGGGCCCTGCGGATGCGCGCGAGCGTGCGGCTCATCGCCGGCGCGGACAGGTGCAGGCGCAGCGCGGCGCCCGCGACGCTCCCCTCCTCCAGCAGGGCGTCCAGAGCCACAAGGAGGTTCAGGTCCAGCTTGGAATGCGTCGGCTGCACTAATCACCTGCAGAAGTTGCATTTGAGGACAAGTGGCACGGCAGCTTAGCGTGGTCCCCGTTCGAGGCCTCGAACCTCCCGTCTCCTTCGACCCGAGGTTCGTCACATGACCGTTCAGACCCCTCTGGCCGCGCCGCCGGACGAGGGCCACCCCCGCCGTACCCTCATCCTCGCCCTGATGGCCGCCTGCGCGACCATGACCGTCGCGCTCGTCGCCGCGATCAACCTGGCCGTTCCCAAGCTGTCCGCGAGCTCCCTGCACCCCTCGTCGGCGCAGCTGCTCTGGATCGTCGACGCGTACGTGATCGTGTTCGCCTGCCTGCTGATCCCGGCCGGGGCGTTCGGCGACCGGTACGGCCGCCGGGGAGCGCTGCTCGGCGGCCTGGCCGTCTTCGCGGCCGGCTGCGTGGCCTCCGCCCTCGTCCCGGACGTCGGCGCGCTGATCGCCGGGCGGGCCGTCACCGGGCTCGGCGCCGCCCTCGTCATGCCCGCCTCGTTGTCGCTGACCGTTCAGGCCTTCCCGGCGCGGCTGCGGGGGCAGGCGATCGCCTCCTGGACGGCGGCGACCGGGATCGCCGGAATCATCGGCAACATCGGCGGCGGCCTCGTTCTGGAGTATCTGCCGTGGCAGGGCCTGTTCTGGGCGGTCGCCCCGATCATGCTCGTCCTGCTGGCGCTGTGCGCGCGGATCGCGCCCCGGTCCGAACGGCACCCCGCCGACCTGGACGTCATCGGCTGCACCCTGGTGATCCTGGCGTTCGTCGCCCTGCTGTACGGCATCATCGAAGGTCCGGAACACGGGTGGTCGTCCGGGCCGGTGCTCGGCTCCTTCGCCGTCTCCGTCGTGGTGTTCGGCGTCTTCACCGCGTACGCGCTGCGCGCCGCGCACCCGCTCATCGACCCGCGGATCCTCACGATCGCCCGGCTCCGCGCCGGCGTCTCCGGCATCACGGTCACGTTCTTCGGGCTGTTCGCGCTGTTCTTCGTCAACGCCCAGTACCTGCAGTACGTGAAGGGCTTCTCACCGCTGCTGACCGGCGTGGCCATCGGCCCGCTCGCGATCGGCATGATGCTCGTCTCGCGGCGCAGCGTCGCGCTGGCGGCCCGGTTCGGCGAGCGGCGGATCGTGGTGACCGGGATGCTGGCGATCGCCGCCGGACTCGGCCTGCTGTCGACCGCCGGGGCCCACACCCCGTACGCCCTGTACGCCGTCTTCCTCGTGCTGATGTCGGTCGGCATGGGACTGAGCACCCCGGCCCTGTCCACCCTCGTCATCGGCGCCCTGCCGTCGGGACGGACCGGTCTCGGATCCGGCCTCAACGGCGCGGCGCGGGAGGTCGGCAGCGCCCTCGGCGTGGCCGTGCTGGGAACGATCCTCAGCACGCGCTTCACGGCGGGGCTCCCCGCCGGGGTGCACGCGCGCACGATCGGCCAGGCGCTCGCGGGCTCCGCTCCGGAGACGCACGCCGGAGTCGTGTCGGCCTTCACCCACGCGATGGCGGCGGGCTACCGCGTGATCGCGCTCACCGTCCTGGCCTCCGCGCTCGTCGTGGCGTTCTGGTACCGCCCCACCGAGAAGTGACCGGAACGTCCCAGGCCGCTCGACCATGCCCGCGGTCTCGCGTGACGTGCCGGTGCGGGCGATACGCCGATTCGATGCCGCGCTGGGCGGCGGCGGTGTCGTGGGAGCCGACACCGCCGGCCCGCCCGATGTTGCGAGGCAGGGCGCTCCTCCTGAAGAGAGGAGAGCCGCCATCGCCGAGAGTGCGCCGACCGTCACCGATCAGCGCCGAGGATTCTGGTCGCTCACACCACCGAAATCCTCGGCGTAGAGGGCTCGCCGCCAGATCCATGAGCGGCCCGATGGTGCGGAATCCGGGGGTGCCGCGATGCTCGGCCGTTCTCGTGGGTCCTGGCGGCGAGCACTTCGTGCGAACACGCTCGTACGGGCCGGTTCCACGGGGCCTTCGCGCCGGCCAAGGCCCGGGGGCCTGGCATCGGGCCGCAGGAGTGGCTCAGCGGATGGAAGCGGGCTCCTCGTCGTCGGCGCCGATCTCGGCGGCGGTGACCTCGTTCGGCTGAGCACCGCCGAAGCGGCGGTCGCGGCGGGCGTACTGCTCGCAGGCGCGCCAGAAGTGGCGCCGGTCGAAGTCCGGCCACAGAACGTCCTGGTACACGAACTCGGCGTACGCCGACTGCCACACCAGGAAGTTCGAGCTGCGCTGCTCCCCGGACGGACGCAGGAAGAGGTCGACCTCCGGGATGTCCGGCTGGTAGAGGTACCGCGCGAAGACCTTCTCGTTGATCTTGTCCGGGCGGAGGCGGCCCGCCTGCACGTCGCGGGCGATGGCCGCAGCCGCGTCCGCGATCTCGGCCCGGCCACCGTAGTTGACGCAGAACTGCAAGGTCAGCACCTTGTTGTCCTTCGTCATACGCTCGGCGTCCTCGAGCTCCTTGATGACGCTGCGCCACAGCTTCGGCCTGCGGCCGGCCCAGCGCACGCGGACGCCCATGGCGTTCAGCTGGTCACGGCGGCGGCGGATCACGTCGCGGTTGAAGCCCATGAGGAACCGCACCTCGTCGGGCGACCGCCGCCAGTTCTCCGTCGAGAACGCGTACGCCGACAGGTACGGCACGCCGAGCTCGATCGCCCCCATGATCACGTCGAAGAGGGAGTACTCCCCCATCTTGTGACCTTCGGTACGCGGCAGGCCGCGTTCCTTCGCCCACCGCCCGTTGCCGTCCATGACGACGGCGACATGCCGGGGAACGAGATCCTTGGGGATCGCGGGCGGCCGTGCGCCGCTCTCGTGCGGGTCCGGCGGCTGTACGCCCCTCATCGTCCGGTGTTCTCCTCACTCGATGGTCGTGTTCAGCGTCATGCCGTGAAAGGACTCCGCCGCCTCGTCCCTCGGCCGGCCCGCCTCGCGCCCGAACCCAGCGGTCGCACTCGGCTTCTCACTCACTTCGCGGCCGACCTCGTCCCTCGGCCGACCACTCCGCTCGCTCGGCGCCTCCCGCCCGCGCTCAACGGTCGCACTCGGCTTCTCACTCACTTCGCGGCCGACCTCGTCCCTCGGCCGACCACTCCGCTCGCTCGGCGCCTCCCGCTCCACGTGCTTGAGGGAGCGGATGCCGTGTTCCAGGTGCCACTGGAGGTAGGCGGCGACGAGGCCGCTGCACTCCAGCCGGTGCCTCGGCTCGCTGCTGTCCGCGCGCGCCCAGTCGCCGCGGAGCAGAGCGATCATCAGGCCGACCGTCGCCTCGGCGGGGCTGGCGGACCCGGGGGGACGGCATGATCCGCACACCATACCGCCGGCCGCGATCGCGAACGCCCGTCCGGTGCGCTCGCCGCAGCGCGCGCACTCCTCCAGCGACGGCGCGTAGCCGGCGATCGCCAGCGAGCGCAGGAAGTAGGCGTCGAGGACGAGGCAGGGATCGTGCCCGCCCTCCACGAGGGTCCGCAGCCCTCCGATGACGAGGAGGAACTGCCGCAGCGCCGGTTCCTTCTCGATCGGGGTCAGCTTCTCGGCGGTCTCCAGCATCGCCGTGCCGGCCGTGTAGCGCGGGTAGTCGAAGACGAGGCGCTCACCGTACGGGCGCAGCGTCTCGGCCTGCGTGATCAGGTCGAGGGAGCGGCGCTCGTACAACTGCAGGTCCACGTGCGTGAACGGCTCCAGCCGGGCGCCGAACCGCGACTTGGTCTTGCGGACGCCCTTGGCCGCGGCGCGTACCCGTCCGCTGCGACGGGTAAGGATCGTCACGATGCGGTCCGCCTCGCCCAGTTTCTGGGTGCGGAGGACGACGCCTTCGTCACGATAGAGACTCACCCGTCCATTGTCCCGCAGACGCCGGGTGGAACCGGCAGGAACCCGCCACGGTCCAAGGTTCGTTGACTTGACGATTCGATCATCAGGCTCGTACGAGCCGACGTCTCAGGAGAGAACGTTGACCTGCTTCTTCGACGCTTCACACGGTCCGGCCACCCAGGAGATCACCTGGACGCCGCAGTGGGGGGCGCCCCGCCCCGTACGCTGCTGCGCGGCGTGCGCGCAGCGCTGGATGGAGTACCTCCAGGCGCAGAGCGGCTACCCGCAGCCGGGTTACCAGCACGGGTACCCGCAGCCGGGTTACCAGCAGGCTTATCCGCAGCCGGGCTACGGCTACCCGGTGGAGTACGAACACGACCACCATCACCACGGGCGGCAGTACGGTCTGGGCAGCGTCGCCGCCGCGGGCGCGGCGGGATTCGTCGGCGGCATGGTCGTCAACGAGCTGCTGGACGACGACCATGAGCACGTCGAGGTCATCGAGCATGTCGTCCACGAGGACGTCATCGTCGACGATGACGTCGTCGAGTACGACAGTGACTACGGAAACGAGTGGTGAGGAAAACACCGCCCGTTGCGTAGCGGAGGCGTTCTTTGACGGTCCGTGACCGGATGCGGCCCCGGTAAAGCGTGGTGGGGGCGACACGCGCGTGGGAGCGTGGCCCCATGAGATGCGCGATCGTCCCCCCACACGTCCTGGACCACCTCGCCGAACACCACCACGACGAGCGGCTGCGCGAGTCCGCCCGGCAGACCCTCGTCATCGACACCGGACAGCGTGACGCGCGCGCGGCCGCGCAGCTGATCGCCTCCGCCGAGCCGACGACCGGGCCCGCGGCCGCGAAGCGGAACATCCACGACGCCGGGCACCTCAACCGGCTGCCCGGGAAGTCGGTCCGCTCCGAGGGCGCCCCGCCGACCGGCGACCGGGCCGCCGACGAGATCTACGACTGGCTCGGCGTCACGTTCGACTTCTACCGCAGCGCCTACGGCCGCGACTCGATCGACGGCGCCGGCCTACCGCTCGTCGCGAGCGTCCACTACGCCGTCGACTACGACAACGCCTTCTGGGACGGCTCTCAGATGGTCTACGGCGATGGTGACCAGCACGTCTTCACGACCTTCACCGGACCGCTCGACGTCACCGGGCACGAGCTCACCCACGGCGTCACGCAGTACTCCGGCGGGCTGGACTACACGGGCCAGAGCGGGGCCCTCAACGAGTCCATCTCCGACGTCTTCGGCTCGCTCGTGAAGCAGTACCACCTCGGCCAGACCGCCGACCAGGCCGACTGGCTGATCGGCCAGGGCATGTTCGCCGCCGGCGTGCGGGGCGTCGCGCTGCGCTCGATGAAGGCGCCCGGCACCGCGTACGACGATCCGAACCTCGGCAAGGACCCGCAGCCCGCGGACATGTCCCACTTGGTCACGACGTCGCGGGACAACGGCGGCGTGCACATCAACTCCGGGATCCCCAACCGCGCGTTCTACCTCGCCGCGGCCGCGATCGGCGGGCACGCATGGGAGAAGGCCGGGCGGATCTGGTACGAGACGCTCACCGGCGGGCATCTGCCGAAGGACGCGGACTTCGCGACGTTCGCCCGCATGACGGCGGAGTGCGCGGGCACTCTCTTCGGCGCGAAGAGCGCCGAGCGCGACGCCGTGCGCCAGGCGTGGACGACCGTCGGCGTGGAGGCCGCGTGAAGGTGACCGTCACTCGCAGCGGAGGATTCGCCGGGATGGTCCGCCGCGCCGAGATCGACTCGGCGGACCACCCGACGGTGGCCAGGCTCGTCGACGAGATCGACCTCAGTGACGTGCCGGCACCCACGCCGGCCGCCGACCGGTTCCTGTACGAGGTCGAGGTGGACGACCACTGCGTACCCGTCGCGGAGACGGACCTGTGCGGCCCGCTCCGGGAGCTCGTCGACTATGTCCTGACCCACGGCCGTTGATCGCCCTTTGTGAGGGCTCACTTCAGCCGGGCCGCCCGGCCCACGGGATGGCGAGGGCCGTACGGCACGTCTTTCTTCTCCGGGGCGGTCAGCGCCCCACGCGGTTGACGGCCGACAGGACCGCCTTGAGCGAGGCGGTCACCGTGTTGCCGTCGATGCCGACGCCCCACAGCACCTGGTCGCCGACCTGGCACTCGACGTACGCCGCGGCCTTCGCGTCGCTTCCGGCCGACAGGGCGTGCTCGGCGTAGTCGAGGACCCGCGCCTGGATGCCGACCGACGCGAGCGCGTCGGTGAACGCCGAGATCGGGCCGTTGCCGATGCCCTCGATCTCGCGGATCTCCCCGTTGATGCGCAGGTCGACGTTGAGGACGTCCTTCTCGTCGACGCGGGAGCTGGCCCGGTGGGCCAGCAGGCCGACCCGCGGGCCGTTCGTCAGGAACTCCCGCTCGAAGATCTCCCACATCTGCTCGGGCGTCACCTCGCCGCCCTCGCCGTCGGTGTGCTCCTGGACGACGCGGGAGAAGTCGATCTGCAGCTTGCGCGGCAGCTCCAGGGAGTGCTCGGTCTTCATGATGTAGGCCACGCCGCCCTTGCCGGACTGGCTGTTGACCCTGATGACCGCTTCGTACGACCGGCCGACGTCCTTGGGGTCGATCGGGAGGTACGGCAGCGCCCAGCGGAACTCCTCCACCGGCACGCCGGCGGCCGCCGCGTCGCGCTCCAGCGCGTCGAAGCCCTTCTTGATGGCGTCCTGGTGGGAGCCGGAGAAGGAGGTGTAGACGAGGTCGCCGGCGTACGGGTGGCGCTCGTGTACCGGGATCTGGTTGCAGTACTCGACGGTACGGCGGATCTCGTCGATGTCGGAGAAGTCGATCTGCGGGTCGATGCCCTGGGAGAAGAGGTTCATCCCCAGCGTCACCAGGCAGACGTTGCCCGTACGCTCGCCGTTGCCGAACAGGCAGCCCTCGACGCGGTCGGCCCCCGCCAGCATCGCCAGCTCGGCCGAGGCCACGCCGGTGCCGCGGTCGTTGTGCGGGTGCACCGACAGCGCGATGTGCTCACGACGGGACAGGTTGCGGCTCATCCACTCGATCTGGTCGGCGTAGACGTTCGGCGTGGACCGCTCGATCGTGGACGGCAGGTTCAGGATGATCTCGCGGTCCGGGCCCGGCTCCCAGGTGTCCATGACCGCTTCGCAGACCTCGAGCGCGAACTCCAGCTCGGTGTCGATGAAGATCTCCGGGCTGTACTCGTAGCCGAAGTCGCAGTCGCCGAGGTACTTCTCGGCGTACTTCATGACGTGCTGGGTGCCCTGCACGGCCAGGGCCTTGCAGTCGTCCCGGTCGATCCCGAAGACCACGCGCCGGAACAGCGGCGCGGTGGCGTTGTACAGGTGGATCGTCGCGCGCGGCGCCCCGGTCAGCGCCTGGGCCGTGCGCTCGATCAGCTCCTCACGCGCCTGGGTGAGGACGGAGATCTGCACGTCGGCGGGGATCCGGTCCTCTTCGATCAGCTGGCGGACGAAGTCGAAGTCGGTCTGGCTGGCCGAGGGGAACCCGACCTCGATCTCCTTGTAGCCCATGCGGACCAGCAGCTCGAACATGGCCAGCTTGCGCGCGGGGCTCATCGGGTCGATCAGCGCCTGGTTGCCGTCGCGCAGGTCGGTGGACAGCCACCGCGGGGCCTGGGTGATCGTCTTGCTCGGCCACGTGCGGTCCGGCAGATCCACCGGCGTGAACGGCGCGTACCGGCCGAAGGGCATGGGGCTGGGCTGTTGCGTGATACGAGGATTCATGAGAAAGGGATGCTCCCGAGACAGGTGCCCACGGCCGACGGTCACGCCGAAGCCCCGCGGCGAGGGAGCCGGCCTGTTACAGGCCCCCGCCGCGGCCGCTAAGGAGGAGCAGCTCGCGCAGCACGTTGTACAAGCTAACAGATCGCATCCGCACCGTCCCAATCGGTCCCATCTGATGAGACGGAGACGTCGCACCGTCTTTCCGGCAGGTCATGGCGACGGACCCGCCCCGAGCGATGCAACGGCCGCGGTCCTCGCCGATCAGGGCACGAGGACGGACAGGCAGGTCACGCAGCCTTCCATCTTCTCGAACTCGCTGATGTCCACCACGGACACGTCGTAGCCCTCGTCCCGGAGCCGCTCGGCCGTACGGGGCGCGGACGCGGCGATGAGGACCTGCTTCTCCCCGAGGACGACCACGTGCGCGCCGGACGGCTCCGGCGCCACCCGCAGACCCGGCAGGACCGAGGTGTCCACCCAGTCGGGGTTGCCGATGAGCGTGCCGTCCGGCAGGGCCGTCATCGCCGTCTTCAGATGCAGGCAGCCCCGCACCTGGACCGGAACGACGTGCCGGCCCCGGGCACCGAGGATCCGGGCCGCCGCGCAGATGGCGTCCTCATTCGTACGGCCGGACCGGCCGACGTAGACGGTGGTGCCGACCTGCAGCACGTCACCGCCGTCCAGCGTGGCCTCCCCCTCGAACCGGGCGACCTCGAGACCCAGCTCGGTGACCGCCCGCTCGACGGACGCCACCTCCGCACGGCGCTCCGGCGCCCCCGGCCGGGCGAGCACGGCCAGGCCGCCGCAGACGACCACGGTGTCCTCGACGAACACGGCGTCCGGGAGATCGTCGGCCGCCGGGAGCTCACGCACCCCCCAGCCCGCCGCCCTCAGGGCGGCGACGTACGCCTCGTGCTGGCGCGCCGCCAGCTCGGCGTCCACCGGGGTCCGGTCGATATGGGTCACCAGGCCGTCGGCCAGGCGCGGGCTCGGTCGCCGCACCAGGGCGGTGCGCTTCTCGGATTCCACGGACGGCTCCTGCCATGTCACGGCACTCCCACTCCGGGAGCGCCCTCTGCGTCACCGCACTGTCGCGGCCTCTGCTACGCGGCCTCTACTACACGGTCGCTCGTACGCGGCCTCTCGATGCCGGCGGTCGCACCCTGCTCACTCGCGTGCCGCCGCCTCGGTGGTCGCGATCACGCCGAACGCGTGCGCCGGCGTGAGGCCCAGCCGGTCCGCGACCAGGCGGAGCGCCCCGCGCTCGACGTCGCTGAGCGCCCCGTCGGCCAGCGCGATGCGGACCGCCTGCGCCAGGAACCACTCCCTGGCCTCGGTGGTGAGCTGGGCTCCCGCGGTCGCGATCACCTCGTCCGCGTCGTGGGGCCGCTCGTCGATGGCCGCCTGGAGCGCGTCGTCGTCGAAGTCGGCCGCGCCGTATCCGCGGACCGCATCGACCGCGCGGCTCCGCGCCGCCGTGTCGTCAGGGTCACCCGCGGTCAGGACCAGCACCGCCGCGGCGCGCATGGCCAGCGGGAGCGCGGCCTCCATCTCCCGGGCCGTCGGCAGGCGGAGGGCGCCCAGGCCGAAGCGGTTCCGGCAGGTGACGCACTCCACGACCTCGCCCGCCTTCGTCAGCGGGATCACCGGCAGGAAGAACAACGTGAACCACCGGCGGGCCACCCGGTGCCGATAGCGCCGGTCGCCCCCGCAGTGCGGACAGTGAAAGTCACCGTGGCCCACCGTCCGGAAGAAAACGGCGAACCCGAAGATCAGCAACACGGGCGGCCTCCTCCTGTATCAACCTGATATCGGAGAATATCCAGCCGGTCGTCCGGTCCGGCAGAGCGGCGGGGGCTGCAGTTCCCTGCCTGCGAAGGGCGAACTTCCCCGAATCACCGGCCCTCCCGGGCATCGGACGTTACGCTGCCGCGGCATGACCACCCCGCCTGGCGACGATCCCCTGCCCGACGCCGACGCCGTCCCGCCGCCGCGAGCCGGTACCGAGAGGGTGCGCGCGACCGCCCCGGACCCCGCTTCGGCGCCGGACGGCACGACGTCGCCGAGGCCGCCCCAGGCGTGGTTCACGCCGCCTCAGGTCCCGCCCGCGCCCGAGCCTCCGGAGCCCGCGCCGCACAAGAGCCTCGGTGAGTACCTCGGTGTGCTGCTGATCGGCGCGGCCTCGCTGCTGCTCCTGTCGATCTTCCTGCCGTGGACGACGTGGCGCACTCCCGACTTCGGGCGCAGCATCTTCATGGACGTGCCGGCGACCCGAGGACAGGTGTCGTACGGGCTGTCCGAGCCGCACGGGCAGGTCCTCCTGCTGGCCGGCATGGCGGCCCTCGCCCTCGCCCTCGCGGGCCGGACGGTGCAGGAACGGTTCATCCCGTACGCCGCGATCCCCGGCGCCCTGAGCCTGCTGGCCGTCTTCCATCGCGGCATGACCCTCGGCGACGCGGGCGTGACCGAGTCGCTCACCTGGGGATTCTGGGTCGCCGTCCTCGCCTCGGTGGCGGTGCTGGCCCTCGGCCTGGCCGCGCTGGCACGCGGACACCGTCCGACCCAGCCGTAACACCGGCCCGCCCAGCCGTAACGCCGGCCCGCTCGGGCGCGCGTCGGCCGACCGGGTCGTGGCGGCGGAGAAGGGGCGCCGGATCAGTCGTAGAAGCCCAGGCGGCGTAGCTGCTTCGGGTCCCGCTGCCAGTCCTTCGCCACCTTGATCCGCAGGTCGAGGTAGACCCTCGTGCCCAGGAGCGCCTCGATCTGCTTGCGGGCGCGGGTGCCGACCTCCCTGAGCCGGACGCCCTTCGGCCCGATGACGATGCCCTTCTGGCTGGGGCGTTCGACGAAGAGCCACGCGTGCACGTCGACCAGGTCGTCGCGGCCCGCCCGCGGGCTCATCTCGTCCACCACGACGGCGATCGAGTGCGGAAGCTCCTCGCGTACGCCCTCCAGCGCGGCCTCGCGGATCAGCTCCGCCACCAGGATCTGCTCGGGCTCGTCGGTCAGCTCCCCCTCGGGGTACAGCGGCATGCCCTCGGGCAGCCGGGCCGCGAGCAGGTCGCTGACCACGTCGAGCTGGTAGTTCGACTCGGCCGAACACGGCACGACGTCCGCCCACTCACCGAGCCCGGAGACCTTCAGCAGCTGCTCCGCGACCTGACTCCGGTCGGCGAGGTCGGTCTTGGTCACGATCGCGACGACCGGGGTCTTCTTCACCTGGGCCAGCTCCGCGGCGATGAACCGGTCGCCCGGCCCGACCGGTTCGTTCGCGGGAACGCAGAACCCGATGACGTCGACCTCGCTCAGCGTGGACCGGACCAGGCTGTCCAGCCGCTCACCGAGCAGCGTACGGGGCTTGTGCAGCCCCGGCGTGTCGACGATGACGAGCTGGGCGTCCGGGCGGTGCACGATGCCGCGGATCGCCCGGCGCGTCGTCTGCGGCTTGCTGCTGGTGATCGCCACTTTCGTCCCGACGAGGGCGTTCATCAGCGTGGACTTGCCCACGTTGGGACGCCCGATGAAACAGGCGAACCCTGATCTGAAGCGCGTGCCGGTCGGCGTCTGGGGCGAGTTCACACCGTCGATTGTCCCGTATTCCGCGCGAGACTCCGACAGGGGCGCAGACGATCAGTCCGTCAGCACGGTCCGTACGGCGCCGTTGAGGCCCGCCACGAGGACCGGCGCCTTGGCGGCGAGGTCACGGACCGCCGCGATGTCAGGGGTGCCGTCCTCGGTGACGACCGCGGCCGCCTCCAGGCTCTCCGCCCCGCTCGACACGGCCATCGCCACGGCCACCTGCAGCGCCGTCAGCCTCAGCGACGGCAGCTCCACCGTCGCGGCGGCGTATGTGCGGCCGGTCTCGTCCCGGACGGCGGCGCCCTCCGCCGAGCCCGCACGGGCCCGCGTGGACCGGGCCAAGGTGATGATCTTCGCGTCTTCCGGATCGAGCTCGCTCACGCGCCCCAGCGTACTTCCCGCCGTGGGCGGACCGTGATCAGGCGTCGGCGTTCTCCCGCTCCTCCTCGGCCGCGGGTTCCTCGGCCGGGATTCGTTCGACCAGGACCGTGCCGATGCGGTTCCGGCGGCCCGCCAGGCTCTCGGCGGTCAGCCGCAGCCCCGCCACCGTCGCCTGCGACCCGGCGATCGGCACCCGGCCCAGCGCGTGCGCCAGCAGCCCGCCGACCGTCTCGACCTCGTCCACCTCGATCTCCACGCCGAACAGCTCCGCGAGGTCCTCCACCGGAAGCCGCGCGGTCACCCGCGCGGAGTCGTCCGGCAGCTCCTCGACCCGGGGCAGCTCCTGGTCGTACTCGTCGGTTATCTCCCCGACGATCTCCTCGAGGATGTCCTCGATCGTGACCAGCCCGGCCGTCCCGCCGTACTCGTCGATGACGATCGCGCAGTGGATCTGCCGGGCCTGCATCTCGCGCAGCAGCTCGTCGATCGGCTTGCTGTCCGGGACGTACGTCGCCGGCCGCATGATCGACTCGACCTTCTCCACCGACTCGCCCTCGCGGAACTCGTGGCTGCGGCGGACGATGTCCTTCAGGTAGGCGATGCCGACCACGTCGTCCTCGTTCTCCCCCACCACCGGGATCCGGGAGAACCCGCTGCGCAGCGCCAGCGACAGCGCCTGCCGCAGCGTCTTGTCGCGCTCGATGAAGACGATGTCGGTCCGCGGCACCATCACCTCGCGCACCAGCGTGTCACCCAGCTCGAACACCGAGTGGATCATCTGCCGCTCGTCCGGCTCGATGAGCTGCCGCTGCTCGGCGAGGTCGACGAGGTCCCGCAGCTCGGCCTCTGACGCGAACGGCCCCTCGCGGAAGCCCCGGCCCGGCGTGAGGGCGTTGCCCAGCAGGATCAGCAGCCGTGGCAGCGGCCCCAGCACGCGCGCCAGCGGATGGATCAGCGCCGCGCCGATCAGCGCGATCCGGTCGACGTGCTGACGGCCGAGCGTCCGCGGCGTGACGCCGATCGCGATGTAGCTGATCACGATCATCACGGCCGCGGCGGTGAGGTACGCGCGCCAGTTCGCCCCGAGCCAGGTGATGCACAGGTCCGCGACGAGGACCGTCGCGCCCAGCTCACAGCTGACCCGCAGCAGGAGCAGCAGGTTGAGGTAGCGCGGCGGGTCGGCGACGACCTCGGCGAGCTGCCGGCTCCCCCGCCGCTCCTCGCGTCCCAGCTCTTCGACCCGGATCCGGGAGATCCGGGCGAGCGCCGTCTCGGCGCCCGCGAACAGACCGGCCACCGCCACCAGCACGGCGGCACCGACGATCAACCAACCCTGAACAGCGGTCATGAGGAGGGCCGGGCACGCGCCGCCCGCCATGAGGCGAGCAGCTCGGCCTGCAGGCCGAACATCTCCTTGTGCTCTTCGGGCTCGGCGTGGTCATAGCCGAGCAGGTGCAGGATGCCGTGGGTGCACAGCAGGTGCAGCTCGTCCTCGGCGCTGTGACCGGCCTTCTTGGCCTGCCGCACCGCGACGGACGGGCACAGCACGACGTCGCCCAGCAGCGCCGGGTCCGGCGGCGCGTCCTCGGTGCCCCCGGACACGTGGCCCGGCCGCAGCTCGTCCATCGGGAAGGACAACACGTCGGTCGGGCCCGGCTCGCCCATCCACTTCTCGTGCAGCTCGCTCATCGCGTCCTCGTCGACGAGGACGATCGACAGCTCGGCCAGCGGATGGACGCGCAGCTTCTCCAGCACGTGCGCCGCCAGGGCCGACAGCGCGGTCTCGTCGACCTCCGCGCCGGACTCGTTCAGAACCTCGATGCTCATTGGCCGCTCGCCCTTCTCGCTCGCTCCGCGAAGGGACTCGTCCCTCGCCCCTTCACTCCGCTCGCTGCGGCGGGCTCACTCCTGCTCATTACAGGTCTAACGCCCCCGTGGCTTGCGCGGGCCACGGCCGGACGCGCCCTGCTTGATGTGGTCGGACTGCGCGTCGTACCGGCTGTACGCGTCGACGATCGCGCTCACGAGCTTGTGCCGCACGACGTCCTTGCTGGTCAGCGTGCAGAAGCTGATGTCGTCGAGCCCGTCGAGGATGTCCTGGACGACCCGGAGGCCGCTCAGCTGCCCGGACGGCAGGTCCACCTGGGTGACGTCACCGGTGATGACGACCTTCGACCCGAACCCGAGCCGGGTCAGGAACATCTTCATCTGCTCCGGCGAGGTGTTCTGCGCCTCGTCGAGGATGATGAAGGAGTCATTAAGGGTGTTGTGCGTCAGCAGGTGGTCCTGAGTGACGTACAACGAGTCCTCGGCCGCCACCTGGATGCATACGCATTCCTCGCGGCCCGCCGGCTCGATCTCGTCGATGAAGCGCATCGGCCGTCCGCCGCCCCCGGCCGCGTGGTACTTCTCGGCCTTGCGGGCGAGGCGGAAGGGCTCGATGCCCTCGGGGAGGCGGATGTCGACGACGTGTGCGTCACTCCGGTAACCGACGTCACGGCCGTTCGCCCGGCCGGGCCTGCGGCCCTCGGCCAGGCGCCGCCGCGTGTAGGCCACCCCGCCCAGCGACTGGACGAGCGCGATGATGTCGTCGCGGAGCAGGATCGACGTCGTCGTGAACTGGATGCGGCAGGTACGGCCGGCCTGGGTGACGGGTCCGCCGTCGCTGTCCAGCAGCCCCTGCAGCAGGGCGAGCCTGACCTCGGCGCTGTTGTAGAGGTACGCCTCTGGAACGAACTTCGTCGCCGACTGGGTGCCGCAGAGCCCGAGTTCACGTGCTGCCGCGGTCACCGGGTTCGCGATGGTGATGACCTGACCGGGCCCGGCGACACGGTTCAGCACGTAGTCGACGCCGCCCTTGTGGCGGACCTCGACGCCGGGCAGAAGCTCCTCCAGCGCGACGGCGAGCTCAGGGTCGTTCGTGGCGAAGGACGGCGTCGTGGAACCGGTCAGGCAACCGTCGCCGAGCAGCAGACCCAGGGCGTACGGGTCCAGGGGGACCTCCCGCTCCGGGTACTGCACCGGGGCGGTGAGCAGCGGCAGCTCGTAGCGACGGGCGTGTGCCGCGCGCAGGTTGCCGATCATCTCCCGGGTCTCCAGGACCCGCCACGGCTTGCCTCGGCGCTTGTCGGACGCCGTACGGACCGTCCACAGGTGCTCCCCGCAGCACAGCGTCCAGGCACCGTCCTGGGCGGTGACACGGTAGATGTCCTTCTCGCCCTGCGGGTAGACGCCGAGGACCGGGGTCGGCTCGCCGTTCGATCCGACGACGAGGTCGCCCACCTTCAGGTCGCCGATGGGGCGCCAGCCATCAGGCGTCAAAACCGGCATAAAGGTCGGCTGCGCACGTCCCCGCATATATGCCAGCGGGGCGACCTCGATGGTGCCGGCGGCCATGAGGCGGGGGATCGAGTCGGGGTCGACCATGTCGTGCAGCGCGTCGTAGAGCGGCCGCAGGTACGGGTCGATCTTCTCGTACAGGGTGCCCGGCAGGAAGCCCAGCCGCTCGCCGGCCTCGACGGCCGGGCGGGTCAGGATGATGCGGTTGACCTGCTTGGCCTGCAGGGCCTTCACGGCCTTGGCCATGGCCAGGTACGTCTTGCCGGTGCCCGCCGGTCCGATGCCGAACACGATCGTGTGCTTGTCGATCGCGTCGACGTAGTGCTTCTGGTTGAGCGTCTTGGGGCGGATGGTGCGGCCCCGCGACGACAGGATGTCGAGGGTGAGGACCTCCGCCGGCCGCTCGGACGTCTCGGCGCGCAGCATGGCGATGCTGCGCTCGATCGCGTCGGGCGTGATGGGCGTGCCGCTCTTCAGCAGGTCGAGCAGCTCCTCGAACAGCTTGGCGGCGAGGTCGGTCTCCTCCGCCCGCCCGGTGATCGTGATCTCGTTGCCGCGGACGTGGACGTCGCTGTCGAAGGCTCGCTCCACGACCTCGAGGAGTTCGTCGCGGGAGCCGAGCAGGGCGACCATCGAGTGGTCGTCGGGGATCACGATCTTGATCTGCGTGGGCGCGCCGTCGGGCGCAGCCCCGGTATGAGTTGATTCGGCCATAGCGCGGCCTTGCGGCCTTTTCGCCCCTGCCTTCCGGTCACGTCGGGTCTTCGGCTGCGTATCAACCATGGTACCGGCCCGGACCACTCAATTTCCGGCCGCGCGGAGACGGCGGCTCATCCCGGCGGCCAGCCCAGCCCACGGCCACCGAGCACGTGCGCGTGCACGTGGAAGACGGTCTGCCCGGCCCCCGGGCCGGTGTTGAACACGACGCGGTACCCGGTCTCCTCGATGCCTTCGGCCGCCGCGACCTGACGGGCCTCGCGGACGATCTCCGCGAGGAGGTCGCCGTCCCGGGCGGCCAGCGCCGCCGCGGTCGGGTGGTGGTCACGCGGGATGACGAGCACGTGCGTCGGCGCCTGCGGATTGATGTCCCGGAACGCGATCGTCCGGTCCGTCTCACGAACGACGTCCGCGGGCACTTCCCCGGACACGATCTTGCAGAACAAACAGTCCTGTTCCGTCAATGCGGTCTCCTTCCCAGGGATCTGCGCATGTTATCGCGCCACGGGGCGTCACGGATGTCTGCGAATCGTTACGGCGACCGGCGTGTAAGTGTGGGCAAGACACTCCCTTGTCTGGTTATCGTTACCTTCACGCGAACCCCCAGCGCCGGATCCTTCGGCAAATCCGAGGCCGGGTGACGTTCGCACGAACCTGCTGGGTCAAGGCGTTCGTCCAAACAAGACGACAGCCGATGACGGCACTGACGGGCGGATAAGGCGAGACGAGGAATGCCCTTTCGTAAACCTGACGGCGAGGGCACGCGTCCTACTGATGTGACCGAGACCCTCGTGGCCAGAGCAACGACGGGCGCTGTGACCGTGGCCTGGGATGCTGACCAGGCGGTTACCGCGCTTTACAGCGCTCATTACCGTTCCCTGGTACGCCTCAGCGCCCTGCTGGTGCGTGACTCGGCGACGGCGGAGGAAGTGGTGCAGGACGCGTTCGTCGCCATGCACGGGGCCTGGCGGCGGCTGCGCGATCCGGAGAAGGCCCTGTCCTACCTCCGGCAGTCGGTGGTCAACCGGTCACGATCGGTACTGCGGCACCGTGCGGTCGTCGAGAAGTATGCTCCCAAGGGGCTGCCGGACGCGCCGAGCGCGGAGAACGGCGCGATCGTCGAGCTCGAGCGTTCGGCCGTGATCAAGGCCCTGAACGGGCTGCCGACCCGGCAGCGCGAGGCACTGGTGCTGCGCTACTACGGTGATCTGTCAGAGGCGGAGATCGCCCACACCATGGGGATCAGCCGGGGAGCCGTCAAGAGCCACACCGCGCGCGGGATGGCCGCGCTACGCAGCGTTCTGGAGCAGCTTTAATGACCGAACCCTTCGACGAGTACGGCGAGCGTCTGCGCCGTGTCTTGCACGCGGAAGCGGAAGCGGTCACGCCCTCTCCAGAGGGGCTTTCGCAGATCCGCGGCAAGATAGCCGAGAAGCAGGAGCGGCGCTTCGGCGCGTGGTTCACGATCCCGTGGCTGCGCCCCCTGGCGGCGGTGGCGGCCGCGATCGTGATCGCGGGAATCGCGGTGTCGGCGACACCGGCGCTCAAGACGTTCGTCCAGACGGGGCGCTTCAGCCCCGACAACGGGCAGAGCGGCGGCGGGCCCGTGAACGGCGGCCAGCAGGTGTACACCGCCTCTCCGCCGGTCAACCCGCCTCGTACGGCGGGCAGCGCGGCGCCGCACGCGTCGCCGTCCAGGACCGTCCCGTCCGGCACCCACGTCATCCCGGGTCGCAAGTGCCCGCCGGGTGAGAACCCGATCACGCCGCCGGCCGGTTCGACCGCCGACCAGACGGCGAGTCCGGCTCCTCGGCCCCAGGTGACCTGCGGTCCGGACACGGCGACCTCGGCGCCGCCGACCCAGCCGGAGTCTCCGCCACCCGCCACGACGCCGACGCAGGCGCCGACGAGCGAGGCGCCGACCAGCGGCGCGCAGCAGCCATCGGCCCAGTCGTCTCCGTGACCGCGAGGCCGGTTCCGTCCGCCGACGGACCGGCCTCCCGTCTCTGAGCCGACCCGGCTTCGTCACCCGTGGGCCCGGCCGTCCGCATCACCGCCGACCCGCTCCGTTCGCCGTGGGCCCGGTGGTGGACGTCACGACCGGGCCGATTCCGTTCGCCATCGGCCCGGTCGTCTTCGTGGGCGCCGGGCCGTTCGTCCGCGTGGGCTGAGGGCTACCAGCGGCCGGCGCGGCTGAGGAGCACGGCGGCCGCGGCCACTCCTGCGGTTGAGGTGCGCAGGACGGTGGGGCCGAGGAGCACCGTGCCGCCTCCGGCGGCCTCGAACGCGGCGACCTCCTCATCGGTGAGCCCGCCCTCCGGGCCCACGACGACGACGATGTCGCCGGTGTCCGGGACATCGACGCGGCTGAGGGGCCGCTCGGCCTCCTCGTGCAGGATGACGGCGAGCGCGGCGCCGCCGACCCGCTCGGCCGCCGTGGCGGTGTCGGCCGGCTCGGTGACCTCGGGCAGCCAGGCGCGCCGGCTCTGCTTGGCCGCCTCCCGCGCGGTGGCGCGCCAGCGCGCGAGCGCCTTGGCCCGGCGTTCGCCCCGCCACTGGGTGACGCAGCGGGCGGCCGTCCAGGGAACGATGACGTCGACGCCCACCTCGGTCATCGTCTCGACCGCCAGCTCGCCCCGGTCGCCCTTGGGCAGTGCCTGCACCACCACGATCCGGGGGTCCGGGCGGGGGACGTGCCGGCGTTCCCGTGCCTCCAGGTGGAGACTGTCGCGCTCGGCGGCGGTGACGACGCACTCGACGAGCCGGCCCTCCCCGTCGCTCAGGTCGACCCGCTCCCCTGGCCGCAGCCGGCGTACGGCCGCCGCGTGGCGTCCCTCGGGGCCGTCGAGGACGATCCGGTCGGACTCGAGGCGGGAGGGCTCGCTGAGGAAGAGGGGCGGGCTCATGGGACCGATCGTAGGCGTACGGCGGGGTCGAACGGGCCCGCGGGCCGGACCGGTGGACGCACGCGTGCACGAAGCCTCCCCCGCTCCGTCCGCGTGACGAAGGCCCCCGCTCTCCGTCCGGGGAGCGGGGGCCTCGGCGTGGGGCTCAGCGGCCGTTGAAGGCGTCGCGGAGGCGGGAGAAGAAGCCCTGCTGGCCCGGCGCGAACTTGCCGGGCGGTCGCTCCTCGCCGCGCAGGCTCGCCAGCTTGCGCAGCAGCTCCTCCTGCTCCTCGTCGAGCTTGGTCGGCGTCTCGATGTTCACGTGGATCATCAGGTCGCCGCGGCCGCTCTCGTTGAGATGCTTGACGCCCCGGCCGTACATCGGAATGACCTGGCCGGACTGCGTGCCGGGTCGGATGTCGATCTCCTCCGGGCCGTCCAGGGTCTCGACGATCAGCGAGGTGCCGAGCGCGGCCGCCGTCATCGGGACCTGGACGGTGCAGTGCAGGTCGTCGCCCTGCCGCTCGAAGATCGCGTGCGGACGCTCCACGATCTCGAGGAACAGGTCGCCGGCCGGGCCGCCGCCCGGGCCGACCTCGCCCTCGCCGGCGAGCTGGATGTGGGTGCCGTTCTCGACGCCGGCGGGGATGCGGACCTTGATCGTGCGGCGGGTGCGGACCCGCCCGTCGCCGGAGCACTCCGTGCACGGCGTGCGGATCATGGTGCCGTAGCCGCCGCACTGCGGGCAGGCGCGCGAGGTCATCACCTGGCCGAGGAACGACCGGGTGACCTGCTGGACCTCGCCGCGGCCATGGCACATGTCGCACGTCTCGGGGTGCGTGCCGGGGGCCGTGCCCGCACCCGAGCAGGTGTCGCAGACGACCGCCGTGTCCACCGTGAGCTCACGGGTGGTGCCGAACGCCGTCTCGGACAGGTCGAGCTCCACGCGGACGGTGCCGTTGCGGCCGCGCCGGGCCCGGCTGCGCGGCCCGCGCTGGGTCGCGGTGCCGAAGAACGCGTCCATGATGTCGCTGAAGGGGAACCCGGCGCCGAAGCCGCCGGCCCCCGCCCCGGCGCCACTGGCGAACGGGTCGGCGCCCAGGTCGTACATCTCGCGCTTCTTCGGGTCGGAGAGCACCTCGTACGCCTGGGTGATCTCCTTGAACTTCTCCTGGGTGGCCGGGTCCGGGTTCACGTCCGGATGCAGCTCCCGCGCGAGCCTGCGGTAGGCCTTCTTGATCTCGTCCGCGCTGGCGTCACGGCGCACCCCGAGGGTCGCGTAGTAGTCGTTCGCCACTTACGACCCCGCCAGAATCTGACCGACGTAACGTGCCACTGCGCGTACTGCTCCCATCGTCCCGGGGTAGTCCATCCGCGTCGGACCGAGCACGCCGAGCCGGGCCACGGCCTGGTCGCCGGCGCCGTAGCCGGTGGCGACCACCGAGGTCGTGCGCAGGCCCTCGTGCGGGTTCTCGGTGCCGATCCGCACGGTGAGGCTGGAGGGATCCCCCGCCTCGCCGAGCAGCCGCATCAGGACGACCTGTTCTTCCAGCGCCTCCAGCACGTCGCGGAGGCTCTGGGACAAGTCGGCGCGGGCGAGGTTCGCCGCGCCGCCGATGATTATCTTTTCTTCGTGCTTCTCCACGAGGCTTTCGAGGAGAACCGACAGCACCGTCGTCGCCAGCGCCCGCTCGTCCACGGACACCTGCTCGGGCAGGTCTGCCAGCGCGTCGGGGACGTCGGTGAGCCAGCACCCGTCCAGGCGCGCGTTGAGCAGGGCCCGCAGGTGCGCGATCGCCTCGTCGGAGACGGGATGATGCGTCTCGATCGCCCGCTGCTCGACCCGGCCGGTGTTGGTGATCACGACGAGCAGCAGCCGCTCGGAGGCGATCGGAACCAGCTCGACGTGCCGTACCGACGACCGCGTGAGCGAAGGGTACTGCACGACCGCGACCTGCCGGGTCAGCTGCGCGAGCAGCCGGACGGTGCGGCTGACGACGTCGTCCAGGTCATAGGTGTTGGCGAGGAACGTCTCGATCGCGCGCCGCTCCGCCACGGACAGCGGCTTGATCGTCGACAGCCGGTCGACGAACAGCCGGTATCCCTTGTCGGTCGGCACGCGCCCCGCGCTCGTGTGAGGCTGGGCGATGTACCCCTGCTCCTCCAGCACGGCCATGTCGTTGCGGATCGTGGCCGGCGAGACGCCGAGGTTGTGCCGATCGACCAGCGCCTTCGAACCCACCGGCTCATGGGTGGACACGTAATCTTCGACGATGGCCCGCAGCACCGCCAGCTTCCGGTCGTCGAGCACGCACTCACCTCCCGTGTCCACAGCCCTTCAATTTGGCACTCTTCTCCTCTGAGTGCCAAGTGTACGGCCCGGTGGCACGCAGAAGGAGACGCCGGTGGATCACGTTCTCGCCTCGAACATGGCAGAGTCACTCGTGTGACCTGGCACGAGATTGCCGAACGCTGTTTCCAGCGTCGTTATTCCGACTTCGACGTGACCGTGGGGGTCGTCGTCGGGTCCGCCGGCGCCGTCGTCGTGGACACCCGCGCGAGTGTCGCACAGGGCGTCCGCCTGCGCGACGACCTTCGCGCGCTCGGGGTGGACGACCCCGTCATCGTGAACACCCACGGTCACTTCGACCACTGCTTCGGCAACGCGGCGTTCACCTCCGGGGCCCGCTGGGGCCACGCGTCGCTGCCCCGCTACCTGGCCGAGACCGCGCGGCCCATGCTGGCGCGCGAGTTCCCCGGCTGGGCGGAGAAGGTCGAGACCGATCTCCTGCTCGCGCCGGACCGGCTCGTCACCGACCGCGCCGAGGTGGACCTCGGCGACCGCGTCGTCGAGCTGCGGCACTTCGGCCCGGGGCACACCGACGGCGACCTGGTCGTCTGGGCGCCCGACGCGCGGTGCGCCTTCACCGGTGACCTGGTCGAGCAGTCCGGCCCGCCGTCGTACGGGGCCGACTCGTTCCCGCTGGAGTGGCCGGCGACTCTGGCGGCGCTGCTGCGGACCGTCGACGGCGTTCTCGTGCCCGGCCACGGCGCGCCGGTGGACCGGGAGTTCGCGGCCCGGCAGCACGCGGAGATCGACCTGGTCGCCCGCCGGGTGCGCGAGACGCACGCGGAGGGGCTGGACGTCGAGGAGGCCCTGGCCGCGGGCGGCTGGCCGTACCCCGCCGAGACGCTGCGGGAGGCGGTCCGGCGCGGCCACGACCACCTGGGCCGGCGATCCGGCCCCGGGCGGCCGCCCGGCTGACCAGCCCGCCTCCGGACCGGTACGGTGCGACGCGTGCGGAGCAAAGACTATGGACGCGACGTCCTGTCCGGTGACTGGCGCCGTCCGCGTAAGGGACAGATCCCGGAGGTCGCCGCGGAGCCGGGCCTGGTCGCCGAGGACCCGGCGAGCGGGTTCTGCGGCGCGGTCGTCGCCTGCGAGAAGGACGCCGTGACCCTGGAGGACCGCTTCGGCAAGCGCCGGGTCTTCCCGCTGGCGAAGGCCGGGTTCCTCATCGACGGCAAGCCCGTGACGCTGGTCCGTCCCGTACGGGCGGCGGGTCCGGCCCGGTCGGCGTCGGGTTCGGTCGCCGTGCCGAACCTCCGGGCGCGGGTCGCCCGGGAGAGCCGGATCTACGTCGAGGGCCGCCACGACGCGGAGCTCGTCGAGAAGATCTGGGGGCACGACCTGCGGGTCGAGGGCGTCGTCGTGGAGTACCTGGAGGGCGTCGACCACCTCCCGGACATCGTCGCGGAGTTCGGCCCGGGGCCGGAACGCCGGCTGGGCGTGCTCGTCGACCACCTCGTGGCCGGGTCCAAGGAGAGCCGGATCGCCGACCAGGTCTCCTCCCCGTACGTCCTGGTCACCGGGCATCCCTTCATCGACATCTGGGAGGCCGTCAAGCCCGCGGCCCTCGGCATCCCCGCCTGGCCGCGGGTACCCCGCGGGATCTCCTGGAAGGAGGGCGTCATCGCCGCGCTCGGGTGGAGGGGCGAGCCGGGAGAGGTGTGGCAGGCGATCCTCGGCCGGGTCCGCACCTACACCGACCTCGAGCCCGCGCTGCTCGGGCGGGTGGAGGAGCTCATCGACTTCGTCACCGTCCCGCAGACGGACTGAGGTCCTCAGAACCATCCGGCGCCGCCGCGCGTCTCATAAACTGCGCGTTCGCATCGACACGTCTCGCGCTTCGCCGGAAGGGGCATCAGGGACATGACCTATGGTCGGCAGCCGGGCCACGGACGTCCGGGCTCCGGAGGGACGGGCCCGTACGCCGGTCCGGGAGCCCAGGCGTACGGCCCAGGGCACGGGGGCCACGGGCACGCGCCCTACCCGCAGCCGGGGTACCCGCAGCCGGGCTACGGCCAGGGAGGGTACGGCCAGGGCGGCCACCAGGGGGGATACCCCCAGCAGCAGCCGTACGGCGCGCCGCCCGGGCAGCACCCCGGACCGGCCGCCGGGTACGCCCCACCGGCGCCCGCGAAGCGGCGCCGGGAGCCGATGGTCCCCGGCGGGCCGGTGACCGACGAGGACGAACGCTGGGCCGTTCCCGCCTACGTCGGGATGTTCGTCGGCGGGTTCGTCGCCCCGGCCATCGTCTACCTGGCGAAGGGGCGCTCCTCGCGGTTCGCGCGGTTCCACGCGGTGCAGGCGCTCAACCTGTCGATCGCGATGATCGTGTGCAACCTCCTCGCGTTCGCGGCGATGTACTTCATGGGCATGCCGGGGCTGCTGATCGCGCTGGCGGTCGTGGCCATCGAGTACTTCTGCATCGTCAAGGCCGCGATCGGCGCCAACCGCTGCGAGTGGTACCGCCTCCCGCCGGTCGCCGCCTGGCCGATCTTCCGCTGAGGACCCCCGTGACCGAGCCGCGGGACTCCCCGCAGCCTGAGCCCCGGGACTCGCGACCGTCCTCCGAGCCGCAGGACCCGCGTCCGTCCGAGCGGCGCGACTCGCGACCTTCCTTCGAGCCGCCGGATCCGCTGATGAGCGGACCGGCCGGTCCGCCGCCCGGCGGCCCTCGGTTCGGGCCGCCGCAGCCCGGCCCTGGTTCCGGACCGCGGACCGGTCCCCACCCCGGCCCGTACGGTGGGCCGACCGGGGCGCAGACCGGCCCGTACGGTGGGCCCGCCGGATCGCCGCCGCCCGGCTTCCACGCCGGGCCGCCGCAGCCGGGCCCCTATCCCCACGCCTACGGCGGGCCGCCCGGACCACCGCCCTACGGACCGCCGCCGAACCCGTCCGGGTCGCCGCACGCCGGGCCGCCCGTCCCGTACGGATACGGGCCCCCGCGCCAGGGGTTCGCGGCGACCGACGAGAAGACGTGGGCGCTGCTCGCCTACCTCGGGCAGTTCGCGATCGGCCTCATCGCGCCGCTCATCGTCTACCTGGCGCACAAGGACCGGTCGCCGTACCTGCGCTTCCACGGCGCGCAGGCGCTGAACCTCGCGGTGACCAGCCTCGTGCTGACGATCGCGTGCGTCGTCGTCTCGCTGGCCACGCTCGGGATCGGCGCGCTCGTCGCCATTCCGGCGATGCTGGCGTACGGCGTCGCGCACGTGGTCTACCTCATCGTCGCCGCGCTCCGGGCGAACAAGGGCGAGCTGTACACCATCCCGAAGTGGCTCTGCTGGCCCATCGTCAGGTGACGGTCCCGCTCAGGGCGTCAGGTCGCGGACGACCGCGTCGGCCAGCAGCCGCCCGCGCAGGGTGAGCACCGCGCGGCCCGCGTCGTACGCCTCCGGGACGAGGAGTCCGTCGGTGACCGCGCGGCGGACGGCGGCGTCCTCGAGCAGGTCCAGCGGGCAGCCCTCGGCCAGCCGCAGTTCGAGCATGACGCGTTCGAAGCGGCGGTCGGCGTCCTCCAGGACCTCGCGGGCGTGCGCGGGCGTGGCGCCGTCCGCGAGGCGGGCGGCGTACGCGGCGGGGTGCTTGACGTTCCACCAGCGGGTGCCGCCGACGTGGCTGTGCGCGCCCGGGCCGACCCCCCACCAGTCGCCGCCGGTCCAGTACAGGAGATTGTGGCGGCACCGGGCGTCCTCGTCCGCCGCCCAGTTGGAGATCTCGTACCAGCGCAGGCCGCCCGCGCTCAGTGTCCGTTCCGTGGCGAGGTAGCGGTCCGCCATGGCGTCGTCGTCCGGCGCGGCGACCTGCCCGCGGCGGACCTGCGCGGCCAGCCGGGTGCCCTCCTCGACGATGAGCGCGTAGGCCGAGACGTGGTCGGGACCCGCCTCCAGGGCGGCCTCCAGGCTGGCCTGCCAGTCCGTGTCGCTCTCCCCCGGCGCGCCGTAGATGAGGTCGAGGTTGACGTGCTCGAAGCCGGCCTCCCGCGCCCACCGGACGCACTGCTGGGGCCTGCCGGGCGTGTGCGTACGGTCGAGGACGGCCAGCACGTGCTCGCGCGCGCTCTGCATCCCGAACGACATCCGCGTGAAGCCGGCCTCGCGGAGGCGTGCGAGGTAGCCGGGGTCGACCGTCTCGGGGTTGGCCTCGGTCGTCACCTCGGCGGTCGCCGCCAGGCCGAACTCCTTGTCGATCGCGTCGAGGATCCGCCCGAGGTCGTCGGCGGGCAGCAGGGTGGGCGTTCCCCCTCCTACGAACACCGTCTGGACGGGCAGGTCGACGTCGCCGAGCACGCGGCGGGCCAGCCGGATCTCCGCGATGGCCGTGTCGGCGTACGCCTCGCGGGACGCGCCGCGCAACTCGGTCGCGGTGTAGGTGTTGAAGTCGCAGTAGCCGCAGCGGGTCACGCAGAAGGGGACGTGGACGTAGAAGCCGAACGGGCGGTCGCCGAGGCCGTCGAGGGCACTGGCGGGCAACGCGCCGTCGTTCGGGACCGGATCTCCGTCGGGCAGGGTCGAGGGCACGTCTCAAGTCTGCCGTCAGCGCGGGAGTGCTTCGGCGGCGTGCGTCCCCGCCACGACGCGTGCCGCCCCCGTAGGGTGCGGCACGGCGGAGCCTCGTGCCGTCCCGGAGCCGCCGTACGGGCGCGGCGGTCGTCAGTACGAGAACTCGGCCCAGACCGTCGTCCGGTGGGCGCCCCGGGTCACGCCCCACCGGTCCGCGACCGTGTCGATGAGGACCAGGCCCCTGCCGTGCTCGGCGTCCGCCTCCGGCCGGCTCTGGAGCCGCGGCTCCGAGCCGGTGGCGCCGTCGTTGATCACCTCGGCGCGGACGGCGTTCTCGGCGGCGGCGAGCCTGATGGTGATCCGGCCGCCCGTGCCGCTCGGCGTGTGCTTCACCGCGTTGGTGGCGAGTTCGCTGACGCTGAGCCTGACCGCGTCGGCCGCCGGGTGCCGTCGGCCGAGCGTCTCGCCGACGAACCGGCGCCCGTCGGCCACCGAACGTTCCGTACCCGGAAGGGTGATCACTCCGATGATGGTCATCTCCGCCGGTCCGCCGCGGCCGGGCCCCCGCGGGTCGGCGTCGCTCGTCTCCGGCCCTGCCATGGCCGCGTCCACTGATCCTCCTTAGATCATCACGGACACGACCCATTCCCCTTAATCGGATGTCGCAACCCGGAGGGGCACAAGCCGGGGGTTCCGGACAGCCACTCCGGGCGGCCCGGAATGCATGACCACCACGGCCCGGCGTACGCCCGGCCCGCTCCCCCGTGAGTTCGCTCACGCGCCGACCGCACGCGGTCACCGCGCGGCCTCGAGGGGCGCGGCGGCCGCAGGCGGGTCAGGAACCGGCGGCCGATCGGCGGCGGGCGTAGTGACGCGCGGCTCGGACGCGGTCGCCGCACCGGTTCGAGCACCACTGGCGCGCGGCGTGGGTCCGGAGGAAGAAGCGGATGCACCCATGGGCACTGCAGGAGGCCAGCGACGCCGCCTCCTCCCCGCTGAGCAGATCGACGGCGTTCGCGGCCAGGTCGGCCAGCGCGCCCTGGACCTCATCGGGAACCGGCCGCCGTACACGTCTCGGCCCACCGCCGTCCCACACCAGCGCCGGGGCGGTGAGCGCGGCGTTCAACGCCGTCAGGTCCGCGGGCGGCGGCACGCGACGACTCTCCCGCGCGGTCAGCAGCGCGCGCAGGGACTCCCGGAACGCCCGCACCGCGGCCGCTTCCGTCTCGTCCACGCGGGCGTCGGCGGAGATCAGTCCCCGATCGGCGAGCCAGTCGCGGATCACGGTCGGGTCCGCCAGGAGGTCCTCGGACACGCCGGACCGCTGAACACGGGTGTTGACGAGCGCGAGCGCAGGGAAGCGCCGCTCACCGGGAATCCCACCATCACTCATACGTCTCATGGTATCCGTTCAAATTCTCCATGAGAGGCGCTAAGCTCCCATCTCACGGCAAAACGAAACTTCTGCCATGAGGAGGACTGATGACGGACTCGCGATCGCTCCAGGCCGGCACTCCGGCCGACCCGCGCCCCCGTCTCGCGGTCACGGCCGTGGGCGGCCCGACGGCCGTCCTGGAGATCGGCGGACTGCGCGTGGTCACCGATCCGACCTTCGACGCCCCCGGGGAGTACCGCAGTCCGTCGGGCGCGCTGCTCACCAAGACCGCGCCCGCGGCGATCAGCGCCTCGGCCGTCGGCGAGGTCGACCTCGTCCTGCTGTCGCACGACCAGCACCCGGACAACCTGGATCACTCCGGACGCGCGTTCCTGCGGACGGCGCCGCTCGTGTACACCACTCCGAGCGGCGCCGCCCGCCTGGGCGGGACCGCCACCGGCCTCGCGCCCTGGACGTCCACCACGGTGCGGCGGCCCGGCGCCGGCGACCTGACCGTGACCGCGGTTCCGGCGCGGCACGGCCCAGAGGGGTGCGAGCCGGTCACCGGAGAGGTCACCGGCTTCGTGCTGACGGCCCCGGACCTGCCGACCGTCTACGTGAGCGGCGACAACGCCTCACTGGACCTGGTCGAGCGGATCGCCGGGCGGTTCGCTCCGGTGGAGGTGGCGGTGCTGTTCGCCGGCGCCGCCCGCCCGGGAGTGCTCGACGGCGCGCTGCTCACCCTGGACAGCGAGCAGACCGCCACCGCCGCGCGGCTGCTGCGGGCGCGCCGGGTCGTGCCCGTCCACTTCAACAGCTGGGGACACTTCACCGAGAACGCCGAGGCACTGACCGGCGCGTTCGACCGCGCCGGCCTGACCGACCGGCTCGTCCTGCTCCGTCCCGGCGAGTCCGCCCGAATCTGACGGGTCAGCGCAGGTCGAGTCCTGCGGCGAGTTCCCGCCACTCCGCCCGCGGCAGCCCGTTCCGGTCGCCGGTGAGGACCTGGAGGGTGGCGTGGTCCGCGCCCGCGTCCCGGTGCGCGGCGACGCGCCGCCGTACCGCCTCGACGTCGCCCCACGCGACGACCGCGTCGACGAGCCGGTCACTGCCGCCGTCGGCGACGTCGTCCTCGGTGAAGCCGAGCCGCAGCAGGTTGTTGGTGTAGTTGGGCAGCTGCATGTAGAAGCCCAGGTGGGCGCGGGCCGTGGCGCGTGCCCGCCCGGGGTCGGTGTCGAGCACCACCTTGACCTCCGGGGCGAGGAGGCGATCCGGGCCGAGGATCTGCCGCGCCCGCTCCGTGTGCTCCGGGGTCACGAGGTACGGGTGGGCGCCCGCCGTACGGTCGCGGGCCAGCTCCAGCATGCGCGGGCCGAGCGCCGCCAGGACCCGCTCCGAGGGCGGCGCGCCGGCGGCGTCGAGGCCGTCGAGGTACCGCGCCATGGCCGAGTACGGCTTGGCGTAGTCCTTGACCGCCGTGGCATGGCTCGCGCCCAGCCCGAGCAGGAACCGGCCCGGGTGCGCGGAGGACACGGCCTTCTGCCGGTCCGCGACGTCGGCCGCGTCGTGCTCCCAGATGTTGAGGATCCCGGTCGCCACGACGATCCGGGAGGTCGCCTCCAGCAGTGGCACCGCATGCCGCACATCGGGGCTGCCGCCCAGCCAGATCGCGCCGTACCCGAGCTCCTCCAGCTCGGCCGCCGCCTCGCGGATCTCGTTCGCGGCGCTCGGATCGTCGTTCCGGAGTCCGATGCTCCAGACTCCCACCCGGCCGACGTCCACCATCATTGCCTCCAAAGGTCTCGGCTGACTCAGGTCAGCCTGCCCCAGGATGGACGATCCGAGACGCGGTCACTTCTTCTTGTCCGCGGCCGCGCCGGTCGTCGACAGGGCCGCGACGAAGGCCTCCTGCGGGACGTCGACCCGGCCGATCGTCTTCATCCGCTTCTTGCCCTCCTTCTGCTTCTCCAGCAGCTTGCGCTTACGGGAGATGTCACCGCCGTAGCACTTGGCCAGGACGTCCTTGCGGATGGCCCGGATGTTCTCGCGGGCGATGACACGCGAGCCGATCGCCGCCTGGATCGGCACCTCGAACTGCTGGCGCGGGATGAGCTCCTTCAGCTTGGCCGTCATCATCAGGCCGTACTCGCGGGCCTTGTCCTTGTGCACGATCTGGCTGAAGGCGTCCACCGACTCGCCCTGCAGCAGGATGTCGACCTTGACCAGGTCCGACTCCTGCTCGCCGCTCGGCTCGTAGTCGAGCGAGGCGTACCCGCGCGTCCGCGACTTCAGCTGGTCGAAGAAGTCGAAGATGATCTCGGCGAGCGGCAGGGTGTAGCGGATCTCGACGCGGTCCTCGGACAGGTAGTCCATGCCGAGCAGCACGCCGCGCCGCCCCTGGCACAGCTCCATGATCGCGCCGATGTGGTCGCTCGGCGACAGGATCGTCGCCTTGACGATCGGCTCGTACACCTCGCCGATCTTGCCCTCGGGGAACTCGCTCGGATTGGTGACCCGGTGCTCGTCGCCGTTCTCCATGACCACGCGGTAGACGACGTTCGGCGCGGTGGAGATGAGCGACAGGTCGAACTCCCGCTCCAGCCGCTCTCGCACGATCTCCATGTGCAGCAGGCCGAGGAAGCCGCAGCGGAACCCGAAGCCCAGCGCGAGCGACGTCTCCGGCTCGTAGATCAGCGCGGCGTCGTTGAGGCGCAGCTTGTCGAGGGCGTCGCGCAGCTCGGGGTAGTCGTCGCCGTCCACCGGGTACAGGCCGGAGAACACCATCGGCTTCGGGTCCTGGTAGCCGCCGAGCGGCTCGACCGCCGGCTGGGACGCGATCGTCACGGTGTCGCCGACGCGGGCCTGGCGGACGTCCTTCACGCCGGTGATCAGGTAGCCGACCTCCCCGACGCCCAGGCCGGTGACCGGCTTGGGCTCCGGCGAGATCACGCCCACCTCGAGGGTGTCGTGCGCCGCCTTCGTGGACATCATCAGGCTCTTCTCGCGCCGCGACAGGTGCCCGTCGACCACCCGGACGTACGTGACGACACCGCGGTAGGTGTCGTACACCGAGTCGAAGATCATCGCGCGGGCCGGGGCGTCCGGGTCGCCCACAGGTGCCGGAACGGTCTCGACGATGTTGTCGAGCAGCGCGGCGACGCCCTCACCGGTCTTGCCGGACACCCGCAGCACCTCGGAGGCGTCGCAGCCGATGATGCCGGCCAGCTCCTCGGCGTACTTGTCCGGCTGCGCGGCGGGCAGGTCGATCTTGTTGAGGACCGGGATGATGTGCAGGTCCGCCTCGAGCGCGAGGTAGAGGTTGGCCAGCGTCTGCGCCTCGATGCCCTGCGCGGCGTCGACGAGCAGCACGGCCCCCTCGCACGCCGCCAGCGACCGCGACACCTCGTAGGAGAAGTCGACGTGCCCGGGGGTGTCGATCAGGTTGAGGACGTGGTCCTTCCACGGCAGGCGCACGGCCTGGCTCTTGATGGTGATGCCGCGCTCGCGCTCGATGTCCATCCGGTCGAGATACTGGGCGCGCATCTGACGCTCCTCGACCACGCCGGTGAGCTGCAGCATGCGGTCGGCGAGGGTCGACTTGCCGTGGTCGATATGCGCGATGATGCAGAAGTTGCGGATCACCGCGGGATCGGTCTGGTTCGGTACGGGCGGCACCGGGTTCCTCAAAGAGTGACGGATCTAGCGTCTTCCATCGTCCCATGCCTCGTGCCATGCTCTCGCCGTACGGTGCGGCGCTCACCCTCAGGCGCGGCCCTCGCACTCGGGTGCGGCGCTCACCCGCGGGTGAGACGCGCGACCTTGCCGTACGGTGCGACGCTCGCCCTCACCGCAGGCGCGGCCGTCGCCCTCGCCGTACGGTGCGGGGCTCGGCGCCGGCGGTCGACGGGCCGTCGGGTTGGGGCTGTCCGAGAAAGCTTGGTAGTCTGTTCCACTGCGTGTGGGCGCGACAGGTCCCGCGCCCCCAAATCCATCGACTTAAGACCTGAGGCTTTCTTCGTGGCGAACATCAAGTCCCAGATCAAGCGGAACAAGCAGAACGAGAAGGCTCGTCTGCGCAACAAGGCGGTCAAGTCCGAGCTCAAGACCGCCATTCGCAAGTTCCGTGAGGCCGCCGAGTCCGGCGACGCCGAGGCCACCCTCGTCCAGCTGCGTCACGCTTCGCGCAAGCTCGACAAGGCCGTGAGCAAGGGCGTCATTCACAAGAACCAGGCGGCCAACCGCAAGTCGGCGATCGCCAAGCGCGCCGCCGCCCTGCAGGCCAAGTAAGGCCGACCGACGCGTCAGCGACGCCGTGCCCGCTCGCCGGGCGCGGCGTCGTCGTGCTTGCCTTATCTGGACCGGCGGCGCTCGGCCGTGTCCGCCGCACCGTGAAGCGGCCCTGCCCGGTCGGCGCGCCCGGTCCGGCGTGACCTTGTTGCAGTCCTCACCCAGCGCAGGGAGCCACCCCACCGTGTTACGACCCCGTGACTACGACCGGTTGTTCGTGTCCGGCGCGACCTTCCATGACGGCGATTGCGGTTGGCACTGCACGGTCCAACTCGATCATGGCCGGTTGTCCCTGCCCAGTGGCCGCGTCGCGGCATCCGAGCCGGGATTCCCCACCGAGGCGTTCACCCAGACGGTGCCTCCGGGCCGGTACCCGATCGTGCTCGCCGTCGTCGAGTACCGGCGATCCGCCGACGGTGACGTGGTCGACGAACGCGTGGCCGCCGCACGGCTGGTGATCCGCGACGAGCCGGTCGACGCCTGGGAACTCGCCTTGTGGCCGGGCCAGGATGTCGCCGCCCTCGGTCCGCGCGAATACTTCGGCTACCCGGTCGACGGTGGCCAGGGATCGTTCGCCGACGCCGACGGCGTCCAGACCCTCCACGAGGAGGCGGACGGCGAGTGGTGGGAGGATTTCCGGATGGACGTATCGGACCGCCCGACCTCTCCGACCGCGGACGGGCCGGACGGCGAGCCGATCCTGGTCGGCTTCACCACCGGCGAAGGTGACGGCGTGTACCCGACCTGGATCGGCCGTACGCGCGACGGCGACGTGGCGTGTTTCGTCACCGACTTCTTCCTCCTGCCCGAGGACTGGCCGCTCGGCGACGGGCCCGCCCCGGCGCGGTGACCCACGGGGATCAGCCGATCGGGTCGATCATCGCCTCCGCGTCCGCCCAGGTCGCGGCGTGCCGTACCCAGCCGGGCGGTTCGGTCTTCTGAGGGCCGAAGAGGAAGAGATGCGGCACGAGGTCGCGGAGCGCGGCGTGCACGTCCAGCCGATCGTCGATCATGTGCGTGATGCCGAGTTCGGCGCAGTGCCCGGCCTTGTCCGCGCGCCGACGGCAGAAGCGGACGTTCCCGGGTGGGATGCCGGTGCGCCGGTAGAAGTCGTGATGACCGAGCCACTCCAGTGTCCGCTGCTGGACGCCCGGACCGCACTTCGAGATCACCCATGCCCGTCCGCCGAAGCGGGCGACGAGCCGGGGCAGCACCTCGAAGGTCCCCGGTGTGGCCGGCGTGCGCATCGCCTGTTCCAGCCCGCCGCCGAGGAAGGTGGTGTCCTCCTCCCCCGCCTCCGTCGCGCCCCCCTGGATCACCCGACCGAAGTCGACGCCGAGGCGCGGTTCCTTGATCTTGTCCATGGAGCAAGCGTGGGACATCGGCGAATGGGATCAAACCGATTTATCCCACTCCTGGAGAACAGGCCGGCGGTGGGTGTCAGCGGCCGGAACGCGCGGCGACGATCTGAGCGATCGCCTTCTCCAGCGCGTACGCCGGATCGGCACCGCCGCCCTTGACCTGGGCGTCGGTCTCGGCCACGACCTGTAGCGCCCGCGCGACCCCCGCCGGCTCCCAGCCGCGCAGCTGCGCGCGTACCCGATCGATCTTCCAGGGCGGCATTCCGAGCTCCTTGGCCAGCCCGGCGCCGCGCAGACCGCGTGGCGCGCCACCGACCTTGGCGAGCGACCGTACGCCCTGAGCCAGCGCACTCGTGATGAGGACCGGCGCGACGCCCGTCGCCAGCGCCCAGCGGAGCTGTTCCAACGCCTCGGCGAGCTTGCCCTCGACCGCCCGGTCGGCGACGGTGAACCCGCTGACCTCCGCGCGTCCGCGGTGGTACCGCGCGACCGCCTCGTCGGAGATCTTCCCGCCGGTGTCGGCGACGAGCTGACTGCACGCGCTGGCCAGCTCCCGCAGATCGGTGCCGACCGCGTCGAGGAGGGTACGCGCCGCGTCCTCCCCGATGCTCCCGCCCGCCCGGCGAATCTCCGCGCGCACGAAGGCGACACGCTCACCCGGCTTTGTGATCTTCTGGCAGGTGACCTTGCGGGCGCCCGCCTTGGTCAGCGCGTCGAGCAGCGCCTTGCCCTTGGCGCCACCGGCGTGTACGACGACGAAGTCGATGTCGTCGGCGGGGTTCGCGGCGTACCGGCCGATCTCGGCGGCCAGGTCCTTGCCGAAGTCCTGGGCCGAACGCAGGACGACCACGCGCCCGCCGCCGAACAGCGACGGCGAGGTCAGCTCCGCCAGTGCGCCCGGCGCAAGAGAGGCGGGGGTCAGCTCATGGACCTCGACATCGTCCTCACGGGCGCGGGCCGCCGCGACGACGTCGCCGACCGCCCGGTCGACGAGCAGCTCTTCGTCGCCGACGACGAGGGTGAGACGTTCGGAAGACACGCATGCAGCATGCCACGCCCCGAGACCCGGCATCGCCCACCCGCCGCCGTCACCCCGAAGGATCATCGACCGGCGGTCTCGATCCGGCCGCTCCCGGCTCCTGCGTGCCCCCGCGCGAGGCCGCCCGGTCAAGGCCGACGCGGAGGAGACCTACGCGGGCAAAGGTGACGCGGACGCGGTCAGCGCCGGCACCAGCGGCCCGGGACGCGATCAACATCGGCGCAAGCGACCCGGGACGCGGTCAGCGTGAGCGCCAGCGGCGAACGCGCAGTCAGGCCGGGCAGAGACGACCGGGGCCCAGTCGGCGCCGGTACCGGCACAAGCGAATCGACGCAGTCAACGCGGGCAGAGGCACCCCGGGGCCCGGTCGGCGCCGGCGCAGGCGAATGGACGGGGTCAGCGCGGGCGGAAGGCGACGGCGCGCATATCACCTATGTCGTCATTCTTGGGGTCTCTTGGCAGACCCATCAACCGCGCGAGGGTCAGCCAGGCCAGCGGATGGGCCTCCTTGCACGCGACGAGCACGGCGCGGCGCTCCTCATCCGGCAGGAAGCGATGCTCCGGTTCCAGCAACCGGAGATGGCCGATCCGGACCTCCAGTGCCCGCCCCGCCCGGAGGTTCTTCACCCAGTCGGCGCGGTTCCCCCAGCCCGAGAACACGATGACCTCGCCGGCCTGCTGGTCGAGCTTCACCACCTCCAGGACGGTCTCCCGGCGCAGGCCGCTGAGCCGCCCCTGATGGGCCAGGTAGAGGAAACGTTTGCCGAGCAGGAAGCCGAGGTCCCGGTGATAGATCCAAAGGGGAGCGCGGACCACACGGCGCAGGAACCCGTGCGGTCGGGGGGCACTGGAGATTCCTCGGGGCATTGTCCAATGATGCCGGTGAACAGCGGAGCCCCGCACACCGGACGGCCTCGCCGACGAGGGCGGATCCGCCCTCGTGTGATCCGGCCCGCACCGGGAATCCCCGCTTTCCGCTCTGGGTTGTTCGAAAGTGTCCGAACTTCATGAACTGCCGCTGTCCGTACTCGACCTCGTCCCCGTGAGCTCGGATACGACGCCCGGGGCAGCGCTGCGAGCCAGCATCGACCTGGCCAAGGCCGTCGAACGCCTCGGCTATCACCGGCTGTGGGTCGCCGAGCACCACAACATGCCCGGTATCGCCAGTTCCTCGCCTCCCGTACTGATCGCGCATCTGGCGGAGGCGACGTCGACCCTGAGAGTCGGCTCCGGAGGGGTGATGCTGCCCAACCACGCCCCCTTGGTGGTCGCCGAGCAGTTCGGCATGCTGGAGGCCCTGCACCCCGGGCGGATCGACCTCGGCATCGGCCGGGCCCCTGGAACCGACCAGGCCACCGCGTACGCGCTGCGGCGGAGCGCGGATCTGAACGTCGAGGACTTCCCGCGCCACCTCGCCGAGTTGAGGGCGTTCCTCAGCGGTTCGTCGCTCGGGATCAGGGCCGTTCCCACGGGCGAGAACCCGCCGGAGGTCTGGCTGCTGGGCTCCAGCGGCTACAGCGCGCAACTGGCGGGCGCGCTGGGTCTGCCGTTCGCGTTCGCCCACCATTTCAGCGCGCGGTTCACCGAGCCCGCCCTGGAGCTGTACCGCTCGACCTTCCAGCCGTCGGAGACCCTGTCCCGGCCGCACGCCATGGTGACCGCCGCCGTCGTATGCGCCGACACGGACGAGGAGGCCGAACGGCTCGCCGCGCCCATGGGCCTGTCGATGTTGCGGCTGCGGACCGGGAAGCCCGGGCCACTGCCGACGCCGGAGGAGGCGCAGGCGTATCCGTACACGCCTCAAGAGCGCGAGGCCATCGGCACCATCACCGAGTCGCACGTGATCGGCGGTCCGGAGACCGTGCGCAAGGGGCTCCTCGACCTGATCGACCGGACGCAGCCCGACGAGCTGATGATCTCCACGAACGTCGGCGATCCCGCCGCCCGCCTGCGCTCGTACGAACTGGTCAAGGAGATCCTGCGCGCCGACTGACCGGCCGGACCGCCGACCGCCGCGCACCGTGGCCAGGCGTGACATCGGCCGAGCGGGAGACCGGCTGATGCCTCGCCCGTCGGGGGCTGCTGGTCGCCCTCGTCTTCTGCCGAGGGTTCTGGTGGTGTGAGCCACCAGAACCCTCGGCGGTAAGACGCCGGTGGGAGCAATAGGCGGCCCGGGTCCGCGATCTCGGGAGATCGCCCGATATCTCCTTGGCATGGTCGCGCGGGGTCGCACCGGATGCTCGGGAGAAGCCTCGCCCCGGTGGCGATATGCGAGCCTCCACCCCTTCTCGGACCGCCCTTACCGAGCATCCGGTACGCCTTGGCAGCGCCCCTCACCGTCGCAGTGCGGGTCACAGGCCACGGTGCGACCGCGCCGTGGACAACGCCCCGCGCACGTCACCGTCGCGATTCGGGTGGCAGCCCTCATGCGACCGTGCCGTCGAGAACATTCCTCGCGCGGGTCACCGTCGCGATTCGGGTGACAGGCCACCGCACGACCGCGCCGTGGACAACGCCCCGCGCACGTCACCGTCGCAGTTCGGGTGGCAGCCCACCATGCGACCGTGCGGTCGAGAACGTTCGCCGTGCTGCGCGACCGGTGCGCCGGCCGGCGCGGGCTCTCAGCGCCGGGTGACCACGGCCGGGCCCTCGCGGGAGCGGACGATGGCGATGTCACCGTCGTGGTCGGTCCGGTAGCCGCGCAAGTGCAGCCGCGCCAGCAGGGCCATCGTCGACGGCGCCGGATGCCCGTAGTCGTTGTCCACGCCGACCGACGTCACCGCGATCCGCGCGTGGACGGCGGCCAGGAAGTCCGGGTCCTGGTGCGACGAGCCGTGGTGCGGGACCTTGAGGACGTCGGCGCGCGGCAGCCCGGCGGCGAGCAGCGTCCGCTGGGCCTCCGTCTCGACGTCTCCGCCGAGGAGCGCCGTCAGCCCCGGCCACCGCGCGAACAGCACCACGCTGGCGTTGTTCACCTCGGTTCCGGGATCGCGGGTGGACACGGGAAGGCTGCTGAGCGGACCGAGCACGCGCAACGTCAGCGGCCCGACGGACCATACGTCGCCGATCCCCGCGGCGAGGACCCGTCTACCGGTGAGCAGGCGCCGCTCCTCCCCCTCACTGTCGGGACTGATCAGGACGGTCCCGACGGTGCGGCCGCGTAGCACGCCGGGCACCCCGCCGACGTGGTCGGCGTGGGGGTGGGTCAGCACGAGCAGCGGCACGGCCCGGACCCGCAGCGCGCGCAGGCAGCGGTCGATGAAGCGCGGATCGGGACCGGTGTCGACGACCACGGCGCGGCCGGGCCCGGCGGCGAGCGCGAGCCCATCGCCCTGGCCGACGTCACAGGTCACGAACTGCCAGCCGTGCGGCGGCCACCCCGGCGCGCAGGCGTGGACGCCGATCACCATCAGGGCCGTACCGGCGACGGCGGCCGCGGCGGCACGGCGCGCCCCCGGCCGGCGCAGGACCAGCGCGCCGACGACGAACATCACCGTCAGCAGCGCCGCTCCGGCCGCGCCCGCCGGCCAGCCGACCGCCGCGTACGGCACGCGGGCGCACAGCCGTGCGACTTCGGTGATCCAGCCTACCGCCAGCCCGGCCGGTACGACGATCACCCGGGCCGACGGCAGGGACAACGGCGCGACGGCCGCGGCCAGCACCCCGAGGAGTGTCGCGGGCCCCACCGCGGGAGCGGCGAGGAGGTTCGCGGGCACGGCCACGAGGCTCACCTCGCCGTCGAGGAGGACGAGGATCGGAGCGCACGCGACGTGGGCCGCCGCTGCCACCGCCAGTGGCTCGGCGAGCGCACCGGCCAGACGGCGGGGCAGCCGTCCGGGCACGCTCTGGGGCAGCCACCGTGTCAGGCACCGCCGCCAGGGCGGCCCGAGCACGAGGATGCCCGCGGTCGCGAGCGCCGACAGCGCGAAGCCGTACGAGCGGGCGAGCTCCGGATCGAGGAGGACCAGCACGAGGACGGCCGCGAACAGCGCGGGCACCCCGCGGCGTTCCCGGCCGGTGACGACCGCGAGCAGCGCGACGGAACCCATGACGGCGGCGCGCAGGACACTCGGCGACGGACGCGCCACCAGCACGAAGCCGAACACCGTCAGCCCCGCGAGTACGGGCACCGCGCGACGGCCGAGGCCGGTGAAGCGGCCGGCCATCAGGACCGCGCCGATGAGCAGGGAGAGGTTCTCGCCGCTGACCGCCATCAGATGCGTCAGCCCTGCCGTCTCGAACGCGTCGGCGAGCTCCGGGTCGAGCAGGGACGTGTCGCCGTCCACCAGGCCGGGCAGGACGCCGCGCTGGTCGGACGGCAGCCGGGACGCCGCCGCACGCAGGCGGGACCGGACGGTACTCGCCCACCGCTGTGGCGGCGAAGGCCGGCCGACCAGCGCGGGCGGCCCGCGGACCAGGCCGACCGCCGCGAGCAGGTCCCCATGGCGTGGCGTGGTGAGTCGTGCGGTGAGGTGAACGCGCTGGCTCGGCACCAGCCGTCTCCACGTCGGATCGTCAGCGAGCAGGAGCACCGGCACGCGCACCCGCAACCGCCCCGTCGTCCCGGGCGCGAACTCCACCTCCTCCACCCTTACCGGTACGAGGAGGGTGTCGTGCCGGCGCGACGACGGTCCGGCCTTCAGCACCGCCGGGTCCCCGGTGACCACCGCGCCCAATTCCGCCGTGGCGCCCCGGACCGCGAGCGCTCGCACCGGCCCGGACCCGACCGCCGTTAGCCGGAACCCGACGCCCACCGCCGAGGCCGCGACGCACACCAGCGCGCCCACCACCACCCGCCCCGCCACCGGAACCGGCACCGCCAGGACACGCCGCACCACCGGCATCCGCCGCCGGGCCGCGCAGGCCGCCAGGAACACAGCCCCGGTGGCCGACACGAGGGCGGTCACGTAGGCCACCATCGGACTCAGGCCGAGGAGTACCAGAGCGGACAGCCAAGCGCCCACCGCCGGTGGCCCCAACCGCAGGTCGAACCCGCCGGCCATCGAAGGCCCGTCCCCGGGCCGGTCACCGCACTGCCCGCCCGAGAAGACCCCGCCCGACGCCGTAGCGGCGGAGGACTCGCCAGCCGACGGCCCGTCGGGTTCACCACACACGCCGCCGGCAGGAAGCCCATCGCCCACGGCGGCGTCACAGACCTCGCCGTCACCATGCGCGCCGAGTGCGGAGACCCCACCTCCCACGCCGGCGGCAGGAATCTCGTCGGCCGGTGGGCCAGGCGTGGAAACCTCATCCTCTGGTGCCCCGTCGCCAATCGTCACACTCGGGCCCCATTCGGACAGGCCACCCGAAGACGCACGTCCGGGTGGCGGCCGACCACCGCCGCCATCGCGCTCACACGGTCACCAGACCTTTGAGGTCACCGAACTTGGCGGTCCCGATGCCGGACACCTGCCGCAGCTCTTCGACGGATCGGAAGGCACCGTGCTGGGTGCGGTAGTCGACGATTCGCTGGGCCAGCACCGGGCCGACGCCCGGCAGTTGATCGAGCTGGGCGGCGCTGGCGGTGTTCAGATCGAGGGGTACGCCGCCGGGTGACGCGGCGCCTGACGGCGCGCCCGGGGCGATGGCGGGCGCGGGCGTCGCGTCGACTCCCACGAGGATCTGCTCACCGTCCACGACCCGGCGGGCGAGGTTCAGTGTGCCGGTTCGGGCTCCGGGCCGGACTCCCCCGGCCGCCTTGATCGCGTCGATGACCCGCGCCCCGGCCGGCAGGCTCACCACGCCCGGGCGTCGCACCTTCCCTCCGACGTCGACCAGCACCGGCGACCCGGACACGGCGGGCGGTGCCGAAGCGGTGGACAGGCCGGGCGCGGGCGAGGACGCGCCCGCGGGAGCGGCCCGGTGCGCCGCGGGACTTACGACCGCCGCGGGCACGGGCTGCGCCTCCGGGCGTGACCACCACAGATAGGCACCCGCGACCAGTGCCGCCAACAGACCGACCGCCGCCAGCACGCGGAGGCCGGGAGCATGGGGATCGAGCCGTACCTGCCGGCCCGGGTCGCGGGGTGAGGACCGTAATGCCGCTCCCGGCGGCTGAGGACTCACGTCATCGTCGGACCCGAACGACTGTGGTGGCCGGAAGACGTCGCGGAGCCGGTCGAAGGCGGTGGGGTCGAAGCTGGACATGCCGCCGACGCTAACGGGACCATCGCTCTCCGCGGTGACACCCGTACCGATTGTGGATAACTATGGCTCCCGTCGGGAGACGACGACGCCGAGCATCCCGGGGCCGACGTGCGCACCGATGACCGGCCCTACCTCTCCGACGTACAGGTCGTGCAGCTCCGGAACCCGTTCGCGCAGGTGACCGGCGAGCGCGGCGGCCCGTACGGGCGCGGCCAGGTGCTGAACGGCGATGTCCACGGGCCGGTCGTCGGCCAGTTCGACGGCCAGTTCCTCCAGCCGGGCCAGCGCGCGGGAGGTCGTGCGGACCTTCTCCAGCGGCGCGATACGGCCGTCGACGATGCGCAGCAACGGCTTGATCATCAGAGCCGATCCCAGCAATGTCGCCGCCGCACCGATCCGGCCGCCTCTGCGCAGGTGTTCCAGCGTGTCGACGTAGAACAGCGAACGGGTCGCGCGAATCCGCCGAACCGCGGCATCGGCGACGGCGTCGAGATCGCCGCCGCCCACCGCCGCCCGCGCGGCGGCCAGCACCGAGAAGCCGAGCCCCATGCCGAGAGAACGACTGTCCACCACGCGGACCGGAATCGGCGCCTCTCTCGCCGCCAGCCTGGCCGATTCGACGGTTCCCGACATCTCGGCGGACAGGTGGACGGACACCGCCCCGGTGGCCCCTGTTTCGGCCGCCTGCCGGTACGCGGCGGCGAAGCTTCCCGGTGACGGCCGGGACGTCGTGACAGGACGCCAGTCGCGGAAACCCTGTCCTGCTTCACCGGCGGTGTGCCTTCCGCCCTCCTCGAACGTCTCCCCGCCGACCCCGACCTGCAGCGGCACCACCGTGACGCCGTGTGCCGCGACGAGTTCGTCCGGCAGGTAGGCAGTGGAATCAGTGACGACCGCGACGGGTGCTGTCATACCGGGAGTTTAGGTCGCCATGTCGCATCAGCCGCGCAACCCGAACTCAGCGCGTCGCCTCCCCGCCACGGCCGCTGCGACGGCGGATCGCACCTCTCGGAAAGGGTCTTCGCGGCCGGCTCCCAGAACCGGACAGCGCCGGAGGCGGGAGCGATGCGGAAGGTCAAGGCGCGGTGGACGGCTCTCCGTCCTCGGCTCCGTCGGATGCTCCCTCGGTCCTCTCCGCAGGGCCGTGGTCTCCGGAGTCTGCGGCGGGCGTGAGGGCGGCCCGCCGTACCCGGGAGGCCGGAGACCGACGACCGGCGATGAAGTAGACGATGATGGCGGCGTTGAGCATGAGCGAGCCGACCGGACTGACGAACGCGAGCAGTCCGGACAAGAGGTAGCTCGCCGGACCCACCAGCGACCGGCGGCGTGCCTCACGCGCCACCTCCCGGCCGCCCGGATGCAGCAGGTGTGGCCGCGCGTACAGGTGGTTCCACAGCAGCGTGAACCAGACGGCCGCCACCAGGACCGACGCCGAGTAGAAGACGGCGGCCGGAACGGCGTCGTCTCCGGTGAGGTGATTGCCGAGCGTGGCGGTCGGGAGGGGCAGGTAGGACAGGGTCGCCAGCATGCCCAGGTTCAACAGGAGGAGGCCGCGATCGACCTGTCGCACCTGGTGGAACAGGTTGTGGTGGTGGATCCACGCGATGCCGATCACCAGGAAGCTCACGGCGTACGCCGCGAGGGCCGGCCACTCGTGGCGGAGCGCGGGCCAGACCTTCTCTCCGGCGGGCGGAGCCTTCACCTCGAGGATGAGCAGCGTCGCCGCTATCGCGATCACTCCATCGCTGAACGCCGCCAGCCTGCCTGGGGCGATCGCCGCCGCCTCATCGGTTTCGTTGACACGCTCGGACACGACAGACGACTCCCAATGATCAAGGTGATGGAGCCGCATCGTACGCAAAGTCGGCCGTACAGGATGCTCGGTCGACTTCGGAACCGAACCGGCAGGTACGCGGCGTTCGCCCGCCTTCGGCACTGCGGTCGCCGAGCCCTTGGTACGTCCCGGCGCGCGGAAGTCCAGGCGGTCCGCCGTCGGCCGCGCGGTGGCACCGCCACCTCAGGTGGACGGAGCGCTCGGGCGAACCGCCCCCGGCCTACCGTGCCGCCCGGCAGGAGACGACGCGGAGAGCCGGCCGGCCTTACGCACGGACGGGGACGCCGCCGCGCCAGGAGGACGGTGCGGGGAGCCGGGTGGCTAGGCCTGGACGGGGACGCCGCCGCGCCAGACGCGGAGTGCGCGGAGGCCGAACGCCCAGGCGAACGCGCCCTCGTGGTCGGCGTCCCACAGGACCATGTCGGCGTACATGCCGGGGGACGAGCGCGCCGCGGTCGGAGACGCGCAGGGCGGCCGCGCCGCCGAGCGTGGCGGCGCGGAGCGCCTCGTTCACGCTGAGGCCGAACATCGCGACCGACAGGCCGATCACCAGCGGCATCGAGGTGATGCCGCACTGGCCGGGGTTGTGGTCGGTGCCGAGCGCGAGGGTGACGCCGCGGTCGAGCATGGCCCGGACCGGCGGGGTGCGGCCGTTGTGCAGGGCGCTGCCGGGGCAGACCGTCGCGGCGACGCCGCCGTGGTGCAGCGCCTTGATGTCGTCGTCGTTGGCCTCGGTGAGGAGGTCGGCGGAGGCGCAGCCGACCTCGGCCGCGACCTGGGCGGCGCCGACCCGCTCGTTGGCGCAGGCGTGCAGGCGCGCCTTCAGCCCGACGCGCTGGCCGGTCATGAGCAGGACACGGGCCTCGTCGGGCGTGAAGTGGCCCTCGTCGCAGTAGACGTCGATGCTGTCGGCGCCCGCGGCCGCCGCGTCACCGGCCCATAGGCGGACCGCCTCGATGTAGTCGCGGCGGCGGCCGAAGTACTCCGGCGGAAGCATGTGCGCGGCGAGGAACGTCGCGTGGATGCGCGGCATCGAGGGCTCTTCCTCGAGCGAGCGCAGCATCCGGACGTCGGCCAGCTCGCCGTCGCGGGTGAGGTGGTATCCGGTCTTCGCCTCGACGGTGGTCGTGCCGGCGCAGATCCACTGCCGGAGGCGCTCGCGGACGTTGTTGCACAGGGTCCAGGGGTCGGTGCCGCGCGTCACGGTGACCGTGGAGGCCACGCCGCCGCCCGCGGCGACGATCTCGTTGTTGGTCGACCCGCTCGTGCGCATGGCCAGCTCGGCCCAGCGGTTTCCGGCGTACACCGGATGCGAGTGCGCGTCGATGAGGCCCGGGGTGACGAGGCCGCCACCGAGGTTCTCGACGTGGTCGACATCGACGATGTCGTCGATGACACCGGGGACGCTCTGCGGAAGGTCCGAAGCGGGACCGGCCCACACGATCCGGTCGTCGTGCACGAGAACGGCGGCGTTGCTGCACACGTCGGTGCCGGTCCACAGCCGGCCGATGTTCGTCAGCAGACGCACGGTCATCGCGTCACCGCCCCGTTCTGCGGTCGCGCGCCGGTGAAGGGTGTCCGGACGCCATGCAGCGGGTCACCTGCTCTCGCTCGATATACGCCGGCGGCATTGCCGACGGACCCAAGTCGGAATTAGGGGTGATCAGCCGACCACCTGGAGCAACGAGCCCGGGAATATCGGTTTCGTCACCGTAGTGCACGCAAGGCCACGCTGTACAGCCTCACGCGACAAACCGCTCCTAAACCGCCCCGGCGGCCGACTGCTACAGGTGCCTTGACGATACCGCACCCGGAACCTCACTCCGTACCGAAAGGCGGAATGCCCCGGTCTCGGCTCAATGGTGGACATGTCGCGGTCGTACGGCGGAATCCGGGTGAGGGATCCCGCCGTACGACCGGTTGTCCGGTGGTCAGGCGTGCGCGGTGACGTACGGCTCGAGCTCGCCCGCGACGCGCGCCGGCACGCGGGCGTGCAGGGCCGTGCCGTCGGCGGTGTGCTCCTGGGAGAGGACCTCGCCGAGGTCGTGCACCCGGGCGACCAGGTCGCCGCGCTCGTAGGGAACCAGGACGTGGACCTCGCGGTCGCCGCGCGGAAGACTCTCCTCGATCGCCGCCAGCAGCCCGGTCACGCCCTCGCCGGTGCGCGCCGAGACGACGACGCTGTGCGGCTCGTGGCGGCGGAGCCGGGCCAGGGAGAGGTCGTCGGCCACGTCGGCCTTGTTGATCACGACGAGCTCGGGCACGCCGTCCGCGCCGAGCTCGCGCAGGACCTCACGGACCGCGGCGATCTGCGCCTCCGGGTCGGCGTCGGAGCCGTCGACGACGTGGAGGATCAGGTCCGCGTCGGCGACCTCCTCCAGCGTCGAGCGGAACGCCTCGACGAGCTGGTGCGGCAGGTGGCGCACGAACCCGACGGTGTCGGCGATCGTGAACGCACGGCCGTTCGGCGTGCTCGCCCGCCGGACCGTGGGGTCCAGGGTGGCGAACAGCGCGTCCTCGACCAGGACGCCGGCGCCGGTCACGCGGTTGAGCAGACTGGACTTGCCGGCGTTGGTGTATCCGGCGATCGCGACCGAGGGGACCTGGCGGTTGCGCCGCCGGGACCGCTTGGTGTCGCGCGCCTTGCCCATCGCCTCGATCTGGCGGCGCAGACGGGCCATGCGGGACCGGATCCGGCGGCGGTCCAGCTCGATCTTCGTCTCACCGGGGCCGCGGCCACCGATGCCGACGCCGCCGGCGGCGCGGCCGCCGACCTGCCGGGACAGGTTGCCACCCCAGCCGCGGAGGCGCGGCAGGAGGTACTCGAGCTGGGCCAGCTCGACCTGCGCCTTGCCCTCACGGCTGCTGGCGTGCTGGGCGAAAATGTCGAGGATGAGGGCCGTCCGGTCGATCACCTTGACCTGGACGATCTCCTCCAGCTGGCGGAGCTGGCTCGGGGTCAGCTCGCCGTCGCAGATCACGGTGTCGGCGCCCGTCGAGATGACGACGTCGCGGAGCTCGGCCGCCTTACCGGACCCGATGTAGGTCGCCGGGTCGGGCTTGGAACGCCGCTGGATCATCCCCTCGAGGACGTCGGATCCGGCGGTCTCGGCGAGGAGCGCGAGCTCACGCAGGGAGTTCTCGGCCTGCGCCTCGTCTCCGTCGGTCCAGACGCCGATGAGGACGACGCGCTCGAGGCGCAGCGCGCGGTATTCGACCTCGGTGACGTCGCTGAGCTCCGTGGACAGCCCGGCCACGCGCCGCAGCGCCTGCCGGTCCTCCAGATCGAGCTCGCCGGTCAGCGGGGTGTGCTCTGGCTCTTCGTAAGGAAAATTCGTCATGTTCCCCCATGTCAACGCCGGAACGTCGCCGGATCTTCCCAGATGTTCCCATGCCCGCGCCAGGATCACACCTGCTTATTCCGGACGGGCCGGCGACCGTCCCGCGTGCGGGCCTTCCCGAGGGGAAGGGATACCCCGCCCCCGTTGACCGAGCTGCGACGATCTTAATATCGTTTCCGTTAAGCAGAAGAATAATTTCACTGTGCGAAAGAGGGTGGCACTGATGTCCGAACCTCAAGGGGTGGAGCTGACCGGCCCGGTCCACGAGCGGTACGACGAGATCCTCACGCCCGAGGCGCTCGGCTTCCTCGCCTCCCTGCAGCGCGAGTTCGGCGCCCGCCGGAAGGAGCTGCTGAACAAGCGCGCCGAGCGGCAGGAGGAGCTGGCCCGGGGCGGCACGCTGGACTTCCTCCCGGACACGGCGGCCGTCCGCCACGACGGGTCCTGGCGGGTCGCCAAGCCCGCCCCGGGCCTGGAGGACCGCCGCGTCGAGATCACCGGTCCGACCGACCGGAAGATGACCATCAACGCCCTGAACTCCGGCGCCAAGGTGTGGCTCGCCGACTTCGAGGACGCCAACACGCCGCTGTGGGAGAACATGGTCGGCGGCCAGCTCAACCTCCGCGACGCCCTCGACCGCACGATCGACTTCGAGACGGGCGGCAAGTCCTACCGGCTCAAGCCGGACGAGGAGCTGGCGACGATCGTCGTCCGCCCGCGCGGCTGGCACCTGGACGAGAAGCACGTGCTCGTCGACGGCGAGCGGATGTCGGGCTCGCTGTTCGACTTCGGCCTGTACTTCTTCCACTGCGCGCGGCGGCAGCTCGACAAGGGCAAGGGGCCGTACTACTACCTGCCGAAGATGGAGAGCCACCTGGAGGCGCGCCTCTGGAACGACGTCTTCAACCTCGCCCAGGACCTCCTGGAGATCCCGCGTGGCACGATCCGGGCCACGGTCCTGATCGAGACCATCCCGGCGGCGTTCGAGATGGAGGAGATCCTGTACGAGCTGCGCGACCACTCCGCGGGGCTGAACGCCGGCCGCTGGGACTACCTGTTCTCCGTCATCAAGAAGTTCCGCGCCCGTGGCCGGCAGTTCCTGCTGCCGGAGCGCAACGCGATCACGATGACGGCGCCGTTCATGCGCGCGTACACCGAGCTGCTCGTCCGCACGTGCCACAAGCGCGGCGCGCACGCGATCGGCGGCATGGCCGCGTTCATCCCGTCGCGCCGTGACGAGGAGGTCAACAAGGCCGCCTTCGAGAAGGTGCGGGCGGACAAGACCCGCGAGAGCAACGACGGCTTCGACGGCTCCTGGGTCGCCCACCCCGACCTGGTGCCGCTCTGCCGCGAGGTCTTCGACGGCGTGCTCGGCGACCGGCCGAACCAGCTCGACCGGCTCCGCGAGGAGGTCTCCGTCGCCGCGTCGGACCTGCTGGCCGTGGACAAGACGCCCGGCGAGATCACGGAGGCGGGGCTGCGCAACAACATCAGCGTCGGCCTGCAGTACATCGCCACCTGGCTCGGCGGCAACGGCGCGGTCGCCATCTTCAACCTGATGGAGGACGCCGCGACCGCCGAGATCTCCCGTTCCCAGATCTGGCAGTGGCTGCACAACGACGTGGACCTCGCCGACGGCCCGAAGGTCACGGCGGAGCTCGTGGAGCGGATCATCGACGAGGAGCTCGGGAAGATCCGCGAGTCGTACGGCGACGCGTTCGACGAGCGACGGTTCGCCGACGCGGTGTCGCTGTTCAAGGAGGTGGCACTCGCCGACGACTACGCCGACTTCCTCACCCTCCCGGCGTACGAGCGGATGCCCTGACCCTCGCCGATCAGTGAAAAAAGGGTGAGGATAACTGGTATGGCACTGCTGGACGCGCTCGCGGCACGGCTCAGGGAGATCGTCGGCGCCGAGAGTGTCATCAGCGATCCCGCGGAGCTGGCCACGTACGACTGCGACGGGCTGACCTACCACCGCGCCACGCCCGGCGTCGTCGTGCTGCCGGACACCGCCGAGCAGATCGCGGCGATCGTCCGGGCCTGCGCGGACGCCGGCGTGCCGTACGTCGCGCGCGGCTCGGGGACGGGCCTGTCCGGCGGCGCCCTCCCCCGTACGGACGGCGTGCTGATCGTGACCTCCAGGATGCGCCGCGTCCTGGAGGTCGACGCCGCCAACCAGCGCGCGGTCGTCGAGCCGGGCGTCATCAACCTCGACGTGACCCGGGCGGCGCGGCCGTACGGCTACTACTTCGCGCCGGACCCGTCGAGCCAGCAGGTCTGCTCGATCGGCGGGAACGTCGCGGAGAACTCCGGCGGCGCGCACTGCCTGAAGTACGGCTTCACCGTGAACCACGTCCTGGCCTGCGAGGTCGTCACGCCCGACGGGGAGATCGTGGAGCTGACCGAGGGGCCCGGGTACGACCTGCTGGGCGCGTTCGTCGGCTCGGAGGGCACGCTCGGCATCACGACGAAGGTCACCGTACGGCTGACGCGCCTGCCGGAGAGCGTGCGCACGCTGCTGGCGGGGTTCGACTCGATGGAACGGGCCGGCGCGGCCGTGTCGGCCATCATCGCCGACGGCGTGGTGCCCGCCGCGATCGAGATGATGGACGCCCTGTCCATCGAGGCGGCCGAGGCCGCGGTGAGCTGCGGGTACCCGCCGGGTGCGGGCGCGGTGCTCATCGTCGAGCTGGACGGTCCCGCCTCGGAGGTCGACGCGCAGTTCGCGCGGGTGAAGGAGCTGTGCGCGGAGGCGTTCGAGCTGCGGGTCGCCGCCGACGACGTCGAGCGCGGGCTGATCTGGCGGGGCCGCAAGTCGGCGTTCGCCGCGGTCGGGCGGATCAGCCCCGACTACATCGTGCAGGACGGCGTCATCCCCCGGACCATGCTCCCGCAGGTCCTCGCCCGCATCGACGCGATCTCCCGGGAGCGCGGCGTGCGCGTGGCGAACGTCTTCCACGCCGGGGACGGCAACCTCCACCCGCTCGTGCTGTTCGACGGCTCGGAGGCGGGCGCGGGCGAGCGCGCCGAGGAGGTCTCCGGGCGGATCATCGACCTGTGCATCGAGCACGGCGGGTCGATCACCGGCGAGCACGGCGTGGGGATCGACAAGGCCAAGCACATGCCGCGGATGTTCACCGGCGAGGACCTGGACACGATGCAGATGGTGCGGTGCGCGTTCGATCCGGCCGGGCTGTGCAACCCGGGCAAGATCTACCCCACGCCCCGGCTGTGCGGCGAGGCGCCGGGTCGGCGCAGGGGCGTGCATCCGCTGGTCGAGAGCGGAAAGGCGGACCTGTTCTGATGGCGGACGCTGCTGCTCCTGACGGCGGGCCCACGGCCGGTGGTGCCTCGATGAGCGCGCTCGACGCTCTGGCCAAGGCGTGCGAGGTCCGCCCCGGAGAGGACGGCGACGCCGTGCAGGGGGTCACGCCGTCGTACGTGGCCGAGCCCGGGACGGTCGCGGAGGCCGCCGAGCTGATGCGGGCCGCCGCCGAACACGGGCTCACGGTCGTACCGCGCGGCGCGGGAACGAAGATGCACTGGGGCGCGCCGCCGGACGGCTGCGACCTGCTCGTCGACACGCGCCGCCTGCACCGGATCGTCGAGCACGCCGCCGGGGACCTCGTCGTCAAGACCGAGGCCGGACTGGCCCTGGACGACCTGCGTGAGGCGCTCGCGGGGTCGCGGCAGCAGCTCGCCCTCGACCCGCTGCCGCCGGGCGGAACCGTGGGCGGGGTCCTCGCGACGGGGACCGCCGGGCCGCGCCGGCTGCTGTACGGCTCGGCGCGCGACCTGCTGATCGGCGTCACGGTCGTCCGCGCGGACGGGGTCGTCGCGCACGCGGGCGGCAAGGTCGTCAAGAACGTCGCCGGGTACGACCTCGGCAAGCTGTTCACCGGCTCGTACGGGACGCTGGGCCTGATCGTCGAGGCGGCGTTCCGGCTGCACCCGCTGCCGCGCGCCATTGCGTACGTCTCGGCCACCGCCGCCGACGCCGGGCAGGCCCTCGCCATGGTGCAGGCCCTGCTGCGCTCGGCGCTGGTGCCGGCCGCGATCGAGGTGGACGGGCCCGGTCCGATCACCGTCGCCGCGCTGTTCGAGGGCGTGCCCGACGGGGTTCCGCCCCGCGCGGAGGCGGCGTGCGCGCTCATCGGCGGCCGGGCGGGCGAGGAGCCGCCCGTCTGGTGGGGCCGGCTCCCCGAGGGCGAGGTGCTGGCCGAGGTTCGGGCCCTGCCCACCGCCCTCGCGGACCTGTTCGGCGAGCTCGGCGGCGCGGCGCGGATCCGGGGGTCGGCCGGGCGCGGCGTGTGGCATGCGGCCCTACCCGCCGACGGCGCGGACGACGTCCTCGAACGGCTGCGCCGCCACGGCTCGGCGGTCGTGCTCGCGGCGCCGGCGGGCGTACGGCTCGGCCGGTGGGGGCCGGTCCCGGCGCTGCCGCTGATGCGCCGGGTCAAGGACCAGTTCGATCCCGAGCACCGCCTGGCGCCCGGCCGCTTCGTGGGAGGGATCTGGTGACTCTTCCGCTCCGTGGAGGGAGCGGCTTCTCGCTAGGCCGCTTGCGCGTCGTCGCGAAGGGCAAGCCCTGCCCTCAGGATGTTGATCGCCGCGTTCACGTCGGCATGCGCGGCGTGCCCGCAGGCCGTACAGGCGAACTTGGCCTGGGTGAGACGGTTGTCGGTGGCGCAGTGCCCGCACCGGGAGCAGCTGCGGGAGGTGTTGGCGGGGTTCACTGCGATCACTTCGCGACCGGCGCTTTCAGCCTTGTGCGCGAGGACCGTCAAGAACACCCCCCAACCCGCGTCCAGGATCGACCTGTTCAGGCCGGACTTTTGCGCGACGTTTCGGCCAGGGGCATCGATCGTGCCGGACGCCGAGCGGGTCATGTTGGCGATCCGCAGATCCTCATGCACGATCACGTCATAGGAACGGACAAGCGCCAGGGCGGCCTTGTGCGCGCCGTCGATGCGTTGGCGGCGGACCTTGGCGTGCAAGGCCGCCACCCGTGCGACCGTTTTGCGGCGGCGCTTGGACCCCCGTTTCTTTCGGGCCAGGTCTCGTTGTGCGCTTGCCAGACGTTCGGCGGCCACCTCCAAGTGGCGTGGGTTAGCAACGTGCTCACCGTCGCTGGTAGTGACCAGCGAGGCCACCCCCATGTCGATCCCGGCCTTAACGCCGGTCGAAGGCAGCGGCCGGGCGGGGACGTCATCGCACGACAGCACCACGTACCAGCGGTCGCCTTCGCGTTTGACCGCGATCGTCTTAACCCGGCCACGTACCGCCCGATGCTGGTGCACGCGGACATGCCCGATGCCCTGCAAACGCACATACGTCGCCCTCGGATGCTCCGGTTGAGAATTCCACCGGCAGCCGTCACCATCTTTGGGCCACTCAACGGTGTCGAACCAGCCCCGCCCTTTGAACCGGGGAAAACCCGGCGTCTGCCCGGCCTTAAGCCGACGGAAAAACGCGGCGAACGCCTTTTCCAACCGTCGCAACGTGGCCTGCTGAGAGGAGAACGACCACCGTCCCTGCCCACCAGGGTCATCGACACGGAGGTGTCTCAACTCCCTCGACTGGTCACCGTACCGAACGGTCACCCCTGCCCTTTGATAGGCGGTGCGGCGATGTTCGAGAGCAGCGTTATAAAGTTGTCGGTGATCTTCCAAGCATGCGACGAGCACGGTCTGCTGGTGCCGGGTCGGGCGCAACAAGAACTTGAACGACCTACGCACGGCGACCCTCCTGAGAGGGGCGCTGATCCTGGGCCTCGGGGTCATGCCGCAATGTCTGAGCCCAGATGGCGCCGACCACCCCATACTTGCCGGCTCTGGCGCGGATCAAACTCCCAGAGCGGGTCGTCGCTCGCCTTCCAACGAACGGACGGCGGTACTCCGAGCACAGCCCTACGTACGCCACATCGGAGGGCGTATGTGTCCGGCAGGCCATACGACCAGTTATAACAGCATCACCTATTCATAGCTGGCGGAGAAGGAAATTCGATGGTGAAACCAAAGAGCAAATCGGTCAGAGACGACATTCTTCCGTTGTCTGAAGCCGACGGCCGCCTCCGAGTATTCTGATGGAGAAGGAGTTCCGGGAGCTGCTCGACGACTGCGTGCACTGCGGGTTCTGCCTGCCGACCTGCCCGACGTACGTGCTGTGGGGCGAGGAGATGGACTCGCCGCGCGGTCGCATCCACCTCATGGACCAGCTGGAGCGCGGCGGGCCGCTGACCGACTCGACCGTCGAGCACGTCGACCGCTGCCTCGGCTGCATGGCGTGCGTGACCGCCTGCCCGTCCGGGGTCCGGTACGACCGGCTCATCGAGCTGACGCGGGCCCGGGTCGAGGACGACCATCCGCGGTCGCGCGGCGAGCGGCTGCTGCGCGAAATGATCTTCGCGGTGTTCCCGTATCCGCGGCGGCTGCGGGCGCTGCGCGGGCCGCTGCGCGCGTACCGGCGGCTGCCCCTGGACCTCGGCCCGCTCCTGGAGCGGATCTCCCCGACCCTGGCGGCGATGGAGCGCCTTGCGCCGCCCGCGGCCCGGCACGTACGGCTGCCGGAGCGCGTCGCCGCCCGCGGCGAGCGCCGGGCCGTCGTGGGGATGCTGACCGGGTGCGTGCAGCGGGAGTTCTTCCCCGGCGTGAACGCCGCGACCGCTCGTGTCCTGGCCATGGAGGGCTGCGACGTCGTCATCCCGAAGGGTCAGGGCTGCTGCGGGGCGCTGTCGCTGCACAGCGGCCGGGCGGAGGAGGCGAAGGCGTTCGCGCGCGGGGTGATCGAGGCGTTCGCGGACGTGGACGTCGTCGTGGTCAACGCGGCCGGGTGCGGGTCGGCGATGAAGGACTATGGCGCGGTGCTGGCCGGCGACCCGGAGTGGGCCGGGCGGGCGGCCGCGCTGTCGGCCCGGACCCGCGACCTGGCGGAGTTCCTGGCCGAGCTGGGGCCGCGCGCCACCCGGCACCCCCTGGACCTGACCGTGGCGTACCACGACGCGTGCCACCTCGCGCACGCTCAGGGAGTGCGCGCGCAGCCCCGGCGGCTGCTCGGCGACATCGCCGGCCTGCGGGTCAGGGAGGTCGCCGAGCCGGAGCTCTGCTGCGGGTCCGCCGGGGTCTACAACCTGCTGCAGCCGGAGGCGGCGGGCGAGCTCGGTGACCGCAAGGCGGCGAACGTCGCGGCGACCGGCGCGGACCTGCTCGTCGCCGCGAACCCCGGCTGCACCCTGCAGATCACCACCGCCCTGCGCCGCCGTGGACGGGAACTGCCGGTGGCCCACACGGCGGAGGTCCTGGACGCGTCCATTCGGGGGATCGGCAAGGAGTCGTTTCTCTCCCGGAGGTGAGCGTGTTCCGTCAGGTGCTCGATCCCGTCGCCCATTCCCTCGCGTGGAGCTCGCTGGTCGCCGCGCTGCCGCTGCTGACGCTGTTCGTGCTGCTCGGCGGCCTGCGGATGCGCGCGTGGATCGCCTCGCTGGTCGCCCTCGCCGTCGCGCTGGCCGTCGCGGTCTGGGCGTACGGCATGCCGGCCGGGCAGGCGGCCCTGGCGGGGACGGAGGGCGCGGCGTTCGGGTTCTTCCCGATCCTGTGGATCGTGATCAACGCGATCTGGGTCTACACGATGACCGTGGAGACCGGGCACTTCGACGTGCTCCGCAGGTCGTTCGCGCGGGTCAGCGACGACCAGCGGATTCAGGCGATCATCATCGCGTTCTCCTTCGGCGCGCTGCTGGAGGCCCTCGCGGGGTTCGGCACGCCTGTGGCGGTCACCTCGGTCATGCTCATCGCGCTGGGGTTCCGGCCGCTGAAGGCCGCGGTGCTGGCGCTGACCGCGAACACCGCGCCGGTGGCCTTCGGGGCGATGGCCACCCCGGTCCTCACGCTCGGGAAGGTGACGTCGCAGTCCAGCGACACGCTCGGGGCGATGGTGGGGCGGCAGACGCCGATCCTCGCGCTGTTCGTGCCGCTGGTGCTGGTCGGCATCGTCGACGGGCGCCGCGGCCTGCGGGAGACCTGGCCGACCGCGCTCGGCTGCGGGGTGGCCTTCGCGGTCGCGCAGTACGCGACGTCGAACTTCGTGTCGGTTCCGCTGGCGGACGTGGTGGCCGCGCTGGTGTCCGTCGCGGCGGCGGTGGCGATGGTACGGGCGCGGCCCCGGCCGGGCGGGCAGGCGGTGATGGCGGGCGGCGCGGCGGACGAGCCGACGCCGGAGTTCGCCGAGCGGGTGGCCCGGTCCGACGATCGCCGGGAGGTCCTGCGGGCGTACCTGCCGTACGCGACGATCATCGTGGTGTTCGTCGTCTGCCAGATAACGGCCGTCAAGAACGCTCTGGGCAGGGCGACGCTGACGGTGCAATGGCCGGGCCTGCACCTGGAGAGCGCGGCAGGCAAACCGCTTTCCCTGCCGACCTTCACGCTGAACCTGCTGACGTCTCCGGGCACCCAGATGCTGGCCGCCGGGCTGCTCACCATGATCATTTTGCGGATATCGGTCCGCGGCGCGCTGCGCGCCTATCGCGACACGCTGGTGCGGCTGCGGTGGGCGATCCTCACCGTCATGCTCGTCCTGGCGCTGGGGTTCGTGATGAACGCGTCGGGACAAACGATCACCTTGGGCACCTGGATGGCGGGCGCGGGGGCATTCTTCGCGTTCCTCTCCCCCATCCTCGGCTGGCTCGGCACCGCGGTGACCGGCTCCGACACGTCCTCGAACTCCCTGTTCGGCGCCCTGCAGGTGGCCGCCGCGGGCAGGGCCGACCTGTCACCGGTGCTCCTGGCGGCCGCCAACAGTTCCGGCGGCGTGCTCGGCAAAATGGTCTCTCCGCAGAACCTGGCGATCGCCGCGGCGGCGGTCGGACTGGACGGCCGGGAGGGCGACATCCTCCGCCGAGTGATCATTTGGAGTCTCGTCTTTCTGGCCGGCATGTGCGTGCTGGTCCTTTTGCAGGCGAACGCCATTCTGTCGTGGATGGTGCCCTGACGAACGGTCATCTCTGCGGTAATTCCCGGTTCCGACCTGCTTTGCTATCTTTTGTCCCCTCCAAACGATCGATGCGAGGCTCCGCCCCGCCCGCACGCAGCCATCGAACCGGGATGATCAATGCCAGCGAGCCACCGCTCACATCGGCGGAAGAAAGCCGGGAACGCCGCCCGCCTCGGCATCGCGGGCGCCGTCACCGGCGTCGTCGGAGTGGCCGCCGTCGCCGGGTTGATCTTCGCCGTACGGGCCCACGAGACCCACTCCCCGCGCGATCCGGGCACCGTCGCGGCCGCCAAGACGGACGCCGCCGCGGCCGGGACCTCCCACGGGCGGACCCTCGCCCAGCTCAAGCCGGGCCCCAAGCTCGACCTCACCACCCCGGACGGCTACATCTACTCGGTCGCCGCGGTGGAGTCCGGCACCGCCGACAAGCCGCTCTCCGGGAACAGGACACCGCCACCGGACGGCGCGACCCTCGCCTACATCGACTACGTCATCACCAACACCGGCACCCGGCCCGCCCTGCTCGACTTCCCGGCCGACCTGTTCGTCAAGCGCTCCGTCCTGCCGGCGAGCGTCGCGGGCACGGGCCGGTGCATGCCCCAGCCCGGCGCTCCGTCGGACATGTGCACGCTGCCGGACACGACCCAGGTCATCGACACCCTCGGGTTCCCGGCGCCCCGGTCCCAGGACGGCGACCAGTTCATCCCGGCCGGCGCCAGCTACCTCGTCCGGGTCGCCACCGACATGGGCGTGGACAAGGGCACGAAGCAGGACGACCTCGGGCTGTACGTGTGGAACCCGCGCTTCGTCGCCAGCCGGCAGGCCGTCAAGGTCGAGTTCCCCTGAGCCGTCGAGCGCGGCCCTCTGAGAGTTACATGAGAAAGCGCCCCGTGACCGTTCACTCCGGTTTCCCCAGGTCGAACCGCCGGTAACGTCGGAGCGTGCGCATCCTGGTCGTGGACGACGAACCCGCCGTCCGAGAGTCACTCGCCACCAGCCTCGCCTTCGAGGACTACGAGGTGGAGACCGCGGTGGACGGGCTGGACGCCCTGGAGAAGCTGGACGCCGTCAAGCCCGACCTGCTTCTGCTCGACATCCTCATGCCCCGCCTCGACGGCCTGACCACCTGCCGCCGGCTGCGCGCCCGTGGGGAGACCGTGCCGGTCCTCATGCTCACCGCGCGCGACACCATCGGCGACCGGGTCACCGGCCTGGACTCCGGCGCCGACGACTACCTCGTCAAGCCGTTCGAGCTGGACGAACTGCTGGCCCGGGTCCGCGCGCTGCTGCGGCGCAGCGCGCTCGCCTCCCGGCCGGCCGAGGAGCCCGGAGACGTCCTGGAGTACGCCGGCGTGCGGATGAACACGCTGACGCGGGAGGTCACCCGGGACGACCGCGCGCTCGGCCTGACCCGTACGGAGTACACGCTGCTGGAGATGTTCCTGTCGCACCCGCGTCAGGTGCTCACCCGCGAGCAGATCCTCGAGACGGTGTGGGGCTTCGACTTCGAACCCGCCTCGAACTCTCTCGACGTCTACGTGATGTACCTGCGGCGCAAGATGGGCGAGCCGCGGCTCATCCACACCGTCCGCGGTGTCGGGTACGTCCTGCGCGAAGCATGATCACCCGGATGTCGCTGCGGACCCGGCTGGCCGTGCTGACCAGCCTGGCCGTGGCCGTGGCGGTCGCCGCCTGCGCCATCGGCTGCTGGTTCATCGTCCGCCGCCAGCTCGTCGAGCAGCTCGACCAGTCGCTGTCGAGCCCCAAGGCCGGCTTCGGCGGCGGGCCGCCGGGCGGCGGCCAGGGCGGCCCGCTGCGACGGGACACCAACCCCGTGGCCGACATCTGCACGCAGCCGCCCCGCGGCGGCAACGACCGGTTCCGCGACTTCCTCCCCACCATGCAGGTCGTACGGGCGGACGGCACCACGTGCAGCCCGCCGGACACCACCGACCCGCTCGTGCCGGCGAAGAGCGACGTGCAGGTCGCCGAGGGCCTGCTCGACCTCGTCCGCCGCGACGGCCGCACCCGGAGCGGCACCCCGATGCGGATCTTCACCCACCGCGACCCGAACAGCGGCGTCGCGGTGTCCATCGCCAAGCCCCTCGACCCGATCAACGAGAAGCTCGACAGCCTCGCCGTGCTGCTGGTCGTCGTCTCCGCCGTCGGGGTCCTCGGCGCGGCCACCGCCGGCCTGCTCGTCGCCCGCGCCGGGCTGCGCCCCGTCGACCGGCTCACCGCCGCCGTCGAGCACATCGCCCGTACCGAGGACCTGGCCACCACGATCCCGGCCGACGGCCACGACGAGATCACGCGGCTGAGCCGGTCGTTCAACAGCATGACCCGCGCCCTGGCCAGCGCGCGCGAACGCCAGCAGCAGCTGATCGTCGACGCGGGACACGAACTCCGCACACCGCTGACCAGCCTGCGCACGAACATCGACCTCATGCTGCGCAGCGAGACGACCGGCCGGCCGCTGCCCGCCGCGCAGAAGCAGAAGCTCCTCGGCAACGTCAAGGAACAACTGGTCGAGCTCACCCACCTCGTCGGCGACCTGCTCGACCTGTCCCGGCCCCAGCCCGCCGCGGGCACCCGCGTCGAGGAGGACGTCGCGGTGCACGAGGCCGTCGCCAACGCTCTGCGCCGTGCGCGGCTGCGCGGCCCCGGCCTGCGCATCGAGGAGGACGTCTCGCCGTGGTACGTCCGCGGTGACGCGGCCTCCCTCGAACGGGCGGTGGTGAACCTCCTCGACAACGCCGTGAAGTTCAGCCCGCCGGACGGCACGGTCGCCGTGCGGCTGGCCGGCGGCGAGCTGACCGTATGTGACCAGGGGCCGGGCATCCCGTCCGAGGACCTGCCGTACGTCTTCGACCGCTTCTGGCGCTCCCCGTCCGCCCGCGGCCTGCCCGGGTCAGGGCTGGGGCTGGCGATCGTCGCCCGCGCCGTCGCGGACGCGGGAGGCGAGGTCCGGCTGGGCCCCGCCGAGGGCGGCGGCACGCTGGCGTGGCTCCGCCTGCCGGGGTCCGCGACGCCGCCACAGGGCGCGGAGCTGGGCCGCGACGAGCCGCGGGTCGGCGTCGCCGACGCAGGCGGCCGCGCCGGCGGCGAAGACGCCGGTGGCCGGGGCTAGCGGCGCGACCACCAGCACCAGCGCGCGGGGGTGGTCGGCCACCACGCGGCGTACCCGCTCGCCGTCCGGGCGCCCGAGGACGACGCAGTCCGGGTCGGCGACGCCCGCCGAGACCTCGATCGGCTCGGGCGTCAGCGCGGCGAGCCGTACGGCGTCGATCCCCGGACCGATCACCAGCACCGTGAATGCGGGAACCTCGATGCCCGAGTCGGGCGTCATGTCCGCGTCCCCCGGGTTCAGCCTCATGGCCGCCCCCTTTCTCTCCTGACTCCAGCGTGCCCGCGGAAGCTCAGCCCGCCGTTTGTGGACGATGAGAGACCGATGAGAGCCGGTTTCTCATCCCCGCTTCACAGACGGCTCAGGCGGCTCCCACGATGAGTCGCGAGCTTGGTCCCCATGACCGAGCTGACGACCTCCGTGGCGCCCCCGGGGTCCGGGCCGGCGCACGGTTCAGCCGTGCGTTCCCGGCTCAGCCTCCTGGGGCGTCCCCCGGCAACGACCGAGGAAGACCCCCGCGACCCGCTCGTCGAGGTCGCCATCCCCGTCTACAACGAACAGCACGTCCTGGCGGCCAGCGTGCGCCGGCTGCACGCGTACCTCCGCGCGACCTTCCCGTACCGCTTCGTGATCACGATCGCGGACAACGCGAGCACCGACGGCACCTGGGAGGTCGCGCAGCGGCTCGCGCTGGAGATCCCCGAGGTGGACGCCGTGCACCTGGACCGCAAGGGACGCGGGCGGGCGCTCCGGCACGTGTGGAGCACCAGCGTCGCCGACGTGGTCGCCTACATGGACGTGGACCTGTCCACCGACCTGCACGCGTTCCTCCCGCTGATCGCGCCGCTGGTGTCCGGCCACAGCGACCTGGCGATCGGCACGCGCCTGTCCCGCGGCTCCGCCGTCGTACGGGGTCCGAAGCGGGAGTTCATCTCCCGTACCTACAACCTGATGCTGCGGACGGCGCTCGCCGCGCGCTTCTCCGACGCCCAGTGCGGGTTCAAGGCCGGCCGCACCGAGATCGTGCGGGCCCTGCTGCCCGCCGTCGAGGACGAAGCCTGGTTCTTCGACACCGAACTGCTGCTGCTCGCCGAGCGGAACGGCCTGCGCATCCACGAGGTGCCGGTGGACTGGGTCGACGACCCGGACAGCCGCGTCGACGTCGTCCGTACGGCAGCGGACGACCTGCGCGGCATGGCGCGGGTGGCCCGGCGCGTCCTGTCCGGCGCCTTCCACGTGCCGGTCCCCACCCGCACGCGAGAGGCCCGGCTGCCGACCGGGATGAAGCGGCAGCTGCCGAGCTTCGCCGTCATCGGCGTCATCAGCACCGTCGCCCAGCTCGTCCTGTACGCGCTGCTGCGCTTCCTCATGCCGGTCGTCGCCGCGAACGTCGTGTCCTACTTCCTCGCCGCGATCGCCAACACCGCGGCGAACCGCCGGTTCACCTTCGGCGTCCGCGGCCGCCGGCGAGCCGTACGGCACCAGCTGGAGGGCGGCGTCGCCTTCCTCGTCGGCCTCGCCATCAGCACCGCCGGGCTGGCCGCGCTGAACACCGCCTCCCCGGACGCGTCCCGTCTCGTCGAGGTGGGCGCGCTGTTCGCCCTCAACCTGTTCGCCGCCGTCGTACGCTTCGTCCTGCTGCGCGCCTGGGTGTTCCACCCGCGCCGCGCCGCGGAGGGATCGGAGCCCGTCCTTCAGGAGCAGTCCCGTTGACCACGCAGCTGTCCGAACCCGTCGGCGCCCGGCAGGCGCCGCCCGATGGCCGGCTGAGACGCCTCGCGCTCGGCTCCGCCGAAGACCCCCGCTGGACCCGTCCCGCGCTGTGGGCCGTCCTCGCGCTGGCCACCGCGCTGTACGCCTGGGGCCTGTCCGGGGGCGGCTACGCGAACGACTTCTACTCCGCCGCCGTCAAGAGCGGCGCCCAGAGCTGGAAGGCGTTCTTCTTCGGCTCCCTTGACGCCGGGTCCTTCATCACGGTGGACAAGCCGCCGATGGCCCTGTGGGTCCAGGAGATCTTCGCCCGGATCATGGGCTTCGGCACCTGGAGCCTGCTGCTGCCCGAGGTGATCACGGGCGTCGCGGCGATCGCCGTCGTGTACGCGACGGTCCGGCGGGCCTTCGGACCGGTCGCGGGCGTCATCGCCGCGCTCGTCATGACGCTCACGCCGATCACCGTGGCGATCAACCGGGACAACAACCCCGACACGCTGCTCGTGCTGCTGCTGGCCCTGGCCGCGTGGGCCTGCCAGCGGGCGCTGGAGTCCGGACGGCTGCGCTGGCTGCTCGCCTCGGCGTTCTTCCTCGGCTGCGGGTTCAACACCAAGATGCTGCAGGCCTACATCCTGCTGCCGGCACTCGCCCTCGCCTACCTGCTCTTCGCCCACGGTGGCCTGCTCCGCCGGATCGGGCACCTGCTGGCCGCCGGGGTCGTCCTGGCGGTGTCGAGCTTCTGGTGGATGGTGATCGTCGATCTGATCCCCGCGAGCAGGCGGCCCTACATCGGCGGCAGCACGGACGGCACCGCCTGGAACCTCGTCATCGGCTACAACGGCATCGGCCGGATCACCGGCAACGAGAGCGGCGGACCGGGCGGCGGCGGGCCAGGCGGCGGCCGTGGCGGGCCCGGAGGCGGAGGGGGCTTCTCCGGCCAGTCCGGCATCGGGCGGATGTTCAACGACGTCCTCGGCGGTCAGATCTCCTGGCTGCTGCCGCTCGCCGCGATCGCGCTGGTGGCCGGGCTCGTCCTCTACTGGAGGCGGCCGCGCACCGACCTGGCGCGGGCGGCGCTGGTGATGTGGGGCGGCTGGCTGGCCCTGCACTTCGTGGTGTTCAGCTTCGCGAGCGGCATCATGCACCCCTACTACACGACGGCCATGGCCCCGGGAATCGCCGCCCTGACCGGCATCGGCGCCGTCGAGCTCACCCGCGCCCGCCGGCGCGGCGGCGCCTGGCCCTGGGTCCTGCCCGTCGGTGTCGCGGTGACCGGTGCCTGGGCCTTCGTCCTCCTGGGCCGGACCCCGGACTGGAACCCGTGGCTGGCCTGGGTGATCGCGGGGCTGACCGTGGTCGCGGTGATCGGCCTGCTGGCCACCCGCCTCGGCCCGGGCGCCCTCGCCCGCTTCGGCGTCCTGGCGGCCGTCGCCGGCCTCGTGGCCGGGCTCGCCGGGCCGGCGGCCTTCGCCGTCTCGGCCGCCGGCGGTCACGCGAACGGCAGCAACCCCACCGCCGGCCCGAACTCCGGCGGCATGGGCTTCCCCGGCATGCGCGGCGGGATGCCGGGCGGCGGTCAGCTGCCCGCCGCCATCCGGCAGCGCATCGAGGAGAACGGCGGCTTCCGCGGCGGCTTCCCGGGCGGCGGCGAAGCGCCCGGCGGCGCCCCCGGCGGTAGCGCGTCCGGCGGCCGGGCGGCGGGCCGCCTGGGCGGCCCGGGCGGCGGTCCCGGCATGGGCGGGGAGCCGAACTCGCAGATGATCTCCTACCTGGAGAAGAACCAGGGCGACGCGACCTGGCTCGTCGCGGTCAGCAACTCCCAGAGCGCGGCGTCGCTCATCCTGCAGACCGGCAAGCCGGTGATCTCCATGTTCGGCTTCGGCGGCAGTGACAGGGCCATGACGGCGCAAAAGCTCCAGGAGCTGGTCAAGGCCGGGAAGCTCCACTACGTGATGACCGGCGGCGGCTTCGGCGGACGCGGCGGCCCCGACGGCGGCGGCAACTCCGACGTGACCTCCTGGGTCACCAAGAACTGCACCGCCGTGAAGTCCTCCGAGTACGGCGGATCCACCCAGAGCAACGGCTCCACCGAGACCAGCGGCTCCTCCCTCTACCGCTGCGGCTGACGGACCCGCGGGCCCGGCGACTCCCCGCGCCGGGCCCGCGCCCACCGCCCCACCCGACTCCCTCAGCGAACAACGGATCGTTCGCGAGCCGACGCGGGATGATGGCTGACGACGTTCCTCCCACGAAGCACGGGGAGTACAGGATGACCGATTCACCCGCCGAGGACGCCTGGCTCAATGCGCTGGCCGACGAAGCCGAGTCGGCTGGTGCGGAAGGCTCCGTCTCGATCGATGAGATGCGCGCCATGCTGGCGGGCGAGATCACGCCGCCGTGATCACTGACGGATGCCGCTGCTAGAACGCAGCATCCGCAAGGGATCATGCCGCGGGCCGGCTACTTGTGGAAGCCGATGTCGGTCCAGATCGGGTCGCTCAGGCCGAAGGCGCCCCAGTTGGCGAGGGTCGAGCGGACGGGCACGATCTGGGGGCGCTGGTACAGCGGCAGTGAGTGCATCTCCCGCCAGATCATCCGGTCGGCCTCGTTCGCCGCGCGCCGGGCCCGGGTCGGGTCGAGTTCGCCGACGGCCTGGGCGAGTGTCCGGTCGAGGCGCGCGGAGCCGACGCGGGCGAGGTTCTGCAGCACGGCGCCGCCGCGCGGCCGGGCGTACACCGACTCCAGGTTCGAGATCGGGTACGGCGTGCCGTGCCAGGTGAACGGGGCGAGGTCGAAGGCGCCCGGCAGGAGGTACCGGTCGAAGAAGTCGCCGTCGGGTACCGGGTGGAGCAGCAGCCGCACGCCCACCCGGCGCAACATCGCCTGGATCAGCTCTCCGCTCTGCCGGCTCGTCGTCGCACTCTCCGGATGGACGAAGCGCAGGGTCAGCGTCCGGCCGTCCTTCCGGCGGACTCCCCCGGCCCGCGCCCAGCCCGCCCGGTCCAGGAGCCGTCCGGCCCGGGCCGGGTCGTACGTTCCCGCCCCTCCGGTGTTGTCCTGGTAGCCGCGCTGGGTGTCGACGTACACGTGGTCGTTCATGACCTCGGGCCGTCCCGGGAGGCCGTGCAGAGCCGACTGGGCGACGGCCGGGCGGTCGATGGCCATCGCGATCGCCCGGCGCACGTCCGGATCCGACAGGATCGGGCCGGCGCCGTTGAAGGTGAGCTGGGTGAAGTCCGGCCCGGCCGCCTGGCGTACCGAAACCCCGGCGGTCCCTTCGAGACGGGCGTACGCGGCGGCGTCCGGCCCGGCGTCGAAGCCGTCGATCTCACCGCCGAGCAGCGCGCCGGGCATGGCGTCGCGGGCGAGGTACCGGAAGACGATCCGGTCGAGCTTCGCGCGGGTCCCCCACCAGGCGGGGTCCCGGACGACCGAGATGGTCTGCGCCGTCCGGTCGATGCGTTCCGGCCGGAACGGGCCCGCGGTGACGGGGAGCCGGTTCAGCCAGGCGTGGTCCCAGCGGTCCGGCGTGCCGATGGTCTTGGCCGGGTACAGCGGGCTGAACAGCTCGGGCCACTCGCCGAAGGGCCGGGCGAACGTGACGACGACCTGCCGGTCGCCGGCGCCGCGCTCGACGCTGCGGACGCGGTCGTACCCGGTGGACGTGGCGATCGCGTACTCGGGGTTCCGGCCGCGGGTCGCCCGCCAGAGGGCCCGGAAGTCGCGGTAGCCGATCGGCGTGCCGTCGGACCAGCGGGCCTTCGGGTTCAGGTCGTAGACGACGACCTGGCGCGGCCTCGTACGGGTGACCCGGACGCGGGCGAGGTAGTCGGGGTTCGGGTGCACCGCGCCGGTCGCGTCGGCGCGGAACAGCCAGGGCAGCGTGGTGCGCAGGACCGTGACCGCGTCGAGGTTCGGCCCGCCGAGGTGCCAGTAGTTCCACTGGGCGCGGAACTCCCCGGCCGCGAGCCGCAGGGTGCCGCCGTCCCGTACGGCGTCGCGCGGAGCCGGGCCGATGTCGTACGGGGCGAGCGCGGACGGCTCGCCGGGACGGGTGCCGCCGCAGCCGGCGGACGTGATCAGGATCAACGCGCTCAGTACGAGCCTTACGGGGGTCATCCGCGTTCCCGGGGTGAGAAGAGACCCGGCAGGCCGGCGCCGGCCAGGTCGACGGCGAGCAGGACGAGGACGAGCGCGACCACCGGCGGCAGGAACAGCCAGGGGAACACCGTCGCGGAGGGAGCGCCGTCGGCGATGAGCGTGCCGAGGGAGACGTCGGGCGGGCGGACGCCGAATCCGAAGTAGGACAGGCCGGACTCCGCGACGATGGCCGCGCCGGTGTTCAGGGTGGCGTCGGCGAGCAGCAGCGGCGTCAGGCTCGGCAGGACGTGCCGCCGGACGATCGTCCGGGTGGGTGCGCCGAGCTGGCGGGCCGCCAGGACGTACCCCTCATCGCGCAGCGAGCGCGTGGCGGCCCGGACCGCCCGTGCCGTGATCGGCCACAGGAGGCAGGTGAGCAGGAGGGCGGTTCCGCCCGTGCCGCCGATCGCCCGTGACGCCACGGCGGCGACCAGGAACGGCGGGAGGACCAGGATCAGGTCGGTGACCCACCGCAGGAGGCGATCCGCCCATCCGCCGAGGTGTCCCGCCGCCGTGCCGGTGACGGCGGCCAGGCCCGTCGACCCGGACGCCACCAGCAGGCCGATCACGAGGGAGCGGCGCAGGGCCCGCACCGTGACCGCGTACATGTCACGGCCGGTCGGGGTCGTGCCGAGCCAGTGCACCGCCGAGGGGGGATCGCCGAACGCCGTGACGTCGACGCCCGCCCAGCCCCATCGGGTGACGAACGGGCCGGCGTACGCGACCGCGACGAGCAGGGTGAGCAGCACCAGACCCGCCACGCGCCGTCCGTGCCTCACGTGCGGGTCCGGGGGTCCAAGGCCGCGACGGCGAGGTCGGACAGCAGACCCGTCCCGGTGACGACGATGGCGGCGAAGCAGCAGTACGCGGCGACCGCGTTCACGTCGCCGCGGTGGATGGAGTCGATCAGCCACTCCCCCATGCCGTGCCAGGCGAACACCTTCTCGGTGCACGCCGCGCCGGCGAGGAGCGTCGCGCAGCCGTACGCGGACAGCGGGACCACCGGGATCACCGCGACGCGCAGCGCGTGCCGGGTCAGCGCCCGGCGGCGGGTCAGTCCCTTGGCGACCGCGGCGCGTACGAACGCGGCGTCGACGGTGTCCCGCAGGGTGCCGCGAAGGTAGTGGGCGAGGACCGCCGCCCGGCCGAGGGCGATCGTGAGCGTCGGGAGGACGAGGTGCCGGCCGCGCTCGGCGATCGCGCGCAGGGATCCGCCCGGCCGGCCGGGGGTGTACTCCCCCGTCCAGGCGAAGATCCTCGTCCCGGTCCGTGCGTCCGCCCACTGCGCCGCGATCTCGCCCACGGTGGCCAGGACGACCACGGGAACGGCCAGGACGGTGAGGCCACCGGCCGCGACGAGGCGCTCGAGGACCGGGGACCGGCCCATCGCGCCGACGAGCCCGAGCACCGCGCCGAGGGCGTTGCCGAGCAGCACTCCGGCCAGGAGCAGGCGGAGGCTCACGCCGGCCCGCCGGCCCATCTCCTCCGCCGCCGGAGTGTCGTCCAGGGTACGGCCGAGGTCGCCGCGTACGGCACCGGACGCCCAGGTGAGGTAGCGCACGACCAGGGGTGTCCGGTCGTCGGCGTTCAACCGGGCGAGCCATGCCTCGACGACGGCGCGCGACGGCCGTGGATTACGCGCCTCCAGCTCCGCGCGCGGGTCGAGGGCGGCCGCCGCGAGGAGGTAGGCGAGGCTGACCGCGACGGCGAGGAGCACTGCCTGCCCGGCCGACCTGCGCAGGAGGACGCCCGCCACGCACACCTCCTCCACGCGTGCCCGATTGAGCCGACCACGTGAAGTTACCGACTGCTCACGCCTCGCGCAGAGGATCGGGGAGATGTTCGGGATGTCGAGTACGTCGGCCTCTGACCTGGAGCGGCGGGGCGGTCACCCGCCCCGCCGCCGCCTCAGCTCCTACGGTCCCCGTCGTGTGGCGGGGTCGGGCAGGCGACCTCGGCGCGGCCGCCCGCGTTCGCGCTGCCGCGGGCGGGCGTGCGCCAGGTCGCGACCTCGACGCACGCCCCGCCGTTGCCGCTGCTCCGTGTCGATTTGCGCCAGTTCATTTCCATCGTTCGGCCACTTTCTTGATCAGGTTGAGTGATGCCTGACGCGGGAGCGCCTCGGCGCGAAGCGACTCCCACATCCGTTTCACGATCGCCAGGTCATCCGCGCTCTCCGCCACCTGGCCGTACAGGGCGGTGTCCAGGTAGACGAACTCGTCGCCGTCCATGGTCGCGATGACGAAGGGCCCGGCCAGGCCGGCGTACGCGCCGGTGTCCCCCGGAATCACCTGCACGACGATGTCCGAACGCGCCTCGCACAGCTGGACGAGGTACAGGAGCTGCTCGCGCATGACCCGCGGTCCGCCGACGGCCCGGTGGAGGACCCCCTCGTCGACCACCGCGACGAACATCGGCGCCTCGTCGCGTTCGAGGATCTGCTGCCGCTCGACCCGGGTCCGCACCTGCGCCTCGATGTCCTGCGAGGCGGGCTGCCCGCTCTTCTCGAAGACCGCGCGCGCGTAGTCCGGCGTCTGCAGCAGGCCCGGGATGAGGAGGGCTTCGAACCAGTTCAGGGCCGTGGCCTGCTCTTCGATGATCCGCCACCGATCGAGCCAGTCCGGGATCAGCTCGCGCTCGACGAGCTCCTTCAGCAGCCGCCGGAGCGCTCCGCCGGTGCCGAGGGCGTCGTCGCACCGTTTGACGAAATCAACCTTCGGTTTGCGTCGCGCCGTCTCGACCATCCCGACGGCGGACTCCGAATAATTGATCGCCTTGGCCAACTGCAGCTGACTCATCTTCCGATACTCACGCCAGGACCTTAACTCAGCGGCGAAGTACTCCAGCCAGGTACGGCCGTCATTGAACCTCACAGTTCCCTCACAACCGCTTCACAAACCGGGCGCTCACGCTCACGGTAACGGGGTCTTCGCTTCGAGAGTACGTCTTTCCAGGTAGACGTGGGAGGTGAATCACGCACCGTCAGGAAGCCGTAAGAGATGAAAACCACACCGCGTTCGAGCTGCATGCTGATCGCCGCCCTTCCGACCGCCGCCGGCCGGGCCCGCGCCTATACGCGTTGGGCCCTTCGCAGCTGGCGGCTCGACCAGACGATCGAGACGGCCGAGCTGCTGGTCAGCGAGCTGGTGACGAACGCCGTGAAGGCGACGGGCACCGTGACCTGCCCCATTCGCTCCGACCGGCGGGACGGGGAGCCGTCGATCTATCTCTGTCTTTCGACATTCGCCGAGAGCCTGCTGATCGAAGTGTGGGACACGAGTGACGATCCGCCGCACCGGCGAACCGCTTCGGACGACGACGAGAACGGCCGCGGACTGCTCCTCGTCCAAGCCCTCGCGAAGGACTGGGGATATGAATCATTACACTCAGGTGGAAAAATCGTATGGTGCGAGTGCCTGCTCCTCGAGTAAGCCCCGAAGAAAGTCATACGCGACCTAGTCGTGGAATATCCCGACTTGATGCGACACGCCGCGAAGGGCCCCGTAGGAAAGGAACACGGCCGGGGAGTGCCCTGCGGTGGACATTCCCCGGCCGCTCATCATGGATTCCCCGCCTCAGTCGAGGAGGAAGGCGGCGACCTCGGCGCGCTGGTCGCGGGCCGGGCCGTCGAACGCCGCGAGCCACTGGGCGCGCTTGTAGTAGCGGTGCAGGACGTGCTCCCAGGTGAAGCCGATGCCGCCGTGCCCCTGGATGGCGTTCTCGCAGGCGAAGACCGCCGCCTCGCCCGCGTGGGCCTTGGCGGCGAGGCAGGCCTGGCGCGCCATCGGGTCGTCCTCGGCGACGCACCACGCGGCCCAGTAGGCCAGCGAACGCGCCTCCTGGAGCCGTACGTAGACGTCGGACGCCTTGTGCGACACCGCCTGGTAGACGCCGATCGGCTTGCCGAACTGCTTGCGCTCCTTGGCGTAGGCGACGAGCAGGTCCAGCGCGCGCTGCGCCACGCCGACCGCCTCCAGGGCCACCGCGGCGTACGCCCGGTCCCGGATCCGGCCGAGCAGGGCGGCGGCCGCCTCCCCGGTCACCAGCGGGCGCGCCGGCGCCCCCTCGAACCGGACGCTCGCCAGGCGCCGCGTGCCGTCCAGCCCGCCGTGCGGCGTGACGACGGCGTCGGAGGCGTTCACGGCGTACAGCCCGTCGGCGGCCGTCACGACGAACAGGTCGACCGCCGCGCCGTCCGGGACGAGCACCTTCTGGCCCGTGAGCCGCCCGTCGGAGACCGACGTGCCGGCCGGGTGCAGCAGGCCCTGGCGCATGCCCGGCTCCGCCCAGGCGAGCGTGGCCGTCAGCCGGCCGTCCGCCACCTGCTTGGCCGTCTCGTCGTCCAGCGCGGGAGCCGCCAGGACGGTCGTGGAGAAGTACGGCGCGGCGAGCGGCCGGTAGCCGGTCTCCTCCAGGAGCACGGCCTGGTCGAGGAAGGTCAGCTCGGCGTCGAGCCAGCCCATCTCGGCGAGCTTCGGCCAGACCTCGGCGTCGACGCCGGTCTCGGAGTCGGCGAGCTGCGCGAGGCGGACGTCGTCGTAGCGGTCGGCGAGGAACTCCCGGGTGAAGCCCCGCAGCTGCTCCTGCTCTTCGGAGAACGCGAAGTCCATGATCAACGTCCCTTCGGCAGGCCGAGGACCCGCTCGGCGATGATGTTGCGGAGGATCTCCGAGGTGCCCGCCTCGATCGTGTTGCCCCGGGACCGCAGCTGCCAGTACTGCCAGAAGCCGTTCCACGGTGCGTCCTCGCCGGTGACCTGGGCGTGCAGCCCGAACACCGACTGGGCGAGCGAGGTGAGGCGCTGGTTGGCCTCGCTCCAGGCGAGCTTGACGCCCGAGCCCTCCGGGCCGGGGATGCCGGTCTCCAGCAGCGTGGTCAGGGCCCGGTAGTTGGTGAAGCGCAGCGACTGCATCTCGATCCACTCGCGGGCGACGGCGTCGCGGAGCAGCGGGTCGTCGGCGGGCCGCCGGCCGTCCGGTCCCTCCTCCCGTACGAGGTCGACCAGGTGGTTCACCATGCGCTCGAGCTCGGCGGACAGCGCGAAGCCCAGCGTGCCGCGCTCGTGCAGCAGGGTGGTCATCGCGACCTTCCAGCCGTCACCCGGCTGCCCGAGGATCGACTCGCGCGGCACCCGCACGTCGTCGAAGAAGATCTCGTTGAACTCCGGGTCGCCGGTGATCTGGTGCAGCGGGCGTACGGTGACGCCGGGCGCGTGCATGTCGACGATGAGGTAGGACAGGCCGGCGTGCTTGGGCGCGTCCGGGTCGGTGCGGACGACGAGGATGCACCAGTCGGCCTTGTGCGCGTAGGACGACCAGACCTTCTGCCCGTTCACCACCCAGTGGTCGCCGTCGAGGACGGCGCTCGTACGGCCGGCGGCCAGGTCCGAGCCCGAGCCGGGCTCGGAGAACCCCTGGCACCAGATCTCCTCGCCGGACAGCAGCGGCTTGAGGTACCGCTGCTTCTGCTCGTCGGTGCCCCAGGCGATGATCGTCGGACCGGCCATGTTCAGGCCGATGACCCCCGGGTGATTGGGTGCGTCGGCGCGGGACGCCTCCTCCAGATAGATCGCCTGGTAGGTCGGGGACAGCCCCCGCCCGCCGTACTCCTCCGGCCAGGTGATCCCGACGTAGCCGGCGTCGTAGAGCCGCCCGCCCCACGCGCGCAGCGCGTCGAAGTCGCCGCGGCCCGCCTCGACCGCGCGTTCCGGCGCGTTCTCCTGGAGCCACGAGCGGAGCTCCGCGCGGAACGCGGCCTCCTCGGGTGTGTCGCGAAAGTCCACGCTGCCTCCTACATGCCGATCGCCCGGCAGTAGAGCCGGGTGAGCTGTTCGACGTCGCCGTCGTCGTGGGGGCGGCCGAGGACGTACCAGGTGTACGCCGTCCGGCCGATCATCGTCGCGAGCGCGACCGCCGCCGTACGCGGCTCGACGTCACCGGGGACGAGCCCGGCCTTCTGCCACTCCCGGATGGCGCGCTCCTGACGGTCATAGAAGACCCCCCAGGCCCGCAGGTAGGTCTCGCGCATCGCGGGCGAGAACGTCGCGACCTGCTCGAAGACCGCCATCAGCCGGGCGTTCTTCCGGTACGCGCGCAGGTAGGCGCGGTTGGCACCGGCGATGCGCGCCGTCGGGCCGTCTCCGTTCAGGGGCTCGGCCCGCATCACGGCGAGCAGGCCGGCCAGCATCTCGTCGATCAGCTCGGCGAAGATCGCGTCCTTGTCGGCGAAGTGGGTGTAGAAGCTGCCGTACGCGACGCCGGCCCGCTCGCAGATCTCACTGATCTTGGCGTCGAGGAACCCGCGCTCCTCGAACACCTCCCGAGCGGCGGTCAGCAGCGCGGCGCGGGTGCGCTCGGCCCGCGCCTGGCGCTTCACGGGGGTCATGACGGCCATCGTAACCGAAACCGATTCGGTAATCGACATTTCGGTCACGCCTCCGGATCCCCTGATCAGAGGCGCATGGCAGACTGCCGTCATGATCATCGATCGGGACGCCGTCCTCGACAGCATCATGGGTCTGTCGCTGGGGGACGCATTCGGCCGGCGGTGGTTCTCCCGGTCCGCCGCCGAGGCCCGCCGCGAGATCGCCGCGCGCCGCCTCCCCGACGTGCCGGACCACGGCCCGGGCTTCGGACCCGGCCAGATATGGCGCTGGACCGACGACACCGCGATGGCCCTCGGCATCCTCCACGTGCTCCTACGGCACGGGGAGATCGTCGAGGAGGAACTGGCCCGCGCGTTCGCCGACGCCTACGCCGCCGATCCGGGCCGGGGGTACGGCGCGGGCATGCACGACCTGCTGCCGCTGCTCGGAGCGGACCCGGGTGCGTGGCGCACGGCGGCGCGAGCGCTGTTCGACGGACAGGGCAGCCTCGGCAACGGCGCGGCGATGAGGGCCGCTCCCCTGGGCGCGTGGTTCGGCCCGGACCTCGAGGTCACCGTCGAGCAGGCGAGGCGGTCGGCGCACGTCACCCACGCCCACCCTGAAGGCATCGCGGGCGCCGTCGCGGTGGCCGTCGCGGCGGCCCTCGCCGTGGCCGGCCGGTCGAACCACGAGGCCCGGTGGCGGCAGAGCCCGGGCGCGCCGCCGGAGACCCCCGCCGCGCGTGAGGGCGTGCTCCAGGGCGCCGGCCTGCTTCACGCGGTCGCGGCGCATACGCCCGCCGGACCGACCCGCGACGGGATCCTGCGCGCCGCCGACCTGCCGGGCGACACCCCCGCCTGGAGGGCCGCCGAGATCCTCGGCAGCGGGCGGCGGATCCGCGCCGACGACACGGTGCCGTTCGCGCTGTGGTGCGCGGCCCACCATCTCGGCAGCCTCACCGACGCGCTCTGGGCGACCGCCGAGGGCCTCGGCGACGTCGACACCACCTGCGCGATCACGGGCGGCGTCGTCGCCGCGCGCAACGGACGCGGCGACAGGGGACGCGCCGGGCCCGCCATCGCCCCCGGCGAGTGGCTCCACCTCGTCGAGATCCTCCCGAACTGGGTCTACCAGGGCCTCCACTGACCCGGCCCGACGGCCGTCAGCGGCGCGGTCAGCTCGGGCGGGCGGGCGATGCGGGCGTGGAGGAATGCCCGGAGGGCGGCGCGAGGGCCGGGGGACGAGGTCTTTCCCGGATGACGGTCAGGCGGTGGCCTCGACCAGGGCGTTGACCTCTGGAAGGACGGCGTCGGAGACCTGGATCGTCCGTTCGATCAGCCCGTTGGCGTAGAACAGGTCGGCGGCGCGTTGCTGCTCGGCGATGAAGCCGTCGTCGACGGGGTTCAGCCCCCATGGCCGGGTGCGCAGTGCGTGCTCCCAGGCGTCCAGGTCCCCGCCGTCGTCGGCGGCGAACAGTTCGGCCGCCGCACGCGGATTCTCCCTGGTCCAGGCGTCGGCCTCCTGGAGCGCGCCGATGATCGCGGCCAGTTCGTCCCGCCGCTCGGTGGCGAAGGACCGGCTGGTGAACCAGAGCGACCGGTGGCTGAACAGCCCGTCGGTCTCGATGACCGTACGGACCGGTTCCCGCTGCTCGACCTCGGTGAGGTACGGGTAGGAGCCGACCCAGGCGTCCACCTTCCGGCTCAGGAAGAGTTCCGCGGCGTTGCCGTAGGCGTCGACCGGCTCGATGTCGCCCCACGTCAGCCCGGCCTGTTCCAGGGCGAACAACAGCAGCGTCGTCTGCCAGGACCCGTGGCCGAGCGCGACCCGGCGGCCCTTGAGGTCGCGCGGAGTGGTGATCGGGGAGTCCGCCGGCACGACGATCCGGCCGTTCTCGATGCGGGGCCCCGAGACGGCGACATAGACCACGTCATGCCCCTTGGCCTGGGCGGTGACGGGCGGTGTCGATCCGGTGCCGATGAAGTCGTACCCGCCGTCGAACAGGTGGTCGCCGTGGGCCGACGGCAGTCCCTCGGTGGGCGCCGGCCGCTCCCCGGCGGGCAGGGACCGCAGGTCGACCCACTGCACGTCGGGGATGGATCGTTCGAGGATGCCGCGGTGCCGCAGCACCCACAGCGAGTTGTTCTGGGGGAAGAAACCGACGCGCAGGGTCATGACGTTCGTCCTTTCATCAGGGGCAGTACGTGGCGGCCCACACGGCGGGCCTCCTCCAGATGGGGCACACCGGCGAGGATGAAGGCGTCCACGCCGAGGTCGATCAGCTCGTCCAGACGCTCGGCGACCTGGTGGTAGTCGCCGACGAGTCCGAACAGCGGGCCGGGCCGGAGCCGGTTGAAACCACCCCAAACGTTCGGCTGGACCTCCAGGTCACGGAAGGAGCCACCGGCCCCGGCGGTGAAGCCCTGGCTGCGCCGCCAGCCGACCGACTCGCTCGCCTGCGGCGTCCGCGCGGTCTCACCGATCCGCTCCCACCCGCGGCGGATCTCCTCCCACGCCTCCTCCTCGGTCTCCCGGGCCAGGACGTCGACCCGTACGGCGAACTTGGGCGGCGTGTCGGCGTGCCTGCGGACGACGTCGAACTTCTCGGACAGGGCGTCGAACGGCTCCAGCCAGGACAGGTAGTGGTCGGCGTGGCGTCCGGCCGCGGCGATGGCGGCGGGTGAGGAACCGGAGAAGTAGATCTCCGGGAACGGCTGGCCGCGCAGTTCCTCGGGCAGCGCCGCACCCTCCACCCGGTAGAAGCGGCCGTCGTGGTCGTACGGACCGTTCCACACGCCCTTGAGGACGTCCAGGAACTCCGAGGTCCGGGCGTAGCGGTCGTCGTGCTCGACCTTGTCGCCCCACCAGAGCTGCTGCGGCCCGCCACCGCCCGAGATGATGTTGTAGACCACCCGGCCGCCGGTGGCGGCCTGCAGGCTCGCCGACATCCGGGCGGCCTGCACCGGGTGCAGGAACCCGGGCTGGAAGGCGATCATGAAACGGTACGAGCGGGTCTCCCGGGCCAGCGCCGCCGCGGCGGCCCACGGATCGTCCGTCTCCGGGAACGACGGCATGAGGCCGCCGACGAACCCGGACTGCTCGGTCGCCCACGCGACCTCGGACATGTAGTCCAGCGGCCCGTATCCGTCCGGCTCGCCCGCGCGCCTCCCGGGGCCGAGGCTCCCCGGCAGGTACGGCCCGAAGCCGCCCCGGGTGATGTCGCCCAGCCGCAGGGCCGGGGCGTCGCCCTCCATGGCGATCCGCCAGTAGATGTCAACCGGCATGCTCGATCTCCTTGCTCAGCAGCGGCAGCACGCGCTGGCCCAGCCGGTGGACGTCCTCGACGGGCGCGGCGAGGTCGAGGACGAACTCGGTGAAGCCGCGTTCGCGGTGGCGCCGGATCTCGTCGGCGAACTCGCGTTCGGCCCGGTCACCGGCGGCGAGCGGGGCGGGGACGGTGAGGTGTACGCCGGCGGCCACACCCTCCGGGACCAGCGCCGGATCGTCCTCGGGGTCGAGGAGGTGGACGTCCGCGTGGCGGGCCGACAGCTCCAGAGCCGGCGCGGACGTGCCGGACAGGTACACGCGGGGGAACGGCCGCGGCGTCCGCGACGGAGGCAGGCCGCCGTCGAGCACCTGGAAGTACTCGCCCTCGAAGGTGTGACCACGCTGGTCCCAGACACCCTTCGCGACGGTGAGGAACTCGTCGGCGCGTGCGTAGCGGGCCGGTCCCTCCAGGAAGTCGCCGTGGGCGCGGGCCACCGCCGGGTCGAGATCGACGAGGAGGCGCCAGCCGAGCCGTGCGCCGGTGTACCTCTGCAGCGAGGCCGACAGCTTCGCCGCGTAGACCGGGGTGGCGATCGCCGGGTGGAACTCGGTGATGACCTCGATGTGCCGCGAGTCGCGCAGCAGCTCGGCCGCGACGATCAGTGAGTCACGACCGCCGGGATCGAACGGCACGAGCGCGCCGTCCCATCCGGCCAGCTCCGCGCCCCGGCCCACGAGGTGGTGCTCGGCCTGATGGCCGGGTGGGCGCAGGTCGGTGACGAACTCGGGCAGCACCACCGGGTCGCGGCGGCGGGTCGGGACCACCACGTGAAAGCGGGTCAACTCACTACTCCTTCCGATGCGGCCGGCACCGGCCGTGCGGCCCGGCGGTCCGATCCGGCGGGTCGCCCGGGCGGTGCCTCCCCGTCCTCCCCGGGCGGTGCTTCCCGGTCCTCAGCCGCCGCCTCGCGTACTCCCAGATCGGCGAGCAGCCGGCGGCGCAGCGCCGTGAAGGACGGGTCGGTGACATCGCGGGGGCGTTCCCCGGCGACCGTCTCGTCCGTGACGAGCCTCCCGTCCTTGAGCACGGCGACCCGGTCGGCGAGCCGGACCGCCTCTTCCACGTCGTGGGTCACCAGCAGGACCGCGGGGCTGTGGGTGCGGACCAGTTCGCCGACGAGGTCCTGCATCCGCAGCCGGGTCAGCGCGTCCAGGGCGGCGAACGGCTCGTCGAGCAGCAGCAGCTCCGGCTCCCTGACCAGGGCTCGCGCCAGCGCCACACGCTGGGCCTCCCCGCCGGACAGGGTGTGCGGCCACGCCCGCGCGTGATCCGCCAGGCCGACCTCGGCCAGTGCCCGCAGCCCCCGTTCCCTGGCCTCCGGTGTGCGCTTGAGGCCGACGAGCACGTTCCCGAGCACGCGCTTGGACGGGATCAGCCGGGGCTCCTGGAAGACGATGGTCCGGACCTGCGGCACCAGCACGGTCCCGGCGTCCGGGCGCTCGAGCGCGCCGAGGATCCTGAGCAGCGTCGTCTTGCCGGTTCCGCTCGCGCCCAGCAGCGCCACGAACTCTCCACGCCGGATATCGAGGTCCAGGCCGTCCAGCACCGAGCGGGTGCCGAAGGTCCGGCGCAGCCCCTCGACGTGCACCGCGACGCTCATCGCCCCTCCCTCCGCGGGCGCCAGGGCATCAGCACCCGTTCGGCGCCGCGTGCGATCAGGTCGGCGACCAGTCCGAGCAGCCCGTAGATCAGGACGCAGACGGACAGGATGTCCGTGCGCGAGAAGCTCTGCGCCTGGGTCATCAGGTAACCGAGCCCGGAGGTCGAGTTGATCTCCTCGGCGGCGATGAGGGCGATCACGCTGAGCGTCATCGACAGCCGGAAGCCGGCCAGCAGCGACGGCAGCGCCCCGGGCAGCACGACCTCCCGCACCATCGCCCAGCGGCCGAGTCCGAACGAGTCCATGGCCTCGATCAGCCGACGGTCGACGGACCGGACACCGCTCGCCGTGGACACGTACATCGGGAACGTGGTGGCGACCGCGATGAGGATCACCCGGGCCGTCTCGCCGATGCCGAACCAGACCATGAACAGCGGCACCAGCGACAGGAACGGCAGCGCCCGCAGGAGTTGCAACGGCGAGTCGAGCAGTTCCTCCCCCAACCGGGAGAAGCCGGTGACCACTCCCAGGACGAGTCCGGCGGTGAGTCCGCAGGCCAGGCCGAGCACGGCCCGGGTGAGCGAGACCCCGAGCGCGTCGGTGAGCTGGCCGCTCGTCCACAACTCCCCGGCCGCCTTGGCGACGGTCGCCGGGGAGGCGAGCACATCTGCGCTCAGCACCCCGGTGGCCGAGGCGACCCACCACACCGCGATGAGCGCCAGCGGCCCGGTGACCCGCAGGCTCAGCGTCACGCCGCGCCGCCGCGGCCGGGACAGCCGCGGACGCGGCGCGACCAGTCCGGGATAGGCGGTGGTCATGACCCGCTCCCGGTGAGGGACAGCACGTAGGGCCGTACGTTCACCGCCGTCGGGGTGATCTTCTGCTCGGCGAAGAAGCGGGCCACCGCGTCGAAGTCGGTCACGTTCGACGGGCGGATCCCGTCCGGCGCGGCGGTCTGGGCGAGATCCTGGATCGTGAGCCGCCGCGCGGTGCCGCTGACCGCCTGGGGCCCCGCGTCGGTGAAGACGTTGACGTACGAGGCCGGGTTCTGGGCCTGCCGTACTCCGGCGTCGTGCAGGTAACGGGAGAACGCCTGGACGACGGCGGGATGGGCGTCGGCGAAGCCATTGCGCACGGCCCACACCGAGTAGTTCTGCGAGCCGATCTGCCCGCCGGTGGCCACGAAGCGCGCGCCGGTCGAGGCGATTTCGGGGATGGAGTACGTGGACCAGACGGCCCACGCATCGACCTGACCGGAGTTGAACACTGGCGCCGTCTGCGCCGGGTTCAGATAGACGCGGGTCACCCGGCCGGCCGGAACCCCTGCCGAGGCCAGCGCCTTGAGCAGCAGGTACTCGGCAGTGCCGCCCTTGTTGACCGCGACCTTCCTTCCGGCGAGGTCGCGCACCGAGGCGATCGGCGAGCCTTTGCGGACCAGGATGCCCTCGCCCGTCTTGTTCGGGGCGATCTGCGCGAACAGCTTGAAACCGGGGTGCTGGGCGAGAGCGGCGATCGCCGAGGTGATCGAGCCCTGTGCGACGTCGAGTTTGTCGGCGCCGAGTTCCTGCGCCGCGGGGGCGAACGGCCCCGAGCTGCCGGTCCACGCGACCTTCGCGTGAACGACGGCCAGTGCCTTGGCCAGGCTGCCGTCCTTCTTGCCCAGTGCCAGCAGCCCTTCGTTCCCGGGGTCGGGGATCCTGATGGTGACGCTCGCGTCGCCCGTCGAGTCGTGCGTCGACGAGCCGCCGCACCCGGCCGCGGCGAGCAGGAGAGCAAAGGCCCCGGCCAGTGGGACGGTGAACAGGCGTGTCATACCTTTTCCTCGGTGACGAAGGGAAGTCGGGCTGCGAGCGCGCGGGCCTCGGCCAGGGGTGCGGGGTCGGCCCAGGCGGTCACGTCCACCGGGGCGTCGTGGAACCCGTGCCGGCGCAGGAACTCCTCCTGCTCGGCCAGCAGGGTGAGGCGGTCCTCGTCGAGGGTTGCGTGCAGGTGACGGTGGTAGTCGCCGCGGTAGGCCGCGGCGACTCCGGCCGGTCCCGACCCGGTCTCCGCCTGCAGGATCCGCCCGACCTCCGCCGCGTGGTCCGCGGCCCAGTCGGCGGCCCCCAGCAGGACGGCGAGGAACCGGGTGACCAGGTCGGGATGGTCGTCCAGCAGCCGCTGGTCGACGGTGATCGGACGCGGGGTGCCGTTGTTGATCCGCGACCGGCGGTCCGGGATGGCGTCCAGGTCGATGGCCACCTCGGCGCCGTACCGGGCGGCCGTCTCCACGGCCACGGCACCCTTGGTGTACACGGCGTCCACCCGTCCGTCGCGCAGCGCGGCCAGCTCGATCTCCCACTGTCCGGGCAGGTCGCCCGTGACCTCGACCGGCTCGCAGTCGTCCAGGCCCAGCCCGGCCTGCCCGAGGGCACCGTCGAAGCCGCGCAACGCCATCGCCCGCCAGAAGTCGATCTCGATGTCGCGGCGGGGAATGGCCAGCCGGCGTCCCTCGAGATCGGCCGGCGCCTCGATCCCTGAACCGGGCCGCGCCACGATGACCTGCCGTTCCTCGATCCAGGTCAGGCCGATGAGCCGGGTCGGCGCGCCGTTGGAACGAGCCCAGAGCGCGGGCACGTTGCCGCCCTCCCGGATCAGCGTGGCGAGGCGATGCCTGAAATGCTCGCCTCGTACGCCCTCGGCGTCGGCCTCCTGCAGAGAGCGAACGGTGACGCCGTCCGGGGCGAACTCCGCGGCGAGCCATCCGCGGTCCGCGGCGATTCCGGTGGCCGTGGGCACGGGACAACGGGTGAACCAGAGCGTGGCGGGAGGAGCGGTGACCATGACGGCGAGCATTTACGAGTTTTCCTACCGATTCAATATAGATCCCACGATATGGGAAGGTCTCTTGGGAGGTCTCGGACATACGCGCACGATGGCGCACGGACACAAGGGGATGATTGCTGCCATGTGGGCTGAACGCCGATGCCGGTGACCAATGGATCAACAGGGGCTCAGGCGGTACGACGCGCCCTGAACGTGCTCGAGTGCTTCCGCGACAACGCCCAGGCGATCGGCGCCTCCGACATCGCCCGCCGGCTCGGCCTCAGTTCCTCCACCGCGCACCGTCTCGCGCAGGCCCTGACCGAGGCCGGTTTCCTGGAGCGGGACATGCTCACCGCCCGATACCGGCTGGGACCGTCGGTCCTCGAACTCGGCCTGCTCTCCTACCATCAGCGCGGGCTCCATCACGTCCTGCCGGAGCTCGACCATCTGTCGGAGGTCACCGGAGCCACCGTCGACCTGGCCATGCACAGCGGCCGGCACGCCGTCCTGGTCGCCGGAGGCACCGTACGGCGCAACACCGCCGGCCTCGGGCTACGCCGTCCGTTGCACTCGACCGCGCTGGGCAAGGTGCTCCTGGCCTGGGCGCGCCCCGGTGACGACGACCTGTCCGAGGTCGGCCCGCTCCGCCCGCTGACCGACCGCACCATCGTCGATCCCGCCAGGTTGCGCGCCGAGATCGACCGGGTACGCGCCCGCGGTTACGCCCTCAACGACGGGGAATCCGCCGAAGGCGTGCGCACGGTCGCCGTTCCGCTGCTCGACCGGACCGGATACATCCGCTTCGCGCTCGCCGTACGCTCGACCCCCGACATCATCACGGACGCCCGCATCCCCTGGCTTCTCGGCAGGGCCCGAGCCTGTGTCCGGGCGCTGGAGGTGCTGCTGCTCACCCCTGACGAACGCGGCCACGCCGATCCCGGACCGACTCCCTGAGTCATGAGGCCGCGGATCCCCAGGTCCGATCGCGTCCCCGAGCGCCGCTCGGCCATGAGCGGGTGGCGGATCGTCAACGGTTCCGGCAAGGGCCGTCAGGCGCGGCCGCGGGGCGGCGTGGATGTGATGACGTCGATCTCTGAGACAGACCCACAAGGAGCTCAGATGATCAAATTGACCGGCCGGGGCGCCGCCGCGGTCACGACGGCGGTTCTCGCGGTCAGTGGCCTCGGCGCCGCGGGGCAGACGTCCGCGCGGGCGCAGACGAACCAACGGGCCGCCGCGCTGTCCGCCGACCTCACCTGCAACCTCGGCGACCTCGGGCAGACGGCCGCCGTCCTCGACGGCTGGCTGACCCCGCCCGGGAACACCTACGACGCGCCGTCACGCTTCTGGCTGCACATCTCGAGCCTGAACCTGCAGGCGCCCTTCCCGATCGACTCCTGGAACGGCACCGCCTGGGTCGACGTCAGCGGCACCGAGAACACGACCTTCCAGGTGACCGGCTCCGGGGGCGCGGTCCCGGCGCAGGGGGCGCTCACCGGCGACCTGGCCGGCGACTGGGCGCCGGCCGTGGCCGGGACGCACCTCCTGCGCGTCGGCGGTATCGAGGTCACCGTCAACAGCGCGCAGGCCGGCACCATGGTCGTGCAGTGCGTGCCGAACGGCACACCGGTGGCCGAGGTCCTCCAGGTCGCCGCTCCGTACCGGGGATCATGGAGCCGCCCGCCGGTTCGGGTCTTCCGTCCCGGACCGTGGTACCGCCCGGGCATGATCATCCAGCGTCCCGTGTGGGACCGGCCGGGCTGGCATCGTCCCGGCTGGCACAGCCCGCCGGTGTACCACCGGCCGGTCGGCCCGGGAGGCGGCTGGCATCGCCCCGGGATTCCGATCCACCACGGCGGCTGATCGCGCCGCCATGAGGGCCTGTCTCAGAACCCCGTCGTCCGCCTCCGCGGCGGGCAAGGGCTCTGAGACGGGCCCGAGCCCGGGGATCGGCGGAACGGTCAGCGCGCGACGAGACGGTCGAGGTGGACTTCGCCTTCGGCGAGGAGGACGGCCGGGCCGCGCAGGAAGCTGGTCGTGCCGTCCAGGATCACGGTGAGGAGGCCGCCCGGCACGGCGACCTCCCAGGTGCCGGTCGTGCGGCCCTCGGCGTGGGCGGCGGCGACGGCGGTCGCGACCGTGCCCGTACCGCAGGAACGCGTCTCGCCCACTCCCCGCTCGTGGACCCGCATCTCCACCCGGCCGTCGGCGACCGGCCGGAACAGCTCGACGTTGACCCCGTCGGGGAACACCGCCGCGTCGACGTCGGGTGCACGCTCCAGGTCGAGGCCGGCGACGGGCTCGTCGATCAGGCAGGCCAGGTGCGGGTTGCCCATGGAGACGCGCAGGCCGGCATACGACCGGCCGGCCAGCACCGCCCCGCCCTCTCCGAGCACGCGCGGGGCGCCCATGTCCACCGTCACGTCGCCGGTCGCGCCCAGGCTCACCGCGCGAACGCCCGCCCTGGTCCCGACCGCGAGGTCGCCGGGGGCGGCCAGGCCGGCGTCGACGAGGTACCGCGCGAAGACCCGTACGCCGTTGCCGCACATCTCCGCGACGCTGCCGTCGGCGTTGCGGTAGTCCATGAACCACTCGGCGCCGAGGTCGTCGTGGCCCAGCGCCTTGGCGCGTACGACGCGCAGCACGCCGTCGGCGCCGATCCCGGCGCGCCGGTCGCAGAGGGCTGCCACGAGGGACGGTGTCAGGTCGAGTGAGCCATCGGGGTCCGGCACGATCACGAAGTCGTTCTCGGTGCCGTGTCCCTTCACGAAGCGCATGGGCCGATCGTATCCAGCGCGGTCTCGACGGGCGCGTCATAGGGGATCCAGCGGACCCGGGGGTCGCGGCGGAACCAGGACTCCTGGCGGCGGGCGAACCTCCGGGTGGCCCGGATCGTCTCCTGCTTCGCCTCCTCCTCGGTCCACTCCCCCGTCAGGAAGCGGAGCACCTGCGCGTAGCCGAGCGCGCGGCTCGCCGTGAGCCCGTCGCGCAGACCGTGCGGCTCCAGGGCGCGGACCTCGTCGACGAACCCGGCCTTCCACATCCGCTCGACGCGGACGGCGATGCGCTCGTCGAGTTCGGGACGGGGAACGGTCAGCCCGAGCTGCACCGCGTCGCCGGTGTCGGCGTAGGACGGCATGGAGGCGGTGAAGGGCCGACCGGTGATCTCGATCACCTCGAGGGCACGGACGATCCGGCGGCCGTTGCTCGGCAGGATCGAGGCGGCGGCGGCGGGGTCGAGGCCGGCCAGCCGGGCGTGCAGCGCGGCGGACCCGTGCTCGGCGAGCTCGCCCTCCAGCCGCGCCCGAAGCTCCGGATCCGTGCCGGGGAACTCCAGGTCGTCCAGGACCGCGCGGACGTACAGGCCGGACCCGCCGACCAGCAGCGGCACGCGCCCGCGGCCGCGGATCTGCGCGACGGTCCGGCGGGCCGCGTCCTGGTACTCGGCAACGCTGGCCGTGCGGGTGACGTCCCAGACGTCGAGCAGGTGGTGCGGCACGCCGCGCCACTCCGGCTCGGTGAGCTTGGCCGTGCCGATGTCCATGCCCCGGTAGAGCTGCATCGAGTCGGCGTTGACGATCTCGCCACCGAGCCGCAGGGCGAGCTCCACCGCGAGGTCGGACTTGCCCGCGGCGGTCGGGCCCACGACGGCGATCACCTTGTTCTCCCCCACCGGCTCAATTCTGCCGTTCCCCCGAGGTGCCTTCGCCACTCGCCCGGCGTCCTGCGGGGGTTCCGCCGACGCGCGAGGGTGACGCGCCCGGCGCCGGTCTTCCCAGAGCCGGGCGCGCCATGGGACGCACCGCGGCGGGTTCTCCCGCCCGATATGGGGCAGAGGGCCGGTAGAGGGCGCCGAGGGACGGCGCCCCCGTACGAGGAGGCCCGGATGTCCTTCAAGGACAAGGTCAAGGATCTGCTCGGCCAGCACGGCGACAAGGTCGACGAGGCCATCGAGAAGGCCGGCGACATGGTCGACCGCAAGACCGGCGGGAAGTACGAGCACCAGGTCGACATGGCACAGGAGCAGGCACGGAAGTACGCGGAACGCGCCGGTGGAGAGCGCGGGCCCGAGGAGCGTGAAGGAGGCGCCGACCCCATGGGCGGCCGGCCGTCATAGCGCGCGGCGACTCCAGGCCGCCAAAGCGCGCGGCGGATTCAAGGCGTCATAGCGCGGCGGTTCCAGCTCGCGACCAGATAGCCGACGCCGTACGGTGCCGTGTCGGCCAGCAGCTCCGGGTCGTAGACCGCGTCTCCCGCCGCCCCGGCCAGGACCTGCCACGGCGCCCGTCCGGGCGCCCGCAGCTCGGCGGCGAGGCCGGCGTCCAGCCCCGCGAGCGCGGCGCGGTCCGCGCCGGCCAGCGCCGCGGCCACCGCCGCGTCGAACCCGGTGGCCCGCGGGTCGAGGTAGCCGGGGGCGGCCGCGTCGCGGCACGCCGACCCGTCGCCCATCACGAGCAGCGCGACCGCCGGGGCCAGCTCCGCCAGGTCCGCGCCCAGCCGGAGGCAGGCGCCCGGCGATGCGTCCTCCGCGACGCTCTGGAACAGGGCCGGCCGGTCGCCGATCAGCCATCGTCCGATCGTCAGTGACAGCGGCAGCACGGGCTCCCCGGGCCCGAACGTGAGGTCGACGCCGTACGGGCGCAGGCCGCCCGCCGCGTCGGAGCCGAAGTCACGGGTGCTCGGCCCGGAGCCGACGACGATCAGCAGGTCGGCGGGGCCGAGCCGGCGCACCGCCGCGTCGCACGCCGCCCGCAGCCCGTCGAGTTCGGGAGCCGCGCCGCCCGCGACCTGGGGTATGAGCAGCGGCGGATGCGGGCACACTGCTGCGGAGGTCAGCACGCGGCCGTCTCGGACGGCGCGATCACGGGCAGGAGGAGACCGGGGGCGCCGCGGGCCGGCCGATGCCAGGCATGCCCAGCGAGACGCCCTTCGGCGCGGGCGCGGCCGTGCGCCGCTCCCAGGCGTCGCCCGCCCGGGTGCGCCGGACGGCGCGGACCGGCCCGTCCGCGACCAGGTGGTGCGGTGCGGCGTAGGTGACCTCGACGGTGACCACATCGCCCGGCCGGGGCACCTCGGTGTCGTCCTCGCCGAGTCCGAAGTGGACGAGCCGGTTGTCGGGCGCCCGCCCGGACAGGCGGTGCGTGCGCTGGTCCTTGCGGCCCTCGCCCTCGGCGACGAGCACCTCGAGGGTGCGGCCGAGCTGCTTCTTGTTCTCCGCCCAGGAGATCTCCTCCTGCAGGGCGATCAGCCGCTCGTACCGCTCCTGCACGACCTCCTTGGGCACCTGGTCGGCCATCTCCGCCGCCGGCGTGCCGGGCCGCTTGGAGTACTGGAAGGTGAACGCCCCGGAGAACCTCGCCTCGCGGACCACGTGCAGCGTCTGCTCGAAGTCCTCCTCGGTCTCGCCCGGGAAGCCGACGATGATGTCCGTGGTGATCGCGGCGTCCGGGATCGCGGCGCGGACCCGCTCGATGATGCCGAGGTAGCGCTCCTGGCGGTAGGAGCGCCGCATGGCCTTCAGCACCCGGTCGGACCCGGACTGCAGTGGCATGTGCAGCGACGGCATGACGTTCGGCGTCTCGGCCATCGCGGCGATGACGTCGTCGGTGAAGTCACGCGGGTGCGGCGAGGTGAAGCGGACCCGCTCCAGCCCCTCGATCTCCCCGCAGGAGCGCAGCAGCTTGGCGAACGCGCCCCGGTCGCCGAACTCGGCGCCGTAGGAGTTGACGTTCTGCCCGAGGAGGGTGATCTCGCAGACGCCCTCGGCGACCAGGGCCTCGACCTCGGCGAGGATCTCGCCGGGGCGGCGGTCCTTCTCCTTGCCGCGCAGCGACGGCACGATGCAGAACGTGCAGGTGTTGTTGCACCCGACCGAGATGGACACCCACGCGGCGTACGGGGACTCGCGGCGGGTCGGGAGCGTGCTCGGGAACGTCTCGAGCGACTCCTTGATCTCGACCTGCGCCTCTTCCTGGACGCGGGCGCGCTCGAGCAGGACCGGCAGTGAGCCGATGTTGTGGGTGCCGAAGACGACGTCCACCCACGGCGCGCGCCGGACGATCGTGTCGCGGTCCTTCTGCGCGAGGCAGCCGCCGACCGCGATCTGCATGCCGGCGTGGCTCTCCTTCACCGGCCGCAGGTGACCGAGGTTGCCGTACAGGCGGTTGTCGGCGTTCTCCCGTACGGCGCACGTGTTGAACACGACGACGTCGGGCGTCGCGCCGTCGTCCGCGCGGGCGTAGCCGGCGTTCTCCAGCAGCCCGGCGAGCCGCTCGGAGTCGTGCACGTTCATCTGGCACCCGTACGTGCGGATCTCGTACGTGCGGGGCCGGTCGTCGAATGTCGTGGGCGCGCTCATCTCATAGGAAAGAGTACGCGCGCCGGGCCGTGGACGGAGACTCCGCGCCGAGCAGAGCGGCGAGCTGGCGAGCGAGGAAGCGAGCGCGACCATCAGCGCGCGCATGTCAGCGGCCGCAAGATCGACTTCAGCGGCGCCGGCGCCGCCCCGGCGGACGGCAAATGCCCCGTGCAACGTGACCGGATCGGTACCTCAGCTCGGCTTTCTTGCCAAAGTCTTGACGTACGCTTTGCGCACATGACGGACAGCGGCAAGGAGTCCCGGGAGGCCGGGGTGAATGGCGGCGGACCTCTCGTCGTGCTCGAGAACGTGAACAAGTTCTACGGCGAGCACCATGTCCTCAGGGACATCGACCTCACCATCCATCGGGGCGAGGTCGTGGTCGTGATCGGCCCGTCGGGCGGCGGCAAGTCGACGCTGTGCCGCACGATCAACCGGCTGGAGCCCATCGACGGCGGCACCATCCGGATCGACGGCAAGCCGCTGCCCGAGGAGGGCAAGGCGCTGGCTCAGCTGCGCGCCGACGTGGGCATGGTCTTCCAGTCGTTCAACCTGTTCGCGCACAAGACGATCCTGCAGAACGTCACGCTCGGCCCGATCAAGGTCCGCAAGATGGACAAGACCGAGGCGGAGCAGCGCGCGATGGAGCTCCTCGAGCGGGTGGGCATCGCCTCCCAGGCCGAGAAGTACCCCGCACAGCTGTCCGGCGGGCAGCAGCAGCGCGCCGCGATCGCCCGGGCGCTCGCGATGCGGCCCAAGGTCATGCTGTTCGACGAGCCGACCTCGGCCCTCGACCCGGAGATGGTCAAAGAGGTCCTCGACGTCATGATCAACCTTGCCGCCGAGGGCATGACGATGATCGTCGTGACCCACGAGATGGGGTTCGCCCGCGCATCGGCCAACAAGGTGGTGTTCATGGCCGACGGCCAGATCGTCGAGGAGAACACCCCCGGAGAGTTCTTCACCAACGCGCGGAGCGACCGCGCCAAGGACTTCCTGTCCAAGATCCTGACGCACTGACCCGGACCGGTCCGGTGGATCTGGGCTCAGCCGACGCGAGGAACCGCGCCGCGCGGTCCTCCACGACACAGGGGAAATACACGATGCGAGTACGTCACTTCGGGGTCGTCGCCGCCGCGCTCGCGGTGGCCGGGATGGGCATCTCCGGGTGTGCCGCGAAGAAGAACACCACGGTCGTCGACAAGGCCAAGGACGGCAAGAAGATCGTCATCGGCGTCAAGTACGACCAGCCCGCCATCGGCATGAAGACCCCGAACGGGGTCGAGGGCTTCGACATCGACGTCGCCAAGTACATCGCCAAGAAGCTCGGCGTCAAGAAGGACAGCGACATCGAGTTCAAGGAGGCCCGGTCCGCCAACCGGGAGACCTTCCTGCAGAACGGCACCGTCGACATGGTGATCGCCAGCTACTCGATCACCCCGGAGCGCCTGCCGAAGGTCACCTTCGGCGGCCCGTACGTCGTCACCCACCAGGACCTCATGGTCCGGGCGAACGACAACTCGATCACGAGCCTGCAGTCGCTCAAGGGCAAGAAGCTGTGCGCGGTGTCCGGGTCGAACTCCTGGAAGAACATCACCGAGGGCACCAACAAGCTGAACCAGAAGATCGCCGCGGTCACCGTCCCGGCCCAGGGCTACGAGGAGTGCATCACCAAGCTCAAGGGCGGCTCGGTCGACGCGGTCTCCACCGACGCGACCATCCTGGGCGGCTTCGCCGTCCGTGAGGGCTCGGCGGTCAAGGTCGTCAACGCGCCGTTCACCGACGAGAAGTACGGCGTCGGCCTGAAGAAGGGCGACACCAAGACCTGCAACGCCGTCAACGACGCCATCAAGTCGATGTACTCCGACGGCACCGCCAAGCAGGTGTGGGAGAAGTGGTTCGCCAAGGCGAACCTCCCCTTCGACGCGAACGTCCCCACGCCGCAAGGCTGCAGCTGAGCCCGCAGGTACGGGACCGGCGCCGGTGGGCCGCAGGCTCGCCGGCGCCGTTCGTAAGAGCGTAGGAGCGGAATGAACTGGAACGTACTCCTCGACTTCAGTCCGTTGGCGGACAACAGTGACAAGCTGCTCTCGGCGTTCTGGGCGACCATCCGGATCTCCGTGACGGTGGGGATCCTGTCCCTGGTGATCGGCACGCTGATCACCGCGATGCGGGTCTCGCCCATCCGGGTGCTGCGGGTCGCCGGCGCGTTCTACGTCAACACGCTGCGGAACACCCCGCTGACGCTGGTGCTGCTGTTCTGCAGCCTGGGGCTCAGCGACACGCTGAAGTTCAGGATCTCGGGCACGCCGAGCATCAACTTCTTCTGGCTGGCGGTCTTCGGCATGTCGGTCTACACGGCGGCCTTCGTGGCCGAGTCCCTGCGGGCCGGCATCAACACGGTGCCGATGGGGCAGGCGGAGGCGGCGCGGGCGATCGGGCTCACCTTCACCCAGTCGCTGCGCATGGTGATCATGCCGCAGGCGTTCCGCTCGGTCATCGCGCCGCTCGGCAGTGTCATGATCGCGATGATCAAGAACACCACGGTGGTCCTGGTCGCCAGCTACTACGAGGCGGCGTCGCTGATGAAGGACATGTTCGAGCAGTACGGCGCGACCCTGCCGATCTTCATCGGCTTCGCGGTCGGCTTCATGTGCCTCACCCTGCCGACCGGGTTCTTCTTCAACTGGCTGGCCAAGCGGATGGCGGTGGTCCGGTGAGCGAGGCGATGAGCACCGTGACGGAGACCGAGCCGGCGCCCCCGCGCGCCAGGAAGCGGCAGTCGTCCGTCCTGTTCGACGCGCCGGGTCCCAAGGCGCGGATGCGGCACAACATCCTGACGCTGATCTCGGCGATCGTCATCCTCGCGATCATCTACGTCGTCATCGCCAGGCTCGACAAGGAGGGCCAGCTCCAGGGCAGGCTCTGGAAGCCGTTCATCAAGGGATCGACCTGGTCGGACTACATCTTCCCCGGCATCGGCGGCACGCTGAAGGCGGCGCTGGCCGGAGCCGTCCTGGCGCTGCTCTTCGGAGTGGTGTTCGGGCTCGGCCGGATGTCCGACCACCGGTGGATCAGAATCCCGGCCGGAGCGGTCGTGGAGTTCTTCCGCGCCATCCCGCTGCTGATCCTCATCTTCTTCGTCTTCAGCGGCCCACCGACGATCGCGAACGCGCTGAACCGCGAGTTCCCCCAGGTGACCGCGTTCACCGCGCTGGTCGTCTCGCTGATGCTCTACAACGGCTCGGTGCTGGCGGAGATCTTCCGCGCCGGCATCAACGCGGTGCCCCGCGGGCAGTCGGAGGCGGCCTACGCGATCGGCCTGCGCAAGAGCGGCGTGATGCGGCTGATCCTCATCCCGCAGGCGACCACCGCGATGATGCCCGCGATCGTCAGTCAGCTGGTCGTCCTGCTGAAGGACTCGGCGCTGGGCTGGATCATCTCGTACGAGGACCTGCTGAACACGGGGTACCGGCAGATCCCCACCCAGTACGGCAACCTCATCCCGGCCGCGATCGTCATCGCGCTGATCTACATCGCGATGAACCTCGCGCTCAGCTACCTGGCCACGTGGCTGGAGAAGCGCAGCCGGCGCAGCCGCAAGAGCTCCGCCAAGCCGATCGACGCGAGCACGGTCCCCGGGGCGGGCCTGACCGGCGAGGTCTCGGGGATGTCCTCGGCCTGACCGCCGAAGTCTCCGGGACGATCCTGGGCCCGGCCGGCGAGGTTGTCGAGGACGTTCTCGGCCTGGTCGGCGACGCGTCCGGGACGTCCTTGACCCGACCGCGCGAGCACCCGAACGGGCCGGTGGAATTCCACCGGCCCGTTTCGTGTCCTCCCGGCCACACGGCGCGATGTCCGGCGGGGTCAAGTCTCGGGTCGAGGTCCCATCGGCGTCCTGTTTGCGAGACGATTCCGATATGACCGCTCGCGCTACCGCCCCCTATGGATCCTGGTCCTCTCCGATCTCCGCCGCCGACGTGGCCCGCGCGCGCCTGCGACTCAGTTACCCCACCGTCCACGGTGATCGAGTGTGGTGGCAGGAGACCCGCCCGGAGAAGGGCGGCCGGACCACGATCGTGCGGTCCGGAGTGGATCTGCTGCCCGCGCCGTGGGACGCCCGTACCCGTGTGCACGAGTACGGCGGGCGGTCCTACCTCCCCCTCCCCGACGGCGACGTGGTCTTCGCCAACTACGAGGACCAGCGGCTCTACCGCCTCACCCCCGGCGAGCTGCCCCGCCCGCTGACCCCCGAACCGGCGCAGCCCGCCGGCCTGCGCTACGCCGACTTCGCGCTGTCCCCCGACGGCCGGCACGTCTGGTGCGTCTGCGAGGGCCACACCACCGCGGGCGTACGCCGGGCGATCGTCGCGGTCCCCGTCGACGGCAGCGCCGCCGAGGACGCCGCGGCGATCCGCGAGCTCGTCAGCGGCGCCGACTTCTACGCCTTCCCCACCCCGTCCCCGGAGGGCGGCCACCTCGCCTGGATGCAGTGGAGCCACCCGCGGATGCCGTGGGACGGCACCGAGGTGCGGGTCGCCGCGTTCGACGAGACGGGCGCGCTGGACGCTCCGCGGCCGGTCAAGGGCGGCCTGAGCGAGTCGGCGCTCGCGCCCACGTGGCTGAGCGAGTCCCGGCTGTACGTCGTGTCCGACTGGCCGGGCTGGTGGAACCTGTACGAGGTCGGCCTGCACGGGGAGTCGCCCCAGGCGCTGTACCCGGCCGAGGAGGAGTTCGCCGGGCCGCTGTGGCAGCTGGGCGGCCGCCCGTACGCCGTCCTGGACGACGGTCGCATCGCCGTGCTGCACGGCCAGGGCGACCAGCGGCTCGGTCTGTACGACCCCGAGACGGCCGACCTCGTCGACTTCGACCTGCCCTACACCGACTGGAAGCCCCAGCTGTCCGCCGACGGGACGAGCATCGTGGGCGTCGCCGGCGCGCCCGACATCCCCTGGTCGGTGGTCGTGATCGACGCCGACAGCGGCGAGGCCAAGGTGCTCCGCAGCGAACTGGACTCCCCGCCCGAGGCGGCCTACCTGCCGCTGCCGCGCGCCCAGGAGCTCGAGGGGCCGTTCGGGCGCCCCGTGCACGCCTACGTGTACCCGCCGTCCAACCCGGCGTTCCAGGCCCCCGAGGGCGAGCTGCCGCCGTACGTCGTGTTCGTGCACGGCGGCCCGACCGATCATGGCACGAGCGTGCTGGACCTGGAGATCGCCTACTTCACCAGCCGGGGCGTCGGCGTCGTCGACGTGAACTACGGCGGATCCAGCGGCTACGGCCGCGTCTACCGCGAACGGCTGCGCCGCCAGTGGGGGATCGTGGACGTCGAGGACAGCATCGCCGCCGCCGAGGCACTGGTCCGCGGCGGCGCCGCCGACCCCGCACGGCTGGCCATCCGCGGCGGCAGCGCCGGCGGCTGGACGACGCTGTGCGCGGTCACCCACACGGACCTGTTCAAGGCGGGCACCTCCTACTTCGGCATCTCCGACCCGCAGAACTGGCTCAAGGAGACCCACGATTTCGAATCGACGTACCTGTACGGGCTGATCGGGCCGATCCCCGGTTTCGAGCGCACGTACGAGGAGCGCTCCCCCATCGCCCGGGCGTCGGAGGTCGCCTGCCCGGTGCTGCTCCTGCAGGGACTGGACGACCCGATCGTCTCCCCACCGCAGTCCGAGCGGTTCGCCGAGGCGATGGCGAGCAAGCGGACGCCGTACGCGTACCTGACGTTCGAGGGAGAGTCGCACGGGTTCCGGCGGGCGGACACCGTCATCGCCTGCCTGGAGGCCGAGCTCGCCTTCTACGGGCAGACGCTCGGGTTCGAGCCGAAGGACGTCGCGCCGATCGAGCTCACCGTCGGTTCGCCGGCCGGCTCGGCCGAGGAGCCGGCCGCCGCTCCGGAGGAGGCGGAGACGGCGTCGTGACGGACCGGCGGTCGCTCAGCGGGCGAACTCCGTGGCCCGCGACTCGCGGACCACGGTGATCCGGATCTGACCCGGGTAGGTCAGCTCCTCCTCGACCTGCTTGGCGATGTCGTGCGCGATGACCTGCGCCTGCAGGTCATCGACCGAGTCGGGCCGCACCATCACCCGGATCTCCCGGCCGGCCTGCATGGCGAAGACCTTCTCGACGCCCTCGCGGGTGGCCGCGATCTCCTCGAGCCGTTCGAGCCGCTTGACGTACGCCTCCAGCGACTCGCGCCGCGCGCCCGGGCGGCCGCCGCTGATCGCGTCCGCCGCCTGGGTGAGCACCGCCTCGACGGTGCGCACCTCGACCTCGTTGTGGTGCGCCTCGATGGCGTGCACGACGTCCTCGTCCTCGCCGTACCGCCGGGCGATCTCCGCGCCGATCAGCGCGTGGCTGCCCTCGACCTCGTGCGTCAGCGCCTTGCCGATGTCGTGCAGCAGCGTGCACCGCTTCAGCAGCGGAACCGGCAGCTTCAGCTCGGCCGCCATGATCCCGGCCAGATGCGCCGACTCGATCAGGTGCGCCAGTACGTTCTGCCCGTACGACGTCCGGTACCGCAGGCGGCCCAGCAACGTGATCAGCTCGGGGTGCATGTCGGTGAGCCCCAGCTCCATCAGGGCGTCCTCGCCGGCGCGCACGCAGCGCTGCTCGACCTCGGCCTTGCTGTGCTCGTAGATCTCCTCGATCCGCTGCGGGTGGATGCGGCCGTCGAGGACCAGCTTCTCCAGCGTCAGCCGGCCGACCTCCCGGCGTACGGGATCGAAGCAGCTGAGCAGCACGGCCTCCGGCGTGTCGTCGATGATGAGGTTCACGCCGGTCGTCGTCTCGAAGGAACGGATGTTCCGGCCCTCGCGGCCGATGATCCGGCCCTTCATCTCGTCGCTGGGCAGGTGCAGCACCGACACGACCGACTCGGCGGTCTGCTCGCTCGCGACCCGCTGGATCGCCAGGGTCACGATCTTGCGGGCGCGCTTCTCACCCTCGTCACGCGCCTCGTTCTCGATCTCCCGCGTGATCAGCGCGGCCTCGCGCTTGGCCTGGTTCTCGATCAGGGAGACGAGTTCGGTCTTGGCCTGGTCGGCGGTGAGACCGGCGGCCTGCTCCAGCACGCTCTTGCGCTCGTCGTCGAGCCGGTCCAGGGCGGCCCGCCGCTCCTTCAGCGCCTGCTTGGCGTCGGCCAGCTCGCGGGCCCGCTCCTCCAGGCGGCGCACCTCGTCGTCCAGCCGGTGCTCGCGCTCGGCGAGCCGGGCCTCGCGGCGTTCGAGGTCCTCGCGCAGCGCCCGCAGGTCCTCCTTCAGCGACCTGATCTCGTCCTCGACCTCGGACCGCGCCGCCGCGGACACCTCACGGGCCCTCACCTCGGCCTCGCCGAGGATCTCCTGGGCATCGGCCCGGGCCTTGGCGACGATCTCGTCGGCGCCCCGCTGTGCCTCCGCCTGCTCCTCGTCGGCCGCGACCCTGCGCGCGGCGGTGTCGAGGCGGCGGAGCACGACGAGGACCAGGACGACCAGCGCCAGGATGACCACCAGTGCCGCACCTGTCACGACGTAGATCACGGCACTGACCCCTCTCCTCGACGCTGCGGCACCAGGAGGCCCTGATGTCGGCGACGCGAGGCGTTACGGGCACGCCGTACGGTCCCGGGACGGCCGCGACCAGCACCCCCGGCAGCCGCCGGACGCGCACGGTCAGACGGGCTCCGGAGTGCTCCAGAACCCTGCTATGCGAACCACCGGCCGCGAGAGCCGGGCACAACACCTTTCAGCTGGTCGAACGCGGTCAGTCCTATGGAAATCCGCACTGCGCGGAGTAACACCTCACTGCCGTAACCGTAAGCGGCCAAGAGGTAATGGGCAAGAAAAGACCCCACGATCCGGACGATTCGCTAGATCTTCCTTGTAACGGTCCATGTCAGGGCCGGGCCGGAGGGTGAGCGGGTCACCGCCGTCGTCGACTGTGAGGAGAGGAGCACCCCCGGTCAACGCCGGCAGTCATGCCCGTGTCACCGAGCCGGTGCCTCCCCCGCCTCCGGAGGGCGGCGTGCGGCGGGTGTCGGCGGACGAGAAGGGCGTAGCGACGGGCACATGCCGATGCAACGAAGTGTTCTTGGGAAACTGGGCATCGCCGCCGGCGTGGCCGCCGCGGCGACGGTGCTCTCCCTCTCGGGCGCGGGAGCCGCGTCCGCGGACATCACCCCCCGGCACGGCTTGACGTATCCGACGTACACCGACTGCGTATACGCCGGGAACTTCTACGCTCAGATGGGCGGGCTGCACGGGTTCTCCTGCCCTCAGGTCTCCAACGGCGAATACCTGCTGGACTGGTGGTGATCGCGCCCTTCCGGGCAGCGAGCAGTGATGCGACCGCGCTCGGCCAGCAGCGCTGACGGCGTCAGCCCCGCCAGGGCGCGTACTTCCCGGCTCAGGTGCGCCTGATCGGCGTATCCGGCGGCGACCGCCAGCCCGGCCAGCGACCACCCCGGCCCGGCCTCGCCGGGCCGGGGCCGGACCGGGTCAGTCCGCGCACGAAGCCGGTCGGCCGGCGCGCGGACCGGGCCGGCCGGCGCGCGAACCTGGCCGGTCGGCGCATGAACCTGGCCCGGCGGCGTACGGACCAGGTCGGCCGGCGCATGAACCGGGCTGGGCGGCATTGGAACCCGGTCGGACAGCGTCAGGAAGCGCTGGAGGCGCGCCACGCGCCGTAGCGTGCGGGGTTCCAGGCCGGTCCGGGCCAGGATCAACCGGCGCAACTGGCGCTCGGAGAGGCCGGCCTCCCCCGCGACGTCGGCCACCCGCGCTCCGATCCGCAGGAGACGATCGACGGCGTACTCGGCCCGCCGGTCCACCGGCCGGTCTACGGCGGCCGGCCAGGGCCGACCGCGCCATACGGCGTCCGTGATCCGCCCGGCCTCGGCGGCCGGGAACACCTCGCCGAGCGGCACCTGGAGGTCGCGCAGTTCCTGCGCCGGCAGGCCGAGCACCGTGCCGATCGCGGCCGTACGGATGCGCAGGCCCCGCAGGCACTCCCCACCGCGCAGCCGCGGCAGGACGTGCTCCGTCGCGGGCCCCACGACGATCGCGTTGCCGTCCGCGGAGACGATCACGTCCGCACAGGCGTCCGGCAGCACCCGCTGCACGTAGCCGTCCACCCGCTCGTCGACGCTCTGCTCCCACCAACACCGCACGAACGCGTGCGGCTCCGCGGGGGCGAGCTCACGGTAGAGCGACGCCGTGCCCGATCCGCCCGAAGATGCCGTGCCCGATCGCCCCAAGGACGCCGTGTCCGATCCGTTCAAGACCGCCTCCCCATACCCGCGCCATGCCGGGGGGCATGGAAGAGCGAGCACGCCTCATCATCCCGTCGAGGCCCGGCCTCGACGATCGAGGACCCGGCGCAGCGGCCGCATCGTGGACGTCTCCTCGCCCGGCGGCTTGGCCGCGTTCGGCGCCACCGGGTACCACCACGCCACGAAGTTCAGTCTGCCGTTTCGGCCCGTCCGGACCTGTCTCGGGAAATGTGCTGGTCGGCCGCCCGCTCGTTCCACTGGGCGAGCAGATGGAGTGATGTCTCGGATGGGCTGCCGGGGTCGGTGTCGTAGATGAACAAGATCTGATCGGGGTCGTTGGCGGGTGTGAGGGCCTGATAGGTGATGGTGAGGTCGCCGACGAGAGGATGGCGGTAGTCCTTGGTGCCGGTCGTGCGCCGGTGGACTTTGTAGTCGGCCCAATAGCGGCGGAATTCCTCGCTGCGGATGGACAGGTCGCCGACGAGGGCGCTCAGGGCGGGGTCGTCGGGGTGGCGGCCCGCGTCGAGGCGGAGCATGGCGGCCGTGTCGGCGGCGACGGTGGCCCAGTCCTTGTACAGCTCGCGGGCGTGGGGGTCCAGGAACACGAAACGCGCCTGGTTGCGCTCGGCCGCGGGCAGGGCCCGGAAGTCGGTGATCAGACGTCCGGCGAGCCGGTTGTGGGCGAGGACGTCGAGGCGACGGCCGAGGATGAAGGCGGGCCGGTACGCCGTCTCCAGCGTGTCCAGCAGTCGCCAGGTGGCGGGATCGACGCGTTGCGGGCGCGGGCGGCGTCTCCGCCGGGCGGGCATCGGACGCGCGAGGGTGAGCAGGTGGTCGCGCTCGGCGTCGGTGAGGTGCAGCGCGGTGGCGAGTGCGTCGATGACCTCGGGGGAGGCGCTGCGGCTGCGGCCTTGTTCCAGGCGTGTGTAGTAGTCCACGCTCACCCCGGCCAGCTGGGCCAACTCCTCGCGTCGCAGTCCGGACACGCGGCGTCGGCCGAGGACCGGCTCGTCGAGTCCGGCCTCGTGCGGGCTGAGGCGGGAGCGGGCCGAGCGCAGGAAATCCGCCAGGGATGCGCTGGCGTGGTCACGGTCCATGGCAATCAAGTCTTGTCCATTTTCGCGGAGCGATAACCCGTGAGGGTGGCCCAGTCATTCCCCCGATCGCCAGGGCCCTTTTGACGCCTGTTCTCGCCCCTTGAGGCTGGTTCAGTGGAAGTAGGGCCGGATGCGGGACGTGCTTTTCGCGATCAGGTCCGGTCTTTCGTCATCCACATGAAGGAGTCGTTCCATGTCCACGTGGTTCATCACCGGCGCTTCCCGGGGACTCGGCCTGCAGATCGCTCGCGCCGCCGTGGCGGGCGGTGACGCCGTGGTGGCGGCCGCCCGTAATCCGGACGGCCTGCCGGACGACCTCAAGCAGTCCGGCCGGGTGCTCGGTGTCCCCCTCGACGTCACCCGTGGCGAGCAGGTCACCCGAGCCGTCGACGCGGCCATCGCGCGCTTCGGTGCGATCGATGTCCTGGTCAACAACGCGGGCCGGGGTCTGCTGGGGGCGCTGGAGGAGATCACCGACGCCGAGGCGCGTTCCCTGTTCGACCTCAACGTCTTCGGACTGATCAACGTCACGCGCGCCGTCCTGCCGGGAATGCGTGCTGCGGGCCACGGCAAGATCGTCAACATCGGGTCCCGCTCCGGGTTCGAGGGCGAACCGGGGGTGAGCATGTACTCCGCCTCCAAGTTCGCCGTGGCCGGCATCAGCGAAGCGCTCTCCGCGGAACTGGAGCCGTTCGGCGTCCAGTGCATGGTCGTCGAGCCCGGCGTCTTCCGCACCGACTTCCTCGACACCAGTTCCCTGTCCACCGCCGCTCAGCGCATCGACGCATACGACGGCACTCCCGCGCACGTCACCCTGGACTGGGCCGGCACCGCCAACCACACCCAGCTCGGCGACCCGGTCAAGGGCGCCGCGCTGATCTACGAGGTCACCTGCCAGGACAAGCTTCCCGGCCACCTCTACCTCGGTGCCGACACCCTCGAGCGGCTCGAGGTGAAGCTGCGCCGGATCGAGCAGGACCTGGCGCCGTGGCGGGACAAGTCCGCCGCCACCGCCCACGAGGACGTCGCGGCCTGACCGACCGGGTCCGCCCGTCGCCAGAGCCGGCGGGGAACCGGCATCCCGCCGAATCGAATCGCGCACCGCCCAAGCCATTTTCTTCCCATGAGGAGGTACTCGTCATGTCCGCACTGCTGCTCACCGGTACCCCACTGGCGGGCCGCGTGGCGGTCGTCTCCGGCGCATCCAGCGGTATCGGCGCCGCCACCGCCGACCGCCTGGCCGAGCTCGGCGCGAAGGTCGCCGTGCTGGCCCGGCGCAAGGACAAGCTGGAGGCCGTCGTCGAGGGCATCCAGGCCGCCGGAGGCACAGCAGTGGCGCTGCCCATCGACGTCACCGATCGCGACGCCGTGCACGCCGTAGCCGACCAGGTCGCCGAGCAGCTCGGCCAGGCGGACCTGGTCTTCAACAACGCCGGCGTCCAGCTGATCTCCGCCATCGACGAGCTGAAGTTCGACGACTGGCAGCGCCAGATCGATCTCAACGTCACCGCCGTGATGAACGTCATCGGTGCCTTCCTGCCCCACCTGAGCGCCGCCGCCGAGGCAGGAAGACCGGCCGACCTGATCACCACTTCCTCGATCGCCGCCACCCGGATCCTCGAGAAGTTCTCCGTCTACTCCGGCACCAAGGCCTACATCAGCCAGCTGACCCGGCTGCTGCGCGTCGAGCTCGGCCGCAAGAACATCCGGGTGGCCACCATCGAACCCGGCATGGTCGACACCGAACTACCCGACCACGTCACCGACCCCGACGCGAGCAAGCTCATGGCCGATCTCATCGACCAGATCGAGGTCCTGCAGCCCGGCGACATCGCTGAGACGGTGGCGTTCATGGCCGCCGTGCCCCGGCACGTCAACCTCACCGAGATCACCATCCTGCCCACCGCCCAGGCCGTCTAGTGCGGGTTCTCGTAGCGGTGGTGAGTGGCCGATTACACGAACGAGGTTCCGTTCGACGCGGCACCAGCCCACCGGCGTATCGGCGAGGGGTGAACGGCCGGAAGCGACCGGCGGTTCACCCCTCGCCGAACAGACACTCGCCCATCACCCCAGATCAGACGTCCCAAGGTCAGCACAGACAGGGCCCGCTCACCCGTACCGTGCTCTCCGCCGGAACCCGATCCGCCCGAGGGGCCGTGTCCGATCCGTACAAGACCGCCTCCCCACGCCCGCGCCATGCTGGGAACCATGGAACAGCAAGCGCACTTCATCACCCTGTCGACACCCGACCTCGACGCCGCGCGGGCCTTCTACCGCGACGGGCTCGGCTGGACACCGCTCCTGGACGTGCCCGGGGAGATCATCTTCTTTCAGATCGCCCCCGGCCTGGTCCTCGGCCTCTTCGAGGCGACGAAGTTCGTCGCCGACATGCAAGGCAGGCCGGACGACGGGAGACTCGGCGGCCTCACCCTCTCTCAGAACGTCGCGACCCCCGCTGACGTCGACGCCACCGTGAAGCGCGTCGTCGAGGCCGGCGGCACGCTCGTCAAGAGCCCGCAGACCGCGGAGTTCGGCGGCTACCACGGCCATGTCGCCGACCCGAACGGCGTCGTCTGGGAGATCTGCCACAACCCCGGCTGGCGGGTCGACGAGACCGGCCGCGTCCACCTCGAGCCGATCGAGAACACGCCTTGATACACGCGCCGGTCTGAACGCCGGAGCACCACGGACGGCCCGGAGGCGAGATCAGTCGTCGAACGACAGGTCCGGGAGCTCCTCGGCTCCTTCGGCCTCGAGCGCCTCGCGGACGACGCGGTAGGCGAGGCCACCGGAGTAGCCCTTACGGGCGAGCATGCCCATGAGCCGCCGGGTGCGCTTGACCGGGTCCAGGCCACGGGTGCCGGGCAGCCTTCGGGCGACCAGCTCGCGGGCCGCCGCCTCCTCCTGCTCGGGGCCCAGCTCCTCCACGGCCTCGCTGACCGTCTCGTCGGCGACGCCGCGCCGCCGCAGCTCGGCGGCGAGGGCCCGGCGGGCCAGCCCGCGGCCGGCGTGGCGGGACTCGACCCAGGCGCGGGCGAACGCCGCGTCGTCGATCAGCCCGACCTCGGAGTAGCGGCTCAGCACCCGCTCGGCGACGTCGTCGGGCACGCCCTTGCGGCGCAGCGCGTCGGCGAGCTGGGCGCGGGTCTTCGGCGAGAACGACAGTTGCCGCAGGCAGATCTCGCGCGCCACCGCCTCCGGATCGACGGGCGGTCCCTGCGCCGCCGGACTGCCCGGCGTCGGCCCCTCGGGAGAACGATCCCGGCCACGCCTCCGCCCACGCCGCCCCGACCTCCCGGCCGCGGACGCCTCCGCACCGTCGACCGGCGTCTCCGCGGCGCCCTCGCCCGACTGCGCGGCCGTTGAGGCGGCCGGACTGGTCGGGTCGGTCGGGTCGAACCTCTGAGCGGGGGCGGCGTCGCCAGGGAAGATCTCCGTGCCGGGGTCCGCCCGGCGCGGAGCGGGACGCCGCCACCCCTCAGGAGCGTTCATGGGCCGGCCCCCCGGTCAGTCCCGCCGAGGGGCGACCCGGGATCACACGTCTCCCGGCTTCGGGGTCTTCGCGGCCCGCTTGGCCGGTGCCGCCTTGCCCGCCGTGGCGGCGACGGCCGCCGCCGGAGCCGCCGCGGGAGCGCCCGCCGGCTCGGCCGGGGCGTCGAGGCGCGGCCCCACCCCGAGCTTCTCCTTGATCTTCTTCTCGATCTCGTCGGCGATGTCCGGGTTCTCCTTGAGGAACCGCCGCGCGTTCTCCTTGCCCTGGCCGAGCTGGTCGTTCTCGTAGGTGTACCAGGCGCCGGACTTGCGGACGAAGCCGTGCTCGACGCCCATGTCGATCAGGCCGCCCTCGCGGCTGATCCCCACGCCGTACAGGATGTCGAAGTCGGCCACCTTGAAGGGCGGGGCCATCTTGTTCTTGACGACCTTGACGCGGGTGCGGTTTCCGACCGCGTCCGTGCCGTCCTTCATCGTCTCGATCCGCCGCACGTCCAGCCGCACCGAGGCGTAGAACTTCAGCGCCTTGCCACCGGTGGTCGTCTCGGGCGAACCGAACATGACGCCGACCTTTTCCCGCAGCTGGTTGATGAAGATCGCTGTGGTCTTGGTCTGGTTGATGGCGCCGGTGAGCTTGCGGAGGGCCTGGGACATGAGGCGGGCCTGGAGACCGACGTGGCTGTCGCCCATCTCGCCCTCGATCTCGGCGCGCGGCACGAGGGCCGCGACGGAGTCGATGACGACGACGTCGATCGCGCCGGAGCGGATCAGCATGTCGGTGATCTCCAGGGCCTGCTCACCCGTGTCGGGCTGGGAGACGAGGAGGGCGTCGATGTCGACGCCGATCTTCTTCGCGTACTCCGGGTCGAGCGCGTGCTCGGCGTCCACGAACGCCGCGATGCCGCCCGCCTTCTGGGCGCTCGCCACGGCGTGGAGGGCGAGGGACGTCTTACCGGAGGACTCCGGACCGTAGATCTCGACCACGCGGCCACGCGGGTAGCCGCCGATGCCCAGGGCGACGTCGAGGGCGATCGAACCGCTCGGGATCACCTCGACGGGGGGACGCCCCTCCTGGCCCAGCCGCATGACGGAACCCTTGCCGAACTGCCTCTCGATCTGCGCGAGCGCCGCTTCGAGGGCCTTCTCGCGATCGTTTGCTGCCATGTGAGGTGTCCCTGTCGGGTCGATGCCTGTTGTTGTCGGAAGCGACGTTACGGGGACCCGCCGACAATTTTCGAGGATCCGCTCCACCACTGTGGACAACGCCGTCGCTTCATTCACTCTAGCCGAACACGTGTTCGATCATGAACGGACGCGCCGGTTCCCCCGGGAAAGACACGGCGTCTTGCCCTACGCTGAGGGACAGGATCATGCCGGTGACCATCCTCATGTGCGCCGACCCGCTGAACCCCCGGAGGGTCGACGAGCACTTCGCCCGGGAGGCCGAGGCCGTACGCGCGCTCGGCGGGTCGGTCACGCTCATCGACCACGACGCCCTGCAGCGCGGAGACGCCGCCGAGGCCGTACGCCGGGTGCCCGACGGCCTGGGGACCGCGTGGTACCGCGGCTGGATGACCACGCCGGCGCAGTACGCCGCGCTCGCCGCCGCGCTGGCCGCCCGCGACGTCGTCCTCGCCGTCCCGCCGGACGGCTATGAGAAGGCCCACGAGCTGCCCGGCTGGTACGACACGTTCGCCGGGGTCACGCCCGCCAGCGTGTGGCTGCCGCTGTCCCCCGGCACGGCGCCGGCGGCGGACGAGCTGGCCGAGCTCGTACGCCCGCTGCGGTCCGGGCCGGCGATCGTGAAGGACTACGTGAAGTCGCGCAAGCACGAGTGGGACGAGGCCTGTTACATCCCCGACCTCGCCGACGTGGAGCGGCTGCACGCCGTGGTCGCGCGGTTCGTCGAGCGCCAGGGCGAGTCTCTGGCCGGCGGCGTCGTCGTCCGCGAGTACGAGCGGTTCGACGGCGGCGAGGCCCGCGTGTGGTGGGTCGACGGCGAGCCGGTGCTGATGGGCCCCCATCCGGACACGCCGGACCGGTACCCGCGCCCGCAGGCGGACCCGATCGCCCCGTGCGTACGCGCGCTGGGCTGCCGGTTCATCACGACGGACCTGGCCCGCCGCGAGGACGGCGTCTGGCGGGTCGTCGAGGTCGGCGACGGTCAGGTCAGCGATCTGCCGTCGGTGGCCGAACCCGCCGATCTGTACCTGAGCTTCCCGATCAGGTAGTGCTTTCGCAAGGATCTTGGCTCTAGACTTACCGGTCATCACTCTCGACCCCGGAGACGCGACCGCAAATGCCCTCAAAGGACGCGCGCAGGATGATGCGCTCCCGTGTCGTCCAGTTGAGCGCGGTGAGCCTCCTGTCGCTGTCCATCGTCGGCTGCTCCGACCGTAGCGAGACCGCCTACTGCATCGACAGCTGGGCGCCGGTCCACAGCTCCTACCGCGTCGTCCCCGACTACTACTGCGACAACGGCGGGTCGTACGGGCGTTATTACTGGTACTACGGCGGCAGCTACCGTAACGGGTACGTCTCCCGCGGCACGAGCATCCGGCCGCGCGGCCCCCGGATCGTCTCGCGCGGCGGCCGCGTGATCTCCCGTGGCAGCAGCCACAGCAGCCACAGCGGCAGCCACGGCGTCTCGCGGGGCGGGTTCGGCCACCACGGCGGCAGCTCCCGGGGAGGCTGAGCGGTGCGGCGCGGGCGTTCGGTGCCCCGGGAGCGCTGGGATCAGATCGTCGAGTCGCAGGGGCTGGCCTATCACCGTGCCTCGCACCCCGGACACCTGCCCCGGCCGTACTGGGACGAGTCGGTTCACTACACGTTCGAGATGGACGAGGTGCTGGCCCTCGAGGAGACGGTCGAGGAGCTGCACCGGATGTGCCTGGCGGCGGTGGAGCACGTCGTGAGCACCCGCCGGTACGCGGTGTTCGGCATCCCGCCGTGGGTGTGGCCGCTGATCGAGGCGTCGTGGCGGCGCCGCGACCCGCACCTGTACGGCCGGTTCGACCTGTGGTACGACGGCTCGGGTCCGGCGAAGCTGCTGGAGTACAACGCCGACACCCCGACCTCCCTGCTGGAGAGCTCGATCATCCAGTGGTACTGGGTGCGCGACACGCACTCGGACGACGACCAGTGGAACTCCATCCACGAGCGGCTCGTCGACCGCTGGAAGGAGATCGCCCCGGCGGTCCTGTCCGGCCCGCCCGGGCTGCCCGGCGGTCCGGCCGTCCACTTCGCCTGGACGAACGAGGACGAGACCGGCGAGGAGGTCATGACGATCGCGTACCTGCAGGAGACCGCCGAACAGGCGGGCGTCCCGGGGATCGCGATCGCCATGGAGGACATCGGCTGGCACCACGACCGCAGCCGGTTCGTCGACCTGGAGAACCGCGACATCGCGGCGTTCTGCAAGCTCTACCCCTGGGAGTGGATCGTCGGCGAGCCCTTCGGGCGGCAGGTGCCGCGGGCCGCCTGGGTCGAGCCGATCTGGAAGATGCTCCTGTCCAACAAGGCGCTGCTCGTGCTGCTGTGGGAGCTCTACCCCGGCCATCCGAACCTGCTGCCCGCCTACCTCGGCACGCCCGGCTCCCTCACCTCGTACGTCCAGAAGCCGCTGCTGGGGCGGGAGGGCGCGAGCATGCGGATCGTCACGCCGGACGGCGTCCACGCGGACACGCCGGGCGAGTACGGCGCCGAGGGCTACGTCTTCCAGGAGTTCTGCCCGCTGCCGGACTTCGAGGGCGAGCACCCGGTGCTCGGGGCCTGGGTCGTCGGCGACGAGGCGGCCGGTCTGGGCATCCGCGAGACGTCCGGGCTGATCACCGACGACACGTCGTCGTTCGTCCCGCACCGCATCCCGGCCGAGCCCGAGGACGGCGGAGCCGGTCCCGCACAGCCGCGACTCCCGCACAGCTAAGGAGACAAGACAGATGTACCTGGCGTTCTCAGACGGCTTCGGCACGGCGCTGGGCAAGGGCGCGGGCGCGATCGCCGCGTACACGGCCGTCGGCCTGGTGCTGCTGCTCATCGGCTTCTTCGCGGTCGACGTGACGACGCCCGGACGGCTCACCTCGATCATCCGCCACGGACGGAACACGAACGCCGCGCTGCTGGCCGTCTGCGGCGTCGTCGGGGTCGGGCTGGTCGTCGCCTCCTCGATCTACGCCTCCGGCGGCCGGCTCAGCGAGGGTCTGATCGCGACGCTCGTGTGGGGCCTCGTCGGCATCGTGGCCCAGCAGGTCGGAGCCTTGATCGTCCGGGCGCTGTTCCGCGTCGACGTGGCGGCGCTCATGCGAGCCGAGGCCCTCGAACCGTCCGCCGTGCTCCTCGGCGCGACGCAGGTGACGATCGGCCTGATCACCGCCGTCGCCGTCATCTAGCGGGCCGCGCGGCGAGGAGATGACGCCGACTGCCGTTCGGATGCGTCACCAGTACGCGCTCGCCGCGGGTCTGTGGTGAATCCGGACACGCTCGTACCGTGGCGGCCTGTTCGAAGCCAACGCCGCCTGCACCATGACCCTTGTCGGATAGGTCAGAACGCCCGGTGGTACTGCCTGGGCCACGTGTCGGTCGGCCGACCACCGCGAGCGCGGAGTGCCCAGTAGGGGTCGCGAAGCATCGCCCGGCCGACCAGCAGAGCATCTACCGAGTCCGGGATGGCCTCATGGAGTTGACGTGCCTGAGTGACCAAGCCGGAGGTGGCAGTAAGCACGCCGGCTCTGCGGAGGCGTTGAGCGAACCGAGTGTTCTCGAGTGGCTGTGAGGGGCGGGGCGCTTCGGGGACGAGGGCGCCGGCGTTGATGTCGACCAGGTCCACGCCGAGCTCGGCCATGCGGCCCACGAGGACCTCCGCGTCGTCCACCGTCACACCTCCGCTGAGCAGATCGGTGACCGGAGTCCGGATGATGAGCGGCTTCTCCTCCGGCCACCCGGCGCGCATGGCGGACACCACGGCGAGCGGGAACCGCATCCGTCCCTCAAGGTCGCCGCCCCATGCGTCGGTGCGCTCATTGGCCAGCGGAGAGAAGAACTGATGGAACAGGTAGCCGTTCGACCCTTGCAGCCCGAGGGCCTCGTAGCCGGCTCGGTGGGCGTTGCGGGCGGCATGTTCGATGTCTCCGAGAACTCGGCAGATGTCCTCTGGGGTCATCGGCCGGGGCTTTGCGAGCCCTGAGAAGGGCAGCGGTGAGGGTGCGAGCGGCTGCCACCCACCGTCGGCGGGCGACAAGGGGTGTCGTGTTCCTGTGTTGTCCCACGGGACTCCGTGCGAGCTTTTCCGTCCCGCGATGCCCAGCTGGACCGCCGGCACGGAACCGACGGAGCGGATGACATCGGCCAGCCGTCGGTGAGCGGCGACCTGGCGCTCACTCCACAGGCCCAGGTCGCCGACGGTGGTACGCATGTCCGGCGCGACAGCGGTGCACTCGACCATCACCATCCCGACTCCGCCGGCAGCTCGGGCCCCGTAATGGGCCAGGTGCCAATCGGTGGGAGCGCCGTGTTCGTCGGCCGAGTACTGGCACATCGGCGAGAGCCACACGCGGTTGGCCAGGCGCAGATCCCGCAGCTGTACGGCCGTCCAGGGCGTCGTTCGTCCATCTACCGCATACCGGTTAGTTTCTGTTGATCTGAGAACCATGACCTGATTCTCATGGGTGTATACCTGGACGCGCAGTAGCGTAGAGTCCGATTTTTGTATCCGATCGTCCAGGAGGCCCGTCGTGCGTGCCGTCGATGACCTGTTGCTGACGATGAACATCGAGGAGTCGCAGTTCAAGCGGATGATCCCCCGCGTTCCGTGGGGGATCGCCTTCCCGTCACGTCACGTCGCCCGCCTCCTGCTCGTCGCGCGAGGGTCGTGCTGGCTCACCGGCGCAGGCTTGGCCGAACCACTGCTGCTCCGCACGAACGACTGCTTCCTCGTCCGCGCCGGGGTGACCTTCGAGCTCCAGGACCGTCCCGGCCGCGCGCTCATCGACTGCGAGGACTTCGAGAGTGCGGCGGAAGGCGTCGATGACGACGAGACGGCCGAGATCCTCTCCAGCCGCTTCACCTTCGACGCGGTGGCCGCCGACGCGCTGTTCTCGCTGCTCCCTCCGCTGTTCCGAATCGACGTCGACGAGCGGTCGGGCCGCCGGCTGCGTGCCACGTTCGATCTCATCGCGCAGGAGACGGCCGAGGGCGCCGTGGGCTCCGGCTTCATCAGCGCGCGACTGTCCGACATCCTGTTCGTGCAAGCGCTGCGTGCCTTTTCGACCGGATCGGCGGGCTCGGTGGGGTGGCTCGCAGCGCTGCGGGATCCGCTGCTGGCTCCGGCGATCAACGCCATGCACGCCGATCTGGCGCATCCGTGGACGATCGGCGAGCTCGCCCACGTTGCGGGGATGTCTCGCTCGGCGTTCGCCGCGTTGTTCCGGGACAGGACCGGCGACACACCGCTGGGCTACCTCACGACCTGGCGATTGTTCCGCGCCAAGGCGCTGCTGCGCGACACCGAGATGAGTCTGCAGGAGATCGCCGCCCAGGTCGGGTACCGCACGGGCCAAGCGCTGAGCCGTACCTTCGCGAGACGGGAGGGCCAGTCGGCCGGCTCCTGGCGGCGGAGCACCAGGACCAACGATCGAAAATCCGGCGCTGAGGCCATCTGATGCCGGTGGGGATCCTGGCGTGACGCCGATGTCGCCGCAGGGCCACGCCGGGTACGCGGTGGCCAAGTCCTGCAGGTCATGCAGGATGACCTCGGCCTCCGGCGCGCCTATGCTGACACAGGCACTCGCCGCCAGGTACGGGCTGAGGCGGACCGCCCGTAGCGCACCGGTCTGACGGCCGCCGGCCGGGGAACGGCTACCGGCCGTCGTACGGGGCGAGCCGGGGGCGTACGGGCGCCGCGCCGCGGCTCACCGGCAGCCCGGCCGCCCGCCATTCCTGGAACCCGCCGATGACGTCCGTGGCGTTGACCAGCCCGAGCGCGCGCAGCGACGCGGCGGCCAGCGAGGAGGAGTAGCCCTCGTCACAGATCACGATCCATCGCACGTGATGGTCGGTGGCCTCCGGGATGCGGAAGCCGCCGTGCGGATCGAGCCGCCACTCCAGATGGTTGCGCTCGATGACGATCGCGCCGGGAATGTCGCCGTCGGCCCGCCTCTGGTACTCCGGACGCGTGTCGACGAGACGGGCGCCCTCGCGCACCGCCTCCGCAGCCTCCAGCGGCTTGAGCCGGACGAGCCGCGCACGCGCCTCGGCGAGCAGCCGGTCGACGCTCACCGCAGCCGTTGCGGGACGTCGAACGTGGCGCAGACGGCCCGCCAGACGCTCTTGGCGTCCTCGCCGTCGGCCAGCGCCTGCTCGATGGTGCGACCGCCGAGCTCGGACAGGACGTAGTCCTTGGCCACGCTCTCGGCGTAGCCCGCGCCGAACTGCTGGTTCATCCGATCCCAGAACACCGTGAGTCGCACGGCTCCCACGCTACCGTTCCGGTCCCGCCGCGGCCGATTCGGTCGGTGGGGCCGTGCACACTGGCAGCATGAACCCCGTCGACCGTTTCTCGGCCCCCACCCGGGCCTGGTTCACCGGGGCCTTCGCCGCGCCCACGGCGGCCCAGACGGGCGCCTGGGAGTCGATCGCCCGGGGTGACAACACCCTCGTCGTGGCGCCGACCGGGTCGGGCAAGACCCTGGCCGCGTTCCTGTGGTCGCTGGACCGGCTGGCCTCGGCCCCGCCGCCGGAGGATCCGAAGCGGCGCTGCCGGGTGGTGTACGTCTCGCCGCTGAAGGCCCTCGCAGTGGACATCGAGCGCAACCTGCGCGCTCCGCTGACCGGCCTGCGGCAGACCGCGCGGCGGCTGGGCCTGGACGAGCCGGACATCGGCGTCTCGCTGCGCTCCGGGGACACCCCGGCCGACGAGCGCCGCCGGTTCGCGACGAAGCCGTCCGACATCCTGATCACGACGCCGGAGTCGCTGTTCCTGATCCTGACCTCGCAGGCCCGCGAGGCCCTGCGCGGCGTGGAGACGGTGATCGTCGACGAGGTGCACGCCGTCGCGGGCACCAAGCGCGGCGCCCACCTGGCGCTGTCCCTCGAACGGCTGGACGCGCTGCTGGAGCGGCCCGCGCAGCGGATCGGCCTGTCGGCGACGGTGCGCCCGGTGACGGAGGTGGCGACGTTCCTCGGCGGGGTGCGGCCCGCGACGGTGGTGCAGCCGCCGCACGAGAAGGAGGTCGACCTGCGGATCTCGGTGCCGGTGGAGGACATGACCGAGCTTCCCCCCGACCCCGGCGCCGAGGACGACTCACCGCTGCGGGGGCGCAACCTCTGGCCGCACGTCGAGGACGCCGTGCTCAACCTGATCGAGGAGCACCGGTCGACGATCGTGTTCGCCAACTCCCGGCGCCTGGCCGAGCGGCTGAGCGGACGGCTGAACGAGCTCGCCTGGGAGAGACAGAACGGTGAGGCGCTGCCGCAGGACTCCTCACCGGCGGAGATGATGGCGCAGGCGGGGGCGGCGCGCGGCGCGCCCGCCGACGTCGTGCGCGCGCACCACGGCTCGGTCTCCAAGGAGGAGCGGGCCGGCATCGAGGAGTCGCTGAAGGCCGGCCGGCTGCCGGCGGTCGTGGCGACCTCCAGCCTGGAGCTGGGCATCGACATGGGCGCGGTGGACCTGGTCGTGCAGGTGGAGTCGCCGCCGTCCGTGGCGGCCGGCCTGCAGCGGATCGGCCGGGCCGGGCACCAGGTCGGGGCCGTCTCCAAGGGCGTGATCTTCCCGAAGTACCGCGGTGACCTCGTGCAGACGGCGGTCGTGGCCGAGCGGATGCGCGACGGCGCGATCGAGGAGCTGCGGTATCCCCGCAACCCCCTCGACGTCCTCGCCCAGCAGATCGTGGCGATGACCGCGATGGACGAGTGGCCGGTGGACGAGTTGGAGACGCTCGTACGCCGGGCGGCGCCGTTCGCGACACTGCCGCGGTCGGTGCTGGAGGCGACCCTGGACATGCTCGCGGGCCGCTACCCCAGCGACGAGTTCGGCGAGCTGCGCCCCCGGCTGGTGTGGGACCGCGTCGCCGGCGTGCTGCGCGGCCGGCCGGGCGGGCAGCGGCTGGCGGTGACCAGCGGCGGCACGATTCCCGACCGCGGGCTGTTCGGCGTGTTCCTGGTCGGCGAGAAGTCCTCGCGGGTCGGCGAGCTCGACGAGGAGATGGTGTACGAGTCGCGGGTCGGCGACGTGTTCGTGCTGGGTGCGAGCTCGTGGCGGATCGAGGACATCACGCCCGACCGGGTCCTGGTCTCCCCCGCCCCGGGCCATCCGGGAAAGCTGCCGTTCTGGCACGGCGACGCGCCGGGTCGGCCGGCGGAGCTGGGCCGTGCGCTGGGCGCGTTCAGCCGCGAGCTGGCGGCGCTGGAGCCGGACCCGGCGCGGGAGCGGCTGCGCGCGACCGGCCTGGACGACTGGGCGGCCGGGAACCTCCTGGCCTACCTCGCCGAGCAGCGGGAGGCCACCGGATACGTCCCCGACGACCGGACGCTGGTGGTCGAGCGGTTCCGCGACGAGCTCGGCGACTGGCGAGTGGTGGTGCACTCGCCGTTCGGGGCGCGGGTGCACGCGCCGTGGGCCCTCGCCATGGCCGCGCGGCTGCGAGAGCGGTACGGCGTGGAGGCGCAGGCCGCGCACTCCGACGACGGCATCGTGCTGCGGGTGCCCGACACGGGTGCCGGGTTCGACGAGACCGGCGCGGCCCCGCCGGCGGGCGACCTGGCGGTGTTCGACCCCGAGGAGATCGAGCGGATCGTCACCGACGAGCTGGGCAACTCCGCGCTGTTCGCATCACGGTTCCGTGAGTGCGCGGCGCGGGCGCTGCTGCTGCCGCGCCGCAATCCGGGCCGCCGCATGCCGCTGTGGCAGCAGCGGCAGCGCGCCGCGCAGCTCCTGTCGGTCGCGAGCCGTTATCCCTCGTTCCCGATCGTGCTGGAGACGGTGCGCGAGTGCCTGCAGGACGTCTTCGACGTGCCGGGCCTCGTCGCGTTGATGCGCGAGCTGGCGAGCCGCAAGGCGCGGCTCGTCGAGGTCGAGACGCAGGTCCCGTCGCCGTACGCCCGGTCGCTGCTGTTCGCCTACATCGGGGCGTTCATGTACGAGGGCGACGCCCCTCTCGCGGAGCGCCGCGCGCAGGCCCTGGCGCTGGACTCGACGCTGCTGGCGGAGCTGCTGGGTCAGGCGGACCTGCGGGAGCTGCTCGACCCGGAGGTGGTCGCGGAGGCCGATCGCGAGCTGCGGCGGCTGACGCCCGAGCGCCGCCCCCGCGATCGGGAGGGCACCGCCGACCTGCTGCGGGAGCTCGGCCCGCTCAGCACCGAGGAGCTGACCGAACGCGGCGTCGACCCGCGCTGGCCCGCCGAGCTGGAGGAGGCCCGCCGGGCGATCCGGGTGCGGGTCGGCGGCGTGGAGCGCTGGGCCGCGATCGAGGACGCCGCCCGGCTGCGCGACGCGCTGGGCGTCCCGCTGCCCGTGGGCATTCCGGAGGCGTTCCTGGAGCCGGTCGCCGATCCCCTCGCCGACCTGCTGAGCCGGCACGCCCGTACGCACGGGCCGTTCCACGCGGCCGACGTGGCGGCGCGGTTCGGGCTGGGCGTCGCGGTGGTCACCGACGGGCTGCGCCGGCTGGCCGCGACGGGCCGGGTCGCCGAGGGCGACTTCACGCCCGGCGAGCGCGGCACGGAGTGGTGCGACACGGGCGTGCTGCGGATGCTGCGCCGCCGGTCCCTCGCCCGGCTGCGGGCCGAGGTGGAGCCGTCGCCGCCGGAGGCGCTCGCCCGGTTCCTGCCCGCCTGGCACGGCATCGCGTCCCGCGGCTCGCTACGCGGCATCGACGCGCTCGTCCACGCGATCGAGCAGCTGCAGGGCGCGGCGGTGCCCGCCTCCGCCCTGGAGTCCCTGGTCCTGCCCGCGCGCGTGCCCGGCTACTCCCCCGCGATGCTCGACGAGCTGACCGCCTCCGGCGAGGTCGTGTGGGTGGGGCAGGGCGGGCTGCCGGGCGGTGACGGCTGGGTGTCCCTGTACCTCGCCGACACGGCGCGGCTGCTGATGCCCGAGGCCGCCGAGATCACTCTGACGCCGCTGCACGAGCGCGTGCTGGAGTCGCTGTCCGACGGCGGGGCGGTGTTCTTCCGCACGCTGTCCGACCGCGTCGGGTCGCTGAACGACACCGAGCTCGTCACCGCGCTGTGGGACCTGGTGTGGGCCGGCCGGCTGACGAACGACACCCTCGCGCCTCTGCGCGCCCGCCTCGGCTCGACCCGTACGACGCACCGGTCCCGTACCCGGCGCCGACCGGCCCTGCCGTCGCGCACCGGGCCGCCGACCGCCGCGGGCCGCTGGTGGCTGCTGCCCGAGCCGGAGACCGACACGACGCGGCGCGGGCACGCGCTGGCCGAGACGCTGCTCGACCGGTACGGCGTCGTGATCCGAGGCGCCGTCATGGCCGAGCGGACACCGGGCGGCTTCGCGGCGGTGTACCCGGTGCTGAAGGCGTTCGAGGAGTCCGGCCGGGCCCGGCGCGGCTACTTCGTCGAGGGGCTCGGCGCGGCGCAGTTCGCACTGCCCGGCGCCGTGGACCGGCTGCGGGCCACGCGGCCCGACGCCGACGCGCCGCGCGCGGTGGTGCTGGCGGCGACCGACCCCGCCAACCCGTACGGCGCGGCGCTCCCCTGGCCGGAGCGGTCCGGCGAGGTCGCGAGCGGCCACAAGCCCGGCCGCAAGGCGGGAGCGCTCGTCGTGCTGGTCGACGGGCGGCTCACGCTGTACGTCGAACGCGGCGGCAAGACCCTGCTGTCCTGGGGCGAGGAGGACCCGCAACCCGCCGTCGACGCGCTCGCCCTGGCCGTACGCGAGGGCGCGCTCGGCAAGCTGACCGTCGAACGCGCCGACGGCGAGTCGATCGTCGACTCCCCCCTCGCCGCCGCCCTGGAGGCCGCCGGCTTCCACCCCACCCCCCGCGGCCTCCGCCTCCGTGCCTGAACCCCGGCCCGGAAACCGCGCGGCGCCGGCCGCTGGGAATGTCGAGTCGCTGGTTGGCCTGGTGGTCAGGCGGCTCGGGATGTCGGGCCGCTTATGATCAATCTTTCGACGTTCGGAGGCGCGCCCGGCGACCTTTTCTCGAAGATCTACGCTGGGCCCAGTGATGCAGCAGAAGACGCAGTACCGTAAGTGCCGCAGAACGGCGTTCAGCGTCCTTCGACCATACGGCCGGGAATACCACTACGACCACGAGCAGAAGAACGATCAGGAAGGTAAGACCGGCACCGATGCCAGGGAGCATCGCCACTTCCTGAAACTCGCTCAACGAGTGGGCCATCGTCGATCCTCCGGGCGGTAGCGACCAGCACCGGAGGTCTCTCCCGCCCTCGTGGACGACCGAAGACCGGCGGCACCGGGCCGTCTGTGGAGACCGGCCGCGCTGACGACACCGCCGCGAAGGGATACTCCCCTCCTACTTCTCCGAGCGTAAGCTTCCGCCGACGACTGTGGAAGCCATATTTGGCTGACTGGCTGGTGTGGCTGATCGCTGATGAATTTCAGCCGACGATTCGGCAGAGACCCCCAGACCGTTGGCGCGTGCACGCCCGAGCCGACCGGATCCTTGCCGGGAAGCCCGACACCGCAGACCGAGACCCTGGCGCGAACTCCTCGCCGAGCGCGTGAGCTGCCTGCAGGTACATCGACTCAGCCTGGGCCCGATCGCCGGGAACAGATCGGCGCCGTGCTTGCGAACCCGCCCGCGCACCACATCTCCGGCTGGTCATCGTTCAGCGACTGCGGCTTCACCTTGCCCGAGCGGAGCGGGACGGTGACGGCTCCCCTCATCGCAACTTCAGGTCGTTCAGCTTGACGCCGTCGGCCTCCCAGGCATTCCAGCCGTTGGTCTGATGATCGGCCAGAGCGACGGCCGCCGGTGATGGGTCGCTGAAGACCCTGCCGTCGGCGAGGCGGATGCAGCCGCGTTCGGTGACCGTGGCATGGTGGGTCTTGTTCTTGCGAGACCGGTGCCAGGTCAGGTGTCACCGGCCTTGAGACGCCCGGCCTTGATCTGCGAAGGAAGTCGCGCGTGTGCGGGTCGAGGCCCGACAGGTCCTCGACGAACGCGGCGGCGGCCTGCGTATCGGCGCGCATGGCGGCGATGACGGCCGAGTGGACCCTCCGGCTGACCCATTCGTGGAGGGCCGCATGCTCCTGGTTCACGCCATGACCCCGGCCTCGAACACCGCGGTGACCGTACGGCCCCGGTCGTTGCCGTGCCAGCCCCATGACTCGGCGGTGAGAGAGATCGTCCGCAGGCCCCGGCCCGACTCGTCGGTCACGGCGGCGTCGCGGGCCACGGGCTCGCCGGGGCCACCCTGGTCGGTGACCGAGACGGCCACGAGATCCCTCACGAACCGGACCTCCACGGTGAACGACCCGCCGTCCTGACCGGATTTGGTGTGCCGGAGCGCATTCACCACCATCTCGTCCACGGTGAGGACGACGTCGTCGAGGCAGGGATGATCGGCCAGCAGGCAGGAGACGAACCGGCGGACGGTACGGGCCTGCGTGGCGTCGCCGGCGAACGTCCGTCGCCAGCAGAGCGCCGCAGACGCGGTGTGAGCGTGAAGCGTCGAGAGCATGCGCACTCCATGAGCTGAAGTCGGGAAGCGGATGGGACACCTGCACGGTGGCCACATGCTCACACGGGGTGACGCCGCCAAGGGGCGAAGTGCGCGGGTGAAAAGGCTCCAAAGGGTGATTGGTGCTTCCCGGCTGCCGAACGTTCGGGAGCCGGACTTTCGGCTCCGTCAAATTCGTTCTCGCCGGCGCGCGTCCGGATCAGGCCATGCGCCACACGCCTTGAATGGCGACCGCATAGCGTTATGAAAGTCAACGGAAGGTAATCCTTCGTGGTCACCACGCCGACGCATCGCGAAGCTTCCCGGGAGGTCGCCGATGACCAGCCCCTATATTCGACGCCGCCGCCTCGCCGCCGAGCTGCGCAAGCTCCGCGAGGCCCACGGCCTCACCACCGACGAGCTGGCCCGGCTCGTCTACCAGTCCCGAACCAAGATCTCGAAGCTGGAGAACGCCCAGATCCGCCCGGACGTCGGCGAGATCATGACGATACTCGAAGCCCTGGAGATCACTGGTAAGCAGTACGACAAGACCCTCCGGCTCGCCCGTGACGCATCCATCAAAGGATGGTGGGACAGGTACGGCAACGTCATGGGTCCTCGCCAACGCCTCTATGCCGACCTCGAATCCGGGGCCGAGTCCATCCGTAGCTACAACCAGACGGCCTTCCCCGCCGTCCTACAGATCCCCGAGTTCATCGACGCGATGGTCGAACTGGACGAGCATCAGGGACCGCTCGACTACTCGCCGACCCGCATGATCGAGGCTCGAACCCGCCGACAGCAGCACCTTCTCAGCCCGGATGGCCCCACCTACGAGGCCGTACTCGACGAGACCATGATCCGCCGACTCGCCGTACCGGCCACAGTGAAGGCCGCGCAGCTCCGGCACCTGATCAAGGTCGTCTCAGCCGAGCCGCGCATCACCATGCGGGTGCTGCCGTCGGATGTCCTCATCACGGGCGGCTTCCTCCCGAAGGCGTCGTTCTCCCTCTACACGTTCTCCGAAGCGACCGACCCGGCAACGGCGGTGGTCGACACCGTCACCACCGACCTCATCCTCACCCAGCACCACGAAGTGGCACGGTATACCGGGATGTACAACCGGCTCAGGGAGATAGCGCTGTCCTCCACGGAGAGCCTCGCCTTCCTCGACCGGGTGGCCAACGGGCTGACCAACGAGACAGAATCAGGCGCATGACCAAGAACTATGCAGGCTGGCGCAAGTCGCGGCACAGTGAGCCGAACGGCGATTGCGTGGAGGTGGCCAAGGCCACGGATGACGACATCGGCGTTCGCGACTCCAAGGAGCCTGTTGCAAAAGGTTGGCGTCATGCCCCGGCCCGTCCCGCATGGGGTGCTGGTTTTCGGGGCCGTTTCGTGAGACGGGATTTTTCCCGTCTCACGTGACACCGCTGAACGCGATGCCCGCCCCGGCCGGGTCGATATGCCCCGGTACACGACGCTTGCGGTGGTGTCCAGCCCGGGCCCTGACGGTGATCTGGTCCGGCCGCACGCCGGGCGCCGGCCGGACGAATCGGCCTCCTAGTCGCCGGTAGTGACGTTCCGGGCCCGGCGAACCGGGCATCGACCCGGCAACACCGACGGCAACCCGGCCGCAGCGGCGGGCGAAGGCCACCCCGGAACCGGACGGTCAACCCCCAGCCGCCCTTCTCGAGCAGCCTCGGCTTCCATGCCGTCTCCAACGGGAGTTATGTCCGGCTGCTCAGGGTCGTGAGGGATGTCGAAGGTGTCCTCGCCGGTGCGCAGCAGCCGCAGCACAACGCCGGCCGCGTACTCCGGCCGGTGCACCACCATGCCCTGCTGAGATGGCCCACCGTCGACGCGCTCCCCCTGGCCGTACGCGAGGGCGCGCTCGGCAAACTGACCGTCGAACGCGCCGACGGCGAGTCGATCGTCGACTCCCCCCTCGCCGCCGCCCTGGAGGCCGCCGGCTTCCAGCCCACCCCCCGCGGCCTCCGCCTCCGCGCCTGACCGTCCGCCCGTGACCGCTCGGCCTTGTGCCTCTCGGCGCCGGGTCGCTGGTCAGCGGTGGTTCGGGAGGGAGCGGACGATCTCGCGCGCGGCACCGATCACCCTGAAGTATGCGGCCGCCGAACCGCTCGGGTCGGTGACCATCATCTTCACCACGACGTTGCTCACCCGGAACCAGATGACGGCCGAGCCGCTGCCGTGCATGTCCTCGCCGGATTCCTCGGTGACGGCCTTCTCATCGCCGACGACCAGTTCGCTCCTCAACGGGTCGGCGGCGCGGAGCTCGTTCATCCTGGAGTGCGCGCGGTCTTCCGCCGAGTGCCACCAGGACCGGGTGTACCGGGTGGTCGACAGGACCTGGAGGTCGAGGTTCCCATTGGCCAGGCTCCACCATTCGCAGTGGTCGACGACCGCGTGACGTGGCTGCGGGATCGCCTTGTCGAGGGCGGCCGAGGTGATCCCGCCGCAGGCCGGGAACGCGGAGAACCTCCCCTCGCCGATGATGCGGAACGGGTTCCAGGCCACATTCACCACGACGGCGGCCGCACCCACGAAGACCACGAGTGCGCAGATCAAGGCGATCGTCGCCGGCTTCACCGAAGCGTTCGACCTGACCGGGCGCGTGCCCGGAACGTACCCGGGCGGAGAGGGGATGGGGGGTTCCGCGATGGTCGGTGCGAAACCCGCCCCGTAGGGACCCTCGGGAGGACGACCGCCGGAGTACGCGGCCTGTACCGGCACGGGGCCGTAAGGTTTCTCCGGCACGTCGTACGTTTCGGGGTGTCGCCGGGACGCGGGGTTCACCGTGGTGAGCTCCCCCAGCGCCCGGCCTGTGACCTCGCTCGCCTCGGTCACCGCCCGCAGTCGCCGTCGTGTGACCTCGGCGCTCAGCCGTTCGGCCGGATCCTTGATCAGGAGGCCCTCCAGGACCGGCGCGAGAGGGCCGGCCTGGACCGGCGGCTCGGGTTCCTCTGTGAGGACCATGCCGATCAGGGCGGGGGCCTCATCGGCGCTGTAGGCAGGCTTGCCCTCGGCGGCGAAGTAGAGCACGGCGCCGAGCGACCACAGGTCCGACTCGGGACCGGCCGGGCGCCCACGGAGGCGTTCCGGGGCGATGTATCCCGGCGATCCGATCAGCGTCCCGGTCTGGGTCAGCGCGGTCGCACCCGCCATCGCCGCGATGCCGAAGTCGGTCAGGACGATGCGATCGCCATCACCGATCAGCACGTTCCTCGGTGTGACGTCCCGGTGCAGGATTCCCGCAGCGTGGGCGGTGCCCAGCGCGTCGAGCATCTGCAGGCCGATCGCCGCGACACGGTCCGGGGGAAGCGGGCCGTCGTCGCGGACCAACTGGTCGAGGGACCTGCCACGTACGAGCCGCATGACGATCCACGGCAGGTCGTCCTCGGTGACCACGTCGTACACGTTGATGATCGCCGGGTGATCGAGGTGCGCGGCGGCCTTGGCCTCACGAACGAATCGCTCGAGCATGCCCGCACGGGTCGCATCGTCCAGACCGCTGGGGAGCAGAATCTCCTTCATCGCGACGTCGCGCTCGAGGTACTCGTCCCGGGCGCGCCAGACGATCCCCATTCCGCCGCGGCCGAGCGAGTCCAGCAGCCGGTAACGCCCTGCGATGATCCGTTCTGCGGAACTTGGCATGGCGGGACGATATCGCTCAGGCATCACTCGGCTCGACGCATCGGCCAGAGCCGTCGAATCCGCGGGAGAAAGGCCGACCGCGTCGATGCGGCGGTGTTTCCGAGGGAAGTCGCCGGCTCTCCCTCATGCACCCGGACGCCTTCCGCTACGCCAACCGTCAGAGTGGGGCGAGGCGGGCCTTGAGCAGGCAGAACTCGTTACCTTCCGGATCAGCGAGGACGTGCCACTGCTCTCCCCCGGTCTGGCCGACATCCGCCGGGCGCGCCCCGAGCTCCAGAAGACGTTCGAGCTCGGCGTCCTGATCGCGGTCGGTGGCGTTGACGTCGATGTGCAGCCGGGGTCTTCCGTTCCCCCGATCGTCGTCGCTGCGGCTGAGGATGATCGTCGGCTGCGGACCGCCGAACCCTTCGCGGGGCCCTATCTCGATCCAGTCCTCCTCGCCATCGAGCACGATGAAGTCCAGGACCTCGCACCAGAACCGCGCCAGCACCTCGGGATCGCGGCATTTGAGCACGAGTTCACTGATACGACATGCCATTGACGAAACCTACTCTCAGCGTGGGAACTGCCGGGGTGGCCAAGCGCGGATCTCATGGACTCCCGCAGCGAGAACACGCTCGCGACCGTACCGGGTGAGGCGAGCAGGGACGAGTTATTTCCGGCCCTCGCCCGGCCACACCGCCGTCCCGGCACCACCGGCGGGCGGGCTGGGGCGTGAGCGGGATCGGCCGGGTCAGGCCCTGCCGATCCCCCGCAGCGGTCAGCCGAGGGTGCCCAGGAAGTCCTTGACGGCGGCGCCGAAGCCGTCCGGGTCGGTGGTGTGGGCGAAGTGGTCACCGTCGAGTTCGGCGAGCCGGGTGTTGGCGCGGCGGGTGACGATCTCCCGGCCTTCCTCGGGGGTGATGACCTGGCTGTTGCGGGCCAGCACGAACAGGGCGGGGCAGTCGGTGGACGTCCAGTCGGCCCAGTGGTCGCCGTGCGTTCCCTGCTCTGAGGCGATGGTGTCCTGCGGGTGGAACGGCAGCCGCCAGCCGCCGTCGGCGGTGGGGCGCAGCTTGTCGCCGAGCATCGGGGCCAGCGGGCCGATGGCGGCCAGGAGCGCCGGCCGGTCGGGCGCCGTGTAGGGCATCGACAGGACGAACGACAGTGCGCTCGGGCCGTCGTCGAGATCGCAGACCGGGCCCTCGACGTCGACGATCGCCGTCACGCGCTCGGGGTGCCGGGCGGCGACCTGGTAGGCGGTGATGCCGCCGCCGGAGTGGCCGAGCGTCACGGCCTGCTCGATCCCGAGGTGGTCCAGGAGGGCGATCGCGTCGGCGACGTAGTCGTCGCGGGTGTAGGAGGCGGCCCGGTCGGAGTCGCCGTGCCCGCGCTGGTCGGGCGCGATGACCCGCCACCGCGGCGCCAGTGCCTCGGCCAGCGGTGCCCAGGTCCGGCCCTCGTACAGGTGGCCGTGCAGGGCGAGCAGCGGCCGGCCGGTTCCACCGAAGTCCAGGTAGGACAGACGGCGGCCGTCGATGGGGAACTCGCCGCGGATTCCGGTGACGCTGGTGCCGTTCATGATCGAACCTCCGTCAGGTGTCTGTCTCGATGAACAGCACTCTGTCCGCGGCCGCTGACCATCGGCGCACCGGCCGCTGACGGTTCGCCTTCCCTCTTCGGCCACGCCGGAGCATCGAATCGCCGAGCGCGGGAGTGGACGAGCACGCGGAAGGCCGGCGGTCCGACGCTGTGACCACATCCGGCCCGTCAGCAGGCCCCGAGGCGGTCAGTGGCAGTGGGTCCAGCCGCTGGTCCAGGCGCCCGTCGGTGAGGAGCCGCCCCAGCGGACGCACTTGCCCTTGGCGGGCAGGCGGACCGGGCCGGCGAAGAACGGGTTGGCCGCCGACCGGGAGCCCTGCCCGCCGTCCTTGACCGCCAGCGTCGCGGTCATCCGGGTCTTGTCGCCGTTCGACTTGGGGACCATGGTGACGACGCAGTTCGCGCCGCTGGCGTCGTTGTAGAGCAGGTGGACGGTCGCCCCGCCGAGCCCGTGACTCTCGATCGTGTGGAAGCCGGGGCCGCACAGGCGCTCGGGCGTGTACGGGTTGGCCCGCACCGTCTTCTTCGGGGTCGGCGTGTGCGACGGCGTCTTCTTCCGCGTCGGCCGGTGGGTGGGCGTGTGCGACCGCTTGGCCTTGTGCTTCTTGGTGCTGGGGCTGGGCTCGGCGGTGTTCTGGCCGTCCCCGCCGAAGTGCGTCGCCGCGTACACGACGCCGCCGCCGGCCAACAGGATGACGCCGGCGATGACCGCAGCGATGAGGCCTCCTCCGCCGCGTCTCCTCGGCATCGGCTCGTGGCCGTACGCGGGCGCGGGCGGAGGCGGGGTCACGGGCGGGATGTCGTAGGTGCCGCCGGACGGGTGATGGCCGCCGGCGGATCCCGGTCCCTGCGGGGGCATCCGCCGGGTGGAGGCCGTGGGCGGGCCGGCGGGGGGCATCCGCATCGTGCCGGCGCCCTGCGGGCCGGCCGGGGGCAGCACCCTGGTCCCGGCGCCCTGCGGACCGGCGGGCGGGAGCACTTCGGTGGCACCTCCAGGTCTGCCGCCCGGCGGCAGCACCTCGGTCGCGCCGCCCGTCGCACCGGCCGGCGGGACTGCGCCCACGCCGGGCATGGGTGCTCCGGGCGCGCCGGAGAGGTCGAGGAGCCCGGTGGCGCCCTGCTGGCCCATCAAGGCGTCCATGAGCTGCCGGGCGGTCGGTCGCCGCGCCGGGTCCTTGGCGAGGCAGGCGGCGACGATGCTCCGCAGCCGTCCGTCGAGGGCGCCGAGGTCGGGCTCCTCGTGAAGGATGCGGTGGATGACCGTCGGGATGGACTTGTTGCCGAACGGCGGGGTGCCCGTGGCGGCGCACACCATCGTGACGCCCCAGGCGAAGATGTCGGTCGCCGGGCCGACGCGCCCGTCGGCCAGCTGCTCGGGCGCCATGAAGGCGGGTGTGCCGACGACCTGGCTGGCGGCGGCCGTGCCGGTCGCGTCGAGCGCGCGGGCGATGCCGAAGTCGATCACCACGGGACCGTCCGGGCCCATGAGGACGTTGCCGGGCTTGAAATCGCGGTGGACGACGCCGGCCTGGTGGATGGCCGCGAGCGCGGTGGCCGTGTTGATCGCGAGCCGGTCGAGGGTGGCGCCCTGGCGGGGTCCCTCCTGCCGGAGCTGGGCCTGCAGCGAGGGTCCGGGGACGTACTCGCTGACGATGTAGGGGCGGTCGTCGGCCATGCCGACGTCCAGCACCTGCGCGGTGCAGAACCGGGCGACCCGCTTGGTGACCTCGACCTCGCGGACGAACCGGGCCTTGGCCCCGGAGTCCTCCATCAGCTGAGACTGCAGAACCTTGATCGCGACCGATCCGTCGGCGCCGCGGCCGAGGTAGACGATGCCCTGGCCGCCCTCGCCGAGCCGCCCGATGACCTCGTACGCCCCCAGCCGCCGGGGATCCCCGTTCGTGAGCGGCTGGACATTCGGCACGGCAGGCCTCCCGATAGATCGACACAGTCGCCGCAGAACCTATCAACGCGGCTGGAACGATCTGTACGCGACAGCGGAGAACGTACGCTCGGTGACGCCGAGTGATCAGTCGAGGAGCCTCTCCGGGGTCAGCCGGCGGAGGCGGAGAAGACGTCGTCGCGGGCGCGGTCGACGGCGGCGAACAGGGCTCCGCGCAGGACGGGGTTGCCCTCCACCTCGGTCAGGACGACCCGGGGCCGGGTCGGGCAGATCCGGCCGACGGCCTCCTCGACGAGCCCGGCGAGGCGTTCGCCTCCGGCGCGTCCGACGTCCCCGGCCAGCACGACCAGACCCGGGTCCAGCACGATCGTCACGGAGGCGACGCCGTACGCCAGGCGCGCCGCCAGCTCGCGCATGAACGGGTCGCCGTCCTCCCCGGCCTCGGCCGCCGTCCGTACGCACTCGGTCGCGGTCGGGGCGGCGAAGCCGTACCGGCCGGCGAGCTCGCGGATCGCGTCGGCGCCGACGAGCGCGCCCAGGCCGCCGCCGAGGGCCTTCATCCCCCAGGTCACCGACTCGGTGTCCTGTTCGGGCAGCGGCATGCCCGGCACGGGGAGGTAGCCGATCTCTCCCGCGCCGCCGGAGACGCCGCGGTGCAGCCGGCCGCCGAGCATGACGGCGAGCCCGATGCCGCGGGCCGCCCACAGCAGGGCGAAGTCGCCGACGTCCCGTGCGGCGCCGTCGGCCCGTTCGGCGAGCGCGGCGAGGTTCACGTCGTTCTCGATGGTGACCTCGAGCTTCAGGTCACGGCGAAGCGCTTCGAGGATGCCCGCGTGCCAGTGCGGCATGTCGAAGATGAACTGCACGTCCCCGGTGCGCGGGTCGACGACGCCCGGGGTGCCGACGACGAGGGCGTGCAGTCTGCCGAGGGCGATGCGGGCCGAGCGGCAGGCCCTGACGACGGCGTCGTGGATGACGGACACCGGGTCGTCCGCGCCGTTCGGGTCGACGGTCACCTCGGCGACGGTCTTCCCGGTGATGTCGGCGATGCCGGCCGTCACGCGGTTGGGACCGACCTCGAGGCCGGCGACGTACGCGCTGGAGGGCACGACGGCGTACAGGGCGGCGTTGGGCCCGCGGCCGCCGGCCTGCTCGCCGACGACGGCGACGAGGCCGCGTTCCTGCAGCCGGGAGAGCAGCTGGGAGGCGGTGACCTTGGACAGACCCGTGTTCTGCCCGATCTGTGCCCGGGTGAGCGGGCCCGAGCTCACGAGGAGATCCAGGGCGGATCGGTCGTTCAGCTCGCGCAGCAGCCTCGGTGTCCCCGGGCGACTCGGCATCTCCCCGGCCCCCTTCCGTATCGATTTGATGACGGCCTATTGCTTAGGAAAGTTTCTTGTTAGTTTACAGCACAAGCAACCCGCCCCAAGTTAAGGCACGAGCTCCTCCGGCACCGCCCGCAGGAGCGCCCCACCACCCGCGCATACGACCGCCGCATGATCGACCCCCGTGGCGTATGCACCGGTGGCGTGACCGAAGGGAGTTCCATTATGCGGTTCACGAAGGCCGCCGCCACAGCCGCCGTCCTCACGGTCGCGGTCGCGGGCTGTGGCGGCAACGGCAAGAAGGACGACTCGGCCGGAGGGAAGGACCCGGCGAAGATCGTCGTCTGGCAGATGGGCGACGGCAGCCCGGAGCAGACCAAGTTCCTCGACGGGGTCAAGGCCGAGTTCCAGCAGAAGCACCCGAAGACCGACGTCGAGGTGCAGTACATCCCCTGGCCGCAGGCCACCCAGAAGTTCCAGACCGCGATCGCCGGCGGCTCCGGTCCCGACGTGACCGAGGTCGGCAACACCGACGTGCAGTCCTGGATCGAGCAGGGGGCGTTCGCCGACATCAGCGACAAGCTGAAGGGCTGGGCCGAGGGCAAGGACCTCAACAAGGGCGCCCTCGCCAACGACCAGGCGGACGGCAAGACGTACGCCGCTCCCTGGTACGGCGGCGTCCGGGCCGTCTGGTACCACAAGGACTGGTTCCAGTCGCTGGGCATCCAGCCCCCGACGTCGTGGGCCGGCCTCGTCGAGGCGGCCAAGAAGATTCAGGACAAGAAGGGCGTGCCGGGCATCGCCGCGCCGAGCGACTGGACGAACGGCATCCTCAGCTTCGTCTGGGCCAACGGCGGCGACGTCGCGGTCAAGCAGGGCGGCAAGTGGACGGGCACGCTCGCCCAGCCCCAGGCCAAGGAGGCCGTCCAGTTCTACGCCGGCCTCGTGAACAAGGACAAGGTCGCCCCGGACAAGTACGTCGGCAAGAACGAGCTGCAGGGCCCCCAGCAGGACTTCGCGCTCGGCAAGGTCGGCATGTACATGGACGGCAGCTGGGCCCTCCCCCAGCTGGAGAAGATCAACGGTAAGGACGCCAAGAACTGGGGCGTCTTCCCGATCCCGGGCAAGGACAGCGGTCTCGCGCCGGTCTTCTCCGGCGGCTCCGACCTGGCGGTCTGGAAGGACAGCAAGTACAAGGACGTCGCGTTCGACTACCTGACCACCCTGGACAGCAAGAAGAACGCGCAGGCCTTCGCCTCGACGCTGAAGTTCCTGCCGCAGTTCACCGACGTCCTGCAGAGCGCGACGTACAAGAACGACCCGATCATGGGTCCGTTCGCGCAGGCCGCCGCGAGCGGCGTGAAGTTCACGCCCACGAGCAAGGGCTGGGCCGACTACGAGGGCGCCAAGAAGGTGCTGCCCAACGCGGTCAAGGCCATCATGCAGGGCAAGTCCCCCGACGACGAGCTGAAGAAGGCCGACGAGCAGGCCGGCTCGCTGCTCAACCAGTAAGGGACCGTCTCCATGCTCGACACCGCTCAGCCGGTGCGGCGGACGCCGGGGCGGGACACCGCCCGCCCGGCCCGGCGTCGTCGCCGCCCGCGCTCCGGGCCGTACCTCCTCATCCTCCCGGCGCTCGTGGTCATCGGCGTGCTGCTGATCTGGCCCGTCGTCCAGATCAGCCGGATGTCCTTCGAGAAGGTCGGCGTGCGCCAGCTCCGCGGTGAGCCGGCCGAGAACGTCGGCCTCGCCAACTACCGGCAGATCCTCGGCGACGGGTTCTTCTGGACGACGTTCCGCCACACCGTCCTGTTCGCGGTCGTCGCGGTCGCCGCGACCCTGCTCGTCGGGACGCTCGTGGGCCTGCTGATCAACCGGCTCGGCCGGAAGATGTCGGCCTTCGTCGCGGGCGGTGTGCTGATCGCGTGGGCGACCCCGCCGATCACCGCCGCGATCATCTTCTCCTGGCTGTTCGGCACCACCGGCGGCCTGGTCAACTGGTTCCTCGACCTCCTGCCGGACGCGCTCGTGGGATCCGGCTGGGCGAGCTACAACTGGTTCGCCACGCCGCTGCCGACGTACACCGTCCTGACGATCTGCGTCGTGTGGATGTCGTTCCCGTTCGTCGCGGTCTCGGTGCTCGCCGGGCTGCGGACGGTGCCGCGCGAGCTGTACGAGGCGGCTCGCGTCGACGGTTCCAACGCCTGGCACGGCTTCTGGCGGATCACCTTCCCGCTGCTGCGCCCGATCTTCGGCGTCCTGCTGGCGCTCTCGGTGATCTGGGACTTCCGCGTGTTCACCCAGCTGTTCGTCATGTCGGGCCTGGCCAACCGCGACGCGTTCAACCTGTCGCTGTACGGCTACTCCGAGGCGTTCGGCTCGCTCAACGCCAGGTACGGCCTCGGCTCGGCGATCGCCGTGGTCCTCACCCTCATCGTCCTGATCGTCACCGCGATGTACGCGCGGATGGTCATCCGTCAGGAGGGTGCGGCATGAGGGCCCCGCTGTGGCGCCGCGTCGCGCTGAACACCGCCGGCGTGTTCGTGTTCCTGGTGTCGGCCTTCCCGGTGTTCTGGATGGTCTCCACGGCGTTCAAGCCGAACGGGGAGATCTTCAGCTCCACGCCGCACCCGCTGCCGGAGCACCCGACCCTCAAGCACTTCCGGTTCGTCGTGGACGGCAGCGTCGCCGGGGTCTCCTTCTGGGACTACTTCCTCAACAGCGCGGTCGTGGCGATCGCGACCGTGGTGATCTCCGGGCTGCTCGCGCTCCTGGCGGCGACGGCCGTGGCGCGGTTCCGGTTCCGCTTCCGCACGACGTTCCTGATCCTGCTGCTCGTCGTGCAGATGGTCCCGTGCGAGGCGCTGGTCATCCCGCTGTTCATCGATCTCAAACGGATGGAGATGCTGAACAGCCTGGTCGGCCTGATCGCGGTGTACGTCGGGTTCGCGCTGCCGTTCGGCACCTGGATGCTGCGCGGCTTCGTCGCGGCCGTGCCCAAGGAGCTGGAGGAGGCCGCGGCGCTCGACGGCGCCGGCCCCCTGCGGATCTTCTTCCGGGTGCTGCTCCCCCTCGTCGCGCCCGGCCTCGTCGCGACGAGCGTCTTCTCGTTCATCACCGCCTGGAACGAGTTCCTGTTCGCCTTCACGTTCCTCAAGGACCAGGACAAAGCCACCTTGCCCATCATGCTGCAGTTCTTCTTCGGCCGATCCGGAAACGATTGGGGCCCGATCATGGCGGCGTCCACGCTGCTCACCCTGCCCGTCATCGCGTTCTTCCTCGTCGTACAGCGCCGGATGGTGTCCGGTCTGGTGGCCGGGGCGGTGAAGGGTTGATGAGCGATCCGTCCCTCGAGCGCCTCGTCAACGCCACCCTGCTGGCGCCGTTCCCCGGCGCCACTCCGCCGCGCTGGGTCCTGGAGGGCCTGGAGCGGGGCATGAGCGGCGTGACCCTCTTCGCCATCAACGGCAACGTGCCGGGCACCGCCGAGCTGGCCCGGCTCACCGGGGAGCTGCGGAGGTACGCCGACCCGCTGATCTCCATCGACGAGGAGGGCGGCGACGTCACCCGGCTCGCACATGACACCGGCAGCCCGTACCCGGGCAGCGCCGCGCTCGGCGCCGTGGACGACCCCGCCCTGACCCGGCGCGTGTATCGCTCGCTCGGCGCCGAACTGCGGCAGGTGGGCGTCAACCTGGACTTCGCCCCGTCCGCGGACGTCAACACCGCCGACGACAATCCGATCATCGGGACCCGGGCGTTCGGCTCCGACCCGGAGACCGTCGCACGGCACGTCGCCGCGGCGGTCGCCGGGCTGCAGGAGGCCGGGGTCGCCGCGTGCGCCAAGCACTTCCCGGGCCACGGCGCGACCTCCCAGGACTCCCACCTGGAGATCCCGACCGTGGACGCCGACCTGTCGCTGCTGGAACACCGCGAGCTCGTTCCGTTCCGCGCCGCGATCGAGGCCGGGGTCGCCTCCGTCATGACCGGCCACCTCCGCGTTCCGGCGCTCACCGGGGACACGCCCGCGACGCTCTCGCACGCCGCGGTGACCGGGCTGCTGCGCGGCGCCCTCGGCTACATGGGGGCGGTCGTCACCGACGCCCTGGACATGCGCGCCGCCAGCGACGCGATCGGCATCCCCGAGGCGTCCGTCCGCGCGCTCCTGGCGGGGTCGGATCTGCTGTGCCTGGGCTCGAAGGAGTACGAGGACAGCGTGCGCGCCATCCGCGAGCACATCGTCGAGGCCGTACGCCAGGGCCGGCTGCCCGGCGAGCGGCTCGAGGAGGCGGCGGCGCGGGTCGCCGGGCTGAAGTCCTGGCTCGCCGGCGCCGGGAACGCCGAGGTCGACCGCGCGGTCGGCCTGGAGGCCGCCCGCCGGGCCGTCCGGGTCACCGGCACCCCCGCGGTCTCCCCGAACCCCCTCGTGGTCGAGATCCAGGCGCCGTCGAACATCGCGGTCGGGCCGGTTCCCTGGGGTCTCGGCCCCTGGGTGCCGGACGTGGTGCCCGTCGACGCCGCCGACGCCGGCGTCCAGGGCCTCGTGGAACGTGCCCGCGGGCGCTCGCTCGTCCTCGTCGTCCGGGACGCCCACCGGTACGCCGGGCACCGCGACCTGGTCACGGCGCTGCTGGCCGCGCGGCCGGACGCCGTGCTCGTCGAGATGGGACTGCCGGTCTGGCGGCCGGAGGGGGTCGCGTACGTCGCGGCGTACGGGGCCACGCGCGCCAACGCCCGGGCCGTCGCGGAGGCGATCGGCCTGCTCCAGCCGGTGTCCGGTGACGCTCTGGCGTAGGCGGCAGCCCGTAATGGGAGGGGCGATGGGCAGAAAAACCCGAACGCCGATCGGAAAACCGGGATGCCTGGCGTGATCAGTTCCGTCGAGGCGGGATAATCGGTACATGCGATTGTCCGCCCGGGTCGATTACGCGCTTCGCGCATCCGCCGAACTCGCCGTCGGCGGCGAGCGTCCCGTGACGGCCGTCCAGCTGGCTGAGGCGCAACAGATTCCCCCGAAGTTCCTGGAGAACATCCTCAGCCAGCTGCGCCGTTCGGGCCTGGTCCGCAGTCAGCGCGGTCCGGAGGGCGGCTACTGGCTCGCCCGCCCGGCGGACCAGATCTCGCTGGCCGACATCATCCGGGCCATCGACGGCCCGCTCGTCGGTGTGCGCGGGGAGCGGCCGGAGCACCTGGGGTACGAAGGACCGGCACGCGCGCTGCAGACCGTCTGGATCGCCCTGCGCGCCAGCGAGCGGGCCATCCTCGAGCAGGTGACCCTCGCCGACGTGGCCTCCGGTGAGCTGCCCCCCGGGGTGCAGAAGCTGACCGAGGACCCGGCCGCCTGGGACTCCCCCGCCTTCCGGAGCTAGATTCCGAGTGCCGGAGGGAGACGTCGTCTGGGCGGCCGCCAAGCGGCTGCATACGGCGCTCGCCGGCCGCGTGCTGACGCGCAGCGACTTCCGGGTCCCGCGCTACGCCACCACCGATCTCACCGGCCGTTCGGTCATCGACACGGTCTCCCGCGGCAAGCACCTGCTCACCCGGGTCGAGGGCGACATCACCGTGCACACGCACCTGCGGATGGAGGGCGCCTGGCGGATCCGGCGGGCCGGCCCGCCGCCCCCGCGCGACCACCGTCTCCGGCTGATCCTGGCGAACGCCGAGTGGCAGGCGCTGGGCTACTCCCTCGGCGTCGTCGAGGTCGTGCGCACCTCGCGGGAGGATCGCGTCGTCGGCCACCTGGGGCCGGACCTGCTGGGCCCGGACTGGGACCCGGCCGAGGCGGTGCGCCGCCTGCGGGAGCGCCCGGAGCGGGCGATCGGCGAGGCGCTGCTCGACCAGACGCGGCTCGCCGGCATTGGCAACCTCTACAAGGCGGAGGTGCTCTTCCTGCGGGGCGTGGACCCGTGGTGTCCCGTCGGCGAGGTCTCCGACCTGGAGCGACTGGTCGAGCTCGCCCAGCGGCTGCTCGACGCCAACAAGGACCACCTTGACCAGATCACCACGGGCGAACGCCGGCCGGGCGCGCAGCACTGGGTGTACGGGCGCGCCGGGCGGGCCTGCCGACGCTGTGGCACGCCCATCCGGCGGGCCGACCAGGGCGACCGGCCCGAGGAGCGGATCACCTACTGGTGCCCGTCCTGCCAGCCGAGGCGGACCGCACCGTCCTGAACGACCATGGCGGCGGAGATCCTCCGCCGCCCTGAAATGGTCTTGCGCCGGCCGCCCGCCCGCGGCCGCACCGCGCGCTCAGCGCTGGGCCTCGAACATCCAGTGCTGCTTCTCCAGGTCCTGTGCGACGGCGATCAGCAGGTCCTGGGTGACCAGGTCCGAGTCGTCGGTCGTCTCGATGCGGTCGCGGAACCGCTGGATCATCTGGGCGAGCAGGTCGGTGATCGCGGCGACCACCTTGTCGTCCTGCAGATAGCCGGCGTCCAGCTGGTGGACCTTGGTCGTCTCGGCGACCGTACGCGCCCGGCCGTCCGGATTCACCCCGATCGCCACCGCCCGCTCGGCCACCGTGTCCGCGTGCGCACGGGCCAGGTCGACGAGCTCGTCGAGCTGCAGATGGAGCGAGCGGAAGTTGCGTCCCGTGAGATTCCAGTGCGCCTGCTTGCCCAGCAGGTGCAGATCGACGAGATCCACCAGCGACTCCTGCAGCGCGGCGCCGGTGACCTTCCGCGCGTCGTCGGGAAGCGGGCTCTTCACGGTCGACATCGCCGGGTCTCCTTCTCAGTGAGGTCGATATCCCCTTGTCAGGGGCGACCCTTCCCGCGAAGGGGCCGGGTAACCGTGTGGTCCGGCCCGCGTCGGGGCGCCATCCGACCCGAACCCGTGGACGCGAACCCCCGCGTCCCGGAGACGCGAACGCCCCGGTCGCGGACTTCCGCGACCGGGGCGCTGCGTGCGTTTCGGACGGGCCGTCAGGCCGCGACCATGTCGGCGCGAAGCGCGGTCTCGATCGTCTCGGGGGTGTTGGGAATGGCGTCGGCCGAGATCGCCTCGCCGTCGAGCCGCTCGTGCTCCGGCGGCGCACCTGCCATCACCGGCTCCTGCTGGAGCTCGGCGAGCGCCAGCTGATCGGAGACGTCGCGCAGCACGTGCGAGAGCGGCACGCCGAGGGCTTTGCAGATCGAGGCGAGCAGCTCCGAGGAGGCTTCCTTCTGTCCCCGCTCAACCTCGGACAGATAACCCAGCGACACGCGTGCCGCCGCGGAAACTTCCCGGAGGGTACGGCCTTGGCGCAGCCGCAGCTGCCGGAGTACGTCGCCGAGCAGCTGACGAAGCAGGACCATGTCTCGCTCCCTCCGTGTGTCCTGACTCATCTACCGGTTCCACCGTACCTGTCTTCACGATGCACGTGGCAGACCGAAACTTTCATGTTCGCTTCCGACGTAACGCTGTAATCACCCCGGTTCTTCCCGGTTGCCCGCCGTGACGGACCAACTCTCGCTGAACTCCAGTGTGAGCAGATGACGCCGCAACAGGTCAAGTGCATGGACGACCGTCATCCTGCGAATCGGGCCACGGGAGCGTTCGCCGTCGCCCGCGACGGGCAGCCGCACCGACCGGACCACCGGCGGACCGCCGGCCTCGGCCAGCCCGATGTGCACCGTGCCGACCGGCTTGCCGTCCTGCGGCTCGGGCCCGGCCACCCCGGTCACGGCGAGGCCGTAGGAGGCCCCGAGCCGCTCGCGGACCCCGGTGGCCATGGCTGCGGCGACATCCGGGTGGACCGCGCCGTGCGCGGCGAGCAGATCCGCGGGAACACCCAGGAGCGAATGTTTGAGGGGGGTCGCGTACGCGACCACACCCCCCAAGAACGTCGCGGACGACCCCGGCATTCCCGTGAGCTCGGCGCCGAGCAGGCCCCCGGTGAGCGACTCGGCCACCGCGACGGTGGCGTTCCGCTCCGCCAGCAGGCGGTGGACGACGCGGTCGAGGTCGAGGTCCTCCTCGGCGTACACCGAACCGCCCAGCAGGTCGCGCGCCGTCGCCGTGGCCTCGGCCACCCGGTCCTCGCCGGTGGCCGTGATCCGCACCCGGACCTCCCCCGGCGCCGGGTAGTAGGCGAGCCGCACGCCGGGGAGCGCCTCGACCGGCGCGAGCCGCGCGGCGACCACCGACTCCCACACCGTCGCCGTGCGCAGCACGCGCGCCGCGACGGGGGTTCCGGTCAGTTCGGGCAGCACGTGCTCGTCGACGATGGCGCGCATCTCGTCCGGCACGCCGGGCACGGCGTACGCCACGCCGCCGGGGAGCTCCACGCGCAGGCCCGGCGCGGTGCCGGCGGGGTTGGGCAGCCGCCGGGCGCCCTCGGGGACGTCGGCCATCCGCAGCGCCGACTCGGCCAGCGGCACCCCGCGGGTGACCGCGCGTTCGCGCAGCCGGGCCTCCAGGTCCGGGTCGCGGCGCAGGGCGACCCCCGCGGCGCGGGCCAGCGCGTCCCGCGTCACGTCGTCGGAGGTGCCGCCGAGGCCGCCGGTGACGATGACGGCGTCCGCGCGCTCCAGGGCCTCCCTGAGCGCCGTGATGATCGTTTCGGTGTCGTCGGGAACGACGACGTCCCGGACGACCTCCACGCCCGCCTCCGTGAGGCGCCTGCCGAGCCACCCGGCGTTGCCGTTGAAGATGTCGCCCCGCAGGAGCTCGTCACCGACGTTCAGCAGCTCGACTCGCACGCCCGTCCTTCCAGAGTCTCCACGCCTTGACGAGGTAGTCCAGGCCCGTGACCACGGTCACCACCGTGGCGGCCCCCATGACGATCCAGCGCAGCGGGTCGATCGGGCCGGGCATGACGTACAGCCCGATGGCGATCACCTGCAGCATGGTCTTGAGCTTGCCGCCGCGGCTGGCGGCGATCACGCCGTACCGGATCACGACGAACCGCAGCAGCGTGATGCCCAGCTCGCGGACGAGAATGGCGATGGTCACCCACCACCAGAGGCGGCCGAGCAGCGAGAGCCCGACCAGCGCCGATCCGACGAGCGCCTTGTCGGCGATCGGATCGGCGATCTTGCCGAAGTCGGTGATGAGGTTGCGCCGGCGGGCGAGCTCGCCGTCGAAGCGATCGGTGAGCGACGCCACGGCGAACATCCCCAGCGCCGCGAGCCGCCACCACGTGCCGTCGAGGAACAGCAGCCAGACGAAGAACGGGACCAGCACCAGGCGGACGACGGTCAGCAGGTTGGCGATGTTGAGCACGCCCGCCTGCGGGGCCGCCGGCGGGGAGAGCGGTTCGTCGCCGGCGGAGGTCGTCATGCGCCGTCCACGACGGCGAGGAGGTCGACGCCCATCGCCTCGACGACGCGCGCGCGGACGATCCGTCCCACGGGAGCGTCGCCCTTCAGGGTCACCACCCCGTCGATCTCGGGCGCCTGGTGCGCGGCCCGGCCCTCGCCGGGCTCCTCGACCAGCACCTCCACCGTCGAGCCGATGCGCTCCTCGGCCCGCTGGGCGGTGAGCTCCTCGGCGAGCGAGGACAGGTCGGCGACGCGGGCGTCGATCTCGGCGGCGTCGAGCTTGCCGTCGAAGCCGACCGCCTCGGTGCCCTCCTCGTCGGAGTAGCCGAACACGCCGACGGCGTCGAGGCGCGCGGCGGTCAGGAACTGCGCGAGCTCGTCCACGTCGTGCTCGGTCTCGCCGGGGAAGCCGACGATGAAGTTGGACCGCACGCCCGCCTCGGGGGCCAGGGCGCGGATCTGCTCGAGCAGTCCGAGGAACCGCTCGCGGTCGCCGAACCGCTTCATCCGGCGCAGCAGCGGCCCGCTGGCGTGCTGGAACGACAGGTCGAAGTACGGCGCGACGCCGGGCGTGGCGGCGATGGCCTCGATCAGCCCGGGGCGCAGCTCGGCGGGCTGGAGGTAGCTGACCCGGACCCGCTCGATCCCGGGCACGGCGGCGAGCTCGGGCAGCAGCGTCTCCAGCAGGCGGATGTCGCCGAGGTCCTTGCCGTACGAGGTGGAGTTCTCGCTGACCAGGACGATCTCGCGGACGCCCTGAGCGGCCAGCCAGTGGGCCTCGTCGAGGACGTCGGTGGGCCGGCGCGAGACGTACGCCCCACGGAAGACCGGGATGGCGCAGAACGTACAGCGCCGGTCGCAGCCGGACGCGAGCTTGAGCGGGGCCGCCGGGCCGCCGCCCAGGCGCCGCCGCAGCACGCGCGGGCCGCTCGCCGGGGCGACGCCCTCGGGCAGGTCCGGCGCGTCGAGGGCGGCCGGCGGATCACCGTGGCCCGGGACCTGAACGTCGGCCGCGGACCGCTGCACCGGGCTGAGCGGCAGCAGCTTGCGCCGGTCCTGCGGCGTGTGGGCCCGGTGCGGGCGGCCGGCCAGAACGTCGTCGAGGCGCTCGCCGATGGCGGCGTAGTCGTCGAAGCTCAGCACGGCGTCGGCCTCGGGCAGCGACTCGGCCAGCTCCGCGCCGTACCGCTCGGCGAGGCACCCGGCCGCCACGACCCGCGCCCCGGAGTCGGACGCCGCGAGCAGGGTGTCGATCGAGTCCTTCTTCGCGGCGTCGATGAAGCCGCAGGTGTTGACGAGGACGACCGAGGCGTCGCCGGAGTCGTCGAGCGTCCAGCCCGCGCTCTCCAGGCGTGCCGCGAGCTCCTCGGAGTCGACCTCGTTGCGTGCGCAGCCGAGGGTGACGAGGGAGACGGTCCGGCGCTCCGCCGAGTCGGTGGAATGGTCGGCGGTGGTCACGCGCGGCGCTCCCCTCTCGCGGGGCGCGTGCGCGGCGCGACCGCGGGCTCAGTACGCGAGGTGGACATGCCCCATACGGTACTGGCCCGCGGAAGGCGGCCGGCCGTCAGCCTTTCAGCGGATCTTTCGGGCCGAAGGCGAGCCGGACGACCTGGCCGTCCTGACCAGGCGAGCCGATGTCCTTGCCGTTCACGGTGAGGTGGACTCCGCCGCCGTTGCCGATGACCAGGCTGATGTGCTTCTTGGCCGACCACTCCTCGGTCTGGCCGGGCCGGATGACGCCGCTGAACAGCTGTTTGCCCTTGTCGTCCTGGACGCTGAGCCAGCTCGCCCGCTTGGCCTTCAGGCGTACGGTGACCTCCTTGCGGGGCGCCTGGGCCACGGCGGCGGTGTGCGACGGGCGGACGGTCGCCGACGGGGTCGCGGCCGGTGCGGCGGCCCGCTCGGCGGTCTTGTGCCGGTCCGGTCCCGTGACGACCCTGAAGATGCCATACGCCACGATGAGGACCAGGGCGGCGGCCATGGCGGCGCTCCAGTTCGGCGAGCGCCGTTCCAGGATCTTGACCGGGGTCTTCGCCTCGAAGGCCAGCCGGGCCGAGATCGCCTGCGGCGCGCCCCCGTGCGCGTCGTCGTACTCCTGCACGAGCGGCTCGGGGTCGATCCCGGTGGCGCGTGCGATGCTGCGGATGTGGCCGCGGGCGTAGAAGTCCCCGCCGCACATGCTGAAGTCGTCGCGCTCGATGGCCTGGAGCACCGTCTCACGGATGCGGGTCCGGCCGGCGACCTGCGGGACGCTGAGGCCCGCCTCCTGGCGGGCCTTCGCGAGGGTGCCACCGATCGTCACGACACGCCTCCTGGGAACCTCGTGGCGGTGTTCAGGTCCACGCCGCCGGGTCGCCTCCCCGCTCCGCGATCAGTCTATGAAGGCGGAGCGTGAGAAGCGATCTGCAACGCGCACTAAGTCAGCTACCCCACGATCTCGATCGCTACTCTCCGCGCAGGGTTGCCAGCACACCGGGCAGATCGTCGGGTTTGACCAGGACGTCGCGTGCCTTCGACCCCTCACTGGGGCCCACTATGTCCCGGCTTTCCAGCAGGTCCATGAGGCGTCCGGCCTTCGCGAAACCGACGCGCAGCTTCCGCTGCAGCATCGAGGTCGAGCCGAACTGCGTGGAGACGATCAGCTCGGCCGCCTGGATCAGCAGGTCGAGGTCGTCGCCGATGTCCTCGTCGATCTCCTTCTTGCGCGTCTCCGCCGCGGCGACGTCCTCGCGGTAGTCGGGCTCGGCCTGCTTCTTGCAGTGCTCGACGACCTCGTGGATCTCCTTCTCGGAGACGTAGGCGTTCTGCAGCCGCATGGGCTTGCTGGCGCCCATCGGCAGGAACAGCGCGTCACCCTGGCCGACCAGCTTCTCGGCGCCCGGCTGGTCGAGGATGACGCGGCTGTCGGCGAGGCTGGAGGTCGCGAACGCCAGCCGGGACGGGACGTTCGCCTTGATCAGGCCGGTGACGACGTCGACGCTGGGCCGCTGCGTGGCCAGCACCAGGTGGATGCCCGCCGCGCGGGCCAGCTGGGTGATGCGCACGACCGAGTCCTCGACGTCGCGGGGGGCGACCATCATGAGGTCGGCCAGCTCGTCGACGATCACGAGGAGGTAGGGGTACGGCTGGTAGACGCGCTCACTGCCCGGCGGCGCGGTGAGCTTGCCGGCGACGACGGCCTTGTTGAAGTCGTCGATGTGGCGGTACCCGGAGGCGGCGAGGTCGTCGTAGCGGCGGTCCATCTCGCCGACCACCCACTGCAGCGCCTCGGCGGCCTTCTTGGGGTTGGTGATGATCGGCGTGATCAGGTGCGGGATGCCGGCGTACGAGGTGAGCTCGACGCGCTTGGGATCGACGAGCACCATGCGGACCTCGTCGGGCGTCGCCCGCATGAGGATCGAGGTGATCAGGCCGTTGATGCAGGTCGACTTACCGGCGCCGGTGGCACCCGCGATCAGCATGTGCGGCATCTTGGCGAGGTTGGCGACGACCGTGCGGCCCTCGACGTCCTTGCCGAGGCCGACGAGCATCGGGTGGTGGTCGTTCGTCGCGACCGGGGACCGCAGGGTGTCGCCCAGGCTGACGATGTCCTTGTCGGTGTTGGGGATCTCGACGCCGATCGCGGACTTGCCGGGGATCGGGGAGATGATCCGCACGTCGGCGCTCTTGACGGCGAGGGCGATGTTCTTGGCCAGCGCGGTGATCCGCTCGACCTTGACGGCGGGGCCGAGCTCGATCTCGTACCGGGTGATCGTCGGACCGCGGGTGAAGCCGGTGACCTGGGCGTCGATGTTGAACTGGTCGAGCACCTCGGACAGGGCGTTCACGACGACGTCGTTCGCCTTGGTGCGCGGCTTGACGACCGATCCGGCCTTCAGGACGCCCGGGGCCGGCAGCGTGTAGGACCCGTCACCCGGCGAGGAGGTCGACAGGGTCAGCTGCTCGGTGATCCGCGGTGCCGGTGTCGGGTCCGGCGGCGCGGGAAGGGCCGGCGGCTCCGGAGGCTCCAGCAGCTCGTCCGCGAGACTCGGCCGGTCGTCCTCCTCGAAGATCTCGTCGGCGCGGACGACCTTGGTCTCGGACACGACCGGCGTGTCGTACGGCTGGGCGTGCTCGCCGACCTCGACCTCGGTCTTGCGGGACCGTTTCCCATTCTTTGCGGTCTTTTTCGCCGGCTCCGGCTCGAGCTCCAACGCCTCCGCCTCGCGCAGCAGCATCCGGTCGCGCAGCTCGGCGAGGCGGTCCGGCACCCGGTGCACGGGCGTCGCGGTCACGACGAGGATTCCGAAGCCGACCAGCAGCAGCTGCAACGGAACCGCGACGAACGCGGTAACGGTGCTGGTGAGCGGCGCGGACAGCAGCCAGCCGATCAGCCCGCCGCTGTTCTGCAGGGCGTGCTCGCCCGCGCTGGGGTACGGCGTGCCGTGCGCGATGTGGATGATGCCGACGATGCCGCCGACCAGCGCCGCGCAGCCGATGAGGATGCGGCCGACGTCGCCGTTGCGATCGGGGTGGCGTAGCAGCCGCCAGGCCGGCAGCAGGCAGATCAGCGGCAGCACCATGGCCAGCGACCCCAGGCAGTCGCGGATCAGCCGGCCGAGGTTCTTCAGCACCCAGGTCTGCGGGTCGAACCAGGTCGCCGCGGCCAGGACGATGGCCAGGCCGAGGAAGGCGAGGCCCTGGCCGTCCCGGCGGTGCTCCACGTCCAGTTCGCGGGCCCCGCGCCCGAACGCCCGCGCCGACCCGCCCACGAGCCGGGCCAGGAGCAGCCACACCTGCGCCACGAACTGCCAGAAGCCGATGAACAGGGTGCTGATCGGATCGGGCCGCTGCGGGGTGCGGGGGCGCGCCGCCGGGCGGGACGCGGCCGGTGCGCGCTTACGGGCCCCGGACGCGCGCGCGGGGCTCTTCGCGGCCGGTGCCTTGCCTCCGGCCGCCGGTTTACGGGCGGCGGGCCTTCGCGCCGTGCCGCCACGCGTACCTGAGGAGGAGCCCTTCGCACCCCCGGGCGTACGTGTGGCCATGATGGCGAGACTAGCGGCGCGCCGCCCGCCACCGGTTGAACCTCGCCTTACGGCGTGTCGTCGATCGGCCGTCGCCGAACCGAACCGACCGTCCGATCCCGCCCGGGCACCGAACGGAACCGAACCGACCGTCCGGCCCCGCCCGGGCACCGAACCGAACCGAACCGACCGTCCGACCCCGCCCGGGCGCCGATTCGGTCCGGTCCGCGCGGGACCGGACCGAATCTTCGGGAGATCAGACCTCGACGATGACCGGGATGATCATCGGGCGGCGGCCGAAGGTCTCGTTGACCCATCGGCCCACCGTGCGGCGAACGAGCTGCCGGAGCTGATGGATGTCGTTGATGCCGTCGGCGGCGGCGGTGTCCAGAACATCCTCGATGCGCGGGATGACCGGATCGAAGCTGTCAATGCCGGCTCCGCGGGCGTGGATCTCCGGGCCGCCGAGGGGCTTGCCGCTCTCGGAGTCGACCACGATGACGATGGAGACGAACCCCTCGTCGCCGAGGATGCGGCGGTCCTTCAGCGAGGTCTCGGTGATCTCGCCGACCGACAGGCCGTCGACGTAGACGTACCCGGCGCGGACGGCTCCGACGATCTCCGCCTTGCCGTCGACCAGGTCCACCACGACGCCGTCCTCGGCGAGGATGACGTTCTCGTGGGGGACGCCGGTGAGCTCGGCCAGCCGGGCATGCGCGCGCAGGTGACGCCACTCGCCGTGCACCGGCATGAAGTTGCTCGGCCGGGTCATGTTCAGGACGTACAGCAGCTCGCCGGCCGGGGAGTGACCGGAGACGTGCACGAGCGCGTTGCCCTTGTGGACGACCCGCGCGCCCCAGCGGGTGAGGCCGTTGATGACGCGGTTGACGGCGTTCTCGTTGCCGGGGATGAGGGACGACGCGAGGATCACCGTGTCGCCCTCCTCGATCCGGATCTGGTGGTCCCGGTTGGCCATCCGCGACAGCGCCGACATCGGCTCGCCCTGCGAGCCGGTGCAGACGAGCACCACCTTGTCCGCGGGCAGGTCGTCGATCTCCTTCTGGTCGACCATGATCCCGCCGGGGACCTGCAGGTACCCCAGGTCGCGGGCGACGCCCATGTTGCGCACCATCGACCGGCCGACGAGGCAGACCTTGCGGCCGCAGGCGTGGGCGGCGTCCAGGACCTGCTGGACGCGGTGGACGTGTGAGGCGAAGCACGCGACGATGACGCGCTTCTCCGCGACGCGCACCACGTCGCTCAGGACGACGCCGATGTCGCGCTCGCTGGTGACGAAGCCGGGGACCTCGGCGTTGGTGGAGTCCGACAGCAGCAGGTCGATGCCCTCCGCGCCGAGGCGGGCGAACCCGCCGAGGTCGGTGAGCCGGCCGTCCAGCGGCAGCTGGTCCATCTTGAAGTCGCCGGTGGCCAGCACCAGGCCGGCGGGCGTGCGGATCCCGACCGCGAGGGCGTCCGGGATCGAGTGGTTGACCGCGAGGAACTCGCAGTCGAACGATCCAAAGGACTGCCGGTCGCCCTCGGCGACCCGGATCAGGACCGGCGTGATGCGGTGCTCGGCGAGCTTGGCCTCCAGCAGCGCGAGGGTCAGCCGGGAGCCCACGACGGGGATGTCCGGCCGCTCGCGCAGGAGGTACGGCACGGCGCCGATGTGATCCTCGTGCCCGTGGGTCAGGACCACCGCCGCGACGTCGTCGAGGCGGTCCCGGATGTAGTCGAAGTCCGGCAGGATCAGGTCGACGCCGGGCTGCTCCGTCTCGGGGAACAGCACGCCGCAGTCGACGATCAGCAACCGGCCGTCGTACTCGAACACCGTCATGTTGCGGCCGATCTCGCCGAGGCCGCCGAGCGGCACGATCCGCAGGCCGCCCTGGACGAGCGGCCGCGGAGTACCGAGACCGGGATGCGGATGACTCATCGCCACGCCCCCTCGCCTGATCGCGCGGGGGCGTGGTCATGCGCGTTGGTCACGCGCCCTCCTACCTATTCAGCGGCTCGCCTCTCCGGCGATGCCTTGGAACCTGTGGTCCGCTCACGGACCCTCCACGATCTTGACGCCGCCGGCGATGAGGTCCTCGCGCAGCGCGGCGGTGAACTCCGGCGTCGCGTCCACCAGGGGCGGGCGGACGGTGCCACCGGGCAGCCCCAGCAGGGACAGCGCGGCCTTGGTGGCGATGACGCCCTGGGTGCGGGTCATGACGGCGGTGATGACGGGCAGGAGCCTGCGGTGGATCTCCGTGGCGCGCCGGACGTCGCCGCCGAGGAACGCGTCGATCATCTCGCGCAGGTCGGCGCCGACGACGTGGCCGACCACGCTCACGAACCCGGCCGCGCCGACCGACAGCCAGGGCAGGTTGAGCGCGTCGTCGCCGGAGTAGAACACCAGGTCCGTCTCCGCCATCAGCTTCGAGGCCCCGAACAGGTCGCCCTTCGCCTCCTTCACCGCGATGATCCGCGGGTGGTCGGCGAGCCGCAGCAGCGTCTCGGCCGCGATGGGCGTGCCGGTACGGCCGGGGATGTCATAGAGCATGACCGGCAGGCCGGTCGCGTCGGCCACCGTGGTGAAGTGGCGCGCGAGTCCTTCCTGCGGCGGCTTGTTGTAGTACGGGGTGACGACCAGGAGGCCGTGGGCACCGGCCTGCTCGGCCTGGCGCGCCAGCCTCAGCGTGTGCTCGGTGTGGTTCGTGCCGACGCCGGCGACGATCGTCGCGCGGTCGCCGACCGCCTCGAGGACGGTGCGCAGCAGGCGCTCGTCCTCCTCGTCGCTCGTCGTGGGCGACTCTCCCGTGGTCCCGCTGATGACGAGGCCGTCGTTGCGCTGCTCGTCCACCAGGTAGGCGGCCAGCCGTGCCGCCCCGTCGTAGTCGATGGTGCCGTCGGCGGCCATGGGGGTGACCATCGCGGTCAGCATCCGGCCGAAGGGCGCGGAGTCGTCACGTCCCTGCGACAGGGCGTTCGTGCTGGGTGCCATGTTCCGAACTTACCGGGCATCGGCGGTGGCCGGGAGCCGCGGGGACCTCCGTGTCGTCCGACCCGGATCTCGGCCCGGCCTCGTCCCGGGGCGCGGAACCGCCCGTGTCAGCGGGGTCTTCGGCCCGTTCGGACGGCCGTGACGAGGAAGACGCCGCCAGAACACGCTCGGGGGTACGCGTTCTGACGACGTCACCTTCAGCATCGGAATTCAGAAAACCGGCGTTACCGGAGAACCTTCACGGGCTCTCGTACGTTGGAGTGGTTGGGACGGGGTTCCGCCGGGGTCTGGCGGGGCTGGCGGAGCTCCTCCCGGCGGAGGATGCGCGCCTCGGTGGCAGGGGTCTGGGGCTCTCCGCGCCGGTCACCCACCCGACCGGCGCACCGGCCACCGAGGCGCGCGCATCCGCGCCTGGAGGTGTCCGGTGGATCGCACCGGACACCCACGAGCCCGTCAGGCGTCCTGCCGGGCGCCGAGATGCTCACGCAGCTTCAGCTCGAGTTCATCCCTGCTCCGCGCGCGCAGGCACTCGTTGCGGCGTACCGCCCACCAGTGCCCGGAGCCTCCGAGTCCGAACCGCCAACCGGAGTAATCGGCCGTCAGCTGCTGCAGCTGAAGGGCCGCCCCCTGGACAGTGTCCTCCATGTGCATCTCTCCCGAACCTCCCACACCGCCAGCCGCGGCGATCCGCACCACGGTCGCCGGAAATCCTTCCCCGTGTGAGGACGAATCGACCACATGGCCGCGAGCGGTCAGGAGGTCCACAGGGAAGGTCTTCACCTGCGAAGACGAGTCATTTAATCAGCTTTTGCGGCATGTATCGCAAGGGTCAGATTTGGTTGTCCGCCGGCGTCCACGCGCCCGCTGACGGACGGTGCCCACACGCGTACGGCGGGACGTGATCGGGCGGCCGGCGGCGCGCTCTCCGGGACCGGGTCAGCGCGGTTCGCCGAGCCACCCGGCGCGGTACGCCGCCCAGTCCCGGTCGTCCGTCGTCCAGTCGGCGTACACGGCCACGCCGTACGGCCGCCGGGGCGGGCGGCGCAGCCGCGCGACGCCCTGCCGGACGCCGCGCAGCGCGGTGGGCAGGTCCTCGGCCCACGGGGTCGGCGACCGGTAGGTCGGCACTCCCATGAAGACGGTCACGCGATCGCCGATCAGCGACAGCACCCGCTCGGTGTGGTGGGCGAAGTGCCATCCGGCGAGCGCCCGCGTCGGCGCCTCCGAGTCGTACGTCATGATCGCCACCTGATCGACGCTGTCCGCGACCGCCTTCAGGTACGCCGCCGTGGGCCGCGGCGGATAGTGGGCCGCCCCGCGCGGCAGGACGAGCCGGAACAGCGGCTGCGTCCAGTCGGCGAGCCCCGGCTGCTCCAGCGCGACCGACAGCAGCCGTCCCCGGGCCCGGGTGAGCTCGCGGGTGCGCGCCAGCAGATCGAGGAAGTCCCGGTCGTCGGGGTAGATCGGCTCGATGTCGTAGTGGATGCCGGCGAAGCCGAGGTCCAGCAGGGCGCGGTCGGTGTTCAGGACGTTCGCCCGCGTCTCCGCCGCGCGCAGGTCCAGCGGGCCGCCACCGGAACGCTCGACCTGCCCGACGTACGCCTGGGCGCGCACGCCCGGCGCGAGCCGGCGCAGCGCCCCGAGCAGTTCGGCGGCGTGGCCGTACCGCGCCGGCGGGATCCTCCCGTCGCCGGTCAGCGGGCCGACGTGGAAGAAGACATCGGTGATCCGACCTCGGGTGAGGATGCCGGCGAGGGCGCGGTACTCGCTCTCGGCGTGCGCCTCCCCCACCCACTGGTGCCGGGCCCACAGCGCGTTCGCGGTGCCGCCGTACACCGGTGGCTCCGGCTGCCACCGGAACCAGGCGTAGCCGAAGAAGATCATCGGTGCGCCGAGCACGGTCGCGCAGACCCATGCCACCGCGCGGGCGAGTCGCCGCGTCATGCCCCTCCTCGATCAGGGGTTGGGACGCCCGGAACCACCCGCGGGTTCGCCGCAGCGCGCGATCAGCGTTCGGCGACGTTCTGGTCGAGGACGGGCTTGACGTCGACGATGGGCGTTCCGTCCAGGGCTTCGAGGTCCTTGACCAGGACGCGCAGGCCGTCGATCGCCAGAACCGTCACGCGGTGCAGGCCGACCGGGTTCGGCCGGTCCGGCGAACGCGTGCTGAACACCCCCTGCGGCGGCCGGGCCAGGTCGCCGCGCGGGTGGACGACCAGGACGTCGCGGGACGCCCGGTCGAACCACGTCAGCACGATGACCTGGGCGCCGACGGTCAGGTCGCGCAGCCCCTCCCGGACGTCCTCGCGGAAGACCAGCCAGGCGTCCGGCGCGCCCTCGTCGCCCTGCCGGGGTGCCGTGGCCCGGTCGGTCAGCGGCGACTCGACCCGGCCGATCGGATGCATCTCGTACGAACCGTCGCCCACCGTTCTCCTCATGATCGCGTTGGCGGGCCCCCATCATGGCGCGCGGCGTCGGGGGCGGTGCGCGGTTTCGGCCATGACGAGAGCACGGTCGGCTCGGTTCGGCGCGGTTTGCGGTCTTCCGCCGAGACCTTTACCGAGCGTTCCGCCGTTCAGCCCTCTCCGCGCGCGCCGTGCGGCAGCGCCTCGGGGGCGGCCACGGAGGAGGGCGGTGCGGCGGTGCGGGCGACGCGGGCCCGCTGGGCGAGGAGGACGCACACCAGCACGCCGGCCGCCGCGACGACCGTTCCGGCGCCCGCGTGCTCACCGAGCAGCAGCCACGCCCAGACGAGCGTGAGCAGCGGCTGGGCGAGCTGCACCTGGCTCGCCCGCGCCACCCCCGCCTTCGCGAGCCCGGCGTACCAGGCGAAGAACCCGAGGAACATCGACACGCCCGACACGTACGCCAGGCCGGCGACCGCCTCGCCGCTCCAGTGCGCGGGCGTCGCGGCCAGCAGCCCCACGGTGACGGGCACCGTGATCGGCGCGACGAGGACGAGCGCCCACGACACGACCTGCGGGCCGGGCATCTCGCGGGCCAGCCGGCCGCCTTCCGCGTATCCGAGGCCGCACGTCACCAGCGCGCCGAACAGCAGTGCATCGGCGAGTGAGAAACGCCCCACCCCGTTTCGCAGGGTGAACACGACGATGACCGCCGCACCCGCCACGCTCGCCGCCCAGAACAGAGCCGAGGGGCGCTCACCGGCCCGTACGACGGCGAAGATCGCGGTCATGACGGGGAGCAGGCCGACCACCACGGCGGCGTGGGACGAGGAGGAGCCGTGGTCGAGGGCGAGTGTGGACAGCACCGGGAATCCGAACACGATGCCGAGCGCGACGACGCCGAGCGAGGCCCACTGACGCCCCCGGGGCCGCCGGGCGCGCATCAGCCGCAGCGCGACGACGGCGAGGAGGGCGGCGACGCCGGCCCGCCCTACGCCGATCAGGTACGGGTCGAAGCCGCGCAGCGCGAACTCGGTGGCCGGGAGGGTGAAGGAGAAGGAGAGGACGCCGAGCGCGGCGGCGCCGAAGCCCGCGGGCAGCGCTACCGGGACCCGGAGAGTAGCGATATCCTGATTCTTCATGAATAACGATAGCAGTATCGCCGGTCTCGCCCAGGAGCTGCGGGCCGAGGTGGCGAGACTGCGCCCCGGCGACCGGCTGCCCTCCAGCCGGTCGCTGATGAGCCGGTACCAGGTCAGTCCCGTCACCGTGTCCCGCGCGATCCGGCTGCTCGCCGCCGAGGGCCTCGTCGTCGCCCGGCCCGGCAGCGGCACGTACGTCGCCGAACGGCCACGGCCCGCTCCGGCGGAGCCGGCGGATCTGGACTGGCAGGCGGTGGCCCTCGGCGACCGCACCGTCGACGCCGAGGGCGTGGTGGGCCTGCTCACCCCGGCGCCCGAGAGCGTGATCGCGCTCAGCGGCGGTTATCTCGCACCCGCCCTGCAGCCCGTACGGGCGCTGGCCACGGCGGCCGCGCGGGCGGCCCGCCGGCCGGACGCGTGGGAGCGCCCGCCGCTGCCGGGCCTGCGCGACCTGCGCGAGTGGTTCGCCCGTACGGCCGGCGGCGACGTCACCGCGGCCGACGTGACCATCACCAGCGGGGGCCAGAGCGCGATCAGCCTGATCCTGCGCGCCCTGCTGCCACCCGGCGCGCCGCTCCTCGTCGAGTCGCCGACCTACCTCGGCGCGCTGGCCTCCGCGCGGGCCGCCGGGCTGCGTCCCGTGCCCGTGCCGATCGACGACCAGGGCCTGCGCACCGACCTGCTGGCCGACGCGTTCGCGGCGACGGGGGCACGCGCGCTGTTCTGCCAGCCGACGTTCCACAATCCGACCGGCGCGGTGCTGTCGGGCCCGCGCCGCGAGCAGGTCCTGAGCGTCGCCCGCGCGGCGGGCGCGTTCGTCGTCGAGGACGACTACAGCCGCCATCTGGCGATCGACCCGCCTCCACCGCCGCTCGTCGCAGCGGACCGGGACGGCCGGGTCGTGCACATCGCGTCGCTCACCAAGGCCACCGCGCCGAGCCTTCGGGTCGCCGCCGTGATCGCCCGGGGGCCGGTCGCCGAACGCATCCGCTCGGCCCAGGCCGTCGAGTCGTTCTTCGTCGCCCGGCCGCTCCAGGAGACCGCCGTGGAGCTCGTCACCTCCTCCGCCTGGCCACGTCACCTGCGCACCGTCGGCGAGGAGCTGCGCCGGCGGCGGGACACGCTCACCACCGCGCTGGCGACGGCCGGGCTGTCTCCCGCCGTCCGGCCGCGTGGGGGCCTGCACCTGTGGGTCGGTCTGCCCGAGGGCGTCGACGACGTCGCCCTGGCCGAGGCCGCGCTGCGCGGGGGCGTCCTGGTCAGCCCGGGACGGCGCTACTTCCCCGCCGAGCCGCCCAGGCCGCGCGTGCGGCTCAGCTACGGGACGGCGGCCGGCGAGACGGAGCTCACCGAAGGCGCGGCCCGCTTCGCCCGGACCCTGGCCGCGGCCGCCTCCCCGAGCCCGCCCCGGACTCCTCGTCCGTAGCGAGCGGGAGGACGACGAGGCCCCTGGAACAGGACCCTGACCCGCCCGCCCGTCACCGGTGATGGAAGTACGCTGGTGCCGAGATGGGAGGGCGCGTGAGCGAGCGCACCAGGAGCACACCGCCTTCGGTCGCTCCTCCGATGGAAGAGGGCGCCTCCGCCCTGCTGCTGCGGGACTTCGTCAACACCTACGACGTCGACTGCGACATCGACGACTTCGGCGCACCCTGGGACCTCAGCGGCTGGCTGGCCGAGCGCGGGCTGACGCCGCCCGGCGCCCGCGCGGACGAGGCCGACCTGGCGCTCGCGGTCGCCTTCCGCGAGGGTCTCCGGCACGCGATGCTCGGCCACCACACGCCGGGCGCGGCGGGTCCGCCCGCCGACCTGGACCGGATCCTGGCCGCGCTCCCCCTGCGCGTGTCCCTGAACGGCCCCGCGCTGCTCCCCCTCGCAGGAGGGGTCCGCGGCGGGCTCGCGGCGATCGCGGCGGCGGTCATGCGGAGCGCCGCCGAGGGCGACTGGACCCGGCTGAAGGTCTGCCGGGAGACGACGTGCCGGTGGGCGTTCCTCGACACCTCGAAGAACCGCTCCCGCAGCTGGTGCTCGATGCGGATGTGCGGGAACCGGACGAAGACCCGCGCCTACCGCGCCCGCCGCCGCGCCGCCGCCCCCGCCCCGGCACCTGACCCCGCTCCCCCGGCACCTGACGCGACTCCCCTGGCGACCGACGCCGCCTCCCCCGGCACCTGACGCCGCTCCACGCCGACCGGCCGGTGGGCGGTACGGTCGTCGGCGTACGGACGTGACACGAGCAGGGGGTTGAGGCACCGGTGGGCGTGGTGGGGGTACGGGCGGCGTATCCGGGAGACGTGGCCGCCGTCGCGGAGATCCAGGTACGGGCCTGGCGTGAGGGGTACCGCGGTGTCATCCCCGAGGCGGCGCTGGCCGAGATGACCGGCCCGGAGGCGGTCGCACTGTGGCGTGAGCGCTGGGCGGACGCCGTGGCCGCGCCGCCGAGCCCGCGGCACCGGCTGCTGGTCGCCGTGGACGAGGGCGTGATCACCGGGTTCGCCGCGCACGCCCCGGCCGGCGACCCCGACCAGGACCCGCAGACGACCGGCGAGCTGCTCACCCTGCTGGTCGACCCGGCGCACGGGCGGGCCGGGCACGGCAGCCGCCTGCTCGCCGCCACGGTCGACCACCTGCGCGAGGACGGCTGCACGACGGCGATCGCCTGGGTGTTCGCCGCCGACGACGTGCTCCGGGGTTTCCTGGCCTCGGCGGGCTGGGCGCCCGACGGCGCGCACAGCAAGGTCGACATGGGCGAGCCGGTCGCGATGGTGCGCCTGCACACCGCCATCGCCTGACCGCACGCGCCGGCCGGTCGCGCTGGTGCGCCCGGCGGATGGACATCGCCTGATCGGGCACCGCCGTCACCCGGCCGAGGCCGGGCGACGCCACCCGCAGGCTGGCCCCTCACCGCGCAGGCCGGGCCCTCACCCGCAGGCCGGGGGGCCGCACCGACGGGGCGGGCGGCACCCGTCGGCGGGACCGGCTCGCGCGGCCGGGGCGCTACTCCGGGCGGTCGAGGGTCCAGTCGATCTGCGGCTCACCGGCGTCGGCCAGGGCCTTGTTGACCGCGCTGAACGGCCGGCTGCCCAGGAAGCCCCGAGGGTTCATCGGGCTGGGGTGCCCGGCCTCGAACACCACGTGCTGCGCGCCGGTGACCAGGTCGCGCTTCTTGCGGGCGTAGGCGCCCCAGAGCACGAACACGACCCGCTCGCTCTTGGCGTCCAGGGCCCGGATCACGGCGTCGGTGAACTCCTCCCAGCCCTTGCCCGCGTGGGAGCCCGCCTTACCCGCGCGCACGGTCAGCACCGAGTTGAGCAGGAGCACCCCCCGCTCGGCCCACGGGGTCAGGTCCCCGGTCGTGGGCACCGGAACGCCGAGGTCGTCGTGGAGCTCCTTGAAGACGTTGCGCAGCGACGGCGGGATCCGCACGCCCGGCCGCACGCTGAAGCTGAGCCCGTGCGCCTGGCCCGCGCCGTGGTAGGGGTCCTGGCCGAGGATGAGCACCCGGGCGTCGTCGGGCGCGCACAGGCGGAAGGCGCTGAACAGGTCGGGCTGCGGCGGGTAGACGGTGCCCGCGGCGTACTCCGCGGCCACGAAGTCGCTCAGCCGCCGGGTGGCGTCGGGGTCGAGCAGCGGCTCCACGCGCTCGCGCCAGGCGTCGGGAAGGAGCTCCAGCAGGTCGAAGGACATGCGCGGCAACCTAACACCGCGGGCGGACAGATTCCGCCGTTCCCGTCCTCGGACGGGCGGGGCGATCATCCGATCATCCGCGCCTGGACGGACCGCGACGGTCAGAGGCGCCCGGTCCTGGGGGCGGCCGGGTCGGCCAGGGCGTCGTCCATCGACTGGAAGCGCAGCACGGTGGCGAGGAGGAAGTCGCGCACGATCCGTTCGTCGGCCGGGGGGAGGTGGTCGAGCATCGGGTCCATCTCGCTGCCGGCCGCGTCCTGGGCCTGCCGGAGCTGGCGGCGCCCCGTCTCGGTGAGCGCGAGGCTGACGAGGCGGCGGTCGGTGACGTCCCGCCGGCGTTCGATCCAGCCCGAGCGCTCGAGGTGGTCGACGGTGTGGTTGAGTGTCGAGGGGGCGACGCCGCAGCGCCGGGCGAGCTCCCGCTGGGTGAGCGCCGATCCCTGTTCGAGGGAGTCGAGGACGGCCAGGCCGTGGGGGGTGAGGCCGTATCCGCCCATGAGCCGTTGCCAGCGCATGGCGACGAGGTGACCGGCGACGGCCAGCAGGCGGGACAGCGACATGCGTTCGAGGTCGGCCTCAGAGGTTCGCACGGCAGACATTCTCCGTGCTCAGGGCGTGGAGGGCCAGCGGGGGGCCCGAGCCGTGAGGTCACCGTGAGGGGGCCCGGCGGGGGTACGGGAGGGCGGGGGTAGTTTTGACGCCGAACGATTCAGGATCGAACAGACCGCTCTGGAACCCTTCCATGACCTTGCGCTCGGCTCCTCCCCTGCCCACGTCCTCGGCCGGCTCGCCCGGACGGCGGCGCTGGCTGGGGATGGTGGTGATCAGCCTCGCGGTCTCGTTGATCATCGTCGACGCCACGATCGTCAATGTCATGCTGCCCCGGATCGTCGCCGAGCTGCGGCTGACGACGACCGGCGCGGAGTGGGTCACCTCGATCTACTCGCTGGTGTTCGCGGCGCTGCTGATCCCGTTCGGGCGTGCGGCCGACGCGTACGGCAGGCGCAGGATGATCGTGCTCGGCACCGTCGTGTTCGTCGTGGCGAGCGTGCTGGCGGCGCTGTCCGGCAGCGGGTCCGCACTGGTGGGGGCACGGGCCCTGCAGGGGATCGGGGCGTCGATGACCCTGCCGGGGGCGCTGTCCACCGTGACGGCCGTCTTCACGGGCCGGGACCGGGCGATCGCGTTCGGGATCTGGGGGTCGCTGATCGGCGGCATGGCCGCACTCGGCCCGCTGCTCGGCGGCTGGCTCGCGACGTCGTACGGCTGGCGCTGGGCGTTCGGCGTGAACCTGCCGCTCGGCGCGCTGATCCTCGCGGGCACGGCGGTCCTGGTGCCCGAGACGCGTGATCCGGCGGTGCGCCGCGTGGGCGACCCGCCGGGAACGGTGCTCAGCGCGGGCGGCCTCGCGGCGCTGGTGTTCGCCCTGATCGAGGGCCAGCGGTACGGCTGGTGGTCGGCCACCCGCCCGTTCTCCGCGGGCCCGTTCCGCTGGCCGGACTTCGGCCTGTCGCCGATCCCGGTGGCGCTGGCCGCCGGAGTCGTGATGCTGGTCGCGCTGGTCGTGGTGGAGCGGGCGCGGGCCGCGGCGGGGCGGCCGGTCGTCCTCGACCTGTCGCTGTTCCGCATTCCCGACTTCCGGCGCGGCAACGCGGCGGCCTCCCTGATCAGCGTCGGCGAGCTCGGGCTGATGTTCGTCCTGCCGCTGTTCCTCCAGGACGTGCACGGGAACTCCCCGCTGCAGGTGAGCGTCGCGATCCTGCCCCTGGCCGTCGGCACCTTCCTGGCCGGCGGCATGTCGGCGCGGCTGTCGCGCCGCCTCGGCGCCGCCCGGATGCTGCAGGCCGGGATGGCCCTCGAGGTGATCGCGGCGGCGCTGATCGGCCTGACCACGCGCGCCGACACCACGGGGTTCGGCCTCGCCCCGTGGATGCTCGTCTACGGCATCGGCCTCGGCCTCACCACCGGTCAGCTCACCCGGATCGTGCTGCGCGACGTCCCGCCCGCCAGCACGGGCCTCGCCTCCGGCACCCAGTCGACGGCGCGCCAGGTCGGGTCGGCGCTGGGCATCGCGCTGATCGGCGCGGTGTTCGCGGTCGGGCTGAGCCACGCGATGACCACCCGGCTGCACGAGGCGGGTCTGCCGGCCCGGCAGGGCGCGGTGTACGCCGACCGGCTGCGCGACAGCGCCGGGACGTTCGCCCATGACCTGCGCCGGAAGGACCCCGGGCTGTCCCGCGCCGCGGACGAGAGCCTGGCGGCGGCCACCGACCGCGCGGCCTTCGCCACCGCCGCGCTCCTGGCCGTCGGCCTGCTGCTGACCCTCCGGCTGCGGTCCGGCACCGGTCGGGAAGAATCATCTGCATGATCATCGGCTTCGAGGAAGGGCGATAGTGGCGACCCTCTCCCAGTGGGTCGCCGGCTCGCGGCCCCGAACCCTCCCCAACTCCATCGTCCCCGTCGCCGTCGGCACCGGCGTGGCGATCGGCTACGGCCACTTCGTGTGGTGGCGCGCGCTGCTGGCGCTGGTGGTCGCGCTGCTGCTGCAGATCGGCGTCAACTACGCCAACGACTACAGCGACGGCATCCGCGGTACGGACGAGGTCCGCGTCGGTCCGATGCGCCTGGTCGGCTCGAAGGTCGCGCCGCCGAAGCAGGTCCTGGCGGCGGCGCTCGGCTGCTTCCTGCTCGCCGCGGTGGCCGGCCTGGTCCTCGCGGCGGTCACCAGCTGGTGGCTGGTGCTGATCGGCGCGGTGGCGATCGCGGCCGCCTGGTTCTACACCGGCGGCTCCCGCCCGTACGGCTATCGCGCGCTGGGCGAGCTGTCGGTCTTCGTGTTCTTCGGCCTCGTCTCGGTGGTCGGCACGGCGTACGTGCAGCTGGAGAGCCTGCCGTGGGCGGCGTGGGTGGCGGCGGTGCCGGTCGGGCTGCTGTCCTGCTCGATGCTCGTCGTCAACAACCTGCGGGACATCCCCACGGACGCCGCGGCGGGCAAGCGCACGCTCGCGGTCCTGCTCGGCGACGGGCGCACACGTCTGCTGTACACCGGGTGCTTCGTGGCGGCCTTCGTGTGCGTGGTGCTCGTCGCGCTCGCCCGGCCGTGGGCGATGATCGCGCTCCTGTCGGCGCTGTGGGCGATCGCGCCGAGCATGCGGGTGCTGCGCGGGGCGAAGGGCCCGGCGCTGATCGCCGTACTCGGCGAGACCGGCCGGCTGCAGATCATCTTCGGCGCGCTCTTCACCCTCGGCCTGGCCCTGTAGCGTTCTGGGCGTACGTGAGCCGGATCACACCACCCACGGGATGATTGAAGTTTCAATCAGCGTTCACACCCTCCGTCGGGTGGACCGACCACCACACACTGAATGAGGAGTGACCGTGAGCGACCCGCTGAGCATCGACCCCACCGCTCAGGACATCCTGTTCCGGCAGGCCCGTACGGCGAACACCTTCACGGACGAGCCGGTGTCGGACGAGCAGGTGCGCGCCATCTACGACCTCGTCAAGTGGGCGCCCACCGCCATGAACACCCAGCCGCTGCGGGTGGTCCTGGTCCGCTCTCCCGAGGCCCGCGAGCGCCTCGTCGCGCACATGGCCGACGGCAACAAGGCCAAGACCGCCACCGCTCCGCTGGTGGCGGTCCTCGCCGCCGACAGCGACTTCCACGAGCACCTGCCGACCGTCTTCCCGCACCGTCCCGGGGCCCGGGACGACCTGCACGGCGTGCCCGAGGCCCGCGCCAAGATGGCCGCGTTCAACGGCGCGATCCAGGTCGGCTACTTCATCATCGGCGTGCGCGCCGCGGGCCTGGCGGCCGGGCCGATGGCGGGCTTCGACGCCGAAGGGGTCGCCAAGGAGTTCTTCCCCGAGGGCGGCCACCAGGTGCTCGCGGTCGTCAACATCGGCAAGCCCGGCCCGGACGCCTGGTTCCCGCGCAACCCGCGCCTGGAGTACGACCAGGTGGTGACCACCGTCTGAGCCGCGACCGCGAGGCATAACGGCCATAACCCCTCGCATCCGACACCGGATATCGGGGCGGTTACCCGCATCCGCGAGGGTTACACTGATCCGCGTGACGGCGTTCCGGATCAGTGAGGTCGCGTCCCTGCTCGGCGTCAGCGCCGACACGGTGCGGCGGTGGATCGACTCGGAGAGACTGCCGGCCCGGCGCGACGAGCAGGGCCACCGGATCGTCTCGGGAGCGGACCTGGCGGCCTTCGTCCGCTCCCCCGCCGACCGGGGCGGCACGGTGCCGTCCTCGGCCCGCAACCGGCTGCGCGGCATCGTCACCGAGGTCGTACGCGACGGCGTCATGGCGCAGGTCGAGATCCAGGCCGGGCCGTTCCGCGTCGTCTCCCTCATGAGCCGGGAGGCGGCCGACGAGCTCGGCCTGGAGCCCGGCGTGGTCGCCGTGGGGGTCATCAAGTCCACCAACGTCGTCGTGGAGCTGCCCCAATGAGACGCCATCGCACCACGCTCCGGATCGCCTCGATCGCCGGGCTGGCGGCCGCCCTCGCAACCGGCTGCGGCGACACCGGCGCCAAGGACGGCCCGGGGGTGAAGAGCGGCACGCGGACCGTCGTGGTCTTCGCCGCCGCCTCCCTCACCGAGTCGTTCACCGCCCTCGGCAGGACGTTCGAGGCCTCTCATCCGGGCGTCCGGGTGAAGTTCAACTTCGGCGGCAGCTCGGCCCTGGCGCAGCAGATCGACCAGGGCGCCCCCGCGGACGTGTTCGCCGCGGCCAGCCCCGCCACGATGAAGCAGGTCACCGACGCTGGCGGGGCCTCGGCGCCGCGCGTGTTCGCGCGCAACCGCCTGGAGATCGCGGTCCCGAAGGGCGCCTCCGGCACGGTCACGTCGCTCCAGGACCTGGCGAACCCGAAGACGAAGGTCGTGCTCTGCGCCCCACAGGTGCCCTGCGGCGCGGCGGCGCTCAAGGCCCTAAAGGCCGCCGGGCTCACCGTGAAGCCGGTCTCCCAGGAGCAGGACGTCAAGGCCGCCCTCACGAAGGTCCGGCTGAACGAGGCGGACGCCGCCCTCGTCTACCGCACGGACGTGAAGGCCGCCGCCGGGCAGGTCCAGGGCATCGACTTCCCCGAGGCCGCCCAGGCGATCAACGACTACCCGATCGCCGCGCTCACCAAGGCGCCGCAGCCCGGCCTCGCCGGGGAGTTCGTCCAGTCGGTGCTCTCCCCCCAGGGTCAGGCGACGCTGCAGCAGGCGGGGTTCGAAAGGCCGTGAACCGGCGGGCGCCGTGGATGCTGGTGCTGCCCGCCCTGATCGGGCTCGGCTTCCTCGTCCTGCCGCTCCTGGGCCTGCTGGTCCGCGCGCCGTGGTCGACGCTCGGCACACGCCTGGCCCGGCCCGAGATCCTCGACGCCCTCCGGCTGTCCCTGCTCACCGCGACGCTCGCCACGCTGCTCTGCCTGGTCCTCGGAGTTCCGCTGGCCTGGGTGCTGGCGCGGATCGACTTCCCCGGCCGGCGGCTGGTGCGCGCCCTCGTCACCGTGCCCCTGGTGCTCCCCCCTGTCGTCGGCGGGGTGGCGCTGCTCCTGGCGCTGGGCCGCAACGGCCTGGTGGGGCGCTGGCTGGACCGCTGGTTCGGCCTGACGCTGCCGTTCACGACCGCGGGCGTGGTGCTGGCGGAGGCATTCGTGGCCCTGCCGTTCCTCGTCATCAGCGTGGAGGGCGCGGTGCGCGCCGCCGACCTGCGCTACGAGGACGCCGCCGCCACGCTCGGCGCCTCGCGGTGGACGACGTTCCGGCGCGTCACGCTGCCCCTCATCGCGCCCGGGGTCGGCGCCGGAGCGGTGCTGTGCTGGGCACGGGCGCTCGGCGAGTTCGGCGCCACGATCACGTTCGCCGGCAACTTCCCCGGCCGTACCCAGACGATGCCGCTGGCCGTCTACCTCGCGCTGGAGAACGACCCGCAGGCCGCCATCGTGCTCAGCCTCGTGCTGCTGGCCGTCTCGGTCGTCGTGCTGGCCGGACTGCGGGGGCGATGGGTGTCGTGATCGACGCTCGGCTGGTCGTACGGCGCGCGGCCTTCACCCTCGACCTGGCGCTCACCGCCGCGCCCGGCGAGGTCGTGGCGCTGCTCGGCCCCAACGGCGCCGGGAAGACCACCGCGCTGCGCGCGCTCGCCGGCCTGACCCCGCTGTCGGAGGGCCACCTTCACGTCGACGGTGAGCCGTGGCACGACCGGCCCGCCGAGCGCCGCGCCGTCGGCGTCGTCTTCCAGGACTACCTGCTGTTCCCGCACCTGTCCGCCCTGGAGAACGTCGCGTTCGGCCCGCGCTGCCAGGGCGTCGGCCGGAGAGAGGCCCGCCGGCTGGCGGCGGAGTGGCTGGAACGCGTGGGCCTCGCCGACCAGGCGGCCCGCCGCCCCCGCACGCTGTCGGGCGGGCAGGCACAGCGCGTCGCGCTCGCCCGCGCGCTGGCCGTACGGCCCCGGCTGCTGCTGCTCGACGAGCCGCTGTCCGCGCTCGACGCGCACACCCGCCTGACCGTACGCGCCGGGCTGCGCCGCCACCTCGCCGCCTTCGACGGCGTGGCCGTCCTGGTCACGCACGACGCCCTCGACGCCATGGCGCTGGCCGACCGGCTCGTGGTCATCGAGGACGGCGCCGTCGTCCAGGAGGGGACGCCCGCCCACGTCGCCCGGCACCCGCGGACCGACTATGTCGCCCGGCTCGTCGGCCTCAACCTGTACCGGGGGACGGCCGACGGCCATACCGTCACCCTGGCCGGCGACGCCGTCACCTTCAACACCGCCGAGGCCCTGCACGGCGAGGTCTTCCTGGCCTTCCCCCCATCGGCGGTCGCGCTGTTCCGTACGCGCCCCGACGGCAGCCCGCGCAACCTCTGGGAGGCGACCGTCGGCGGCATCGAACCCCACGCGGACCAGATCCGGGTCCACCTGGAGGGACCCGTCCCGGCCGCCGCCGACGTGACGCCCGCCGCACTCGCCGAACTCCGCCTCGCCGAGGGCGACCGCGTCTGGGCGGCGGTGAAGGCCACCGAGACGCACGCATATCCGGCCTGAACCGCGACACCCCGATATCTGCGCCGACGGCGCGTTGTGCCCGGTAATGGCGGATGGGTCGTCCTAAAGTAGCCCGCATGCCCCCCATGCCACGTGTCGCCGCGCTGGCCGCGGTCGCGCTGGCGCTGTCCGGCTGCGGCATCGCCTCCGGCGACGAGCGGATCACGCTGAACGTCCTGGCCGCCTCGTCGCTGACCGAGGCGTTCGAGGAGCTCGGCACGGCGTACGGCGCGGCCGCCAAGAACGTGACCGTGCGGTTCGAGTTCGCGGGCTCGCAGGACCTGGCGATGGACGTCGAGGAGCGGGAGCCCGCCGACGTGCTGGCGACCGCGGACCAGGCGTCCATGGACACCGTCGCCGACAGGGTCACCGGCCGGCGCGCGTTCGCCTACAACTCCATGACCATCGCCGTCGCCCCCGGCAACCCCAGGCACGTCCAAGGCCTCGCCTCACTCGCCGACCGCCGGCTGCGCGTTGTCCTCGGCGGCCCGATCGTGCCGGTGGGACGGTACGCCGCCCAGGTCCTGGCCAAGGCGGGCGTCGTCGTACGGCCGCGGTCGGAGGAGGCCGACGCCCGCACCGTGCTCACCCGCGTCCGTACGGGCGCTGCCGACGCGGGCATCGTCTACGTCACCGACATGCGGTCGGCGGGCATCGCGGCGACCAGCGTGCCGATCCCGGCCCAGCAGAACGTCACCGCGACCTACTTCGCCGCCGCGCTGCGCGCGAGCGGCCACGAGGAGGCCGCCAAGGACTTCGTCGCCTGGCTCCGCTCCCCCACCGCGACGGCGATCCTGCGCAAATACGGCTTCCCGACCCCCTGAGCGTCCGGGCCGGAACCCTGAGGGCGCGGAGCTCAGAACTCGAACTTCGGCCGCAGGTCCTCGGGGCGCCACTGCACGAGCACGGTGGTGGCGTCATCGCCCAGCCGGCCGTGCTGGAAGTCGATGACGGCACGGTTGAGGCGGCGCAGCGTCTCCATGGCCGGAATACCGGCCGCGCTGTGGCGGATGATGAAGTCACTGAGGCGCCGCACACCGAACAGACTCCCGTCGGCGGCCCGCGCCTCGACGACCCCGTCGGTGTAGAGCAGCAGGCGGTCCCGCGGCTGGAGCTGCTCGGTGTAGAGGGGCGGGCTCTCGTCGAAGCTCGGGCCCTCGCCGTCGCTCACCAGGCCCAGGGGCAGCCGCGGCCGGCGGAAGAGCTCCTTGACGACCTCGTTCTCCCGGATCAGCAGCGGCGGCGGGTGCCCGCAGGGAATCCAGCTGAACAGGCCGGTCTCGACGTCGAGGTCGCACAGCAGCGCCGTCGCGAACCGCGAACGGCCGAACTGGCTGGCGATCGCGTGGTCCGCGTACGCCACCATGGCGCCGAGATCCCCGCCGGCGCGGCGCGTGTTGCGGCAACTGGCCAGCGCGACGCTGGCGATCAGCCCGGACGCGAGGTCGTGCCCGACCGCGTCCAGGATCATGATGTGTAGATGGTCGCCGAGCAGCGAATAGTCGTAGGCATCGCCGCCCACCCCGTAGATCGGCCTGAGCGCGCAGGCGACGACGAAGTCGTCGGTGGCGAACATCGGCGGCGCCATGAACGCCCACACCATCTCGGCCTGCAACGCCATCCGCTGGCTCCGCCGGACCTGGGCGTGGACGTCGCTGTAGTGACTCTTGCTGACGATCATGAGGCCCGCCAGCGAGGCGAGCGCCCGGCACCAGTTCAGCGTCTCTTCGTCGGTGTCCTCCACGACGAGTTCCAGCACGCCCATCCGTTCGCTGCCGTCCATCAGCGGCAGCCACACGTGGTACAGGCCGTCCTCGTCCGGCGGGCCGTACTCGATCTCGAGCGCCCGGTAGCTCCGCCCGGCGAGAGTCGAGTCGATCCCCAGCGTCGGCACGATCCGGCCGTCTACCCGCGGCATCGACCGCAGGTTCTCCTGCTCGAGGTCGGCGAGGTAGACCGTGGCGTCCCGGACCCCCAGCGGACGCGCCTCATCGGAGATGATCTCCGCGGTGAACCCCGGCCGGAGCAGATGCGATCGGGCCAGCACCCGCGAGAGGACCTCTCCCACCAGCCTGTCCATCTCGTGGGACGCCTACCCCGGCCGCATCGGCGGTAAACGGCACGGCCGCCGGTCCCGATCACGCGAGTATCGGGCGCGCGGCGGGTCGAAGTGCACACGGATGCCCAACGGGGCGACAATGTTCGCCGCAGCGAACACTTCCCCCGTACGGAGTTCATCCTGTGGGCCTCGCCGACCTCGACAGCGTCGACCTTGTGACAGGTCCCCCCGGCGGCGACCAGGGGCTGTGGCTCGTGGCGGACGACTGGGCGCCCGACCGCGAGGCCCTGGAGTACGTCCAGCTCATGATCAAGGTGGCCGGCGCGCTCGCGCACGCCGAGCGGATCGGCGGCGAGGGACACCGCTCCACCGTCCTGGTCCACAGCACCGGCGAACCGCCCGAGAGCGTGCTGCAGTTCCTGTGGGACCGCGACATCGCCGCGACGATCGGCAGCCCGTCGCGCCCGCGCCCGGCCAAGGGACGCCCGGCCCGCCACCCCAACCTGCTGGACGGAACGCCGGACCTCGGGGCCCTGCAGGGCGCGAACGCGGCGGCGTTCGCCGCCGCGAACGGGCTCGACGGCTCCGTCGAGTCCCTCGCACTCGTGGACGACGCCCTGGAGGAGCGTCGGCGCCTGCACGGCCTGCGCGCCGACGACGAGGACGAGAAGTTCAGCGACGGGGATCTGATCGTGCTCGCCGGGGCGTACGCGGGCGAGGTGCTGCGGCACCACGCCCGCGACGCCGCCTGGTGGTACGGCCCGCCGGGCCGCTCCGGCCCGCTCCACCTGCGCGCGGGCCTGGGCCACGGAACCCGCGTCGACGTCCTGGGCCGCGTCCGCGCCTACCTCCGCCGAGGCTCCCGCGAGTCGGTCCACAGCGTGATCGAGAGCGTGCTGACCCGCCTGAACGCCTAGACCGCCGGAGTGAGGCGGGTTCGCCGAGGCGAGGCGGATTCGCCAGGGCGAGGCAGGTTCGCCGGGGTGAGGCAGGTTCGCCGCCGTAGCCGGCCCGCCATTGGTGCGGCCGGCTCGCCACCGCCCGCGCGGCCGGTTCGCCGCAGGTGGGGCCGCTTCGCCGCTGCCCGCGCGGCCGCTTCGCCGTAGGTGGGGCCGCTTCGCCGCCGCTGCCGCTGCCGGACCACCGTCGCCGTGGTCGGTCGGCTCGCCCGAGCCGGCCACCGTCCCGTCACCGACGTTGCAGCCGACTTGCCGTCGCTCTTGCCATGTCGCCGCCGCCGTAACCTCACCACCGCCGCGATCTCACCGCCGGCGCGGCCACTTCGCCGCCGCCGTCGCCAAGTTGCCGCCGATGTAGAGGCGAGGTGTCCGAATCGTCGCGTTCGATCCGGCAACGCCGACGGCAACGTCTGACATGCGCGGAGACCTGGGCGGAGACCTGGGCGACGGTGGCTGGGGCCGCCGTCAGTGCCGAGGATCGTGGTCGCCGGCGGCACCACGATCCTCGGCGTTGTCCGCTGAAGGCACCCATCGGCACGGCTGAGCCCCGGCCCTGGTCGGAGGGTCGGGGCTCAGACGACGACGGATCAGACGCCCAGCAGGGACTCGATGCCGATCGTCAGACCCGGGAGCTCGGCAACGCGGCGGACGGCGAGCAGCACACCGGGGCTGAACGACTCGCGGCTCAGCGAGTCGTGCCGGATCGTCAGCGTCTCGCCGTGCCCGCCCAGCAGCACCTCCTGGTGCGCGATCAGCCCGGCGAGCCGGACGGCGTGCACGTGGACACCGTCCACGTCAGAACCGCGCGCTCCGTCCAGGCCGGTCGTGGTCGCGTCGGGCGAGGGCCCGACCCCGGCCTCCTCCCGCGCGGCCGTGATCAGCTCGGCGGTGCGCCGGGCGGTGCCGCTGGGGGCGTCCGCCTTGTTCGGGTGGTGCAGCTCGACGATCTCCACCGAGTCGAAGAACGGGGCGGCCTTCTGCGCGAAGCTCATCATCAGCACCGCGCCGACGGCGAAGTTGGGGGCGATCAGGACGTTCGCGCCCGGTCGCTCCCCCAGCCACCCGCGCACCGTCGTCAGGCGCTCCTCGTCGAACCCGGTCGTGCCCACGACGGCGTGCACGCCGTGCTCGATCAGCCAGCGCAGGTTGTCCATGACCGCGTCGGGATGCGTGAAGTCGATGGCGACCTCCGCGGCCTCGAGCGGCGCCCGGTCGTCGCCGGCGTCCACCGCCGCGACCAGCTCCAGGTCCTCCGCAGCCTCGACCGCCCGGCACAGCTCCGCCCCGACGCGCCCGCGCGCCCCCAGCACCCCGACTTTGATCACGACGTCCTCCCGTCCGATAGCCCAGCCGAGCCTATCGCCGAGCCCCGGACCTCCGCTCTCCACGGCTCACGCAGCGTTGCCGCCTATCCAGGCGACGATGCTTCAGTCGGTGATGCACTCTACGTAGACCGTCGGGGACGAGGAATCGGTGATATCGACGGTCAGGTTGTAGGTCGCAGAGGACGGGAGACCCTTCGAGCCTGTCCCGGTGATGTACCGGCGGCCGGCTTTGAGCCTCCAGCCCAGCCGGGTTCCGTCGAGGTCGAACGCCGAGGAGTCGGCCGGAACGAGAACGCCCTCGGTCAGGCCGACACTCTTGAGGAAGTCGCCATAGCCGGCCTTGTCCGTGGTGAACCGGACGAGGAACACCAGGCCGTCCCACTCTTTCCGCGTCAGATACTTGAGATCGGACGAGGTCGCGGGAACCCGGAAGCCGCAGGTATGCAATGCGGCGGACAGTGTTACGTTGCGGTCACTTCCACCATAAGCCCGCGGATCGGCGGGCGGACCCTTATGCGCATCGGTGCACGCGGCCACCGGACCGAGAGCACCGAGTACCAGCAGGCACGAGATGACGCATTGTTTGCGGCGCACGGCGTCCTTTGATCGGTGATGGTACGGCCGCATTAGGGGCGAGGGTCAGCAAACGACCCGGGGAATCCGCCCGCATACATGATCACTCCGGTGGCATACTTACCCCTCCCAAGGATAGACACGCCCACCCCCGAAGCGATTCACATTTCGCGCCCCTATTGCACGTACCGCAGAATCTCGGACGCATAGGCAGAGCCGCCCGGAGTGGTCTCCTCTCGAAGCTCACGGTACAACACTCCGGCTCGCTCCCTTACGATGCGTTGGCATTCGAATTCGAGGTCCGGCCTCCCGCTCCGTGCCTCCGAATAGTGTGACTCTCCGGAGACCATGTCGAGCAACACGGACAGCACCGTACGGCGGGAAGCCGCGGGCAGGTCTCCTTCTAGTGCGATGAGAAGCACCTGCGTGACGGCGACCGCGACCTCGAACAGCATGCCCTGCTCTTCGATGTGACCGGCGAGACCTCGGCCGCTCGGCTCCCGGCCGGTTCGAGCGGACAGCAGGCCGGCGAGGGCCGCGGGGAGGTGGGCGCCGCTGTTGCCGCAGCCGCAGCGTAGGTCGCTCCAGCGGATCTTCTCGACCATCCGACACCACGGCGCCGAGGGCTCGTAAAGCTGGACAGGAGCCTCCCCAAGACCGGGAGCCGATCCTTGGACGACCGACACCAGCCTGCCCGAGGCCGAATCCCATCTGGCGATCGAGCCGTCTCCGTCAGCGGCGACGAGCTGCGTGTCATCGGAGGTGAAGCCGATCGCGAATATCTGCGCCTTGAGCTCAGAGCAGACATTCTTGAGTTTGCCGGTCCGCACATCCCACACGCGGACCGCACGGTCCCTGCCCGCCGTCGCGAAGATTCTGCCGTCACGGGAGAAGGCGGTGGCTGCGAGCGTATCGACATGTCCGACGAGAGTGACCATGGCCCGCTCGGCACCGGTCTCAAGGATCGCCGCGTATCCGTGTTGCCCGGCGACTCCCACGTGGTGACCGTCCCGGCTGAACGACATCGAGTAGACCAGCGAGGGGGTCATCGCCAACTGTTCCGACGTAGCCGTGTCCAGGCTCCATAGCCTGATGTACCCGGAACCGTCCGCCACCGCGATCGCCGAACCACACGGACGCCAGGCCATCACACGGACGGCATGATCAAAGGGCCTACCGGGTGGACCTGTCCGGAACCCTCGGACGCGCTTCCCGGAGACCGCGTCGTATACCGCGATGACCCCTTCCGGGTCTCCCGTCGCGATACTCGATCCATCAGGGCTCCAGGCCATCGTCACGTCCATGCCCAGAGAGGGGATCACGAGATCGGCTCCGTCCTCCCGCCAGATCCGCAGCTCTCCATCCTGCGTCGTCGCGGCGACGGCGGTGCCTTCCGGCGCGAAGGCCACTCGGCCGAGGCGTGCACTCGACCGCGCGAAAGCTCGAACGATCTGTCCGGTGACCGCGTTCCAGATCCAGCCACCACCGGCACCCCCCGCGCCGGCCAGTAACTCCACCTTGGAACTGTAAGAAGCCGACCGGAAGCCAGAGCTCGCACTCCGCGGCATCACGATGTTCCTTCCATCACGGTTCCGCCGTCCTGCCGCCGCACGGCGACCGTGTGATCGTTCGCGGCGCGGCATCCGCCAGGACAGATCAATCCCCCGGCGAACGGCCGAGGGGGCTCCCAAGGCCCTCACAGGCCCCGGGAACCCCCTCGAAGACGTGCGTGGATCAGAGCGTGAAGTCGCGGCCCTCGAACGGGCCGATGACGGTCATCGTCATCGGGCGGCCCAGGATCTCGCGGCCGACCGTACGGACGTCGTCCAGCGTGACGGCCTCGATGCGGCCCAGGATGTCATCGACCGAGAGCAGGCTGTCGTAGACCAGCTCGCTCTTGCCGATGCGGCTCATCCGCGATCCGGTGTCCTCCAGGCCCAGGACGAACGATCCGCGCAGCTGGCCCTTGCCGCGCTCGAGCTCCTCCTCGGTGATGCCGTGCTCGGCCACCTTGGCGACCTCGTCGCGGCAGATCTCGAGGACCTCGTCGACCTTGGCCGGCAGGCACCCGGCGTACACCCCGAAGATGCCGGTGTCGGCGTACTGGGAGTTGTAGCTGTACACCGAGTACGCGAGCCCGCGCTTCTCCCGGATCTCCTGGAACAGGCGGGAGGACATCCCGCCGCCCAGCGCGGCGTTGAGCACGCCGAGGGCGAAGCGGCGCTCGTCGACGCGGGTGATGCCGACCGAGCCGAGGATGAGGTTGGCCTGCTCGGTGGGGCGGACGATCGAGCGTACGCCCGACGCCGGGGAGGCGCCCGGGCCGCCGATGCGCGGGGCGCTGGGCAGCTGCGAGGCGTCGCCGAGGACGCCCGCGAACGCCGCCTGCACCAGGCGCACGACCTCGTCGTGGTCGACGTTGCCGGCGGCCGCGACGACGAGGTTCTGCGGGACGTAGCGCTCCCGGTAGTACCGCGCGATGCGGTCCCGGCCGATCCCGCTGATCGACTCGACCGTGCCGAGGATCGGCCGACCCAGCGGGGTGTCGCCGAACAGCGCGGCGGAGAACTCGTCGTGCACGGCGTCGGTGGGGTCGTCGTCGTGCATGGCGATCTCTTCGAGGATCACCCCGCGTTCGGCGTCGACGTCCTGCGGCTCGATGAGGGAGTCCGTCACCATGTCGGAGACGACGTCGATGGCCAGCGGCATGTCGGAGTCGAGCACCCGCGCGTAGTAGCAGGTGTACTCCTTGGCGGTGAAGGCGTTCATCTCGCCGCCCGCCGCGTCCATCAGCGAGGAGATCTCCAGCGCGGTGCGCTTGCGCGTGCCTTTGAAGAGCAGGTGCTCGAGGTAGTGGCTGGCGCCGGCGTCCTCGATCGACTCGTCACGCGACCCGACCCCGGCCCAGATGCCGAAGGCCACCGAACGCACGGTGGGGACGGTCTCGGTCACGATGCGCAGCCCGCCCGGAAGGACGGTCCGCCGGACCACCCCGGCGCCGTCGGCGCCGGGGTGAACGACGAAGGTGGAGCCGGGCTCCTGTTCCCTGGCGAGCAGCGTCATGAGTTGCGGTCGCTGTCGCCACGGTTGCTGCTGCCACCGCTGCGGGTGCGGCGCCGGCGGGGGCGCTCGCCTCCGTCGCGGCTCTCGCGGCTCTCGCGGCGCTCCGGGCGCTCGGCCTGCGCGCCGTCCCCCGCGGGGGCGGCCGTCTCGTCGTCGGAGCCGCCCGCCTCGGCGGCCGCGGCCTCCTGCTCGATGACCTCGACCGGCGCCAGCGACAGCTTGCCGCGGGCGTCGATCTCGGTGACCTCGACCTGGATCTTGTCGCCGACCTTGATGACGTCGTCGATGTTCTCGATCCGGCCGCCGCCGTGCAGCTTGCGGATCTGTGAGATGTGCAGCAGGCCGTCCTTGCCGGGCAGCAGCGACACGAAGGCGCCGAACGTGGTGGTCTTCACCACGGTGCCGAGGTAGCGCTCGCCGACCTCCGGCATGTGCGGGTTGGCGATCGAGTTGATCGCCTGCCGCGCGGCCTCGGCGGACGGGCCGTCGGTGGCGCCGACGTAGATCGTGCCGTCGTCCTCGATGGTGATCTCGGCGCCGGTGTCGTCCTGGATCGAGTTGATCATCTTGCCCTTGGGGCCGATGACCTCGCCGATCTTGTCGACCGGAACCTTGATCGTGATGATCCGCGGCGCGTTCGGGCTCATCTCGCCGGGGGCCTCGATGGCCTCCTGCATGACGTCGAGGATCGCCAGCCGGGCGCCCTTGGCCTGCTTGAGCGCGGCGGCCAGGACGTTCGCCGGGATGCCGTCGAGCTTGGTGTCGAGCTGCAGCGCGGTGATCACGTCACGGGTGCCGGCGACCTTGAAGTCCATGTCGCCGAAGGCGTCCTCGGCACCGAGGATGTCGGTCAGCGTGACGTACTCGTCGCCCTCGTTGATCAGGCCCATCGCGATGCCGGCGACCATCTGCTTCAGCGGGACGCCGGCCGACAGCAGCGACATCGTGCTGGCGCAGACGGAGCCCATGGAGGTGGAGCCGTTGGAGCCGACCGCCTCCGAGACCTGCCGGATGGCGTACGGGAACTCCTCGCGGGTCGGCAGCACCGGGATCAGGGCGCGCTCGGCGAGGGCGCCGTGCCCGATCTCACGCCGCTTCGGCGAGCCGACGCGGCCGGTCTCGCCGGTGGAGTACGGCGGGAAGTTGTAGTTGTGCATGTAGCGCTTGGTGCGCTCCGGGTTGAGCGTGTCGATCATCTGCTCCATGCGGAGCATGTTCAGCGTCGTCACGCCCAGGATCTGGGTCTCACCGCGCTCGAACAGCGCCGAGCCGTGCACGCGCGGCACGACGCCGACCTCGGCGGTCAGCTGGCGGATGTCCTTGACGCCGCGGCCGTCGATGCGGACCTTCTCCGTGATGACGCGCTCGCGCACGAGCTTCTTGGTCAGCGCGCGGAACGCGGCGCCGATCTCCTTCTCGCGCTCGACGAAGTCCGGGCCGACCTTCTCGGCGGCGAGGGCCTTGACGCGGTCGAGCTCGGTCTCGCGCTCCTGCTTGCCGGCGATCGTCAGCGCCTGGGCCAGCTCGGTGCGGACGGCGGCCTCCACGGCGGCGTACACGTCGTCCTGGTAGTCCAGGAAGATCGGGTACTCGGCCGTCTCCTTGGCCGCCTCCTCGGCGAGCCGGCTCTGCGCCTGGCAGAGCACCTTGATGAACGGCTTGGCGGCCTCCAGGCCCTCCGCGACCGTCTCCTCGGTCGGCGCCACGGCACCGTCGGCGATGAGCTTGAGCGTGCCCGGCGTCGACTCGGCCTCGACCATCATGATCGCGACGTCGCCGTCCTCGAGCACGCGGCCCGCGACGACCATGTCGAACGTGGCGTTCTCCAGCTCCGAGTGGGTCGGGAACGCGACCCACTGGCCCTCGATCAGCGCGACGCGCACGCCGCCGATCGGGCCGGAGAACGGCAGGCCCGCGAGCTGCGTCGACATGGACGCGGCGTTGATCGCGACGACGTCGTACAGGTGGTCCGGGTGCAGGGCCAGGATCGTCTCGACGACCTGGATCTCGTTGCGCAGGCCCTTCTTGAACGAGGGGCGCAGCGGCCGGTCGATCAGCCGGCAGGTGAGGATCGCGTCCTCGCTCGGCCGGCCCTCGCGGCGGAAGAACGAGCCGGGGATGCGCCCGGCGGCGTACATGCGCTCCTCGACGTCGACGGTGAGCGGGAAGAAGTCGAGGTTCTCCTTCGGCTTCTTCGACGCCGTCGTGGCGGACAGCACCATCGTCTCGTCGTCGAGGTAGGCGACGGCCGAACCGGACGCCTGACGGGCGAGCCGGCCCGTCTCGAATCGAATCTTGCGTTCGCCGAACTTGCCGTTGTCGATGACGGCTTCGGCGCTCTTCACACCATCCACGATGTGAAACCTCCTCGGGTTGGGCGAACCCGCACGCGTACCCGGAGGTGCGGCGCTCTGGTAAGAGGTGCCGGTCTTCGATCGAAGCCGTCGGATCCGTGATCCGAGGGCCACTACCGAGGACCGGCGCCCGGCGCACCGTACGGGGCGGCCGCGGGTTCTGTTGAGTTATACGAAGAGAGGGAGCGGCATGCGCCGCTCCCTCCCGGACGTTATCGGCGGAGGCCGAGACGCTCGATCAGCTGCCGGTACCGGTTGATGTCCTTCTTCTGCAGATATCCCAGAAGACGGCGGCGGCGGCCGACCATCAGAAGCAGGCCACGACGGCTGTGGTGGTCGTGCTTGTGGGTCTTCAGGTGCTCGGTGAGCTCGTTGATCCGCTTGGTGAGCAGCGCGACCTGCACCTCGGGCGACCCGGTGTCACCCTCGACGGTGGCGTACTCGGCCATGATCTGCTTCTTGGTGGCGGTGTCCAGCGACACGGCTCTCCTTCTCGTTCGGGTACGCGATCGTGTGGGACACACCCGGGAACCATGCGTACCCACAGTCTCCCGGGTGGAGGGGCGGCGACTCGGGAAGAGCCGTCTCGCCCTGCGCGGGGCAGCCGACTACTACCGGTCACTTCCCCAGCGGCAAATCACGGTACCACGTCATGCCGGGCAGCCCGTCACCCACGCTAACGCGGCCGTACGCCGGGTTGTTCCCCCGGCCCCCCGTCCGGTCAGGAACCGGTGATCTCCCGGGCGCGGTCGACGTCGCGGCGCATCTGCTCGACCAGCGACTCGATCGAGTCGAACTTCAGCGTGTCGCGCAGCCGGGCCGTGAAGTCGACGCTCACGTGCTCGCCGTACAGGTCGAGGTCGTCGCGGTCCAGGGCGTACGCCTCGACCGTGCGCTCCTCCCCCTCGAACGTCGGGTTCGTGCCGATGGAGATCGCCGCCGGCCAGCAGGCGTCCGGGAACCCGGCCGAGTCGTCGCCCCGGGCCTGCCCGTAACCGGCGCAGTTGAGGTGGCCGGCGTACACGCCGTCGCTCGGGATGGCCGTGTGCGGCGGCAGCTCCAGGTTGGCGGTCGGGAAGCCGAGCTCACGGCCGCGCCGCGCGCCGCGGACGACGACGCCCTCCACCCGGTGCGGGCGGCCGAGCAGCTGCGCCGCGCCGTCGACGTCCCCGGCGGAGAGCCGCTCGCGGATCCGCGTCGAGGAGATCGGCTCGCCGTTGGCGACCAGAGGGACGCCCTCCGCCTCGAAGTCGTACTTGTCGCCGAGCTCGCGCAGCAGGGCGACGTCGCCGCGCGCCTTGTGGCCGAACCGGAAGTCCTCCCCCACGACGACGCGGGCCGCGTGCAGCCGGTCGACGAGGACCGACTGGACGAACTCGTCCGGCCCCATCCGGGACAGCTCCAGCGTGAACGGCAGGATCATCACGGCGTCGGCCCCGAGGCCCGCCAGCAACTCGGCGCGCCGCTTCGGCGAGCACAGCAGCGGCGGGTGCGTGCCGGGGCGCACGACCTCGTCCGGGTGCGGGTCAAAGGTGATCACCACGGTCGGTAGTTCGAGCTCGCGGGCGAACTCCGAGGCCCGGGCGACGATGCGCTGGTGTCCTCGGTGAACCCCGTCGAACACCCCGATGGTGACGACGGACCTGCCCCAGTCGGCGGGAACCTCGTCGAGGCCATGCCAGCGTCGCACCTGTCCACCCCTTTCGCGGTCGTCTAAAGCCTGCCACACCGGTGACAGCGGCGAGGTTCCGGCTCATGATCGGGCCATGCCCTTCGCCTGGAGACCCGTACTGGCCGTCAGCGTCGCGGCCGGCGTCGTCCTGACCGCGCTGAGCGCCCGGTACGGCTATCACCGCGACGAACTCTACTTCCGCGCCGTCGGCGCGCATCCCGCGTGGGGGTACCCGGATCAGCCTCCGCTCGTCCCGCTGTACGCGGCCGTCGCCGGAAACTCGTTGGTGCTGCTGCGCCTGCCCTCGGCCCTGGCGTTCATGGCGGGCGTCGTACTGACCGCGCTCACCGCCCGGGAGATGGGCGGTGGTCCGCGCGCTCAGACGGTCGCCGCGCTGGCCTGGGCGGTCACGCCCGCCCTGGCGCTCGGCGGGCACCTCATGCAGCCCACCATCTTCGACGTCGTCGCCTGGACGGCCGTGACGTTCCTGGTGGCCCGGTGGGTACGGGTCCGGGACGACCGCCTCCTGCTGGGCGTCGGCCTCGTCGCCGCCATCGCAGTGCAGGTCAAGTTCCTGATCGTGTCCTTCCTCGCCGCGCTGTTGATCGGGGTGCTGCTCGCCGGTCCCCGTGAGCTCCTGCGGCGCCCGCTGCTCTACGCCGGCGCGGCGGTGGCCGTGCTCGCCGCACTGCCGGGACTGTGGTGGCAGGCCCGGCACGGCTGGCCGCAGGTGAAGATGGGACAGGTCATCGCGGCCAAGGGCACCGACGGCGGCCGGCTCGGCTTCCTGCCCTGGCAGCTGATCGACACGGGGATCTTCACCGCTCCGATCTGGATCGCCGGGCTGTCACGCCTCTGGCGCGGGCCGTGGCGGCTGTTCGTCTGGGCGTACGGCCTCCTCCTGGTCGTCTTCCTGATCACCGGCGGGAAGCACTACTACATGATGGGCGCCTATCCGGCGCTGTGGGCGGCCGGCGCGCAGGCGGCCGAGCGATGGCGGCTCCGGTGGGTCATGTTCGGCGTGGTGCCGCTCACGACCGTCGGCCTGCTGCTGCCGGTCTATCCGCTGCGGGTCCTGCACGCGACGCCGGAGGCCGCGATCAGCTACGACGCCCGCGAGACCGTCGGCTGGCCGGCGCTCACCGCGGCGGTGGCGAAGGCGTACCGGCCCGGATACGTGATCCTGGCCGGGGACTACGGCGTCGCCGGCGCGATCGACCGGTACGGCGGGGCGTACGGCCTGCCGAAGGCCTACGGGGGCCAGAACGGCCTGTGGTACCTCGGCCGGCCGGCGGACGACGGCGCTCCGGTGATCGTCCTGCCTGCGGACCGCGATCAGCTCACCCGGTACTGGTCGGACGTCCAGATCGCCGGGCGGGTCGACGACGGCGTACGGATCGACAACGAGGAGCAGGGACAGCCGATCTGGATCTGCCGGGGCCAGCGCGTGCCCTGGGACCGCCTGTGGCCGCGACTGAAGCGGCTCTCCTAAAGAGGGCGGTCGGCGGCGTAGGGGCGCAGGCGCACCTGGATCTCGCCACAGACGCACCGGCTGTAGGTCACCACGCCTTCGGAGGTGAGGTGCCGGGACAGCACCTCGTGGAGATCGGAGTCGGGCCAGCCGCAGGTGGGGCAGTCACTCACCGGAATTCCGCCTATGCGTCGCGTCGTGTAATCCTTTAGATTGAAAAGACGCTTACAGACTCTCACATACGGGAAAATGCGGCAATGCGGATTACCGGCTACAAGAGCCATGGCGTGGGAGCCGCCGCCGCGCTCGTCAACGCGGTCACCGGCCGCGACGGGGACGACGGCGACGAGGCGCTGCGGGCGGTCCTCGCCGAGCACGGGTTCTTCGTGCAGAGCTTCACCCCGGCGACCGCGGCGGAGCTGCGGCCGTGGGCCCGGACGCTGCGCTCCTTCTTCGAGGCCGAGAGCCTCGACGCGGCCGTCGCCCTGCTCAACGGGCTGCTGTCCGACGTGCCGATGCACCCGCACCTGGCCGACCACGACGCGTTGGGGCTGCACGTCCACTACGCGCCGCCCGAGGTGGACCTGGCGCACCGGGTCCGCGCGACGACGCTGATGAACCTCGCCGAACTGCTGTGCGACCACGGCCTCGACCGGATCGGCGTGTGCGCCGCCGCCGACTGCGACCGGGTCTACGCCGACGACTCGCGGGGCGGACGGCGGCGCTTCTGCTCCGACGCCTGCGCCAACCGTACGAACGTCGCCGCCTACCGCGCCCGCCGCCGCACCGGGGCCTGAGGAGCCCAGGGCACGGGACGACCGGAAGGCACCGACGCCCGCTCAGGGAACGGGACGGCCGAGGAACTCGGCCGGCGGGCGTCCGCTCAGGAGACGAAGACGGCGAGCGGTTTGGCGACCGGGCCGTGCTCCTCGACGAGGGCCAGCAGCGTGCCGTCGGGGGCGAAGACCCCGATCGGGCCCTGGCCGAGCCCCATGGCTGCCAGCGCGCCGCCGTGCGCGACCTTGCGCGCGTCGTCCTCCGAGACGTTCATCCGGGGGAACGCGGCGGCCACGGCCTCCTCCATCGGCAGCACGGTGAGCTTCTCGGTGAGCTGCTCCACCGTGTGCGCCATCGACAGGTCGTACGGGCCGACGCGGGTGCGGCGCAGCGCGGTCAGGTGGCCGCCGACGCCCAGGGCCGTTCCCAGGTCGCGGGCGAGCGCCCGGATGTAGGTGCCGCTGGAGCAGGTGATCGTCGCGGTGACGTCGAGCAGGTCGCCCTCGCGGCGGAACTCGCCGAGCCCGAACTCGTACACGGTGACGGGTCGCGCCTTGAGCTCGACCTCCTCGCCGGCCCGCGCCCGCTTGTACGCCCGCTTGCCGTTCACCTTGATGGCGCTGACCTGCGGGGGGATCTGCTCGATCGGCCCGGTCAGGTCGACGACGGCGTTGCGTACGGCGTCCTCGGTCACCTCCGCCGCGGAGACGGCGGCGGTGGGCTCGCCCTCGGCGTCGTCGGTGTTGGTGGACTGACCGAGGCGGATGACCGCCTCGTAGGTCTTCTCGGTCAGCGCCAGGTGCCCGAGCAGCCGGGTGGCCTTCTCCACTCCGATCACCAGGACGCCGGTCGCCATGGGGTCGAGTGTTCCGGCGTGTCCGACGCGGCGGGTGCCCGCCAGCCGGCGCAGCTTGCCCACCACGTCGTGGGAGGTCCAGCCGGCCGGCTTGTCGACGATGACAAGTCCGTTCATGGGCGTGCGGCTACCTCGATCTCGGTCAGGAGCCCGCGCAGCCGGGCGACGGCCGGCTCCACGTCGCCGTGCAGGGTGAATCCGGCGGCCGTCGGGTGACCGCCGCCGCCGAGGGCCACGCAGGCCAGTCCGACGTCGACGCGGCCCTTGGACCGCGTGGACACCTGCCAGGCGCCCTCGTCGTCCTCCTTGAAGACGACGGCGACCTCCGCCTCGTCGGTCCGGCGGACGACGTCGATGACGCCTTCGAGCAGGTCGTACGGGAGGTCATGGGCGGCGCGGTCGGCGCGGGTCACGGTCGTCCAGACCATGCCGAGGCCGTTCGCGACGTCCGGCTCCAGCCGGGCCCGGCCCAGCGCGGCGGCCAGGACGGGCAGGTAGCCGAAGGGGGCGCGGTCCCACACCTCACGGGCGACCCGCTCGGGCCGGATGCCCGTCGCCAGCAGCCGCTGCGCGAGGGCGTGGACCTCCGGCGTCGTGGAGCGGTACTTGAACGAGCCGGTGTCGGTGACCAGCCCGACGTACAGGCCGAGCGCGATGTCGTGCGTGAGCGGCACGCCCAGCAGGTCGATGAGGCGCTCGGCCAGCACGGCGGTGGCCGCCGCGCCGGGGTCGACCAGGTGCGTGGTGCCGAACCGGGTGTTGGACGCGTGGTGGTCCACGACGATCAGCTCCCCGGCCTTGCCGGCGTTGGCGGCGAGCGTGCCGAGACGGTCGCTGCCGGCCGCGTCGAACGTGATCATCACGTCCGGCTCGGCGGGGAAGTCCGCCGGGTCGGTGAGCAGGTCGAGGCCGGGCAGGAACCGCAGGATCCGCGGCACGACGAACGCGTCGCCGAACGAGGCCGTAAACGGCTTGCCCAGCGTGCGCAGCGCCTGCGCGAACGCCAGCATCGACCCCAGCGCGTCGCCGTCCGGGGAGACGTGGCAGGCGAGGCACACCTCGTCGGTCCGCTGGATCGCGTCGACCGCCCTCGCCCACTCGTCGGCGGCGATGGCTGGGACCTTACCCGGCGCGGAGTTCACGACCGGGAGTATCCCGCGTCGTCGCCACCGCCGCCGTCGGTTTCGTCAACATCCCTCGGAACCGGCGTCTCCCGGTAGGGGTTCGCGTCACCGGCGGGCCGGGCGTTCTCGGCCACCTTGGCGACCCGCTCGTCGGCGGCGCGCGCCTTGGCGAGCAGATCGTCGATCTGCCGGGCGTTCTCCGGCAGCGCGTCCGGGACGAAGGTCAGGCTGGGCGTGTGCCGCACGCCGGTGCGCTTGCCCACCTCCGAGCGGATGACGCCCTTGGCGCTCTCCAGCGCCGCGGCGCTGTCGGCGCGCTCGGCGTCGCTGCCGTACACCGTGTAGTAGACCGTCGCGTCCCGCAGGTCGTTGGTCAGCCGGGTGTCCGTCACGGTGACGAAGCCGAGCCGCGGATCCTTGATCCGCCGCTCCAGCATCTCCGCGACGATCTGCTGAATGCGATCGGCGAGCTTTCGAGCCCGCGCGGGGTCGGTCACAGTTCCTCCATGTTCGTTCGGCCGCCGCAGGCGGCCGGGCGTGCGCTCACCGATGCCTCGCGAACGCCGGTCAGGACTCTTCTTCGTTGAAGAGCCGCTGCCTGGCGGCCAGGAGCTCGACCTCCGGCCGCCCGGCGACGAGACGCTCGCAGGCCTCGAGGACCTCGACGCAGTTGCCCGCCGTGGCGGACACGACCGCGACACCGATCTCCGCCCGCCGGTGGAGGTCGAGGTGGCCGGTCTCGGCCGCCGCGACCGCCGGGAAGCGCCGTCGCACCTCGGCGACGATCGGGCGGACGACGGAACGCTTCTGCTTCAGCGAGCGTACGTCGCCGAGCAGCAGGTCCAGAGTCAGCGATCCCACATACACAACGGTCACCCCGCGCGATCCGTTCCGGTCGTCCGCATTCAGCCACTCTAGGGGAACGGGCCGACAGCGAGGTGGGGGGGGGGGCCCACCCCCCACGCCACCTACACCGGGTCGGCCGTCTCAGGGCCTTCGAATCGAGATCAGACGCGCGGCTTCTCTCGCATCTCGAAGGTCTCGATGATGTCGCCGAGCTTGATGTCGCCGTAGCCGATCCCGATACCGCACTCGAAGCCCTCGCGGACCTCGGTCGCGTCGTCCTTGAACCGGCGGAGCGAGGACACCGTGAGGTTGTCGGCGACCACCACGCCGTCGCGGATCAGACGCGCCTTGCTGTTGCGGTTGATCGTGCCGGACTGGACCATCGAGCCCGCGACGTTGCCGATGCGCGGCACCTTGAAGATCTCGCGGATCTCCGCCGTGCCGAGCTGGACCTCTTCGAACTCGGGCTTGAGCATGCCCTTGAGGGCCGCCTCGACCTCTTCGATCGCCTGGTAGATGACCGAGTAGTAGCGGATGTCGACGCCCTCGCGGTCCGCCAGCTCCTGCGCGTTGCGCTCGGGACGGACGTTGAAGCCGATGATGACCGTGCCCTGGGACGTGAGCGCGAGGTTCACGTCGTCCTGGGTGATCGCACCGACACCGCGGCGGATGACGCGCAGACCGACCTCTTCGCCGACGTCGATCTTGAGCAGCGCGTCCTCCAGGGCCTCCACCGAACCGGACACGTCGCCCTTGATGACGAGGAGCAGCTCCTGCACCTCGCCCTTCTCGAGGTCCTTGAACAGCTCCTCGAGCGTGCGACGGCCGCGGCTGCGGAGCAGCTCGGCGTTGCGCTTGCGGGCCTGACGGCGGTCGGCGATCTGCCGGGCCATCCGGTCGTCGTCGACGACGATGAAGTTGTCGCCGGCGCCCGGCGTGGCCGACAGGCCCAGCACCAGGACCGGACGGGACGGCAGCGCCTCCTCGACGTTGTTGCCGTTCTCGTCGAGCATCGCCCGGACGCGGCCGAAGGCCTCGCCACAGACGATCGAGTCGCCGACCCGGAGCGTGCCGCGCTGAACCAGCACGGTCGCCACGGAACCGCGGCCCTTGTCGAGGTGCGCCTCGATCGCGACACCCTGCGCGTCCTGCTCCGGGTTGGCCCGCAGGTCGAGCTCGGCGTCGGCGGTCAGCACGATCGCCTCGAGCAGGTCCTCGATGCCCAGCCGCTGCTTCGCCGAGATGTCGACGAACTGCGTCTGGCCACCGAACTCCTCGGCGACGAGGCCGTACTCGGTGAGCTGGGCGCGCACCCGCTGCGGGTCCGCCCCCTCCTTGTCCACCTTGTTGACCGCGACGACGATCGGCACACCGGCCGCGTTGGCGTGGTCGATGGCCTCGGTGGTCTGCGGCTTCACACCGTCGTCGGCGGCGACCACCAGGACGACCAGGTCGGTCGTCTCGGCACCACGGGCACGCATGGCGGTGAACGCCTCGTGACCCGGGGTGTCGATGAAGGTGATCTTGCGCTCCTGGCCGTCGACCTCGGTCGCGACCTGGTAGGCGCCGATGTGCTGGGTGATGCCGCCGGCCTCGCCGGCCACCACGTTGGCGTTGCGGATCGCGTCGAGCAGCTTCGTCTTACCGTGGTCGACGTGGCCCATGACGGTGACCACCGGCGGACGGGAGACGAGATGCTCCTCGCCGCCCTCGTCCTCGCCGAACTCGATGTCGAAGGACTCGAGCAGCTCGCGGTCCTCGTCCTCGGGGCTGACGACCTGGACGTCGTAGTCCAGCTCGGTGCCGAGGACCTGCAGCGTCTCCTCGTTGACCGACTGCGTCGCCGTCACCATCTCACCGAGGTGCAGCATCACCTCGACGAGCGACGCCGGGTTGGCGCCGATCTTCTCGGCGAAGTCGGTCAGCGAGGCGCCCTGCGGCAGCCGGATGGTCTTGCCGTTGCCACGGGGAACACGCACGCCGCCGATCGCCGGCGCCTGCATGTTGTCGAACTCTTGACGCCGCTGCTTCTTGGACTTGCGACCCCGCGCGGGACGCCCACCCGGACGGCCGAACGCGCCCTGCGTGCCACCACGGCCACGGCCGCCGCCACCGGGGCGCGGGCCGCCGAAGCCTCCGCCACCACCGGGACGACCGGCACCGCCGCCGGCACCGGCCGGACGGCCGAAGCCGCCGCCACCACCGGGACGACCGCCGCCACCGGGACGACCGCCACCGCCGCCACCGCCGGGACGGCCACCGCCGCCACCACCGGGACGACCGCGACCACCCGGACCGCCGGGGCCACCGGCGTCACGCTGCGGACGGGACGGCATGTTCATCGGGCTGGGCCGCGGGCCTCCGGGCCGAGGCGGCATGCTGCCCGGGTTCGGACGGGGACCACCGGCACCCGGAGCGCCGGGACGGCCGCCGGGCGGCGCCGGACGCGGCGGTGCGCCCGCCGGACGGTCACCGCGAGGAGCGCCGGGACGGTCACCACGCGGTCCGCCCGGACGGTCGCCGCGCGGACCCGCGGGACGATCGCCGCGCTGACCGGGAGGACCCGGACGCGGACCCGGCTTGGCCGAGCCCATGCCGGTGTTGGTGGAAGAGAACGGGTTGTTACCCGGACGCGGACGCCCGCCACCGGGACGCGGGCCCGGAGCGGCCGGACGCGACCCACCGGGACCGCCCGCACCACCGGGGGCACCGGCGCCGGGACGCGGGCCCGGCTTCGGCCCGGGGCCGGGACGGCCCGCCGCGGGCCCCGGACGGGGACCGGGCTTGGGCCCGGGGGCACCGGCACCGCCGCCGCCCTGCTGGGCGGGGCCGGGACGGGGCGCCGCGGGACGCGGCGCGGGCTGACGGGGACCCGGCTTCGGAGCCTGGGGCGCGGACGGCGCCTCGGAGCGCGCCGCCTCGGGCTTGAACTCGGGCCGCAGATCCGGCCGGGGCTGCTGCTGCGGTTGCGGCTGCGGTTGCTGCGGTTGTTCCTGCCGGGGCGCGGCCGCCGGCTTCGGGCCCGGAACGGGCCTCCTCGGACCCGGCTTCGGAACCGGGGCCGATCCTCTCCTGTCGGCGGACGGCTTGGCCGGCCCACCGCCGAAGGCTTCTTTAAGTCTGCGTACTACCGGCGCCTCGATCGTCGAGGACGCCGAACGGACGAACTCGCCCATCTCGTTGAGCTTGGCCATGACGGCCTTGCTCTCGACACCGAACTCCTTGGCGAGCTCGTACACCCGGACCTTTGCCACTGCACTCCCTACTCGGCCCGGGGAAACGTCCTCGGACCGTCGCTACCTTGCGGTAATCATCGCTGCGTGCTCATCGAGCGCTCATAGCAATCTCGACCTGCTTCCGACTAGACGTCGCTTACGAACCGTCCTGCTCTGCCTCGAACCACTGCCGGAGCGCACTGATGTCGAGCGGCCCCGACAGGCGGAATGCCCGCGAGAACGCCCGACGACGCTCAGCCAGCTCGAGACATGCCAGGTCGGGGTGCAGGGAGGCGCCCCTTCCCGGCAGTCGCCCGTGCGGATCGAGGACGATGGAGCCCTCGATCACGACCAGGCGCAGCAGGTCGGACTTGGCCGTGCGAACCCGGCAGCCCACACACGTGCGCTGTGGGGCCGTTCGGCCACGATTAATCAGTCTACCGCGTCGAGGCGTCGGCGGGACCTGCCGCATGCTCCCCTTCGGTGGAAGATCCCGACTCGGTGTCGGGACGGATGTCGATCCGCCAGCCGGTGAGCCGCGCGGCGAGACGGGCGTTCTGCCCCTCTTTGCCGATCGCGAGGGACAACTGGTAGTCGGGTACCACGACCCGGGCCACCCGCCCCTCACCGTCAACGACCTCGACATGGTTAACCCGCGCCGGGGACAGGGCATTCCCGACGAACTCGGCGGGATCGTCCGACCAGTCGACGATGTCGATCTTTTCGCCGTGCAGCTCGTGCATGACGTTCCGCACCCGACTGCCCATCGGCCCGATGCAGGCGCCCTTGGCGTTCACCCCGGCTTTCCGGGACCGTACGGCGATCTTCGTCCGGTGGCCGGCCTCCCGTGCGATCGCCGCGATCTCCACGGTGCCGTCGGCGATCTCCGGAACCTCGAGCGCGAAGAGCTTCTTCACGAGGTTCGGGTGGGTACGGGACAGCTTGACCAGCGGCCCGCGGTGACCCTTCTTGACCTGCACGACGTAGGAGCGGATCCGCTCGCCGTGGTCGTAGTTCTCACCGGGGACCTGCTCCTCCGGCGGCAGCACGCCCTCGAGCTTGCCGAGATCCACGAGGACGTTGCGCGGGTCCTTGCCCTGCTGGATCACGCCCGCCACGATGTCGCCCTCGCGCCCGGCGTACTCGCCGAACGTCAGCTCGTCCTCGGCGTTGCGCAGGTGCTGCAGGATGACCTGCTTCGCGGTGGTCGCCGCGATCCGGCTGAAATTGGTCGGCGTGTCGTCGTACTCCCGGACGCCCACGCCCTCCTCGTCGGTCTCCGTAGCCCAGACGGTCACGTGACCGGTCTTCCGGTCCAGCTCGACGCGCGCCTTCGGCGCGGCGCCCTCGGTCCGGTGGTACGCGATCAGCAGCGCTTCCTCTATCGCCTTGACCACGAGGTCGAGAGAGATGTCCTTTTCACTCTCGAGACTCCGCAGGGCGGTCATGTCGATGTCCACGAGGCCTCCCCCTAGTCCTCGTCGCCGGCGGCGGCGTCGTCGCCCCGGCGGTTGAACTCCACCTGGACCAGTCCGCGCGTGAGCTCGTCGTAGCCCAACCGGCGCTCGCGGCCGTCACTGTCCAGTACGACGGCCGTGTCGTCGGCGCTCATGACCCGGCCCGTGATCTCTCCGCCCTCGGAGAGCGTCGCGCGGACGAGACGGCCGGCCGCGCGACGCCAGTGCCGTGGCTGGGTGAGCGGCCGGTCGACGCCCGGCGAGGTCACCTCCAGGACGTAGGGCGCGGAGCCCATCGCGTCGCTGTCGTCGAGACTGCGCGAGATCTCCTGGCTGACGTCCGCGACGTCGTCGAGGCTGACCCCGCCGTCGGCGTCGACGATGACCCGCACCTGCCGGCGCTTTCCGGCGGGGGTCACGATGACGTCCTCGAGGTCGAACCCGGCAGCTGCCACCACCGGTTCGAGCAGTCGCATCAACGCGGCCCGCGCCTCGTGCCCGGACCCGCGCCGGCCCGCCTGAGCGCTGCCACGGCGGCCGTCCACGCTCATGTGGGCCTCCTTCATGCCTGATGGGACGGTGGCCGCCCGATGCGCCCACTCCGCACCCAAGACTATCCACAGCCGAGGGGCCCAGGTGCCCGCATCGCCAGCAGGCGGGTACACGCTTGTGGAATGCTTGCGCAGCGGAGTGCAAGAGATCACGAACGGAGGCACGCGTGGACGCGCTGCGGTTCCCGGCTCCCACGCGACGCGCGGCGATGCTCGGCGGCTCCGCCGCGGTGCTGGCCACGATCACCGGATGCACCACGGTGGGCCAGGCGCAGGCACCGCCGCCCGGCCCCGATGTGTCCGTGCTCACCGCCGCGATTCAGAACGAGGCGGCGCTCATCGCCCTGTACGAGGCGGTGCTGCGCGCGCACCGGTCGCTGGCCGACCGGCTGAAACCGCTGCACGATCACCACACTCAGCACCTGGCGGTCCTGCAGCGACACTACGTCCCCGGCACGAACACCGGCACGGCGACGCCCGCACCCAGGCCGGCCGTGACGGCGCCGGAGAGCGAGTCACGGGCCCTGGCGGCCCTGCGGTCGGCCGAGCGCAAGGCCGCGAGCGCCCGCGCCGGAGACGCCGTACGGGCCGATCCGGGCCTCGCCCAGCTGCTCGCCTGCATCGGCGCCTGCGAGGCCGGCCACGCCCAGTCCCTCGCCGGAGGCGCCTGATGGCCGCACAGGAGACGGTCGCCGCGCTGCAGGCGGCACTGGCCGCCGAGCACGTCGCGGTCTTCGGGTACGGCGTCCTCGGCGGTCACGTCGCGCCGGCGCAGCAGCAGAACGCCAAGCTGATCTGGAACGCCCACCGCAGCCGGCGCGACCGGCTGCGCGGCTACATCCAGGCGGCCGGCGCGAGCCCGGTGGCCGCGGCCGCCGCCTACCGGCTGCCGTTCAAGGTCACCTCGGCGAGCAGTGCCGCGCGGCTCGCCGCGACGCTGGAGGACGGCGTGATCGCGGGCTACGCGGTGCTCGCGGGCGCGAGCGATGCGAACCTCCGCCGCTACGCCGCCCAGGCGATGCAGGAGGCCGCGGTGCGCGCGGTCCGCTGGCGGGGCGCACCGCCGCCGGAGGCGTTCCCGGGTCTCCCGGCCGGCGCCCTGGCTCCCAAGCCCGAGGGCTGACCGCGAGCCGAGCCGCAAGGCCAGGTCAAGGGATCGAGTCACCAGGCTTCGCCGAGCCGCGAGGCCGGCCGCCGCACCGGGCCGCAGGGCTGCCGCCAGGCCGGGCCACCGCGTCGAGCGCCGGTCTCTCGCCGAGCCGCAAGGCCAGGTCACCGGGTCGGTTCACCGGGCTTCGCCGAGCCGCGGAGGCCGGCCGCCGCGCCGGGCCGCAGGGCTGCCGCCAGGCCGGGCCCCCACAACGAGGGCCGGACTGTCGCCGAGCCGCCACGCCGGTCCGCAAGGCCGGGCTGCCGCGGCGGGCTGGACGGTCTCCGCCGGCGGGAGGGGGCCGACCGCCCGTTCGGCGCGTGCGGACCCTTCCGCGCGTGCGGATAACCTGCTCCGGACAATCGGTAATGGGGATTATGGGCTGACACATGGGCGTTTCGGGCAATCGACTGCGAGAGACGTGGCGGACGCTGATGGGCGAGATTCCCGTCGAACCGCTCGAAGAGGAGCCCGGCGACTCCGTCTCCCCCCGCGCCATCGACCTCGTCCTGCGCGTCGGCGAACTGCTGCTGGCCAGCGGTGAGGCCACCGAGCGCGTGAACGAGTCGATGCTGAGCCTCGCGGTCGCGTACGAACTGCCACGCCCGGACGTCGCGGTGACGTTCACCGTGATCACGGTGAACGTCCACCCCGGCCACGGAGCGATGCCGGTGACCGGCGGGCGCGCGATCCGGCGCCGCTTCCCCGCCTACTGGCGGCTGGTCGCCCTGCACGCGCTGATCCAGGAGGCGTCCCTGGGCATGCTCGACGTGGAGGAGGCGCACCGCCGGCTCGCGGAGATCAAGCGGATGCCGCCGCCGTACCCGCCGTGGCTGATGATCGTGGGTCTGGGGCTGATCGCCGCGTCCGCCAACGTCATGGTCGGCGGCGGGCCGCTCGGGGCGGGCACGGCCTTCGTGGCGACGATCCTCGGCGACCGTGTGGCCGCAGCCCTGGCGCGTCGCGGCATCGCGGAGTTCTTCCAGTTCACGGTGGCCGCCGGCATCGGCGCGGCGAGCGCGTCGCTGGTGATCGCGGTCGGCGCCCCGGCCCACGCCTCGGCGATCGTGACCGGCGCCGTCCTGGCGCTGCTGCCGGGGCGGCCGCTCGTCGCCAGCATCCAGGACGGCATCACCGGCGACCTCATCAGCGCGGGCGCCCGGCTGCTCGAGGTCTTCTTCATCGTCGCGGCGATCGTCTCGGGTCTCGGCGTGGTCGTGTACGCCGCCGTGCGCCTGGGGGTCCCGGTCGACGTGGGCGACCTGCCCGCCGCGCCCGCGTCCCTGCTGCCGGTCACGGTCATCGCCGCGGCGGCCGTGTCGCTGACGTTCGCGCTGTCCCTCGCCGTACCGCGCCGCGCGCTCGCCGCCGCCGCGCTGGGCGGCGCGCTGATCTGGGTGGTGTACGTCCTCGCGCGCGGCGCCGGCGTGACGCCGGTGCTCGCCTCGGCGATCGGCGCGGTGATCGTGGGACTCCTCGGGAACCTCCTGGCCCGCCGCCGGCACGAACCCGCGCTCCCGTACATCGTGCCCGCGATCGCGCCGCTGCTGCCGGGCACGGCGCTGTACCGCGGGATGATCGAGCTGAACCTCGGGCTGCCCCAGGACGGCGTGCTGAGCCTGATCGGCGGGATCTCCGTGGCGCTGGCCCTGGGGGCGGGCGTCAACCTGGGCGGGGAGTTCGTGCGCGCGTTCCAGCGCGTGGGACTGGGCGTCTCCGGTCGCGGCGCCCGCCCGGCCGCCCGCCGCACCCGCGGCTACTGACCGGCACCGGCCTGGATCGGCGCCCCGCCGTTCACCCGGCCACATCGACGTCCCAGGCGCCCTCCGGCCGGGTCACCCGGCCACATCGGCGTCGGCGTTGCCCTGGCAGGACCGGCGAACCGGTCACCACCCGGCAAGGACGACGGCGGCGTGACCACCCTGGCGGTGAAGACGCCGCAGGCGCCAGGGAAGAGGGGTGGTTCCCGCGACGGCGGAGTGGCGCGAGCGGGATCACCGACGATTCCCGAGCAAGCGTTTGGTTATCATCGCTTCGTGAGCGATGAACTCGATGACCTGCGGGCGGTCGTCCGCGCCTTCCTCGGCGAGGCCTGCCCGCCCCCTGCCGTACGGCGGCTCATGACCGACCCGGCCGCGCACGACGCGGCGCTGTGGCGACGGCTCTCGGGGGAGCTCGGGCTCACTGGCCTGGCGGTCCCCGAGGAGCACGGCGGAGCAGGCCGCGGGCTCGCCGAGCTCGCCGTCGTCTGCGAGGAGCTGGGCCGGGCGCTGACCCCCGCCCCCTACCTCGCCACCGCGGTGCTCGCCGCGTACGCCGTGCGGGACGGCCGCCTGCTCGCCGGAATCGCCGACGGCTCCCTGATCGCGGCCGTCGTCCTGGACGGGGATCTGACGGCGGAGGGAGACCACCTGACCGGCACCGCCCCGTACGTCCTCGACGGGCACCTCGCCGATGTCATCGTCTGCGCGGTGGCCGGCCGGACCTACGCGGTGCGAAACGCCGATGTCACGCGGGCTCCGCACGTCACGCTCGACCAGACGCGGCGGCTGGCGCGCCTGCGGTTCGACGGCACCCCGGCCGAGCGGATCGACGGCGACCTGAGCCGGGTGCGCGACCTCGCACTGACCGCGCTCGCCGCCGAGCAGGTCGGCGGCGCCCAGCGCTGCCTGGAGACGGCCGTCGAGCACGCGCGGACCCGGGTCCAGTTCGGCCGGCCGATCGGCGCCTTCCAGGCGATCAAGCACAAGCTCGCGGACATGCTCCTGCGGGTCGAGTCGGCCCGGTCCGCCGCGTACGAGGCGGCGCGGGTCGCCGACCGGGAGCCGGAGCGCCTTCCGGTGTACGCCGCGCTCGCCGGGTCGTACTGTGCCGAGGCGTACCTGCACGCGGCGGGCGAGACGATCCAGATCCTGGGCGGCATCGGCGTCACCTGGGAGCACGACGCCCACCTGCACCTCAAGCGGGCGACCGCGTCCGCCCGGCTCTTCGGCCCGCCCGAGGCGCACCGCGCCCGGCTCGCCGCCGCGCTGGCGCTGTGACCACCTGCCGACCCTCCGGTAGACGATCACCAGCACGAGGCAGAGGACGACCAGGGCGACGATGACGATCGCGCCTTTGATCAGGTAGTCCATCGCGAGCTCGTGGAGGACCCGGTCTCCGACTCCCTCCGCGACGGCCCGGGTGCCCCCGGATGACAGGATCGGCACGCCCCGGCTCACCGGTCCTTCCCGTCCCGCGCCGGACGGTCTTCGAGGTATCCCAGGAGGGCGCGGGCCGCCGCGCGGCGGGCGCCGCCACCCGCGCTCCGCCGGCCCGGAGGCGGCCCGGCCTGACGGCCGTCATGCCGAAGAAGGTCGATCCAGAGGCTCGCCGCCACGAGGTGGCCGAGGCCGTGTTCCGCGTCACCCGCCGGGACGGGCTGGAGCACGCGTCCCTGCGCAACGTCGCCGCCGAGGCCGGCCTGGCCGTCGGCTCGGTACGGCACTACTCCGAGGGCCAGACCGACATCATGATCTTCGCGATGCGGCACTTCGTGGATCGCGTCGGCGCGCGCCTGCTGGAGCATGTGCGCGACAGACCCGGCCCCGACGCCTCCGCCGACCGGCATGTCGCCGCCTTCGAGGCGGCGCTCGCCGAGCTGCTGCCCCTCGACGCGGAGCGGCGCGAGGAGACCGAGGTATGGCTGGCCTTCACCGTGAGCGCCCGCACCCGCGAGGAACTGCGGCCGTACGCCGAGCGGCTGTACGACCAGACCCGCGAGCTCGTCCACAAGGTGCTCGCGGCGGCGGAGCGGACCGGCGTCCTGCGGAACGGCATCGACGTGGACACCGAGACCGAACGCCTGTACGCGCTGGTCGACGGGCTCGCGCTGCACTCCGTCCTGCAGCCCGGGCGTCTCGACGCGGAGAGTCTGCGGGCCGCGCTGCGCCGGCACCTCGACGAGATCATGCCGCGGGCCGCCCGCCGGTGACCTGAGACACTTCCGCTCCCCCGCGGAGCCCACGTCGGGGAATGCCGGCCCGCGCGCGGCTCGTTGGCTCCATAGATCCCCCCGTGAGGTGCCCCCCTGTGAGCGATATCCCCCCGAGGCCCGGCGACCCCTCGCCCGGGCCGCGCCCGCCGGCGCGCCGTCGATGGCTGCGCCGGGCCGGGCGCGCGGCGATGCTCGGGGCGATCGGCGTCTCGGTGTGGGCGTTCCGCGATCAGCTGCCCGACGCCGGCGCGCTGTGGGACGTGGCGACGGACGCGGCGCCCGGATGGCTGGTCGTCATGGTCCTCACGCAGCTGGCGTCGATGTCGATGTTCACGCGGGTGCAGCGGTGGCTGCTGCGGGCGGGCGGGGTCCGGCTGCCGCTGTCCCGGGCGCTGCAGATCACCTATGCGGGCAACGCGCTGTCGACCACCCTCCCGGTCGGCCCGGCGGTCAGCGTGGCGTTCACGTTCCGCCGGTTCCGCCGTGCCGGGGCGACGCCGCGGCTGGCGACGGCCGTGATCGTCGTGGGCGGCGTGGTGATGAACCTCGGGTACGCCGTCGTGGGCCTGACCGCCCTGGTGGCCGAGCCGCACTCCCGGTCCACGGCGATCACCGGCCTGGCGGCCCTGGCGGGCGGCCTGTGCGCGGTCGCCCTGCTGTGGAGATGGCGGCGGGACGCGATGAACCGCCTGGCGCTGCGCGTGTTCGGCCCGCTGCTGCGGCACCGGCTCGCGGCCCCGCTCACCGAGATGTGGCAGGGCCGGGGCGCGCTGCGCCTGAGCGCGCCCGACTGGGGCGTCCTCGGCCTGATGGCCGTTCTGAACTGGTCCTTCGACATCCTCTCCCTGGCGGCCGCCGAGCGGGCGGTGGGCGTGCACACGCCGCTGTACGCCGTCGCGCTCGCCTACTACGCCGCCCAGGCCGCCGGCAGCGTCGTCCCCCTGCTGCCGGGCGGGCTCGGCGCGATCGAGGCGAGCCTGACCGCGTCGCTGGTCGCGTTCGGCGCGCAGGCCGTCCCGGCGGGGGCGGCCGTGGCGCTCTACCGGCTCGCGTCCTTCTGGGGCGTCATCGGCGCCGGCTGGCTCGCGTGGCTGGCGATCAGGCTCGGTGACGAGGACCCGCCGCGGACGCGCGCGTGGGGGGCGCTCGGCGACGTGGAGACGTCGCCGCCGGCCGCGCTGATGCCGGTCGGCGCGGCGGCCCCCGCCCCGGCGCCCGATTCCGCCGAGTCCGCCTGATCCGTACCGCCGGGCCTCCGGCCGAGCGCCCCCGGACCGGGGCTTCCGGTCCTGGGAGCCCGTCCCTTCGGCCGCACACGCCTTGTTGCCGTGCGATCTCGCTGCTACGCTTCCCAAGCGAGCGCTTGGTCATTCGGAGCACACCGCCGGAGGCGTGATGTCCCTACGGGTCAGCGTGGGTTACGAGCTCGAGGTGCGGGGGCGCACCCGCGAGGTCGAGCGGCGGGCCTTCACGAACGTGATCGACCAGGTCGTCCTGGCCGACCGCCTCGGCTACGACACGGCGTGGTTCGTGGAGCACCACTTCACGCGCGGGTTCTCGCACTCCTCCGCGCCCGACCTCGTCCTGGCGGCCTGCTCACAGCGGACCGAGCGGATCCACCTGGGTCTGGGCGTCGTCCTGCTGCCGTTCCAGCACCCCGTGCGCACCGCCGAGCGGGTCGCCACCCTCGACGTCCTCAGCGGCGGGCGGGTGGAGTTCGGCACCGGACGCGGGGCGTCCCCGCTGGAGTACCAGGCCTTCCAGCGGCCCTTCGAGCAGTCCCGGCGGATCTGGGAGGACACCCTGGAGGCGGTGCTGGCCATCTGGACCGCCGACGGCGAGCCGGTGACCAGGTCGAACGAGTTCTTCGAGGTGCCGGACGTCGCGGTCTACCCGCGCCCGGCGCAGGAGCCCCACCCGCCGGTCTGGGTCGCCTCGACCTCCCTGGACGGCTACCTCGCCGCGGCCCGCAAGGGCTACAACCTGCTCGGCATGACGATGCTCAAGGGCCTCGACGACGTCGCCGAGGACATCGCCGAGTACAAGAGGTGCCTGGCGAGCAGCGGATTCGACCCGGAGACCCGGCGCATCGCGCTGATGATCCCCTGGCACGTCGCGCCGTCGAAGGACGAGGCCGTCTCGACGGCCGCCGACGCCATCCTCTGGTACATCCGGCGCCAGGTGAACCTCGTCACTCCCCCCGACTACTACGACGCCCGGCACGCCACCCACCGGGTGCTCGGCCAGCTCGCCGCCGGCCTGCCGCCCGAGGAGGCCATGGAGACCCTCCGCGAGCACCACATGGTGGTCGTGGACGACGTCGAGGGCTCCCGCAAGGCCGTCGAGCGCATCCAGGCCGCCGGAGCCACCGACCTGATCCTCCAGGCCCAGGTCGGCGGCCTGGCCGGCGAACACGTGACCGCGTCGATGCGGCTGTTCATGGAGGAGGTGATGGGGTGACCCGGGACATGAACTGGACCGCCCGCGACGCCCTCCCGGCCGCCCGTGACGCGACGGGCTTGCTGCTGATCTCCCCCGAGGCCGACGTGGTCCTGCCGCTGACCGCCGGGGACCGCGCGGCGGCCCTGGACCTCGCGACGACGACGCTCCGCGCCGCCGGTGTCGGCCCGGCCGACCGGGTGGTGGTCGCGCTGAACAACGACGGCGAGGCGACCGGCGCCCTGATCGCCCAGGCGTGCGCCGAGGTCGCCCGGGCCGCCGCCGCGCCCGGGCCGCGCGGTCGTCTCCGCCTGCACCACGCACTGGAGGCGGTACGGGCGACCACGCTGATCGCGACGCCCACGGGCGCGATGGACCTGCTCGCCCGGCTGCACCTGGAGTTCCTCCTCGACCCGCTCGACCTCGGCCTGCGCCGGATCCTGCTCGCCGGGGAGATCCCGTCGCCGGGCACGTACACGCAGCTGGCGTCCGAGTTCGAGGCCGAGGTCGGCGAGCTGTACGTCGACCCGTTCTTCGGCCTGCCGACGGCGCACCGCTCCGCGCGCGACGCCGTGTACACGCCGGCCCGCGACGGGCTGCTGGGCGTGGCGCCGGTCGGCAAGGACGTGCTGCTCGAACCGCCGTACGAGGCCGGAACGGCGGAGATCGTGGTCACGCCCGCCTGGCACTCGACGCTGGGCGGCGCGACGCTGCGCACCGGGCAGGTCGTGCGCCTGACCGGGGACGCGGGGATCCCCGCGCCGGACCACACCGTGGGCGAGCACCTCCTCGTGCGGGGGCGGTGGCTCTCCATCCCGCGGGTGGCCGCGGCCCTGGCCCGGATCGACGGCATCGCCCGCTGGGACCTGCGGGTCTCCCGCGCGGGCACGCTCGACGCCGCCGCGCTGCACATCACGTTCAACCGCGCGACGCTCGTGAAGAACCCGATGTGGCGGTCGCGCATCCACCAGGCCCTCGTCGCGATCACGCCGGTCGCCATCGAGGTCGTCGTCGAGGAGAACGTCGCGGAGGAGTCCCGCCCGGGAACGGTGACCGATCTGCGCGGACACCACCTGGGCCGGGACAGGGCGGCCGTCACGGCGTGACGACAGGCCGTTCCCCACCCCACAGGAGCGGAGCGTGTGTCATGGAACCGGTGCCGGACTGGGGAACGATCCCGCGGATGCTGCGCGACCAGGCGGCACGCCATCCCGGCGACGTCGTGGTCGTGGACGGCGGCACGACGCTGACGCTGCGGACGCTCCGGGAAGAGGCCGCGCGGGTGGCCCGCGGGCTGATCGCCCTCGGCGTCGAGCCGGGCGACCGCGTCGCCGTGTGGGCGCCGAACTCCGCCGCCTGGGCGGTCATCGCGTACGGCGTCTGGGACGCCGGGGCGATCGTCACGCCGCTGTCGACCCGGTTCCGCGGGATCGAGGCCGCCGCCCTGCTGCGCCGGACCGGCGCGCGGGTCCTGTTCGTCGACGAGGGGTTCCTCGGGTTCTCCTACGTCGGCGCGCTGGAGGAGATCTGCGGCGGGCCGGTCGGCGGGCGGCCGTACGGCGACCTGCCGGAGCTGCGGCACGTCGTCACGCTCCCCGGGACCGGCGCGCCCCCGCCCGTGCTCGCGTACGAGGACCTGCTCGCGGGCGGTGAGCGCGTCACGGGCGCCGAGGACCGCGCGCTGGCGGTCGGCCCGGACGACCTCGGCGAGATCATGGCCACGTCCGGCACGACCGGCAGGCCGAAGGGCGTCATGCTGCATCACGCGCAGCTGCTGCGCGGCTACTGGGACTGGGCGTCGATCGTCACGCTGCGCGCGGGCGACCGCTACCCGATCATCGCGCCGTTCTCCCACGGGTTCGGGATCAACGCCGGGCTCCTGGCCTGCGTGCTGAAGCGGGCGACGATGATGCCGATCTCGGTGTTCGCGCCGGACGCGCTGCTGGACCTCATCGAACGGGAGCGGGTCAGCGTGCTGGCGGGGCCTCCGACGCTGTTCCACCGCATCCTGGAGGAGGTCGACGGCCGCGACGTGTCCTCGCTGCGGGTCGCGATCTGCGGGGCGGCGGCGGTGCCGCCGGAGCTGATCCGGCGGCTGATCGAACGGGTCGGACTGGACCGGATGATCAACGCGTACGGGCTGATGGAGGGCACCGTCGTCTCGATGACCCGCGCCGAGGACCCGGTCGAGGTGATCGCCGCCACCACGGGGCGTCCGGTGCCGGGCGTGACGGTCCGGGTCGTGGACGACGACGGGAAGGACCTGCCGGCCGGCGAGCGCGGCGAGATCCTCGTCGGCGGGTACGGCGTGATGCGCGGGTACTGGGACGACCCCGTGCGCACGGCCGAGGCCGTGGACGCCGACGGGTGGCTGCACACCGGAGACGTCGGCGCGCTCGACGCGCGGGGCGACCTGGCGATCGTCGACCGGAAGAAGGACATGTTCATCGTCGGGGGGTTCAACGCGTACCCGGCGGAGATCGAGGCGCTGCTCCTGCACCACCCGGCGGTCGCCCAGGCCGCGGTCGTGGCGGTGCCCGACGAGACGCTGGGCGAGGTCGGGTGGGCGTTCGTGGTCCCCTCGGCGCCCGTGGAACCTGCCGAGATCGTCGCCTGGGCGCGCGAGCACATGGCGAACTACAAGGTCCCCCGGCGCGTCACGCTCGTCGACACCCTGCCCGCGAACGCCAACGGCAAGGTCGACAAGCGGGCGCTGCGCGCCCGGACCCGCTGAGGTCTCAGCCCGCCTGGTCGGAGGTCACGAGGGCCGGGGCGCCGAGCACCTCGACGGGCTCCTCATCGTGCCGGGGCATCAGCACGACGACGACGATCGAGGCCGCGAACCCGGCCGACCGCAGCACGAGGCGTACGGGATCCTCCGGCAGGGGCTCGCCGAAGACCGCCGTGCCGGCCATGACGGTGTACACGCTGCCGACGACGCTGGAGACGGGCACCACGATCGAGGCGCGGCCCCGCTGCAGGCCGGTCTGGAACAGCACCAGACCCGCGCCCGACATCAGGACGTACAGGTACGGATAGGGCGAGGCGAGCGTGCGGCCGACGATCCCGCCCGCGTGGTCGGCGAGGAAACCGGCGACACCCTTGGTCTGCAGCGCGCCGGCGCCGTACAGCAGGCCGGCTGCGGCGCCGTACAACACCCCGGGCACCGGCCGGCCGGTGCGCCGTCCCGAGCGCATCGCGGCGAGGAACGCGCCCATGGCGACGACGACCGTACCGGCCGAGACGGCGAGCAGCACGCCCGTGTCCGCGCGCAGGCCCAGGCGGGTGGGCTCCATCGACAGGCAGACCAGCAGCAGCGACAGCGCGAGCACGCCGAGCCCGGTCCACTCGCGGGGCGTGGTGCGCTCGCCGAGGAACACCGCGGAGAACACCACCAGGAGCGCGAGGCCGGCGAGCTGGATCGGCTGCCCCACGCTGAGCGGGACCAGCGACATCACACCGAGCTGGCAGAGCAGCCCCATTCCCATGACGAGGAAGCCGGTCACCCAGGCCCGGCTGCCGCACAGGACACGGACGAGGTGGCCCACCCGGTGCGCGCTGATCGGAGGCAGGTCGCGCAACGCCCGCTTCTCCAGGACGAAGCCGGCGTTGTACAGGACCGTCGCGATCAACGCGAGGATGATGCCGAAGAACAAGCAGCCTCCTGGGCTACGGGGAAGCGGGGCGATATGAAGCGCATCGCGGTCGGCTGACGCCTGCGAGCTGGGAGGCGTGCGGTGGCACAGGCCGTTGACGAAAATACCGGATCAGCCTCAATGCGACACACTGACCCGGCGAAAAGCCTCGCGTCGGCGTGGCGAATACGCCTCAGCGGGGCCGCCAGCGTACGAGCGTCAGATCGTCGTCGATGTCCGTGAAGACCGCCCGGACCGGCATGTCCGGCGTCACGTCGGCCGGGTCCGCGCCCGCCAGGTCGCCGTACATGAACAGGTCGTCGGCCTCGTCGAGCCGCACGTGCAGCACGGCGTACGGCACCTCGTCCGCGAAGGCGCGCATGAAGACCTGGTGGTTCACGATCCAGCTCGCGACGCGGCCCGTCCCCCGGACCGGCGCCCAATCGCTCCGCCGGGACCGGCAGCGGCCGCAGATCGCCCGGGGCGGGAAGCGGAGCGTCCCGCAGTCGCCGCACTCCTGGACGAGCAGCTCGTGCCGGCGTACCGCCTCCCACCACGGCGCGGAGTCGCGATCGACCTGCGGCCTCGGCCGCTCGCCCAGGCTCATCGATCGGCCCGCAGGATCAGCGCCGAGGTGCCGGCGAGGACGTAACCGGGCTGGGCCGTGGACAGCGCCACCTCGGCGCCGCTCACCTGGCGGTCGCCGGCGGTGCCGCGCAACTGCGCGACGGCCTCGGCGACGTGGTTGATGCCGTGCACGTACCCCTCCGAGAGGAAGCCGCCATGGGTGTTGACCGGCAGCGCCCCGTCCGGCCCGATCGCGCCGGAGGCGGCGTACGGGCCGCCCTCCCCCTTGGCGCAGAACCCGTAGTCCTCCAGCTGGACGAGGACCGAGTAGGTGAAGCAGTCGTACAGCTCGGCGACGTCGATGTCCTCCGGGCCGGCGCCCGCCATGGCGTACAGCCGGGGCGCGATCCGCGCCGCCTCCGAGACGGTGAAGTCGCCGCCCTGACCGGAGAGGAAGCTGTCGCCGCCGCCCCAGACGGCGCCGGAGATCAGGACCGGCGGGGCGGCGAGGTCACGGGCGCGCTCGGCGGAGGTGACGACGACCGCGCAGGCGCCGTCCGTCTCCAGGCAACAGTCGAGCAGGCGGAGAGGCTCGGCGATCCACCGCGAGGCCAGGTAGTCCTCGATCGTGATCGGGTCGCGCTTGAGGGCCCGCGGGTTCTTCGCGGCGTTGGCGCGCTGACCGACCGCGATGGAGCCGAGCTGCTCGTGTGTCGTCCCGTACTTGATCATGTGCGCCCGCGTGAACATGGCGAACTGCTGCGGCGGCGCAAAGTAGCCGTACGGCGCCTGGTACTGCGCGTCGAACACCGGTGCGACGCCGCGCCCGGTGCCGCCCATGCGGAACTCCGAGCGCGCGTTGATCGCGCGGTAGCAGACGACCGTGCGGGCGACGCCCGTGGCCACCGCCATGGCCGCCTGCCCGATCACCGCGTGCGAGACGCTGCCCCCGCCGAACTGGTCGAGGTACCAGCTCACCTCGGGGATGCCGAGCGCGGGGGCCACCACCCAGGGCGGCGTCGAGTCGCCGACGCGGTGGGTGGCCAGCGCGTCGACGTCGTCGACGTTCAGCCCGGCGTCGTCGAGCGCCGCGAGGATCGCGTCGATGGCGAGGGTGAGCGTGGAGACGCCGGAGTCCTTGCTGAACGGCGTGTACCCGACCCCGGCGATCGCCGCCCGATCCCGCAACCCCATGCGCCGCCTTCCATACCCACCAAGCGCTCGGTCAAGTCTCTTGGACGGTAGAGGCCACCCGGCCGGGATGTCAATGATCAGGGGATGAATCCGCAGGTCACCGACCGATCCAGGGGCAACGCCCGGTTCGGCCCTCCGGAGGCGAGGACCTAGGACTTTGGGCGGATTTCAGGGTCCGCCCGGAATGTGGGGGTTGTGGCGGCGCTTTACTGATTGACGTGGAGCAGGGGCGGTGGCGGGTCAACTTGACACTCCGCGAGGCCGCCGCCTATCGTCCAAGCAAGCGCTTGGCTAAGAGAAAGGATCCGGTCATGCCCGACGGCGCGACCGCCGCCACGCCGATCCCCCGGGGTCCGGCCGCACGATCCTCCGGCCAGAACACGCCACGGCGCGCGCCCGCCCCGGCCAACGGAGCAGCCCGTCCGGCAACGACCGAGCAGGTCGCCGACATCGACAAGATGCGCTTTCGCACCATCCTCGGCCGGTTCGCCACCGGTGTGGTCGCCATCACCGCCATCGACCCCGAGACCGGCCTGCCCACCGGCCTGGCCGCCAACTCGTTCACCTCCGTGTCGCTGGACCCGCCGCTCGTCTCCTTCTGCGTCGCCCACACCAGCTCCACCTGGCCCCGGCTCCGGGACGCCGACCGGCACTGTGTCAACATCCTCTCCGCGCCGCAGCGCGAGGTCTGCCTGCAGCTGGCCACGAAGGGCGTGGACAAGTTCGCCGGCCTGGAGTGGACCGAATCGCCCGGCGGCAGCCCCGTCATCCACGGCGCGCTCGCCTGGCTGGAGTGCTCCGTCGAGGCGGAGTACGTCGCCGGCGACCACGTCATCGTCGTCGCCCAGGTGCACCATCTCGACAAGCACCACGACGGTGATCCGCTCGTCTTCTACAAGGGTGCCTACGGCCGCTTCGAGGGCTGATGGACACCGGCTTCCGCACCGAGGTCCGCAGCTGGCTCGAGGCGAACCTGACCGGCGAGTTCGCCGACGCCCGCGGGCTCGGCGGGCCCGGCCGCGAGCATGAGGGCTTCGACCTGCGCCGCGCCTGGGAACGACGGCTCGGCGAGGCGGGCTGGACCTGTCTCGGCTGGCCCGGGGCGTATGGCGGGCGCGACGCGACTCTGGAGCAGCAGGTCGTCTTCCACGAGGAGTACGCCCGCGCGAACGCCCCGCACCGCGTCGGCCACATCGGCGAGGGACTGATCGGCCCTACGATCATCGAGTTCGGCACCGAGGAGCAGCGCCGCCGGTTCCTGCCGCCGATCCGGTACGGCGACGCGTTGTGGTGCCAGGGCTACTCCGAACCCGAGGCCGGCTCCGACCTGGCCAACGTGCAGACCCGCGCGGAACTGCGCGGCGGCGAGTGGGTGATCACCGGCCAGAAGGTCTGGACCTCCCTCGCGCACCTGGCGGACTGGTGCTTCGTCCTCTGCCGTACGGAGCCGGGTTCGAAGCGCCACCACGGCCTGTCGTACCTGCTCGTGCCGATGCGCCGGCCGGGTGTGGAGGTACGCCCGATCGTCCAGCTCACCGGGACCAGCGAGTTCAACGAGGTCTTCTTCGACGGCGCCCGCACGGACGCGGCCAACATCCTCGGCGCTCCCGGCGACGGCTGGCGCATCGCCCTCGCCACGCTCGGGTACGAGCGCGGCGCCTCGACGCTCGGCCAGCAGATCGGCTTCCGCCGGGAGTTCGAGCAGGTCGTCGCGGCGGCCCGGCGCACCGGCGCGGCCCGGGACCCGGTGTTCCGCGACCGGCTCGTGCAGTCGTGGATCGAGCTGGAGATCATGCGGCTCAACGCGCTGCGCACCATGTCGTCCCTCGCGGCCGGCGAACCCGGCCCGGAGGTGTCGATCGCCAAGCTGTACTGGTCGGAGTGGCACCGGCGGCTCGGCGAGCTGGCCGTGACGGCCCTCGGCGACGAGGCCCTGATCGCGGAGGCCGGACCGTACGAGCTCTCGGACCTGCAGCGGCTCTATCTCTTCAGCCGCGCCGACACCATCTACGCCGGGTCCAGCGAGATCCAGCGGAACATCATCGCCGAGCGCACCCTCGGCCTGCCCCGAGCCTGAACGGCCGGCGCTGGAGGCCGTGGGTCGCCTCCAGCACCGTCACTCCTCAGTCGTGCTCGCCCGTTGTCGCGAGCACCCGCAGTACGCGTTCGACGGCATCGTCGAGATCATCGACGCGTGCGATCCGCTCGGCCCACGACCACCAGTACCACCAGCCGTCGTCGGAGTTCTCGGCGAGAATGTGCTCGGCGAGAACCGACACCTGTGGGTTCACCACATGCAGGCTCGGTGGTCCGACCCGTGGAACCGTCAGCCGTACGGCGAAGCCCCGCCCGCGGAGCTCGTCGCCGAGGCGTTCGAGATATTGGATGCGTGTCCGCGCTAAGGCGGCGGTCTCATTCGACACGCTGGGATCACCCCTCCTGGAACGGATCCGTCCCGACCGAGGGTCAGCATTCCCACGCGGCACGGCGGCGCGCAATGCGCAGCACCGAACACGCATGAACTTGCCGAACGTAAACCTGCAGGGGGTGAGGAAGGTCCGTTCCGGTGGCAGGTTTCCCATCCCGACCGGCATGCTCGCAGTAGAAACGTTTCGCCGGGATATTCCGCCGTGCCGCCAACTCCACGGGCCGCGCGCACGTCATAGACGGCGGTAGAGGAAGAGGGGCATACATGGAACTCGACGCGGGATCACGGTCACCGGCCAAGAAGGCCGGCTGGCACCGCCTGCACTACCCGGTGGCCGTATTCCTGATCGTCTTCGGCGCCACCCGGATCGCTTCGCTGCTCGACTGGTCCGGTCGCCACCGGGACGCCGCCCGGCTGCTCGGCGCCGGCGACGGCACGGTGACGGCCCTGCTGGGCGCGTCCGCCGCCGGTGAGCTGCTGCTCACCGTCGCGGCGATCCTGGCCGTGAGCCGCCGCCGCGACGTGTGGCTGCTGGTCGGCCTCGCCGGGTGGTCGGTGGAGTCCCTGGCGCTGGCCATCGTGGCCGGCGTCGCCGGTGACACGTCCCGGCTCGTCGAGCACGGGGCGTTCCTGCTGGTCTTCGCCGGGCTGCTGGCGGTGACCTACCGGTGGAGCGCGGCCACGCGCGCCTCCGCCGCTCCGGGCGACCCGGACGCGGCGCTCTCCTCCGCGCACCTCGCGCTCGCGCCCCTGACCCCGGCGCCGGCCTCCCCCGCGACCCCGGATGCGCCGCCGGCCCCTTCGGCCACCGTCGCGCCGGCGAAGGACCCTGCGTTCGCCTTCGCGCCGCCGCCGCACCCCTCGGCGACCCTCGCGTCACCGCCGGAACGCCCGGCCACCCCGGCACCGCCGCAGGACGCCCCGGCCACTCGCGTGTCGCCGCAGGATCCCCCGGCCGCCCGCCCGGCGGCGGACCCCTCCGCGACCCGGGCGGAGGTGGCCCCCGCGCCGAAGCCGGTCTCGAGGCCACCGAGCGGCGACGTCACCCGCCGGGACCTCAGGGTGCGCAGGCCAGGCGCCGACGGCGAGCACGCCGGCGAATCGGACGACGCCCGCCCCAAGGCGAAGGCCCCGGAGAGCGACGCCCGTCCGAAGACCCAAGTCCCGAAGGCGGAGGTTCCGGAGAGCGACGTCACGCGCCGGGACGGCACCCGGATTCCGAGCGACGTCACCCGGCGGGACCTCCGGATGGCCGAGAACGAGTCCGATGGCGAGACGTCCGCCGCCGAGAATCGGGGCACGGACGACAGCGGGCTGACGAGGAGCGACATGCCCCTCGACTCACGCGACACGCCCATGCGCCCGCGCGGCGCCGAGCCGTCGGACGACGCGGAGCCGAACGCCGACGAGACGATGTTCGACCGGAACGGCTGACGGCCGGAATGCGGATGTCGGCGGCCGGAGCGATGCGGATCATGTCCCTACCGGCCGCGCCATAGGCGGGAAGGCCGCCTACGGCGTCGCGAAGTACGCGCGTATCCGGTCGAACAGGTCATCGAGCGCGGGCTCGGCCGTGGAATAGGCGAATCTCGCGTATTGCGCGGATCCGTCCGCTGCCACATAGGCGTTAATGCCGTGCTCGGCCGCGACGTCCATCCATCCGGTGAACGTCGGCCGCAGATCGAGCGCCCTCTGGCGTTCGGCCGCGCCGAGGCGAATATGCGTCGGATACCGCCCGGCCTGCCGGTGCGCCCAGTCCCGGCCCGCGACGCCGATCCGCACGAGTCCGTACAGCGCCGAATACGGTGGGGCGGACTGCACCAGCGTGGCCATCCGCACCGCGAATGCCCGGTCCACCTGGGCCCAGTGTCGTCTCCCGACCCGCCCGGCCGGCCGTACCGCGGGCTGTCCCTTGGTCTCCGCCGTCAGCCGCTGGGCGACCTCGCCGGTCCCGGTCATTCGTTCGGCGCACCATTCTCCGAGCTCACCGAAGTACAAATGCGAGATGAACGACACATACGCGACTATAGCGACGGCTTACTGAAAGTCAGCTGTCATTGCTCCGATTCCTCCGCCCTCCGGAATACGGATCGCGCGGCGAAAGCCGTCGCAGGCCGGTGATCTGAGCCTTCCGATGCCGGACCACGCTCGCGATCACCGGGTGTTCGGCACGCCGGCCACCGCACAGCGCGGGAACGCACGGCCGGTTCCGAACCCGGGTCGGCGGGGCAGGGGTGACTCATGCGCGTACTGATGACCGGCTGGTTCAGCTTCATCGATGGTGAGGTGACGGCCGGGGACGCCCTGGCCCTGGACACCGCGGCCGCCGCGCTGGCGCGGGCCGGCATCCCGTACGACGAGGCGTGGAGTCCGGTGTTCCGGCCCGGCGCGATGTCGCTGGAGGAGACCGAGCCGGCGCGTTACACGCACCTCGTCTTCGTGTGCGGGCCGGTCCACGGCGAGCAGGTCCGGAACCTGCACGAGCGATTTCCGCACTGCCACCGGGTCGCGGTCGGCGTGTCGGTGATCGATCCGGCCGATCCCGCCGTCACCGGCTTCCACCGCGTGCTGGCGCGCGACGGGCTGGGCGAGCCGGGTCGCGACCTGGCGGGGGTACCGGAGGGCGCCCCGCCGGTCGCCGGGGTCGTCCTGGCGCTGGGGCAGGGAGAGTACGGCGCCCGCCGCCGCCATGACGACGTCGCCGCGCGGCTGACCGGCTGGCTCGGCGAGCGCGACTGCGCGGCCCTCCCCCTCGATACCCGGCTCGATCCGCGCGACTGGCGGCTGTGCTCCACCGCGGGCCAGTTCGTCGCGGTGGTGCGGCGGCTCGACGTCGTGGTGACCACCCGGCTGCACGGGCTGGTCCTCGCCCTGCGCGCCGGGGTGCCGGCGCTCGCCATCGATCCGGTCGACGGCGGCGGCAAGGTGTCGGCGCAGGCCGGCGTCTGGGAGTGGCCGGTGCTGCCCGCGAGCGCGGGCGCCCGGGAGTTCGACGCGGCCTGGATCTGGTGCCTGTCCGAGGAGGGCCGGCGGGCCGCCCGGGACCGCGCGGCCGCTCCCCCGGCCGCGCTCGGCCGTCTCATCGAGGAACTGTCCGCCGCCCGCGCCGCCGACCCGGCCGCACCGGGGCGGTGACGCCACCGGCCCGCCCACGGCGGCGGCACCAGGTCCGGCCTGACTGGCGGCCGCCCGCGCCAGCACTGGAGCGGTGACGCCACCGGCCCCCCGACGGCGGCGCCGTCAGCGGCGGCTGGTCAGGAGTTCGCGGAGCCGGCCGCCGCGCGGGTGTGACGTCAGGGGCGGCGTCGAGAAGCCCGCGCCCTCGCGCAGACCCGTGAGGAACTCGCGCAGCGCGTCCAGCGACGAATGCTCCGGCGTCCAGCCGAGGTCACGGCGCGCCCGGCCGGTGTCCATGATCGGTAGCCGGATCACGGCGTCGAACAGGCCGGGTGAGGCCGGCACCAGGTTGAGCTGCCAGCCCGCCCAGATCACTCCGCGTACGACCGTGGCCGGGACCCGGACGCGCCGGGCGCCGAGCAGGTCGGCCAGCTCCTCGGTGCCCACGACGGGGTCGGCGGCGATGTTGAACGGCCCGCGCGCGTCGCCCAGCACCGCCAGGCGGTACGCCTCGGCGACGTCGGTGGTGTGCACCGTCTGGAAGCGCAGGCCCGGGATGTCGGGCAGGACCGGCAGCAGCCCGGCCGAGACGTTCGGCACCAGCGGACCGCCGAAGATCCGGCGCTGTTCCTGCGCGGCCTCCCGCTTGAAGATGAACCCCGGCCGCAGGCGTACGACCCGGCGGTCCGGGTGGGCGCCCTCGAAGGCGTCCAGCACGCGCTCGAGGTAGGCCTTCTCCCGCGTGTAGGAGGCGCCGGGCCAGCCGTGCGTGGGCCAGGACTCGTCGACGGCGCGGTCCTTGGGGCCCGGGGAGTACGCCCCCACCGACGATGCGTACACCAGCGCGGGGACGCCCGCCGAAGCGACGGCGTCGAAGACGCGCGTGCTCCCGATGACGTTGGTCCGCCAGGTCGCCGCGGAGTCATGGGTCGGATGGAACGCCCACGCCAGGTGGACGACCGCGTCGGCGCCACGGAAGAGGGGCACGAGGTCGGCCGTCGCGACGTCGGCGGCCGACCATTCGGTCTTCGGAGCCGTCCAGTCGGGTTCGCGCCGGGCCAGCCCCAGGACCGAGTCGACACCCGGATCCCGGCCGAGCGCCTCGACCACGCTTGTCCCGACATTTCCGGTCGCTCCGGTAACCACGATGCGCATGTCAAAGCGCTACCCGGCCCGGCTCGGCCTAATCCGGAACCGCATCGGCGCTGGTCGCGGCACAGATATGCATAAAGTCGCTCTATAGGGGAGAAAGCCCGGCATGAAAAACGGCAGAACGATCGAGACCAAGATCCCGGCACGGCTCGATCGACTTCCCTGGGCACGCTGGCATTGGCTGATCCTCCTCGGGCTGGGGACCGTTTGGATCCTCGACGGCCTCGAGGTGAACGTGGTGGGCGTCATCGGGCCGCGGCTGACGGACAAGGCCGGCGGCCTCGGGCTTACCGACTCCCAGGTCGGCCTCGGGGCCGCCTGTTACGTCGCGGGGGCCTGCGCCGGCGCCTTGTTCTTCGGCTATCTGACGGACCGGTTCGGGCGCAAGAAACTGTTCCTGATAACGCTCGGGGTCTATCTACTGGCCACCGTGGCGACCGCCTTCTCGTTCAATCCGATCTGGTTCTACGCCTGCCGGATCATCACCGGAACCGGGATCGGCGGAGAGTACGCCGCGGTGAATTCGGCCGTCGACGAATTGATCCCCGCGCGGCTGCGCGGCACCGTCGACGTGGTGGTCAACGGCTCGTTCTGGCTGGGAACGACGTTCGCCGCGCTCATGTCCGTGCCCGTGCTCAACGCCTCGGTGCTGCCGAAGGACGTGGGCTGGCGGCTGCTGTTCGGGATCGGCGCGCTGCTGGGCGTGGGCATCCTGTTCGTACGGCGGATGGTGCCGGAGAGCCCGCGCTGGCTGTTCATCCACGGCCGGGACGACGAGGCCGAGAGAATCGTCCGCGACATCGAGCGGACCGTCTCGGAGGAGAGTGGCAAGAAGCTCGACGAGCCCGACGAGAGCATCGAGATCCGGCAGCGGCGGACGGTGGGCTTCGGGGAGATCGTCCGGACGGCCGTGAAGCTGTACCCCCGGCGGACCGTCCTGGGGCTGGCCCTGTTCATCGGCCAGGCGTTCCTCTACAACGCCGTCTTCTTCACGTACGCGCTGGTGCTGTCGAAGTTCTTCAAGGTGCCCGACGACCGGACCGGCTGGTACCTCGTGCCGATCGGGCTGGGCAACTTCTTCGGCGCGTTCGTCCTGAGCCGGCTGTTCGACCGCCTCGGCCGCAAGATCATGATCTCCGGGACCTACATCGTCTCCGGCGTACTGCTGATCGGCACGGCGCTGCTCTTCCGCGGCGGGCATCTGTCCGCGACGACGCTGACGATCTGCTGGGTGATCGTGTTCTTCTTCGCCTCGGCGGGCGCCAGCTCCGCGTACCTGACCGGCTCGGAGATCTTCCCGATGGAGACCCGCGCCATGGCGATCGCCTCGTTCTACGCGGTCGGCACGGCGGTGGGCGGCATCATCGGCCCGGCCCTGTTCGGGAAGCTGGTCGACACCGGCAAGGAGTCGGCCGTGAGCGACGGCTACCTGCTGGGCGCGGTCCTGATGATCGCCGCGGGCATCGTGGAGATCTTCGTCGGGGTCGAGGCGGCGAGCCGCTCGCTGGAGGAGGTCGCGGCCCCGCTGTCCGCCCAGGAGGAGCCGGAGAAGGCCGCCGCCTGAGGACCGCGCGTCCAGGGCCGGTCAGACGAGATAGGTCGCCTCGCCGCCGATGGCGCGGCCCGGCGGCCGCTCGTCGGTGGATCCGGGATGCAGATCCAGGACCGCCTCGAACTCGGCATCGGCCCCGCGTACGACCGAGAGCGTCAGCTTCCCGGCGTCACGGCCACGGCTGACGGCCGTGTACAGCGTGGTGACCGACCGCAGCGGCCGGCCGTCGGCGTGGACGAGAACGTCCCCGGTCCTGAGGCCGGCGTGGTCGGCGCGGCTCTCCGGCTCGACCGCGCGCACGAGGAGCCCGAGGGTCTCGGGCAGCCCGACGCTGCCGCGGATCTTCACCGTGACATGGGCGGGGGCGAGGGTCAGCCCGAGGCGAGGGAACGTCTCGTCGGTCGTCCAGCCCTCGAAGGAGATGAGGAGCCGGCGCAGGAGTGCGGCGAGCACGTCCCGCTCGTCCTCGCCGAGCGCGGCGAGGAGGCGGTTCTCGGTGGCGACGTGCGCCGGAGTGACGCGCTCGAAGAGCGTCCGGCCCGCATCGGTGAGCCTGACCAGGCTGTTACGCCGGTCTCTCGTGTCCGGTGACCGGGTGACGAGCCCCCGCTCCACCAGGCGCTCCACGCGGACGCTGACGGTGCCGGAGCTGAGGTTCAGCTCCCGCATCAACCGGCGCTGGGAGACGCCGCCGGGCCGATCGAGGCGGCGCAGCGTCACGAGCGCGTAGAAGTCCGCGCCGTTGAGACCGTACTCGGAGTAGGTGGCCGCGAGCTCGGTGTCGAAGATCTGGCGGAGCCGTCCGAGCCGCGCGACGATCGCCACGGGCGAGAGATCGAGGTCGGGTCGCACCTCCGCCCAGCCCGCCAGCAGCCGGTCCACCGAGTCGTGCGGGCCGTGCGTCGCCGGAAGGGGTTCTGACATGGCGATAGTGTACGCTCGCCCAGAAAGCTTTGGCCCAAGCCTTTCCCCCAAGTGGAGGCCGAATGAAGATCGGTGTCATCGGCGCCGGCCGGATCGGCGGCAACGCCGCGAGACTGTTCGCCGCCGCAGGCCATGACGTGTTCCTCTCCTTCAGCCGTGCCCCGGTGCGCCTGCGCGAGAAGGCCGCGGCCTTAGGACCTCGGGCACGAAGCGGCGATGTACGCGACGCCGTCGAGTTCGGGGACGTCCTGATGCTGTCGGTGCCGTGGACGTCGATTCCCGGCGTGCTCGAGCACGCCGGGCCCCTCCAGGACAAGATCGTCATCGACACGACCAACCACTTCGGACCTGGCGGGATCCAGACGCTGCCCGGGGGGCTCACGGCGGCACAGTTCAACGCGCGGCGCATGCCGGGTGCCCGCCTCGTCAAGGCCTTCAACACGTTGACCGCCGGTTTCCAGGCTTCCGAGGCCGGACGACCGGCACGGCAGCGGGTCGTGCTCTTCCACTGCGGCGACGACCCTGACGCGAAGACGGTCGTCGCCGGCCTGATCACCGATGCCGGGTTCGCGCCCGCGGACCTCGGCGGTCTCGCCGACGCCGCGCCGATGGAGGCACCGCGCCGCGCGGGCGCCGTGTACGGCGAGGAGTACCGGCCCGCCGAGGCGGTGCAGGTGGTCGAGGCCCTTCGCGAGGGCCGCCCGCTCCCACCCCCTCCGGACTACCCCCGGGACGTGGACGCACGGTGAGCACCTACGAGGAGAAGATCCCGCCGCGCCTTCCAGGCACCGCTCCAGCGCGGGCCACCCCTCCCCGTGAGGGGAGCCCGGGTCTCGCGCTCGCGCTCATGGTGACGGCCCAGTTCATGGTGATCCTCGACTCGTCGATCATCAACGTGGCGCTGCCGACCATCCAGAGCTCGCTGGGCTTCACCGCCCTCGGCGCCGAGGCGGTGATCACCGCGTACGCCACCGCCTTCGGCGGCCTGCTGATCCTGGGAGGCCGGCTCTGCGACCTGTTCGGCCACCGCCGGATCTTCGTCACCGGCCTGCTCGCCTTCGGCGTGACCTCCCTGGCCTGCGGTCTGGCGATCTCCCCGGCGTTCCTGGTCGTCGCCCGCGTCGCACAGGGTGCCAGCGCCGCGCTCCTGGCGCCCTCGGCTCTGGCGCTGCTGACCACGACGTTTCCCGAAGGCGCCGCGCGCAACCGGGCACTGGGGGTCTTCGGCGCCGCCACGTCACTGGGCTTCGTCGCCGGGCAGATCCTCGGCGGGGTGCTCGCACAGACCGTGGGGTGGCGCAGCGTGTTCCTCATCAACGTGCCGATCGCGGTCCTCGCCGCCGCGCTGACCGTACGGTCGATCCCCGGCATCGCCCCGGCGGGCGGCCGCCGGGCGCCCGACGTCCTCGGCGCCGTCCTCGTCACGTCCGCTGCCGCCCTGCTGGTGTGGGCGCCCACGTACGGGTCCGGTCACGGGTGGACATCAGCCGGTTTCCTCGGCGTCATGGTGGCCTCGATCGCCCTTTTCGGGGTCTTCGTGCTGATCGAGAGGTCACGGCGCGATCCGCTCATCCGCCTGTCGCTGCTGCGCTCCAGGTGGCTGATCGGCACGAACCTCGCCACGGCGGTCACCGGCGCGCTCAACGGCGCGGTCGTCCTGCTGTGCAGCCTCTTCCTTCAGCAGGCGCACCACTACAGCCCGCTCCGCGCGGGCCTGGCATTCGTGCCGACCGGCGTCGCCGGCCTCATCGCCGGGGTTCGCCTGGCGGGCCCGCTGATCACCCGGCTGGGCGTCCGCTGGGTGCTGACCTGGATGCCTCTGATCTCCGCGGTGGCGATCGCCGGACTGAGCCGGCTCCCCGGCCACGCGCCGTACTATCCGCCCCTGCTGCCCTGGCTCGTGGTGATCGGGCTCTCGTTCACCACGGCCGCGGTCGCGACGACGGTCGCGGTCTCGACCGGTGTCGCGCGCGGTGAGCAGGGGATGGCCGCCGCACTGCGTCAGACGGCGTTCCAACTGGGCGTCGCCCTGGGCGTGGCGGTCTTCGTCTCCCTGGCCGCGAGTCACACCGCCGCGCTGCTCGGCCACGCGCATCCGCCGAGCCGTGAGGCGGCGCTCACGGCCGGGTTCCGCCTGTCGCTGGTCGTCCTGGCCGTGCTCTCGGCCGTCGGAGGTCTGATCGCGTTCGTGCTCCTCCGCTCGCCGAGCGAGACGGCGGAGCCGGCCGGAGACTAAGAGATGAGGCGCGCGACGGCGGTCATCGTGCCGGGGGCGACCTCGGTGAAGCCGCCGTCCCGCACCGCCACGTCGGCCTCGGCGACGCTGCGGGCCCAGTCGTCCGCCTCCACGACCCGGACCCGCAGGCCCGGCCACTCGCCACGGGCGCGCAGCAGCAGCTGGGCCGCGTGGCCGGACTGCGCGGCGGACTTCCCGGTGGTCATCGCGACGCCGGGGTCGAGGGTCACCAGGGCGTACGGCGGCTCGGGCGGAGGCTTCGGCTCGTCACGCGGCAGGTCGGTGCCGCCGACCTGCAGTTTGGAGATCTCCGGCGGCACCTCCGTGACCGGTCCGGGCACGAACGCCCGCGCGAGCGCGCCGTCATGGTCGACCAGCACGCCGGGCAGGGCCGCGAGCGCCTCCCAGCGCGCGCCGCGGGCCCGTCGCGCCACCTTGCGGATCCGCCGCGACTCCCAGGCCGCCACCGCGTCGTGCCACTCCCCGCCCGGCGCCGAACGCGGATCGGTGAGCAACCGGACAACGGCCATGGCGGCCGCCTCGCAGATCGCCAGGTGCGACGGCGGCGCGGCCTTCTCGATGCGCAGGGCGAGTTGCATGGCCCACGGGGGATCCTCGGTCACGCTCCAATGTCTACCAGCCCACGGGAGCCGGGCCGTCCCGGAGCTCCCGCGGACGTGGCAGGGTGGGCGGCATGAAGGTGGTCTTCGGCGCGGACGACGAGAACGAATGCACCCGTGCGGTCATCGAGCACCTGCGTACGGTCGCCGACCTGCGCGTCATCGACGGCCTCCCCTCGTGGCCCGACTTCTCGCGGGAGGCCGGCCGCGCGGTGGCGAGCGGCGAGGCCGACTACGGCGTGCTCATGTGCTGGACCGGCACCGGCACGTCGATCGCGGCCAACAAGGTCCCCGGCGTACGCGCCGCGCTCGCCTGGGAGCCGTGGATCGCGCGGAACGCCCGCCTGTGGAACGACGCGAACGTCCTGGCGCTCAGCCTCAAGCGTCTCGCCCCGGACGTCGCCGTGGAGTGCGTCCGGGCGTTCCTCGAGACCGAACGCGAGGACCCCGAGGAGACCGCCACCATCGACCTGATCCGCGACCTGTGAGGATCCCTGTGGCACGCTGAACCGCATGATCCAGGTCTCCAGTCGCGTGGTCTATCAGAACCGGTGGATGACGGTCCGCGAGGACGACATCCGGCATCCGGACGGCTCCCCCGGCATCTACGGCGTCGTGGACAAGCCCACGGCGGCGCTGATCATCCCGATGGAGGACGACGGGTTCCATCTCGTCGAGCAGTACCGCTACACGCTCTCCTGCCGGTCGCTGGAGTTCCCGCAGGGCACCTGGCCGGACGACCGGGAGACGAGCACGGAGGAGCTGGCGCGCGCCGAACTCGTCCAGGAGACGGGCCTGCGCGCCGAGACGCTGAAGCGGATCGGATCGTTCGCCATCGGCCCGGGGTTCACCAGCCAGCGCTGTGACGTCTTCCTCGCCACCGGCCTGACGGCGGGAGAGGCGGCCGATCGCGACCCCGAGGAGCAGGAGATGACGCAGCGCTGGGTCGCGCGCCGGGACCTGGAACGGATGATCCGCGAGGGCGAGATCGTCGACGGTTGCACCATGGCCGCCTACACCCTGCTGACGCTGGACGGCACGGGCGAACGCTGACCCGGGAAGGGCGTCCGCGCGGAGGCCGACCGGGACGGCAGGCCGGGCGAGTGCTCACCCGGGACGGCCGGCCGAGGGCGCGGTGGCCTGAGGGGCCGCCGGGTGAGGCCGGTGCCCGGGATTGGCCATCGACACGCGGCGAACCGGCGTGTTCCGCTGACCGTATGACGCACCCCCTCGACGACGCCCACGTGACCGGGAAGGCCCTCGAACTGGTCGCGGAGGCGGCCGTCCCATACCTGGACTCCCTGGCGACGCGGCCGGTGAACGAGCCGGGCTCCGAGGCGTTGCTCGGCGGGCTCGGCGGTCCGTTGCCCGAACGGGGCGACGGCACGGTCGACAGTGTCGCGCGCCTGCTGCGGATCGGTACCTCCGCGGCCACCCACTCGGCCGGGCCGCGGTTCTTCCACTTCGTCGTCGGCGGCAGCACGCCCGCCGCGCTCGCCGGTGACTGGATCGCCTCGCTGCTCGACCAGAATCCGGGCAACTGGGCTGCCTCGCCCCTCGGCACCCAGGCCGAGACGGTGGTGCTGGGCTGGCTGAAGGACCTGTTCGGGCTCCCCGAGTCCTACGGCGGGGTGCTCACCACCAGCGCCACCTCCGCGAACTTCACGGCGCTGTCGGCGGCGCGGTTCTGGTGGGCGGAGCGGCACGGCGTGGACGTCACCGCCGACGGGCTGGCGGGATTGCCGCCGATGCCGGTCTTCTCCAGCGGGTACGTCCACGTGAGCACGCGCAAGGCCCTGCAGATGCTCGGCCTGGGGCGGGACACGGTGCGGAGGTTCGCCCGGGACGACGCCGGCCGCGTCGACCTCACCGCGCTCGACCGGGCGCTCGCCGAGGCCGGCGGCCCGGCGGTGATCGTGGCGAACGCCGGGGACGTCAACACCGGCGACTTCGACCCGATCGACGCGATGGCCGACCTGGCCGAGCGGCATGGCGCGTGGCTCCACGTGGACGGCGCGTTCGGGCTGTTCGCCGCGGTGTCACCGCGCACGCGGCATCTGGTCGGCGGGATCGACCGGGCCGACTCCGTCATCAGTGACGGCCACAAGTGGCTGAACGTCCCGTACGAGAGCGGGTTCGCGTTCGTACGGGACCCGGCGCTTCTGGGCCGGGCCTTCGGGGCGTGGGACGCGCCCTATCTGCCCGGGGAGGGTGACGAGCACGTCAACTACCAGTTCCTCGGGCCCGACTCCTCGCGCCGCGCACGGGCCCTGCCGATCTGGGCGACGCTGCGCGCGTACGGGCGCGAGGGTCACCGGGCGATGGTGGAGCGCCATCTCGACCTGGCCGCGCACCTCGGCCGGCTCGTCGAGGAGGCCCCGGACCTGGAGCTGCTCGCGCCGGTCGGACTGTGCGTCGTCTGCTTCCGCTACCGGCGGCCCGGCGTGGCGGACCTGGACGCGCTGAACGCCCGGCTGGGCGCCGAGCTGCTCGCGGACGGGCGCGTCTTCGCCGGTACGACCGTCTATCGCGGGATGACCGCGCTCCGGCCGGCGATCGTGAACTGGCGGACCACCGAGGCCGACGTCGAGCTGCTGGTCTCGATCGTCCGGGAGATCGGCGCGCGGCTCACCGGGTGAGGCTCAGACGGCGCACGGCCCGCGGATGACGGTCGGGTGGCGCGCGGCTCACGGGGTAAGGCTCAGACGGCGGGCAGTTCGTGCAGCAGCGTGTCGGCGCGGCTCTGCGTCAGGCCGCCTTCGCCCAGGCGGGTGATGATCTTCTGGCGGAGGTCCGTGAACCGCTGCCGCAGGTCGACGCGCTGCCCGGCGGCGACCTCGTTCGTCAGCGCGGTGATGATGTTGTCGAGGTCCACGGCGACGTCGGACCGGACCTCCCGGACGGCCATGCCCTCGTCCACCGTGCGCCGCATCCGGGTGAGCGCCTCGACCGTGCCTGCCGGGGTCGGCGCGGTACGGGCCCGGACCTCGCGGGCCGTCGGCGGCGGCGAGTGCGGCGACGACGGCGGTGGGACCGCGGGGGCCGCCGAGGTCGATCCGGGGGGCGTGGCGCTCGGCGTGGCGGGTCCCGAGGTCACGGGCGCGGGCGACGGGGAGGCCGTGGAACCCACGGGGCCGGACGGGGCGGTCAGCGCGGCCCTGGAACCGTCGTCGCCGGAGCCCAGCACGATGGCGATCACCGCGGCCGTGACCGCGGCGGCGGCGCCGGCGGCGATCGGCACCCGGCGCCGCTGGACGGCCGGGGCGGTCAGCACCCGCGTGATCGGGCGCACGGTCCTCCGCGGCGTGACGGCGTCGGGGCCCGCGACGGGCTCGGCGTCCGCTCCCAGCGCCTTGGCGATCTCGGCCGCGGTCGGCCGGTCCGGCGCGGACGGGGCGACGCAGCGTTCCTGCAGGCCGCCGAGGGTCTCCCCCGGCCCGGGACGGCGGCCCTTCACCGCCTCGAACCACACGATCCCGAGGGAGTAAACGTCAGCGGAGGGCGACAGGTCGTTCTCGGGCGGCAGGTAGTCGGGCGTGCCCATCCGCGCATCACCGGCGATGCCGAAGTCGAGGACCTTCACCCCGGACGCCGTGACGAAGACGTTGGTGGGCTTGATGTCCCGGTGGACGATGCGCGCGGCGTGCGCGGCGGCCAGCGCGGAGGCGATCTGGCCGATCACCCGCTCGACGTCGGGGACCGGGCGCAGGTCGGCGAGCGTCGAGCCGGTGAGCAGCTCCATCACGATGTACGGCGTGTCGCCTGACTCGCCGTAGTCGTGCACCGTGACGATGTGCGGGTGGGACAGGGCGGCCGCCGCGCGCGCCTCGTCCCGGAATCTCCTACGGAACTCCGGGTCCCGTGCCAGTTCCGGGTCGATGAGCTTGACCGCGACGTTGCGGACCAGGACCTCGTCCCGGGCCAGCCAGACGGTTGCCATGCCACCACGGCCGATCCGCTCGCGGAGGCGGTACCGGCCGGCCAGAAGCGACTGCATCGGCTCAGTCTTCCCCAACTCCCGCGTTTCGCACGAGGTTTCTAGTGTGCCCCCGATCTTCCGTTGCCGAGGGAGGAGGCGCGGGCCACCAGGTGGGTGTCCAGGATGACGACCGGGCGATCGATCTCCTCGCCGCGGATGCGGGCGACCAGCAGCCGCGCCATCTCCCGGCCCATCGCCTCCAGCGGCTGGTGCACCGAGGTGAGGGGCGGGTCGGTGTGCCGCGCGATCGAGGAGTCGTCGAACCCGACGACCGCGATCTCCCGGGGGATGTGGACTCCGCGCTCCTTGAGCACCCGCATGGCGCCGACCGCCATCGGGTCCGACGCCGCGAAGACGGCGTCCAGCGCCGGCTCGCGGGCGAGGAGCTCGAGCATTCCGCGTTCGCCGGACTCCTCGCTGAAGTCCCCGTGCACGACCGGCCCGGTGAGCCCGGCGGCGGCGAGGGCGTCGTGGTACCCGTCGAGGCGGTCGACGCCGACCTGCATGTCCTGCGGGCCGCCGATCGTGGCGATCCGGCGGCGCCCCAGGCCGATGAGGTGCTCGACGGCCTGCCGGGCGCCACCGCGGTTGTCGGCGTCCACGCAGCTCACCGGGACCACGCCGACGGGCTTGCCGCCGAGCACGGTCGGCACGCCGTTCTCCTCCAGGTGACGCGGCAGCGGGTCGCCGCCGTGCAGGGAGATCAGCAGGACGCCGTCGACGTGCTGGCCGGTGAGGTAGCGCTCGAACCGCGCGTGCTCCTCCTCCGACTGCGCGATCACCAGCAGCAGCTGCAGCCCGGTGTCCGCGAGACCGGCGCTGATCCCGCGGATGATGCCGGCGAAGTACGGCTCGCCGAAGACGCGTTCCTCCGATTCCGACACGAACAGCGCCACCGTGTCCGTACGGCGCGTGACCAGGGCGCGGGCCGCGCGGTTCGGGACGTACCCGAGCTCGTCGATGGCCCGCAGCACGGCCTCGCGGGCCTCCGGGCTGACCTTCGGCGAGCCGTTGATCACCCGGGAGACGGTGCCGCGGCCCACGCCGGCCCGTGCGGCGACGGCCTCGAGGGTCGGTCGCCGCCCGCTCGTCACGTGCTCTCCGGCCGGGGCGCCGAGAGCGCTCTCTCGCCCGCAGCGAGCCGGTGCACCGGAAGGGCCCGCGACGGCGGGCGACGCGATGGTCGGTCGACAGTGTTCACAGGCTCATTCTGCCGAGCCCGCCTTGCCCGATCACCGAGGAGTACCACTGCGCACTGGTCTTGGGGATCCGGGCCTGGGTCAGGAAGTCGACGTAGACGAGCCCGAACCGCTTGGCGTACCCCCAGCCCCACTCGAAGTTGTCCATCAGTGACCAGCAGAAATAGCCGCGCAGGGGCACGCCCGCGCTGATCGCGGTGTGGCAGGCGCGCAGGTGCGCCTCGATGTAGGCGACGCGGTCGGGGTCGTCGACCCGCGGCCCGTCGCCGTTCTCGCCCTCCGCGACGACGTCGTCGAAGGCCGCGCCGTTCTCCGTGACGTACAGCGGCACGGAGGGGTACTCCTCCGCCACGCGCGTCAGCACCTCGGAGAGCCCGGACTCGTCGATCTCCCAGCCCATCGCGGTGACCGGCCGCCCGACCTGGACGAAGCCGACGTGCTCGCTGCCCGGCCACGGCGAGGCCTCGGCGAACGGCGAGGTGATCGCGCGCGCCGCGCCCTCCTTGCCGGTGACGAAGAAGCGGTTGTAGTAGTTGATCCCGAGCTGGTCGACCGACCCGCCGATGATCCCCATGTCGCCGTCCCGTACGTCCGGCGCGTAGTCGCCCAGGTCGGCGATGACGTCCTGGGGGTACTCGCCGCGCAGCAGGGCGTCGAGGAAGAGGCGGTTCTGCAGCCCGTCGATGCGCCGGGCGGCGTCGAGGTCCTCCGGGGCGTCGCTGGCCGGCGACACGGCGTACAGGTTGACCGACGCGCCGACGTTCCGGCCCTCCCCGCGCAGCGACTGCGCGGCGAGGCCGTGGCCGAGCAGCAGGTGGTGGGCGGCCCGCATGGACGCCCCCGGCTCGCGGCGGCCCGGCGCGTGGTCCCCGGACGCGTACCCGAGGAACGCCGCGCACCACGGCTCGTTGATCGTCGTCCAGTTGACGATCCGGTCGCCGAGCGCGTCGCAGAGGAGCTGGGCGTATTCGGCGAAGCGGTACGCCGTGTCGCGCTCCGGCCAGCCTCCGGCGTCCTCCAGCGCCTGCGGCAGGTCCCAGTGGTAGAGCGTCGGCCAGGGCTGGACGCCGGCCTCGAGGAGGGTGTCCACGAGGCGCCGGTAGAAGTCCAGGCCCTTGGCGTTGACCGGTCCGCGGCCGTCCGGCAGCACGCGTGACCAGGAGATCGAGAACCGGTACGCCGACAGGCCGAGGGAGGCCATCAGCGCGACGTCCTCACGGAACCGGTGGTAGTGGTCGGTGGCGACGTCACCGGTGTCGCCGCCCAGCACCTTGCCCGGCGTGTGGGCGAAGGTATCCCAGATCGACGGTCCGCGCCCGTCCTCGTCCGCCGCGCCCTCGATCTGGTACGCCGCGGTGGCCGCGCCCCAGACGAAGTCGGTGGGGAACCTGATCTCCGTCTCCGCGCGTGATTTCTGGATCGTCATGCCTTCACGGCCCCTTCCATGATTCCGCTGATGATCTGGCGGCCGAATACGACGAAGACGATGAACAGCGGGATGGTCGCCACGACGGTCCCGGCGAACATCAGCGTGTAATCGTTGAAGTAGGCGCTGTTCAGCAGCGCCAGGGAGTACTGCACGGTCGGGTTGTCCGGGTTCAGCACGGCTCGTGGCCAGATGAACTCGTTCCACTGCTGCATGAAGGTGAACAGCGCCAGCACGGAGGCCGCGGGACGCAGCGCGGGCAGCACGACGCTCCAGAAGATCCGGAACGTCGACGCGCCGTCGACGCGGGCCGCCTCGATCAGCGCGTCGGGGATGGCCTGCGAGGCGTACTGCCGCATCATGAACACGCCGAAGCCCGTGACGAGGAACGGCACGATCACCGCCTGGAGCTTGCCGGTCCAGTGCAGGTGCACCATGATCATGTACAGCGGGATGAGCCCCATCTGCACCGGCACCATCATCGTGGCGACGACGATGAGCAGGAGCGCGTTGCGGCCCTTGAAGCGCAGCTTCGCGAAGGCGAAGCCGGCCAGCGACGCGAAGAACACCGTCGACAGGGCGATGACGGCCGAGGCGATCGCGGAGTTGATCAGGGCCTTGGCGAAGTGGGCCTGCTCGTTCTCGAAGACGCGGCGCAGGTTGTCGCCGAGGTGCTGACCGGCGATGAACGGCGGCGGCACGGCGCCGACGACCGCGTTGGTCCGGGTGGCCACGACGAACATCCAGTACAGCGGGAACGCGGACAGGACGATCGCGAAGATCAGCACGATGTACGTGAGCGGGCTGGCCTGCCACAGCCGCGCCGAGCCGGCGACGGCCTGCCGGGAGCCGCGGACGACGGCGCGCCGGGAGCGTTCGGCGGCGTGCTTCACTTGTCCTCACCTCCGGCGAAGCGGCGGATCAGCAGGAAATTGACGAGAGAGAACACGAGGATCAGCAGGAAGAGCATCCAGGCGACCGCGGAGCCGTAGCCGTACTGGAAGCGGTTGAAGGCGTTCTCGAACATGTACATCGCCACGGTCTGCGACTGCCGCAGCGAGCCGCCGTTCATGTAACCGAAGTTGAACAGCAGCGGCTCGGTGAACAGTTGCAGGCCCCCAATGGTGGAGATGATCGAGGTGAAGATGATCGTCGGGCGCAGCATCGGCACGGTGATCCGCCAGAACTGCTGCCGCCGGGACGCGCCGTCGATCGCCGCGGCCTCGTACAGGTCACGCGGGATCGCCTGCATGCCGGCGAGGAAGATGAGCGAGTTGTAGCCGGTCCACCGCCAGTCGACCATGGTCGAGATGGCGACCCAGGAGCCCCAGCGGTTCGCCTGCCAGTCGATCTTGTGGACCCCGAAGAAGTGCAGGATCCAGTTGACCATGCCGTAGTCGCGGCCGTACAGCTGGGTGAAGACGATGGCGACCGCCGCGACGGAGGTCACGAGCGGCAGCAGCACGCCCATCCGGAACAGCGTCTGGAAGCGCAGCCGCCGGTTGAGCGCGTTCGCCAGCAGCAGCGCCAGGATCAACTGCGGCACGGTGGCGATGACGAACATGCCGAGGGTGTTGACGACGGCGTTCCAGAACTGGTCGTCGGTCATCAGCCGCGTGTAGTTGCGCAGGCCGATGAACTTGTGGTCGCCGATGATCTCCCAGCGGTTCAGCGAGACCCAGAACGTGTAGCCGAGCGGGAAGAGCCCGAACACCAGGAAGAGGAGGTAGAACGGCGAGATGTAGAGGTACGGCGAGTACTTCACGTCCATCCGGGCGAGCCGGGCGCGAAAACCGCGCCGCTCGTGAGGCGCGGCGCGAGGTGCGGCCGTTGCGGGCCGCAGGTCGACAGCCATCTAGCAGGTCCTTTCACGAAGAAGACGGGCGAGCGTGGAGACGGGCGGCGCCGGCCGACGCGTCCTGGGGAAGGCCGGCGCCACCCGTCGGTCTACAGGCCCGCCGCCTTCTTGGCGTCGGAGACGGCCTTGCTCCAGCCGGAGGACGAGGACAGCTTCTTCTGCGCGATCGCGCGCAGGTCCGCCTCGACCGCCTGCCGGACCTCCTGGTTGTCGGACCCGAGGTAGACCGGCTTGAGGCCCAGCGCGGTCGTCCCGTAGATCTGGCCGACCGGGGCGTTGTTGAAGTACGGGTTGTTGAACGCCTTGACCGACGCGTCATTGAGCGCCTGCGGGGAGGACGGCAGGTTGTTGGCCGACTTGAACGCGGCGATCTGGCCCTGCGGGCTGGTCAGGAACTTGGCCAGCTCGGCGGCCTCCTTCGGGTGCTTGCTCTGCTGCGGCACGGCCAGCCAGGAGCCGCCCCAGTTGCCGCCGCCGCCCGGCACGCCCGCGACGTCCCACTTGCCCTGCTGGCCGTCGCCGCCGTACTGCTTGATGAGGCCGAGCATCCAGGCCGGGCAGGGCGCGGTGGCGAAGGCGTCCTTCTTCAGCGCCTGGCTCCACGGGTCGGACAGGAACTGCACGCCGTTGGCGAGCCCGGCGTCCGACATCTTCACCGTCTCGTCGAACGCCGCCTTCACGGCCGGGTTCGACTCCATGATGAACTTGTTGCCCCGGTCGAAGTACGTCTGGTTGGAGCTCTTACCGGCCTCCTGCATGAGGATGGTGTTGTAGTACGTCTCCGGGCTGTCGATGAACTTCGTGTCGCCGCCGACCCGCGAGGTGAACCGCTTGCCGACGTTGATGAAGTCGTCCCACGTGGGCCAGAGCTTGGTGACCTCGTCGCGCTGCGTGGGCAGGCCCGCCTTCTTGAACAGGTCGGTGCGGTAGCACAGCGCCATGCTGCCGACGTCGGTGCCGAGGCCGATGAGCTTCGAGCCGTCCGCGCTGATGCCGGCCTGCCACTTCCAGGGCAGGTAGTTGGTCTGCAGCGACGACGCGCCGTACTGCTTCAGGTCGACGAACTTGTCGGGCTGCGCCATGAACTTGTTGACGATGCCCTCTTCGAGCGCGACCACGTCGCCGGCGCCCGCGCCCGCCGCGATCCACTGCTGGAGCCGCGGGGTGTAGTCGTCGAGCTTGGGGACGTTCCGCTCGTTGATCTTGATGTTCGGGTGCTGGGCCTCGAACTGCTTGAACAGATCCTGGTAACCGAAGTTACCGAAGTCGTCGACGTTGAGCGTGATCTTCGCGCTCGAACCGTTGGAATCGTCCGACTTGCCGTCGTCGCTGGAGCACGCCGACGCCGCCGCGAGTGCGGCGGACAGCACGATCGCCAGGGCGCCGACTCGCCCGCGATGCATGTTGACCCTCATGACGGACCCCTCTCAGGTCGTCTCCATAGGCGGGGGTTGATCGGGCTCCTCGGGAACCCGCGGTGTTCTGTGGGAGCGCTCCCACGAAGGGAAGCCGGGAGGCGTAGGGGATGTCAATAGCCCGAAACACATTCGTTACGCGGACGTCACGTCCTCCTACCCTGCGGCGACACGGCGCCTTCACCCCACGCCGCCTGCCCTCTCGCCCGCCCGACCCGTGGCAACCTCGGAGAATGAGGCTTCCGGAGCAGATCGCGCGCACGCGTTTCGCGGCCGCGCGCGCCGTCCGCATGGCGACCGTCGACGAGACCGGGCGTCCGCATCTGGTCGTCATGACGTTCGCCGTCGACGGCGACCGGATCTACTCCGCCGTCGACGCCAAGCCGAAGTCGACCCGGGATCTCAAACGGCTGCGGAACATCCAGGCCGACCCCCGCGTCACCGTGCTGGCCGACCACTACGAGGACGAGTGGTCCCGCCTCTGGTGGGTACGCGCCGACGCCACCGCCCAGATCATCGAGGACCCGGAGGCCATGGCCGAGCCGATCGGCCTGCTGCGCGAGCGCTACCGGCAGTACCGCGCCAATCCCCCGGAAGGCCCGGTCATCGCACTGACCGTCCACAAGTGGACCGGCTGGTCCGCATCCTGACGCCCCGCCGCCGGCGCCATCCGGCGGTGAGCCGGCCCACCCCCTGACGCTGCGCCGCCGACGCCACGCCACGCGGTGGTGGGGCCGGCGCGCCTCCCGGCGCTCCGCCGCGGGCGCTACGCGGCGGTGAGGGCCCGCACCTGCTCGACGGAGCGGAAGACCTCGGCGCGCATGCCGACCTCGCGGGCGGCCACCACGTTGACCTCGGCATCGTCGATGAACAGGCAGTCCGCCGGCGCGACCCCGAGCCGCTCGGCCGCGATCTCGAAGGCGCGGTGGTCGGGCTTGGCCACGCCGATCGCGCAGGAGTACGTCCGCGCGTCGAAGTGCGCGAGCCACTCCCCGTGCCGCTCCTCGAACACCGGGACCAGGTCGGCGATGATGTTCGACAGCAGACCGAGCCGGCGGCCCTCGCCCGCCAGCTCCCCGATGAGGGACACCATGGCCGGGTCGGCGTTGGTCCAGCTCGCCAGGTCGGCCCCGATCAGCGCGTCGATCGTCGCGGGCGCGAACCGCACGCCGAGGCGATCGGCGACCGCCGTCCAGTACTCCGCGCTCGGCTGCCCCGCGTCGTACGGTTTACGGAGGGCCCAATAGGCGTCCCACAGCGCGTCGGAAGCGACTCCGGCGATCTCTTCGATCCGGCGCTTGGCCTCGGGCGTCTGCCGCAGCGCGATGACACCGAACAGGTCGAACATGATCGCAGGGGGCATGCGGTCCTCTCCTCGGGGCGGTGACCAGGGGCGATGCGAGCCTATGCCGTGCCGGCGCCGCCTCGCGACGGCGGACGGCGGCGACGATCGTTCAACCGGTGACCAGACGTGACCCCATCATTTGAACAAGCGGTTGGGCGGACAGGCCATAATGAGGGGGTGACGACCACGCGCAAGGACAACGGACGGCCGCGGGCCGAGGCCCGCACCGGCTCCTCGGGGGGCGCCCGCCGTCGCGCGAAGGGCTCTACGGCGCTCGCCTCCGAGCGCCGCGAGCACCTCGTGAAGCTCGCCGCCGAGCTGTTCGCCGAGAAGGGCTACCAGGCCACGACCGTCCGCAACATCGCGGACGAGGCGGGGATCCTGTCCGGGAGCCTGTACCACCACTTCGACTCCAAGGAGTCGATCGTGGACGAGATCCTGACCTCCTTCTTCGACGAGCTCGCGACCGCGAACCAGGCGGCCCTGGCCAAGGGCGGCGACCCGCGCGAGGTCCTGTCCGACCTCGTGCGCATCTGCTTCGGCACGCTGATCCCGCACCGCGCCGCCATCATGGTGCTGCAGAACGACTGGAACTACCTCAAGCAGTTCGACCGGTTCGACTACCTCGCCAAGGCCGAGGGCGAGACCGAGCGGTTGTGGGTCGGCCAGATCGAGCGCGGCCAGGAGACCGGGCTGTTCCGCGAGGACATCGACCCGAAGCTCACCTACCGCATGATCCGCGACACCATCTGGGTGACGGTGCGGTGGTTCCAGCCCGAGGGCCGGCTCGACGCCGACGGCCTCGCCGACCACTACATCAAGGTCCTCTTCGACGGCATCTCCCGGCATCGCTGAGATCGCGCCGGGCGTCTCGGTGCGATGCCGCCATCGCACCGAGGCGCCCGGCGCGGTCCCGCCGGTGCCCTCAGACCTCTCCCGGGCCCTCGTTCAGCCTCCTGAGCTCCTCCGGAAGGCGTTCGAGCAGGCCACGCAGGTCGTCGGCGTGCTCCTCCTCCTGGGCGAGGATCGTCTCGAACACCCGCTTCGTCGTCGGGTCCTTGTCCCCGATCCACTGGATGATCTCGGTATAGGACATGATCGCGACGCGCTCGGCGACGAGATCCTCCTTGATCATCTCCACCAGGTCGAGACTCCCGGCGTACTCGGCGTGCGCCCGGGTCGCGAGCGTGTCGGGGTTGAAGTCGGGCTCGCCGCCGAGCTGGACGATGCGTTCGGCCAGCATGTCGGCGTGGTTCTGCTCCTCCTGGGCGTGCTCCAGGAACTCCCCGGCGACCGCCTCGGCATGGATGCCGGTGGCGGTGAAGTAGTGCCGCTTGTACCGCAGTACGCAGACGATCTCCGTGGCCAGCGCCTCGTTGCAGACCTGGATGACACGCTCCAGGTCGGCGCCGTACGCGTCGGTCACGGGACCCTTGTCGATCTCGTTCTTGGCCCGCTCGCGGAGCGTCTTGATGTCGGTCAGGAATTCGGCCATGGCGTTGGTACCTCCCGCCCCTGACCTACCTCAGCGCGCACGATCTACACCGGCGATCGGCCATTCCCTCGCACTCATCGGCCCGACTCGACCCGAGCGGGTACGGCCGGCGCCGCGGCGGGCGGCTCGGCGACGGGCAGCAGGCGGGCGAGCCACCCCGGCAGCCACCAGTTCACCGCGCCGAGCAGCTCCATGACGGCGGGAACGAGCACCATCCGCACGACCGTCGCGTCGACGAGCACGGCCACGCCCAGGCCCAGGCCCATCTGCTTGACCGCGATGTCCGCGCCGAGCAGCACCGACAGGAACACGCACACCATGATGGCCGCGGCGGCGGTGATCACCCGGGCGGTACGGGCCAGCCCGCGGGTGACGGCCTGCCGTGTCGGCAGGCCCGCGTCGTACTCCTCCCGGACCCGCGAGATGAGGAACACCTCGTAGTCCATCGACAGCCCGAACAGGATCGGGAACATGAACAGCGGCACCCACGCGGTCACCGGCATCCCGGTCGGGAAGCCGAGCGCGTGCCCGAGCCATCCCCACTGGACCACCGCGGTGAGCACGCCGTACGCCGCCCCGATCGACAGCAGGTTCATCAGCGCGGCCTTGATCGCGATCGCCACCGACCGGACCAGCACGAGCAGCAGGATGAGGGACAGCCCGACGACCACCGCGATGAGCCACGGCAGCCGGGAGACGACCGCGTCGGCGAAGTCGATCGTCCCGGCGTTCGGCCCGCCGACGTAGACCCGCGGGCCGCCGGCGCGGTGCCGCCCGGTCATGGCGTCGCGCAGCCGGTGCACGAGCCTCGGCGTCGCGGCGTCCTGCAGGCCCGTCCGGGGGTACGCGACGAACATGGCCGTGGTGCCGTCCCCGCTGGTCCGCACGGGCGTCACCGAGGCGACTCCGGGTGTACGGCGCACCGCGTCGGCCACCGGCGGTACGTCACCGGGCAGCCGGACCACCACGACCAGCGGCGCGTCGTACCCGGCGCCGAACCCATCGGCGAGGATCCGGTGGGAGGCGTACGCGCTGGTGTCGTGCGGCTGGGTGCTGGAGTCGGTGAAGCTCAGCCGCATCGACAGCGCCGGCACGGCCAGGACGAGCAGCGCAATCGCCGAGACCGACAGGGCGGCGACCGGGCGCCGCTGGATCACCCCGGCCCACCGCTCGGACAGGGGCCGGCGCGCGGTCCGACGGGTCAGGGACCGCAGCCCGAACCGGTCGATGTTCCGGCCGGTGAAGCCGAGCAGCGCGGGCAGCAGGGTCACGGCGGTGACCATCGTCATCAGCACCGTCAGCGACGCGGCGACGGCGACGGCGTTCAGCAGCCGCTGGTTCATCACGAACAGCCCCATCAGCGCGACCACCACGGTCGTGCCCGCGAACAGCACCGACCGCCCCGCGGTGGCGATCGCGACCACGGTCGCGTGCTCCGGGTCTGCGTCGTCCTCGGCCAGGGTCTCGCGGTAACGGGTGACGATGAACAGCGCGTAGTCGACGCCGACGCCGAGCCCGATGAGGCCGGCGACGATCGGCGTGAAGCCCGGCGCGGGCAGCAGGTGGCCGAGCAGGGATATCCCGGCCAGGCCCGTGCCGATGCCGAAGATCGCCGTCACGATCGGCAGGCCCATCGCCAGCAGCGACCCGAACGCGACGAGCAGTACGATCACGGCTGCCAGCAGCCCGATCCCCTCGGTCGGCCCGCCGCCGGGGGTCTCGGCGTTGACGACGGCGCTGCCGCCGAGCGCGAGGGTGAGACCGCTCCCGGAGGCCCTCCGGACCTCGGAGATCATCGCGGTGACGTCCCCGGCCGGCACGTCGTCCGCGTTCACGTCGAGCTGGACCGGGGCGAACGCCGTCCGGTGGTCCGGCGACACCTGCCCGGGCACCTGGTACGGCGAGCTCACCGACACGACGTGCGGGGCGCGGGCGAGGTCGCCGAGCACCCTCTCCACCCGGGGACGCACGGCCTCGACCCCGCCGTCTGCGCGGACGGCCAAGGTGAGCGTGTCACCGCCCCGGCCGGGAAAGTGCTGCTCGATCAGGTCCTGCGCCTTGGCGGACTCGGCCTTGCCGCCGGAGAAGTCGTTGTCGGCCGGCGCGGCGAAACCGAACCCGACCGCGATGACGATCGCGGCGCCGACCGTCCAGGCCGCGAGGACCAGACGCCTGCGGCGGTAACAGAAACGGGCCAGCCGCGCGAGCGGTCCGTCGTACATGGGATCACCTCATGGAGCGTGTCAATGGCGTCCCGAGGGTCGCGGGCGGTCGTGCCCGCGCGCGTCAGCCCGGCGATGACACTTCCCGCCCCCCGTACTCCCCGTGGAGTACGAGCCCCTCATCTCCCGTACGGAGCCGCACGCGGCCGGAGCTTCTTGGACTCAGCCGGCGGTGGTTGGGCGGATGAGGAGGGCGGCGCTGCCGTAGGAGCCGCCGAAGCCGGTGCAGAGCGCGACCTCGGCTCCGGGGACCTGGTTCACCCCGTCGCCGCGCAGCTGACGGACCGCCTCGGCGACGTTGTTGAGGCCGTGAACGTACCCCTCCGACAGCAGTCCGCCGTGCGGGTTCACGGTGGCCAGGCCGTTGTGGAGCGTCTCGGCGAGGTCGGCCCGGGCGCAGAGCCCGAAGTCCTCCAGCTGGCGCGGGACCAGCCAGGAGTAGGCGTCGTAGAGGAGGGCCACGTCCACGTCGGCCGGCGTCATCCCCGCGGCGGCGTAGAGGGGGCCGGCGACGTGGGAGGAGAAGATCCTCGTCACGTCGTCGGCCTTGTCCATGGCCGAGGCGCCCGGGCCGCCGCCCCGTACCACGGCGTGGATGCGCGGCGCGGCCGGCGCCCGGTCGGCGGACGTGATGACGAGCGCGCAGGCGCCGTCCGTCTCCTGGCAGCAGTCGGCGCGGCGCAGGGGCGAGGCCACCGGCGGGCTCGCCCGGTAGTCCTCCATCTCGCGGCGCAGCGCGCGGGGATTGGCGGCGGCGTGCGCCCGTGAGCTGCGGACGACCGCGCGCAGGTCATCCTCGGTGAGGCCGGTGTCGTGCAGGTAGCGCTGGGCGGCGAGAGCGAACTGCTGCACCGGTCCGGCCGACCCGTACGGGTGGGTGAACTGCTCCTCGACCCCCTCCCCCAGTTTCAGGGAGAGGGTGTTCATCCGTCGCCCCGAGCGGCCGTTCAGGGCGCGGTAGACCAGGACCGTACGGGCCAGGCCCGCGTCGATGAGCATGGCGGCGTCGCCGAGGATCGAGGCGCACTGGGTGCCGCCGCCGTGGATCTCGTTGTGCCAGCCGAGCTCGATCCGCAACTCCCGGGCGACGTGGATCACCGGGGCGGAGTCGCCGAGGTGGTAGCTGAGGACCGCGTCCGGCCGCTGCCCGGCCTCGTCGATCGCACGGCGGGCGGCCTCGACGGCGAGCTGCAGCTCGGTCCGTCCGGAGGCGCGGGACAGGTCCGTCATCCCCACCCCGGCGATCGCCGCCTTGCCGGAGAAACCCTGCATCCCGCCAGCATGCCTGAGCGAGCGCTTGCTCACTAGATACCGTAAAAAACCCGAACGTGTCTGTTTGAAGATCGATTAGCGGCATACTGGCCTCGTGACAGCAGACGACGACCGGGTGTCAACCGCCATCGACGTGACGGTGCCGAGTTCGGCGCGGATGTACGACTACGCGCTCGGCGGGAAGGACAACTACGCGGTCGACCGGGAGACCGCCGACCGGATCTTCGCCGCGTTCCCCGCGCTGCGCGAACTGGTGGTGGCCAACCGCGGTTTCCTGCAGCGGGCGGTCCGGTTCGTCGCCGAGCAGGGCGTACGGCAGTTCGTCGACCTGGGCGCGGGCATCCCGACCTCGCCGAACGTCCACGAGATCGCCCGTGAGGTCCACCCGGACGCCCGCGTCGTGTACGTCGACCACGACCCGATCGTCGCTGCGCACAGCAGGGCCCTGCGGGCCGACGGAGACGCCGTCACGGTCATCGAGGCGGACATCCGGCGGCCCGATGACGTCCTCGCCGCGCTGGAGGACAAGAAGGTCATCGACTTCGACGAGCCGGTCGGCATCCTGTTCATCGACGTGCTGCACTTCATCACCGACGAGGAGGACCCGGCCGGGATCGTTGCGCGCTTCCGTGACCGGTTCGCCCCGGGGAGCCACCTCGTGCTGTCCATCGCGTGCCGCGACGGAGTCGACCCGGAGAGCACGGCGAAGGTCACCGCGGCGTACCAGAACGCCACGACCCCGCTCATCCCGCGCACGCGGGAGCAGATCGAGCCGCTCTTCGCAGGCTTCGAACTCGTGCCCCCGGGCCTGGTGAGCATGGCCTGCTGGCGCGCCGACGGACCGGAGATCCCGGGCGGGCTCGCCGGCGTCGCCCGCAAGCCGGCCGGGTGAGCCCCGAGGCTCACTCCGGCCCGTTGTCCCGATCACGGTGATCTGGACCATGCAGGCGGCCGTCATCGTTCCGGCTCCAGCAGACCGAGGTCGCGCAGGCTCTCGGCCGACTGCACGATCGTCGTCTCGACGGGGCGCGGGCGCCATCCGAGCTCCTTTCGGGCCCGGTCGTTGTGGATGATCGGCCGCGGCGGCTCATCGCCCGGTTCCTCCTGGGCGGGCACGCGCGCGGCGAGCGGACCGAGCCGGCGGCGCAGGATCTCGGCCACCTCCAGGAAGCTCAGCGTCGGACCGTCGGCGACGGCGAGGAACCGCCTGCCCGCCGCCTCGGGTGCGGCCATGGCGCGGATGTGCAGGTCGGCCACGTCACGGACGTCGACGACGCCGAAGCGCTGCCGGGGCGCGACGCTCATCGCGCCGTCGAGCATCGCCTTGATCAGATGCGTCGAGGAGCGCAGGTCGGTCGTGAGCGTGGGCCCGAAGATGCCCGTCGGGTTGACGACGACGAGTTCGGTGTCGCCGCCGTCCCGCTCCATCAGGTCCCAGGCGGCCCGCTCGGCGATCGCCTTGGAACGCGGATAGGGCGCCAGTCCCGGCGTGCCGGGGTCGGTCCAGTCGTCCTCGGTGAACTCGGCGCCCGGCTTGGGCGTGTATCCGACCGCGGCGAAGGACGAGGTGAGCACGACGCGCCGGACGCCCGCGTCACGCGCGGCACGCAGCACCCGCAGCGTGCCTTCGCGGGCGGGGACGATCAGCTCGTCGGGGTCCTCGGGCCGGGCGACCGGAATGGGCGAGGCGACATGGTGGACCTCCGCGCAGCCGGCGATGGCGGCGGGCCAGCCGTCGTCGGTCATCAGGTCGGCGGCGACCACCTCCAGGCCGGTGTCGTCGGCACCGCCGCGGCGCACGGCCGCGCGCAGCTCGGCCTCGCGGGCCGTCGAGCGCACCGTGGCGCGCACCGTGCGCCCGGCCCGCAGCAGCGCGGCGATCAGATGCGTCCCCACGTAGCCGGAACCGCCGGTGACCAGAACCGGGCTCATCGCGCCACCTCCAGGCGGCCGACCGCCTCCATGAGGCGCTGTGTCGCCTCGGTCTCCGCGGCGCTGTCCCCGCGGTCGCGGGCGTCCCACATCGCCGCCTTGACGCGCAGGTAACCGAGCCGCGCCTGCTGGGCGGCGATCTCGGCCTCGACGCGCTCCGCGTGACGCAGCAGGAGATCGCGCTGCTCGGCGGCCGCCGCCCGTCCGCGCGCGCGGTTGGCCAGGTACGTGCGCATGTCCTCGATGCCCACGCCGACCGCGCGCAGACAGGCGAGCGCCTCGATCACGACGAGGTCCTCATCGTGGTACCGGCGATGCCCGTTGTTCTCGTCGCGCTCAATCGGGCCGATCAACCCGACGTCCTCGTAGTAGCGCAGTGTCGGCTCACTCAGCCCGCTGCGCCGGGACACGTCCTGAATGGTGTAGGTCGTCATGCGGCCAGCACACCAGACCTCAAGCGCTTGAGGTCAAAACGCGGCCCGCGTCCATCTCCGGGCCATCGCTCCGAATATCCTTCGGCCAAAGGGCCGATCGGCCGACGTAGTGCGTACGGCGTTCGGCTTGGCGGGCGAGGTGCGGAGGATCACATGGACGCGGTGGATCAGGCGATCCTGCGGCGGCTGCAGCGGGACGGCCGGCAGACGAACCGGGAGCTGGCCGAGGCGGTCGGGGTCGCGCCGTCGACCGCGCTCGAACGGACCCGGGCGCTGCGCGCTCGCGGCGTCATCACGGGCTTCCACGCGGCGGTGGACCCGGCGGCGCTGGGCCGCAGCGTGCAGGCGCTGATCTCGATCCGGATCCGGCCGCAGTCCCGTGAGGCGATCGAGTCGGTGCGCGACACCATGGCGGCGCTGCCCGAGACGCTGGGCGTGTTCGTGGTCACGGGGAACGAGGACGTTCTGGTCCACGTCGCGGTGCCCAGTACGGCGTACCTCCGCGACTTCGTGCTCGACCGGCTGGCCCGGCGCAAGGAGTTCGTCGACGTCCGGACCACCGTGGTCTTCGACTACGTGCAGCCCGTCGAGCAGTCCGAACTTCCGGCGGCGGACGACCGTAACGGCCGAACTCCGTACGCCTGAATCGCCCCGGCCATGCCTCTGACCGAACGAACACCTGCTCCTCGACGCTGGACCGAACGAACGTCGATGGGACGACGCATTCTCCGTACTTTCGCCTAGCTTGCCGGGCATGGAGCAACGAAATGACCTGCTCGGCGTTGGGCTCGTGCTGGGTGCCGGGGTGCTGTGGGCGACGGTGGGGCCCGCCCAGGTGTTCGCGGACTCGCCGGCCGGGCCGGTCGCGCTGGGCGGGGCCCGGATCCTGGCCGGCGGGCTGGTGCTGGCGCTGGTGGTCCTGGCGACGCGGCGGGACGCCTTCCGTACGCTGACGCGGAGCACGTGGCCGTCCCTGCTGGCCGCCTCCTGCGCCACCGGGGTCTTCCAGGCGGCCTTCATGAGCTCGGTGGCCCGTACCGGCGCAGCGGTGGCCACGGCCGTGACGTTCGGCGTGGTGCCGGTCAGCACCGGCATCGTCGAACGGCTCGCGCTGGGCACCCGGCTCTCGCGCGGGTGGGCGGTCGGCACGTGCGCCGCGATCGCCGGCTGCGCCCTGGTGATGACGCCGGACGGACCGGTTCACGTGGACACGTACGGCGTGCTGCTCGGCGTGGCATCCGGCGGCTGCTACGGGGTCTACACGGTGGCGGCCAAGCGGCTCACCGGCGGCCGCGCCGACATGACGGCGGCGGTCGCGGTGACGCTCCTCATCGGCGGCTCGTTCCTGGCGCCGTGGACGCTGTCGCGGCTGCCGGCCCTCGGCACGGCGCGCTCTCTCCTGGTGGTGGGCTGGCTGGGCCCGGTGACGGCGGCGCTCGCGTACTCGTTGTTCGTGGCCGGGCTGCGCCGGGTCACCGCGGCGACGGCGGGCACGCTGTCGCTGGCCGAACCGCTGGTCGCGACCGCGCTGGCGGTCCTGTTCCTGGGCGAGCGGATGTCGGTGCCGGTCGCGGCGGGGTCCGTGCTGCTGCTCGGCGGGCTGGTGTTGGTCTCGGTTCCCGGACGTCCCTCCCGGCGCTCGGCGCGCACGGGAGGGCTCCCGGACGGGCCCGCGGACGCGCCGCGGGTCAGAGTTCGTACTGGACCGCGGCGCGTTCGGCGAGGATCGGCGTGACGTACTCGTCGATGACGGCGCGGTGCACCGGGTGGTCGCGGTACACGACGTAGGCGTCGCGGTCGGCGAAGTCCGCGACGACGGCGAAGTCGAAGTTGCCGGGGTTCAGTCCGGCGTCGGCGCCCACCTGGTACGCCTCAATCTCGGGGATGGCGCCGGGCAGCGCGCTCAGCCGTTGCTCCAGGTCCCGCTTCCGCTCGTCCGTCGCGTTCTCGTTCCAGCGGAACATCACCACATGCCGGAATCCGGCCATGTCGCCTCCTCGATCGATGCTTCGCCGACGACGATACGAGAACGCCTCCGGCGGGCGGCGATCGCCACCCGGTTCACGCCGCGAGGTGTGCGGCCGAGCGTTCGGCCAGGTCGAAGGCCCGCCGGAGGTCGGCGCGCACCAGCCGCCCGTCCCGCTTGACGATCTCCCCGCCGACCAGGACGGTGTCCACGTTGCTCAGGTCCGCCGCCGTCACCACGGCGGTGATCGGGTCGCGCAGCGGCACCAGGTTCGGGGTGTCGGTGCGGAGGAGCACGAGGTCGGCCTGCTTGCCGGGCCGCAGGGAGCCGATGCGGTCGTCGAGGCCGAGCGCGGCGGCGCCGTCGAGGGTGGCCATCCGCAGCACGTCGGCCGCCGTGACGGTGGGGTCGTCGGCGCGTGCCGCCGCGAAGGCCGCGCGCATCAGGCCGAACATGTCGCCCCCGACGCTGGTCACGGCGTCCGCGCCGAGCGTCGTACGGACCCCGGCGGCGCGCAGGCGGCCGACCTCGGGGCGGCCGAGGCGCATCTGGTCCTCCAGGACCGGGGAGACCGAGGCGGTGCCGCCGCTGTCGGCGATGAGCGCGAACTCCTCGTCGGTGACCCCGTTGAGGTGGATGTAGGTGGTGTCCGCGCCGAGCAGGCCGTGGTCGCGCAGCCGCGCGATCGGACCGGGGCCGTTGACGTGGACGCTGATCCGCAGGCCCAGCTCACGGGCGAGGCGCCACTCGGCCTCGGCGGCCTCCATGGTGGCGAGGCCGGGTCCCCAGGCGGCGAGCGTCATCGACACCCGCCCGCCGACGAGACCGAGCGCCCGGCGGACCTCGTCGGGCCGCTGCGCGCCCGGCGCCGGATGGGCGTAGCCGAAGACGGCGCGGATGCCGGAGTCGCGCAGGGCGGCGACGGCCGCGTCGGTGTGGTCGGGCGAGCGCTGGATGTGGGACCAGTCGAGCAGCGTGGTGATCCCGGAGTTCAGGCATTCGAGCGCGCCGGCGAGGTCGCCCGCGTAGACGTCCTCCGGCCGGAAGCGCGGCGTGGCGCCGTACACGATCGCCTCGAGGTACTCGCCGAGGGAGGCGTACGGGGCGGTGGACCGGAGCACGCTCTGCCAGGTGTGCCGGTGGGTGTCGACGAACCCGGGGAGCACGACGCGGTCCCGCGCGTCGATGACCTCGGCGCCCTCGGCGGGCAGGCCGGGGCCGACGGCGGCGATCACGCCGTCCTCGATCAGGAGGTCGGTCGCGGGCATCGCGCGCGGTGCGGGCTCGGTGTCGACGACGAGCCCATGCTGAATGAGGATCCGGGACATGATTAACCTTTCGAGAAAGCTTTTTGGAAAGCTATCACGGTGAGCGACTAGGCTCAACGGCCATGGAACGGCGGGATCGCGTGGACGCCATGCTCGCGGCCTGGCGCGCGGAGGACCCCGAGGTCGCGACGCTGACGCTGGAGCTGACCAAGCGCGTCGGGCGGCTGTCCGCGCTCTGCTCGGAGGCCACTCAGCGGGCCCTGGAGGAGTTCGGCGTCACCTACGCGGAGTTCGACGTGCTGGCGACGCTTCGCCGGTCCGGCCGGCCGTACCGGCTCAAGCCCGGCACGCTGGCGGAGTCATCGATGCTGACGACCGGCGGAACGAGCAACATCCTGCAGCGGCTCGGCGCGGCGGGCCTGGTGCGGCGGGAGCCGGATCCGGACGACCGGCGCAGTTCATGGGTGTGCCTGACTCCGGGGGGCCTCGAGCTGACGGGCCGGATCGTCGCCGCGACCGGCCGCGCCCACGAGACGCTGTTCGACGGGGTCCCGGAGGAGACGGGACGAGCGCTGGCGGACCTCCTCCGCGAGGTGCTCCTCACCCTCGGCGACGAGGCTCCGCGCAGGCGCTGACCACGAGCGCAAGGGCGGCCGGGCCGTGCGCCCGGCCGCCCGTCGCGGGGCCCTTCAGGCCCAGGACACGCCGCCCATCGCAGCCTCCTTCCCCGGCGCCGATCAGGGTGCCGCTCCCCCGAGCCAGACGATGCGTGGACACAAATGCTAGGGAAACGATCACTACGGGGAAATACGTCGTTTGACATATTTTGTGACTATCACCGCCTGTATGCGGCAATTCACCGCAGGTATTGCCTCTTCTCGAATTCCGCCGGGACTCCATCGCGGGCGCAGCAACCTGATACGCTTACCAAGCGAGCGCTTGGTACGGAGGTGCCGTCCGCATGAAGTTCTCCACGTTCCAGCTCTTCCACCGATTCGAGGGGCAGACCGTCCGGGAGGTGTACGACTACCAGATCGAGATCGCCGAGGTCTGCGAGGAGCTGGGCTTCGACGGGCTGTGGGTGGCCGAGCACCATTTCCGCGACTACGGCGTCGTGCCGAACATCTTCACACTGCTGTCCAACCTCGCCGCGCGCACCGAGCGCATCCGGCTCGGCACCGGAATCGTCGTACTCCCCCTGCACGACCCGGTGCACGTCGCGGAGGAGGCCGCGATGGTCGACCTGCTGTCCGGCGGCCGCCTGGAGATGGGCGTCGGGCGCGGCTACCAGAGCGTGGAGTTCGAGAGCTTCGGCGTCGACCTCGGCGAGGCCCGCGAACGCTTCGACGAGGCCCTCGACATGATCATCGCGCTGTGGACCCGGGACACCGTCCACTTCCAGGGCAAGTACTACGGCACGGGCAACGACGTGAGCCTCACCCCGCGGCCGGTGCAGCGCCCGCACCCGCCCCTGCACGTCGCCGCCGTCAGCCCCGAGACGGTGGAGCTGTACGCCGCGCGCGGACTGCCGATCCTCGCCGACCCCGCCGCACCCTTCAAGAAGATCGCCAAGGCGGCGGAGACCTGGTACGCGACCGCGCGGGCCAACGGGGTGGAGACCGAGGGGGCCGAGCTGGTCGCCACCCGGTCGGTGTACGTCGCGCCGACCGTCGAGCAGGCACGCGCCGACCAGGAGCGCTTCGAGAGCTCCTTCGACCGCTCGCGCATCTTCAACCGGCAGAGCGCGCCCATCGACTCCAGGACCGGCCAGGTCGCCAAGGGGTTCGAGTACTGGCAGGACCGCTACCTCAAGGGCGGCCAGGTCGGCGCCGACTTCCGCTGGGAGCAGCTGGAGGTCATCGGCGACCCCGACCGGGTGATCAACCAGATCAAGATGATCGGCGACTTCGGGTTCACCCACCTGATGTGCGACTTCGGCAGCACCCGGCCCGTGCCCATCGAGGAGATGAAGAGGGTCCTGAGGTTCTTCGCCGCCGAGGTGATGCCGGCCTTCCGCTGACCGGCCTTCCGCCGAGAGGACGCCTCACGCGGCAGTGCCCGCCGGCCTTCCGGTGACGTGCCCCGGCCCGCAGGCCTCCCCGCGGCACGTCCCACCGTCGACAGGAGACGCGATGTCCGTACACGGGTTGACCCTCGGAGACGTCCTCGGCGAGCACCGGCGCGGCCGGCCGCTCGGCCTGGCGGTGGTGGACGCGGACGTCCGGCTGACCTATCCGCGGCTCGACGAGCGGGTGAACCGGCTCGCGAACGCGCTCGCCGCCGACGGAGTCGGCCCCGGCGAGCGCGTCCTGTGGCTCGGCCGGAACTCCTTCCGGATCCTGGAGCTGCTGCTGGCCGCCGCCCGGCTCGGCGCGATCTGCTGCCCGGCCAACTGGCGGCAGAGCGCCGACGAGCTGACGTTCGTGCTGGACGACCTGCGGCCCGCCATCGTCGTGTTCGAGGAGTCCGAGGCGGCCGGGGAGGCCCGCGCCCGTACGACGGCTTCGGCGCGCTGGATCGCCGCGGGCGAGGAGTACGAGGCGTACGCCGCCGCCGGGGCGCCGGACGAGCCGGCCGTCGCGGTGACCCCCGACCTGCCGGTGCTCGCCCTCTACACGGCGGCGTTCGACGGGCGGCCCGCGGCGGCGCTGCTGAGCCACGCGGCACTGGTCGCGCACGCGATGACGCTGCTGCACATCCGGCGGATGGAGGACGGCTTCACCTACCTGAACTGCGGGCCGCTGTTCCACGTCGGGACGATGATGTTCTGCCTGGCGACCTTCCAGCTCGGCGGCACCAACGTCTTCACGCCCGCGTACGACCCGAAGGAGGTCTGCCGGCTCATCGAGGCCGAGCGCTGCACGCAGGCGTTCCTGTTCGGGCCGATGATCGACCAGCTCGTCGAGGCGAACGCCGGCGGCACGTACGACCTGTCCTCCCTGCGCTTCGTCTCCCACTCCCCCGCGTGGGACGCCATGATCACGGTGGACGACAGCCCGTGGTGCGCGTCGAAGATGGGCGGGTACGGCCAGACCGAGGTGGGCGGCATGCTGACGTTCCTCGGCCTGGCGCCCGGCGGGCGGGGGTACGCCGGCCGGCCGTCCCCGCTCGTCCACGTGCGGATCCTGGACCCGGCGGGGAACGAGGTACCGCCGGGCGAGACCGGCGAGATCTGCGCGCGGGGCGCGACGGTCTTCAGCGGCTACTGGAACCGGCCCGAGCCGAACGCCGCGAAGACGGCGGGCGGCTGGCACCACACCGGCGACCTCGGCCGCCGCGAGCCGGACGGCACCCTCACGTTCATCGGCCCGAGACTGCGGATGATCAAGTCGGCGAACGAGAACATCTACCCCGCCGAGGTCGAGCGCGCACTCAAGGACCACGAGGCCGTCGCGGACGCGGCCGTGATCGGCGTGCCCGACCCGGAGTGGGGCCAGAACGTCAAGGCGATCGTGGTGCCGAAGGACGGCGCGGCGCTGACGCGAGAAGAGGTCGTCGAGCACGTACGGTCGCGGATCGCCTCGTACAAGAAGCCGCGGCACGTGGAGTTCGCCGCCTCGATCCCGAAGAAGGGCCACACGCCGGACTACGACGCGCTCGACGCCGAGTACGGCGGAGGCGGCTACCCGGGCCACTGACCGTCCCTTGAGCAGGCCGGCCGCCGTCGTCAGGCGACGAGGGCCTGGAGCAGGTCGCGCAGGGATTCCTGTTGCGTCGGGCTGAGGGCGGCCAGCGGCGAGTGGGCGTTCAGCCGTGCCAGAACGTCGGTCCGGTAGCGGTCGCCCGCGGGGGTGAGCACGATCTGCTTGGCGCGCCGGTCGGTGGGGTGCGGCCGCCGCTCGATCAGACCCTGCTGTTCCAGCCGGTCGAGGACGAAAGTCGCGTTGGAAGCCTCGCAGACCATCCGCTTGGCCAGCTCCCGGGCGGTGATCGGGTCCGACAGCTCCCGCAGCGCGATCACCTGGGTGGGGGTCAGACCCAGCTCGTCGGCGACGGCGCGCACGTGGACGTCCAGCTTCTGGGTGAACCGGTGGATCAGCTTGCACACGTCCCGGTCGATCTGCCCGTCCGTCACCGGGTCCGCCGCCGCGTCACGTCGCTCCGCCATGCCGTCAGTCTAGTCGAACTGTTTCGAGTCATGATAGTTATGACTCGAAATACAACAGCTCGAACTACTTTGGGGCGATGCCATGCCGCTTCTCGTCTTCTCTCTCATGCTGGTGGTCTTCGGCCTGACCACCGGGGAGTTCGTCATCGCGGGCATCCTGCCGGACGTGTCGCACGAGTTGTCGGTGTCCGTTCCGGCGGCGGGGCTGCTGGTCAGCGCCTACGCCCTCGGCATGATCATCGGAGGGCCGGTGATCACCACGCTGACCGCGCGGCTGCCCCGCCGCCCCCTCATCGCCGGGCTCATCGCCACCTCCATCGCCGGTAACGCCGCCTCGGCCCTCGCGCCGAGCTACCCGATCCTGCTGGCCGCGCGCTTCGTCGCCGGCCTGGTGGTGGCCACCTTCTTCGCCGTCGCGATCTCCATCGCCGTCTCGACCGCCCCCGCGGGCCGGCAGGCCTCCACCGTGGCGCGGTTGACGCTGGGCATGAACCTCGGGATCGTCGCCGGCACTCCGCTGGGCACCTTCATCGGCCACCACCTCGGCTGGCGGGCGACCTTCGCCGCGGTGGCCGCGTTCAGCGCCGCCGCCCTGGCCCTGGTGGTGCGGTCGGTCCCCGACCAGCCGGCCCCGACCGTCCGCTCACTGGCGGGCGAGCTGCGCGTGTTCACCGGACGGGACGTCGTGCTGGCCATCGCCCTGACCGCCGCGGGGAACCTCGGGGTCGTCACCGTCTTCAGCTTCCTGGCGCCACTGGCCACCGACGTCAGCGGGTTCTCCGACGAGGCGGTGCCGGTGCTGCTGCTGGTGTACGGAACCGGCGCCGTCATCGGCAACGTGCTGGGCGGATGGCTGGCCGACAAGGCGCTCATGCCTTCGCTGGCCGGTCTGCTGACCGCCCTGGCGGGCGTGCTCGCGGTGGGCCGGCCGGCCAGTGGCCACCAGATCTCCGCCGTGGTGCTGTGGTTCGTGCTGGGCGTCCTGGCGTTCGCCATCATCCCGGGCATGCAGACGCGGGTGCTGGCCACCGCCCAGGCCGCCCCCACCCTCGCCATCGCCGTCAACGCCTCCGGCTTCCAGCTCGCCGCCGCGTTCGCCGGATGGCTCGGCGGACGGCTCATCGACGGCCCCGGACCGCGTTCGATCTATCCCGTCGCCGCCGCTCTCACCGTCGCGGGCCTGCTCATCGCGCTCTACTCGCTACGACGCGACCGCCGTCCCGCCGCCACACCCGCCCCTGAGCGACCGGCCGCCCACCGCTGAGGCCCGCCACCGACGATCACAAGAGGAGACAGATCACCCATGGACACGACGGAACGGCCGTTGAACGGCAAGGTCGCTCTGGTCACCGGCGGATCGCGCGGCATCGGCGCGGCGACCGCCCAGGCGCTCGCGGCCGGCGGCGCCGCGGTGGCGATCAGCTACACCGCCTCCGCCGCCAAGGCCGACGACGTGGTCACCGCCATCGAACGCGCGGGCGGGCGCGCCGCCGCCCACCGCGCCGACCAGAGCGACCCACATGAGGTCGCCGACCTGGTGCACCGCGTGGCCGCCGACTTCGGCCGGCTCGACATCCTGGTCAACAACGCCGCGGTGTTCGTCACCGGCCGAGTCGACGACGCCGAGGCCGACCTGGCCGCCCTCGACCGGCAACTGGTCGTCAACCTGGGCGGCGTCACCGCCGCCATCCGGGCCGCCGCCGTCGTCCTGCGGGACGACGGCCGCATCATCACCGTCGGCTCCATGCAGGCCACCCGGCCAGGGTTCCCGGGCGTTGCCGACTACGTCGCCACCAAGGCCGCCATCGTCGGATACACGAAGGGAGCCGCCCGCGACCTCGGACCACGCGGTATCACCGTCAACGTCGTCCAACCCGGCTCGGTGGCCACCGACATGAACCCGCCGCACGGTCCTTTCGCGGACGTCCAGCGTGCCGCCAACGCGATGGGACGCTTCGGCACTCCGGAGGAGATCGCGGCGGGCATCGCCTTCCTGGCCGGCCCGAACGCCTCTTTCATCACCGGCGCCGTCCTCGACATCGACGGCGGCTATCTGGCGTGATCTCGACGGTCACAGGATCGCCAGAGGGTTGATCGGGCTGGCGGTGCCGCCCTCGATGACCAGCGGCGCCGCCACGAACAGGAAGTCCGTACGGCCGGTCGCGGCGAGGTCCTCCAGCCACAGCATCTCGGCCAGGTGGATCCCGTGCCGCCACAGGAAGAGCAGATGAAGGTCGTCGCCGAGGTCCTCGTCGGCGAGCTGGCGCTCGTTGAGCCCCCCGATCGCGGCGTTGTCGCACGCCACCATCGCGACGTCCCGCTCCGCCAGCCAGCGCCCGGCGCCCGCCGACAGGCCCGGCTGCCCGGTCCAGTACGCCTCCCGGGACTCCTGCCAGGTCAGCGGCCAGCCCGTACGGACGACGGCGATGTCGCCGGGACGGACCTCCACCCCGCACGCCGCCAGGTCCTCCGCGGAGACGCGGTCCCCGGCCGCCAGGTGACGGACGCCTCTGAGCCGTGGGACGTCGAACAGCACGCCGCGGCCGACGACCGGACCCGCCTTGTCGATGCCGCACCGGGTCGCGCCGTACGAGCGCACCCGCCCGGCGGGGTGCCCGTTGTACAGCTCGTCGCCGGTCCACATGTGGCACAGCGCGTCCATGTGGGTCGTGGTCCCGTGCGGCGAGACGACGATGGCGTCGTCGGCCATCCGCAGTCCCGCGCCGATCGGCCGGGCGCCCGCGGCGTAGTCGCCCGCGTCCACGGACATGAAGTGCTGGGGCAGCGGGCGTCCGCGCAGGTGCGGGACGGTGGCCGGCGCCGGGGACGACGTCGCGCCGCGGATCGGCAGCGACAGGCTCAGCGGCCGGCCCTCGCGGACGCAGCCCGTGGCGGCACGTACGACCTCGGGAGTGAGGAGGTTGAGCGCGCCTCGTTCGTCGTCCGCTCCCCATCGGCCCCAATTAGACTCGCTCACAATTCCGGTCCCCTCCAGGAGTCAGGTACATGATCGAAGGTCACTGCGATCCGGCGTTCGAGGCGGTACGTACGGCGTTCACCGACGGCTTCGAGCGAGGTGAGGAGTTCGGCGCCGCCGTGGCGGTCTTCGCGGGCGACCGGTGCGTCGTGGACCTCTGGGGCGGCGTCGCGGACCGCAGGTCGGGCCGACCGTGGGAGCGCGACACGACGTGCCTGGCCTTCTCCTGCACCAAGGCGGTGACCGGCACGGCGGCGCTCCTGCTCGCCGAGCGCGGCCTGTACGACCTGGGAGCCCCGGTGACGTCGTGGTGGCCGGAGTTCGGTGCCGCCGGGAAGGAGCACGCGACCGCCGAGCATCTGCTGTCGCACCAGGTGGGACTGCCCGCGCTGGCTCGCGACGTCCCGGTCGCCGAGGCCCACGACCCGGCCGCGGTGGCGGCGGTGCTGGCGGCGCAGGCGCCGGAGTGGAAACCGGGCACCGCCCACGGATACCACGCGCTGACGTACGGCTGGCTCGCCGGGGAGATCGTCCGCCGCTGCTCGGGCCGCACGGTCGGTGCGTTCGTGCGCGACGAGATCGCCGGGCCGCTCGACCTGGACCTGCACGTCGGCGCGCCCGACGACGTCATCGCGCGCACCGCGCGGCTCAGCGCGGGCCGTAAGGTCGACAAGGGCGCCTCGGAGCGCAAGGGCGGGCCGAGCGCGACCGGGGAGGTGCCCCGCCCCATGAACCCGAACGACCCGCTCGCCAAGATGATGGCCGGGTTCCGCGACCCGGACAGCCTGCTGAACCGGACGTTCGGCAACCCCGACATCAACCGCCTGCCCGGCGGCAACAACAACCCCGAGATGCTGCGGGCCGGCTGGCCCGCGCTCGGCATGGTGACGACCGCCCGCGCGCTCGCCGGCTTCTACCGCGACCTGCTGGCCGGCCGGATCGTCTCCCGTACGACGCTGCGCGACGCCGTCGTCCGCCGGGTCGCCGGGCCGGACCGCGTCATGTACATCGACAGCTCCTTCGGCCTGGGCTTCATGCGGCCGTCGCTGGTGTTCCTCACGCCCAAGGCCGGCTGGGACTCGGCGTTCGGGCACACGGGCCTGGGCGGCTCGATCAGCCTCGGCGACATCGAGAGCGGCCTGACCCTCGCCTACATCCCGAACCGCATGGGCGACGAGGTCTCCGGCGGCGTCCGCGCGTACCGCCTGCTCGAGGCGGCGTACGGGAGTCTGTGAGCGGTCCACGTCAGCACATGGTGATGCCGCCGCTGACGGACAGGGTCTGGCCGGTGATGTAGCCGGCCCGGTCGGTGCAGAGGAACGCCACCAGGCCCGCCACGTCGTCGGGCCGTCCGATGCGGCGCAGCGGGATCCCCCGGACGAGCTTGTCCACCAGGCCGGGGTGGCGTTCGGCGACGGCGCGCTGCATCGGGGTGTCGGTCGGGCCGGGGCACACCACGTTGCTGGTGACGCCCTGCCGGGCGGCCTCGCGCGCCAGGGTCTTGGCCAGCCCGAACAGCCCCGCCTTCGTCGCGGCGTACGCCCCCTCACCGCCCGAGCCCGCCCGCGCGCCGTCGGAGGAGATGAACACCAGCCGCCCCCAGCCGCGCATGCCCGGCAGCAGCAGGCGCGTGAGGTACATCGGGGCGCGCAGGTTGATCCGCCACATGAGGTCCCAGGACGCCGGGTCGCTGTCGACGAACGGCTCGACGATGCCGACCCCGGCGTTGTTCACGAGGACGTCGACCCGGCCGGCGCGGGCCGCCAGGTCGTCAATGCTCGCCGGGTCGGCCAGGTCGACCCGCTCGGCGACCGCGTCCGGGAGGCCGGCGGCGGTCGCGCGGGCGGCCTCCTCGTCGAGGTCGGCGACGACGACGCGGGCGCCCAGCCCCGCGAGGTCGGCGCAGATCGCCGCGCCGATCCCGCCGGCGCCTCCGGTCACCAGCGCGGTGCGCCCGGCGAGCGACAGCCCGTCCATGCGGCCTCCTATGCGGTCTTCCAGGCCCGTACGAGCTCGTCGGCGGTCGCGCGGGCGGCGAGCAGGGCGACCGTGTGGGTCAGGACGGCGTCGGCGTAGTCGGCGGGGACGCCCGCCATCGCGTCGGTGACCGCCACGACCCGGTAGCCCAGGTTCACGGCCTCCAGGCACAGGCCCGGCACGCCCAGGTTGAGCGAGACCCCGACGGCGACGACGGTGCGGACGCCGAGGGAACGCAGCGTCTGGTCCAGGGACGTTCCGGTGAACGGCGAGAAGCCGTGGTAGCGCCGCGACTCCAGGTCCGCGGGGCCGGAGAGCTCCGGCACGACCTCGATCGCCGGGGTCCCCTCCAGCATGTGCGCCGGATCGCGCAGCAGCCTGCGGACGAACGGCGCGTTGTCGGTGTGGCTGCCGGCCCGGTCGGCGCGGAACGCCGCGGTGCACTGCACGACCGGGACGCCGACGGCCCGCGCCGCGGTCGCGACCCGCGCGGCGTTGCGGATCACGTCGCCGGCGGCGCAGGCGTCGGCGAGCGCGGGGAAGCCGGTCAGGTCGCCGACGACGCCCCGCTGCATCTCCATCACCAGGACGGCCGCGTGCCCCGGCTCGGCGAGCTCGGCGAGGGTGATCGGCATGCCGCAACGATAAGCGAGCGAGCACTTGCTTGGGTAGCCTGATCGGCAGACCGGCCGGATCCCGGTAGCGTGATCCCTCGTGGATGTACCGGATCTCCCCCCGTGGCCGGCCACCGTCCGTGAGGCCGAGGCCGTACAGGACCGGCTGCGCTCCCGCGTCGACCTCCTCTGCGCGGACCCGCCGTCCGTACGGACCGTCGCCGGGCTCGACGTCGCGTACGCCGAGGACCGGCTGGCCGCGGCCGTCGTCGTCCTCGACCTGGACCGTCTCGAGGTGGTCGAGGAGACCGTCGTCCTCGACCGGCCCACCTTCCCCTACGTGCCGGGGCTGTTCGCGTTCCGCGAGCTCCCCGCGCTGATCACGGGGCTGCGGCGGCTCAGCATCACCCCGGACCTGCTGATCTGCGACGGCCATGGGCTCGCGCACCCGAAACGGTTCGGCCTGGCCTGCCACCTCGGCGTGCTGACGGGCCTGCCGGCGATCGGCGTCGGCAAGACGCGGCTGGTCGGCGCGTACGACGAGCCCGGCACCGACCGTGGGTCCTGGAGCGCCGTCACGGAGGACGGCGAGGTGGTCGGCCGCGCGCTGCGCACGCAGACGGGCGTCCGGCCGGTGTTCGTCTCCGTCGGTCACCGCATCGACCTGGACACCGCGTGCGCCGTCACGCTGCGGCTGACGCCGCGCTACCGCCTGCCGGAGAGCACCCGGCGCGCGGACCGCCTGTCGCGCGGCGCGCTCGCCGCCGCCTGAGCACCGGGCTCCTGAGCCCCGGCCGACCGGGACTCGGCCGTCTGGGGACCCGGTCGGCCGGGACTCGGCAGGCCGGGTCCCGGCCGTCGACGAGCGCCGGTCGCTTCGCCTACAGGGCCTTGAGGAAGCGGGCCGCGATGGGCGCGGCGGCCTTGGCGCCGAAGCCGCCGCCCTCGACGACGACGGCGAACGCCACGTCGCCGCGAAAGCCCATGAACCAGGCGTGCGTCGGCGGCATCTTGCCGTTCTGCGCCGAGCCGTACTCCGCCGTGCCGGTCTTGCCCGCCGTCCCGGACGGCAGCCCGGCCGGCTTGGCGGTGCCGGAGGTCACCACGGCCCGCATCATCCCCTCCAGCCGACCCCTCGCCGTCGGGTCGAGCCGGCTGGGCTTGGCCTTCTGCGGCACCTGCGGCTCGGTGACGAACACCGGCGGCCGCCAGGTGCCGTCCGCGACCCCGGCCGCGACCCCGGCGATGCTGAGGGCGTTGGCCAGGTCCCGGCCCTGACCGAAGCCGGCGACCGCCTTCTCCGCGTCGCTGGTGGGCGCGGGGAAGCTGCCGGCCGTGGCGGTGACGCCGGGATCGATCTTCTGGTTGAAGCCGAGCGCGTTCGCCGCGCTCGACAGCTTCGAGACGCTGAGCAGCTTCTGGGTCTGCAGCGCGAACGCGGTGTTGCAGGACTCCGCGAGCGCGTCCTTGAACGTCATCTTGGCGGTGCCGCCCTCGCCCTCGGAGTTGTGGATCACCTGCCCGCCGACGTTGGCGGTCTTGGGGCACTGCACGGAGGACGAGGGGCTGAGCCCGGCCTGCAGCAGCGCGTACGCCGTGACGACCTTGAAGGTGGACCCGGGCGGGTAGGTGCCCTGCAGCGCGCGGTCGAAGCCGCCCGGGATGTTGCCGACCGCGAGGATCTGCCCGGTCGCGGGGCGGATCGCCACCATGGACGTCGGCTTGCCCTGGCCCTGGAGCGCGCTGGACATCGCCCGCTGCACGTGCAGGTCGAGGCTCGTCCTGACGTTCTGGCCGGGCTTGCCGGTGAAGCCGCCGACGGCCTTCACGGTGTGCCCGGACGCGTCGACGGTCGAGATGGTCGTGGTGGGCGTGCCGGCCAGCCGCTTGTCGTACCGCTGCTGGATGCCGAACTGCCCGACGACGTCCCCCTTGACGTACGGCGTGCCGAGCTTCTTGGCCTGCTTGTCGGTCAGCGGCGCGGTGGTCCCGACCAGCTGCTGGACCGAGCCGGACACGTCGGGTCCGTCGATGGGCGTGCCGTCGGCCGCGAGGACGCTGCCGCGCTTGAGCCACTTGGCCGAGGTCGTGAAGCGCTGGCCGGCGTGCAGGTCGGGGTGGACGGACTCCGGGGCCCAGGCGACCTTCCACTTACGGTCGCTGGTCACCAGCCGCAGGCTCCCCTGGTACCTCCAGACGCCGGCCGGCAGGGTGAGCACCGCGGTGAAGGGCGCGGTCGCCCGCTTCCCGTGGTGGGTCACGGCGCCGAGTGACACGTCGACCTTCGTGGCGCCGAGATCGGTGCGCAGCCCCTGGTAGTACCGGTCGAAGTCGGCCGGCGGCGTGACGGTCCGGGCCCGCATCGCCGCGAGGTCCCCGTGCCGCCAGCCGGCCAGGAACTCCTCCGCCGTCTGCCGTGGACTTCCCTTGGTGCGCAGCAGGACGTACGCCCCGCCGCCCGCGGCACCCAGAGCCACCACCACGACGGCGGCAACGATGATCAGCCAGAGTCTCTTGTTACGCATCGGCCCCGTTTTTCCCAGCGTTAACGTTTCCCTCGCCGGACAATCGTAGTGGTCGCCGTCAAAGCGGGCCGGATGCGCAAGATCACCATCTCTTGCCCGATAACCAAGCGTGCGCTAGCTTGGCAGTCGATGGACCCGCGCCCGCTGCCCCGGCCGAGCGCGCTGACCGCGCCCTACTGGGAGGCGTGCCAGCGCGGCGAACTCGCCGTTCAGCGCTGCCGCGGCTGCGGCCGCCGCGTCCACCTCCCCGAGCCCGCCTGCCCGTACTGCGGCGGCACGGACCTGCCGTACGAGACGGTGTCCGGGCGCGGCAGCGTGCACACGTTCAGCGTCGTCCACCGCGCGTTCCTGCCGGGGTTCGAGGTCCCGTACGTCATCGCCTGGATCGACCTGGAGGAGGGCGTCCGGGCGTTCGGCGGCGTCGTCGGCGACATCTCCCCGGAGGACGTGCGGATCGGCATGCCCGTGCGGGTCCGCTTCGACGACCTCCCCGGATTCGGCCGCATCCCCAACTGGAGGCCAGCGTGAAGATCGGCAACGTCCTGTATCCGGTGCGCGACGTCGATCGGGCCGTCGCCTTCTACCGCGACGGGCTCGGGCTCGCCGTGAAGTTCACCGACGGCGGCCGGTTCGCCGCGCTGGACGCGGGCGGCACGACGTTCGCGCTGGCCGGACCGGACGAGGACGTCACCGGCGGGCGCCCAGCCGCCTCGTTCAAGGTCCCCGACGTCACCGCCGCCGTGGAGCGGCTCACCGCGGCCGGCGCCCGCCTCGTCGGCGGTCCGGACGAGGGGTCGCACGAGACGCGCGCCGTGCTGCGCGACCCGGACGGCAATCCCCTCGTCGTCTACGCGCCCCGCTGACCGCCCGACCCCGACCCCTCCCCGCACCAGGAGACGCCAGTGGCGCGATCACCATTCGGCAACTACGGGCACGCGATCCTCACCACCGGCGCGCTGCGCACCCCCGGCAAGGTGGCGCTGACCTACTGCGGCCGGACGAACATCACCTATGACGCGCTGAACAGGACGGTCAACCGGGTGGCGCACGCGCTGCTGGAGGCGGGGGTCCGCCCCGGGCAGCGCGTCGCCTCCCTGCTGAACGAGACGCTCAACGTCGCCGAGGTCTACCTCGCGCAGATGAAGCTGGGCTCGGTGGTCTGCGCGCTCAACCCCTACTGGCCGGAGGACACGCTCGCCCGGGTCGTCGAGCACTCCGAGTGCACCGCCTTCGTGTACGACGCGAGCGTCGAGAGGCTCGTCGCGGCCGTGCGGCCGAGGTTGCCGGGCGTCCGGCTGTGGCTGCGGGTCGGCGGACCCGCCGGGGACGCCGTCGACCTGGCCGCGCTGGCCGCCGCGGCGGTCGAGGACGAGCCGCCCCTGGGCGGGCACGGCGACGACCTGATGGCCCTGTTCTACACGTCGGGCACGACCGGCCTGCCCAAGGCGGTCCGGCACACCCACGCCTCCAGCCTGGCATCCGCGCAGATCTGGCTGGACATCCCGCACGGCGCCGACTCGGTGATGGGCACCGGCGCGATCATCTGGGGCATCGGCTTCCCGGCGCTGGTGGGCCCGGCGTTCTACGCGGGCATGCGGCTGGTGCTCGAACAGGACTGGGGCCCGGCCAACTTCCTCACGGTCGTGCCGCGCGAGCGCGTCACCCACGTCAGCCTGATCCCCAGCTTCTTCTCGGCCCTGCTCGGCTCGGACGAGCACGCCGACGTGGACCTGTCGTCGCTGACCGCGATCGTTCTCGGCGGCGAGCCACTGCTCCCCTCCCTCCGCGAGAAGATCATGAAGCGGCTGCCCGGGGCGGCGATCTTCAGCTACTACGGGCAGACCGAGGCGCCGTACACCTGCATCGGGCGCCAGGACGACGGCAGCCAGGACATCGCCTCCGTCGGCCGGGCCCGTACGTCCACCGCGGTCCGGGTGACGGGCCCCGACGGCGAGCGGCTCGTGAACCGGGTCGGCGAGATCAACCTGACCGGGCCGAACCTCATGCAGGGCTACGACAAGCTCCCGGCGAAGACCGCGCAGGTGCTGCGCGACGGCTGGTACGTCGGCGGAGACCTCGGCATCGTCGACGACGACGGCTTCCTCACCGTGCTCGGCCGCCGTGAGGACGCCATCCTCAAGGGCGGCGTGTGGTCACAGCCGAGCGGCGTGGAGGACGCGGCCCTCGAACTCGACGGCGTGGCCGAGGCGGGCGTCGTGGGAGTCCCGGCGCAACCGGAGGGCGAGGACGCGGTCGAGCAGCGCGTCCTGGTGGCGGTCGTCCCCCGGGCCGGGGCGAGACTCGACCCCGGGGACCTGAGGGCCCGGCTCGCCGCCCGGCTGCCCGCCGACCAGGCCCCCGACCTCGTGGTCGTGGCGGACGAGCTGCCGCACACCCAGGACGCCTCCGGCGGCCCGGGCAAGCTGCTCCGCCGAGAGATCCGCACCCGCTACGCCGACCTCCTGGAGCGGCCGTGACGCCCCCCGAACGGCCCGTCGTGGTCGCCGAGCACGTCGTCAAGGACCTGGTCTCCGGGTTCGGCGTCGCGGTGCCGCGCGGCGCGACCACCCCGGCGGCGGAGGACGTCGCCGCCGCGGCGAGCGGGCTGACCCCGCCGCTCGTCGTCAAGGCGTACGGCCCCGGGCTGGTGCACAAGAGCGACGCCGGGGCCGTGCGGCTGGGACTCGGCTCACCGGTCGAGGCCGCGCGGGCCGCGGCCGAGATCCGGACGGCGCTGGTCGCCTCGGGCGTCGCGATCGAGGGCTACCTCGTCGAGGAGCAGGCGCCGCCGGGCGTGGAGGTCATCGTCGGAGCGGTGCGCGACCCGTCGTTCGGGCCGGTGATCCTGGCCGGTCTCGGCGGGGTCTGGACCGAGGTGCTCCGCGACACCGCCCTGCGGCTGTGCCCCATCACCGAGGACGACGCGCGGGACATGCTCGCGGAGCTGCGCGGCGCGGCCCTGCTCGACGGCCTCCGCGGCTCTCCGGCGGCCGACCGGAACGCCCTCGTCAAGGTGCTGCTCGCGGTCGGCGGCCCCGGCGGCGTGGTCGAGAGCCTGGGCGACGGGTTCACGGAGTTCGAGCTGAACCCGGTGATCTGCACGCCCGAGGGCGCGGTCGCGGTCGACGCCCGCCTCCTGCGCCCGTCCCCTCCCCCGGCCGACGCCCACCTGCCGCGCCCGTTCCCTCCCACAGCCGGCGCCCGCCCGCCGAGCCCGTCGCCGGCCGAGCGGGCCGGACGGCGGGGACTGCAGGACGGGCCGCAGGACTTCACCCGGCTGTTCGCGCCGCGCGGCGTCGCGGTCGTGGGCGCCTCCGCCAAGCGGCCGAACTTCGGCAACATGTTCCTCGCCTTCTACCGCGCGGCCGGGTACTCCGGCCGGCTCGTGGCCGTCCATCCGACCGCCGGCGAGATCGACGGGGTGCCCTGCGTGCCCACCCTGGCGGGGGCCGGCGTCGACTACGCGCTGGTCGCCGTCCCCGCCGAACGCTGCCCGGACGTCGTGCGCGAGGCCCGCGGCGTCCCGTTCGTCCAGGTGATGAGCGGCGGCTTCCGTGAGGCCGGTGCGGTGGACCTGGAGGAGGACCTCGCCGCCGCCGCCCGCGAGGCGGGCGTACGGCTGCTGGGTCCCAACTGCATGGGCGTGTACTCCCCGGCGGGCGGCCAGACGTTCATCGGCGGGCGACCCGGGCCGCCGGGGCGGATCGCGCTGATCTCGCAGAGCGGCGGGCTGGCCGGAGAGGTCGTCCGGGTCGGCGAGCGCCGGGGCCTGGCGTTCTCCAAGGTGGCCACGGTCGGCAACAGCGCCGACGTCGGGCCGGCCGAGCTGCTGCGTCACCTCGCCGACGACGACGGGACCTCGGTGATCGGCCTGTACCTGGAGGACCCACGGGACGGCAGGGCGCTGTTCGAGGCCCTGCGGGCGGTGACCAAGCCGGTCGTCGCCCTCGTCGGAGGCCGTTCGGCGCAGGGCCACCGGGCCGCCGCGTCGCACACCGGCGCGATGGTCGGCGACGCCCGGATCTGGACGGCGCTCGCCCGGCAGACCGGGCTGCCGCTGGTGACCGCCCAGGACGACCTGATCGGCGCGCTCGACCTGCTCGACCTGCACGCCGGGCGGGACGTGCCCGCGTCCGCCGACGTCCTCGTCGTCGGGCCGAGCGGCGGGGCCGGCGTGCTCGCCGCCGACGCCCTCGACCGCGCCGGGCTGCGGCTCGCCCCGCTGCCTGACGTGGACCTCGGCCTGCCGGTCGGCGCCGTCCCCGGCAACCCCCTGGAGATCCCGGTCGGCCCGCGCGGCAGGCCGGACCTCGTCGGGCGGGTCGTCACGGCGATCCAGCGGGCCGCGCGGCGGCCGTACCCGGACGTGCTGACCCACGTGAACGTGCAGAGCTTCTTCACGTTCGGCGACAGCGCCGACCCGCTGCTCGCGTACGCGCACGCGGTCGGGGAGCTGCAGCGCGGACTGACCCGCACGAGGGTGACCCTCGTGCTGCGCAACGCCGAGTACGCGCCGCCCGGCGTGGAGGACGAGCTGCGGGCGATCGCCCGTTCGGCGGGCGTACCGACCTATCGGAGCATCGAGGCGGCGGCCACGGCGGTCGCGGCCGCGAAGGTCCGCGACCAGCGACGGGAGCGTGAGGTGTGATGGGCAGGCTGGACGGCAAGGTCGCGCTGATCACCGGCGGCGCGCGGGGCATGGGCAGGGCGCACGTGAGGCGCTTCGTCGCCGAGGGCGCCCGGGTGGTCTTCGGCGACGTCCTGGAGGAGGAGGGCGGCAAGCTCGCCGCCGAACTCGGTGACGCGGCGCGCTTCGTGCCGATGGACGTCACCCGGCCCGACGACTGGCGGAGCGCCGTCGAGGCCGCCGTGACCGCCTTCGGCGGCCTCACCGTGCTGGTGAACAACGCCGGGATCATCAAGCACCGGTCGATCGAGGACATGAGCCTGGAGGAGTGCACCCGGATCATCGAGGTCAACCTCATCGGGCAGTGGCTGGGCGTCAAGTCGGTCATCGAGCCGATGCGGGCGGCCGGCGGCGGGTCGATCGTGAACGTCTCCTCGACCGAGGGCTTCATCGGCGCCGCCGGGCTGGCCGCGTACAGCGCCAGCAAGTTCGGCGTCCGTGGGCTGACCAAGGCGGCGGCGCGCGAGCTCGGCCAGTACGGCATCCGGGTCAACTCCATCCACCCGGGCGCCATCCTCACCGCGATGGCCATGGACCCGGACGTCGTCGCGGCGACCGCGAGCAGCGCCGAGGCGTTCTTCAACGCGCTGCCGCTCAAGCGGATGGGCAAGGCGGAGGAGGTGCCGGGGCTGGTGGTCTTCCTCGCCTCGGACGAGGCCGGCTACTGCACCGGCAGCGAGGTCCTCATCGACGGCGGCATGCTCACCGGCGCCGGTTACTGACCGCGTGAACCCATCGTCCGGTCCATGAAGGCGCGGATCCGGCCGTCGGCCGCCGCCGTCGTCCACAGCTCCACGGTGGCCGGCTCGGCGACGCGGTCGAGCCGTTCGTTCGCCTCCTGCCGGAACTGCGCCTTGGTGTAGCGGAAGGTGTCGGCCGGGACGTCGGTGGCCATCCGGTCCGCGACGGCCAGCGCCCGGTCGACCAGGGCGTCCGGATCGCTCAGCTCGTCGACCAGCCCCAGTGCCAGGGCCTCATCCGGCTCATGGTTGGCGCCGTCGAGGATCACCTGGCGGGCGCGGACAGGCCCCAGGGCGAACCGCATGATCTCCAGCGCCGGGTACGGGAACGGCACCCCGACCCGCAGCTCGGGCACCCCGATCCGGCCGGTCCCGGACGCCATGACCCGGTGGTCGCAGGCCGCGGCGAGCACGCAGCCCCCGGCGATCGCGTGCCCGTTGACCGCGGCGACCACCGGCCTGCCGAGGTCGAAGACGGACCGGAACGCGCCACCGAGCGCGGGCAGGAACTCCTTCACGTACGCGGCGCCACCGTCCACGACGCGCTTGAGGTCGACGCCCGCCGAGAACGCACGGCCGGTTCCGGTCACCACCACGGCCCGTACCGATCCCTCCGGGTCGTCCAGCTCGCGCATCGTCCGCTCGATCGCCCGGCAGAGCTCCAGATCCAGGGCGTTGACCTTGCCATGGACCAGCCGCACGACCCCGACACCGTCCACCACGTCGACCTCGATCACCCGCGTTCCCTCCCGTTCCTCGGCCCGGTTCGCAGGGATCAAAGGTGCCTTCTCAGGTCGTCCACGTCGAGCAGGGGCAGCCCCGGCAGCGCGGCGACCTCCAGCTCGGCGGCCGTCGCGATGGTCCCGTCAGGGTTCATGACCTCGCAGCACACCCCGGCCGGCGGTGGCCTCGCCGCCACGCACAGGGCGACGGTGGCCTCGGTGTGCCCGGCGCGCCCGCCGGCCGGGCCGTGCGCGCGCTCGGCGCTCAGCGAGCCGGGCCGTGCGCGTGCTCAGCGCTCGGCGGCCGTGCGCAGGGCCAGTGCCGTCTTCGCCAGCTCGTCGGCCGAGGCGGCCGACCCGGCGACCACGCCCAAGGTGGAGCCGTCGCCCCACGCGCAGCCGGCGCCGCCCTGCGCCCCCGCCGCACAGCGCAGCACGCCGCCGAGCGGACCCGGCGGGTAGTCCTTGGGGCCGGTCAGCGGCATGGCCGCGAGGGCGGAGTCCACCTCGAAGGACGGCGGGTTGGCCCGGAGCTCCTTCGCGATGTCCGGATGGTCGCCGGCCGCCAGTCCGAGGAAGGCGATCCGCTGCTGGGCGTTCCCGCGCCGTTCGTAGATGCCGATCCTCATCTTCGCGGCGTACGCCGCGTTCTGCTTCGCCTGAGCGTCGCGGATCGCCTGGATGACCCGCTCGGCGTCCGGTCCGGTCATCCGCGTGTAGTCGTCGAAGGAGCCCGGGACCGTGATCCGGCGCTGCGCGCCCGCCGAGGGACTCGCCGTCCGGCCGTACGCCGTCGTCCGCACGCCCGACGACCCGCAGCCGATGAGCACCACGCTCGGTATCAGGGCGAGCGCCCCGGCGGACGGCCGAAGGACCGCCCGCGCACGCTCTCCAGACCGCCTCCGACCGCTGAAGGTCGCCATATCCGCCAAGCTACGCGGCGGACGACCGGCGATTACCCGCTGGAGGAACAGATCGCCTAAACACCCCTTCAAGCCGAACAGACCCGAAAAGCACGGCTTCGAGCAGGGGCGCGGTGCGAGCCGACTCGGTGATCACTGGCGTCCGCTGCCTCCAGAAGGGCGGTAGGCGCCAGTGATCAAGGAATCCCGTCGCTACGCCACGCCGCCGACGCTCTTCTCCACGACGGTGGGGCGGCGGTCGGACCAGCGTTCGGCGGCCTCGAGCTGGGCGGCCAGCGACAGGAGCGTGGCCTCGTCGTTCGCGCGGCCCAGGAACTGGGCGCCGGTGGGCAGGCCGTCGGCGCTGAGCCCGGCGGGCACGCCGATGGCGGGCCAGCCGATGACGTTCCACGCCCAGCAGAACGGGCAGGCCCCGGCGGCCAGGTGGCCGGTCGCCAGCCAGCCGCGGCCGCTGAGCGCGCCGATCCGCAGCGGGAGCCGCGCGGTGGTCGGGGTGAGCACGACGTCGGCGCGCTCGAAGATCCGGCCGATCCGGCGGGCCATCCAGGGTTCGGTGCGGCGCGCGAGGGGCACCAGCCGGCGCCCGAAGTGCCGGCCGAGGAACGCCTCGGTGATGGTCGCGGGTTCGGGCTCGGCGTCGGGGGTCGTCTCCAGCCAGTCGGCGACCCCCGCGGTCCCGCGCGGCAGGAAGTTCAGGCCGATCAGGCCGTAGTCCGGATCGGCGGGGAACACCTCGTGGCCCAGGTCGGCGAGCACATCCGCGACGCGCAGCACCGCGGCCCTGATCTGCGGGTCGACCGCGGACGGCACGCCGAACGGCGTGCGAAATGACAGCGCGATCCGCAGGCGTCCGGGCTCGCGCGCGGCGGCGCGCCGGTACGGCTCGGCCGGGGCAGGCGGGCGGTGGATGTCATCGGGGTGATTGCCGGTGAGCACGTCCAGGAGCAGGGCGGCGTCCTCCACCGTACGGGTCAGGGGGCCGGCGACCGCGATGCCGTAGAAGGAGTCGATGTACGGCCAGATGGAGACGCGGCCGCGCTGCGGCTTGAGGCCGACCAGCCCGGTCCACGCGGCGGGGATGCGCAGGGAGCCGGCGCCGTCGGAACCGACCGCGCCCGACACCATGCCGGCCGCGACCGCCGCCGCCGAACCGGCGCTCGATCCGCCGGGCGTGTGCTCGGGGTTCCAGGGGTTGCGCACGGTCCCGAAGCCGGTCTCCCCGGTGGGCCACTGGCCGAGCTCGCTCGTGTTGGTCTTGCCCACGATGATCGCGCCGGCCGCGCGCAGCTTCCGTACGACCTCGCTGTCGGCGGTCTTCGGCCGATGGCTCCCGCGGCAACCGAAGGGGGTGATGTGCCCGGCCAGATCGGTGTCGTCCTTGATCGCGACGGGGACGCCGAGCAGCGGAGGGCGCTCCCGCCCGCGCCACCGGTCGGCCCGGTCCGCCTCCTCCAGAGCCTGCTCGGCGCAGGTGACGCGGAAGGCGCCGAGCGCGTCCTGCTGGATGCGGTCCAGGGAGTACTCGACCAGCTCGCGGGCGGAGACCTCTCCCCCGGCCAGCCGGGCGGCATCTGCGGTGAGTCCTTCGATCACAGGATCCCCCCGGGGGACTGGTTTCGTTCGTTCGAACGAACGATAATCCGAGAAGGGCTTCGAGGAGAAGGCCCCGATACGCCAGACTTGCCCCGCGATGGAAGACACACGAGAACGCATCCTGCTCGCCACGTTGCGCCTGATCGGCGAGCATGGTGTCGGCGCGGTCACCAACCGGCGCGTCGCGACGGCCGCCGGCGTCGCGCTGGGCTCGCTGACCTACCACTTCCCCAGCCAGGCCGAACTCCTGCGCGAGACCCTCAGCCGGTACGTCGACGAGGAGATCCACCGGATCAGTGAGATCGCCGCGCGGCTGGAGGGCATCGGCCCGGACCAGGCCGTCGTCGAGACCGAGCGCGCCATCGCCGACCTGCCGGACGGCCCCGAAGAGGTCGCCACCCTCGAACTGCACCTGCACGCCTCCCGCGACCCGCTGGTCCGGGAGGCCGCCGTCCGCTCGATGCAGGCGTACGACCAGTTGGCGACCGCGATCCTGACGGCCCTGGACATCCCCGAGCCGGAGGCCAAGGCCCCCACCGTGGTCGCGCTGCTCTACGGCCTCGCGGTCCGCCGCCTGGCCACCGGCGATCCCTCCGGTACCGCGGAGGCGCTCCGCCTCCTGCTGTACGGCGCGGCGGGGCCCCGCCCGGAGTGACCCGAGGATGAACCCCCCGCCGGAGCGCTCCTCCCCGACCGGGGCGACCCGGGGATGGGCCACCCGCCACCGGGGCGCTCTTCCCCCGGCCGGAGCGGCCGGGGATGGGCCGCCCGCCGCCGGGGCGCTCCTCTCCCGGCGTGCCCAACGGCGGCGGGCGCGTGCGCGGAGGCACCGGATCCGTCCCCTCTCACGGGTCCGGGCTGACCGCCACGGACGACCGCGGCCCGGAGCGGAAAGGTGACGCCCCGTTGCGGTCGCGGAACGTACGGTAGACGAGGCAGGGTTGCAAACACGTTGCAACCATTCGATGACCTACGGCGATGGTCGCAGGTCGCCAGTTTGGCCGAATCGCTTGCGGCCGGGGTCGGCAGCCCCAATGCTCAGGGCAGACACGCCCCCAGTGGAGAAGCGCCATGCGAAGCAGCCACGTGTGCGACAACCCCGCGGATTGCGGTCTCCGGACCGCCGTGCTGCACGAGGCGGCCGTCGCCGGGCCGGCCCGCACCGACCGTCCGCTGATCCGTGAGTCGTGGCGTCGTTCGCTGGACGCGGGGGTCGACCCGGACATGAGCGCGGCGCCGCAGGTGATCGACGCCGCGCGGGTCGCGGACGTACGGGCCGCCCATCCGCTGGACCGTCACCTTCCGCAGTTGCGCGACACGTTGCGCCGCGTCGCCGACGCCACCACCCAGCTCATGGTGATCACCGACGGCGACGCGCGGGTGCTGTGGAGCGAGGGTCCGAGCGACGTACGGCGGCACGCGGACGCGGTCGGGTTGATCGAGGGGTTCCGCTGGTCGGAGGAGGCCATCGGCACCAACGGCATCGGCACGGCGCTCAGCACCCGTGCCCCGGCCTACGTCCAGGCCACCGAGCACCTGGTGCGCGTCCTCCAGCCGTGGTCCTGCGCCGGCGCCCCGGTCGTCGACCCGGACACCGACGAGGTGATCGGGTGCGTCGACATCAGCGCGACGGTCGACGCGCTGCATCCGGCCGTGGTCGCGCTCGTGGAGGCGGCCGCCCGGCTGGCCGAGGCGTGGCTGACGATGGAGATGAACCACCGCGACGAGTGCCTGCGCGCCCGGTACCTCCGGCACGTGCGCGGGGACACCCGCGCCCTGGTGACGACGACCGGGCGGATCCTGGCCGCGGATCCCGACGGGTGGCGCGGCGGGCGGGTGGTGGTTCCGGAGGCGGGCGGCAGGGTCGCGCTGCCCGACGGCCGCACCGCGGTGGCGGAGACGCTGGGTCAGGCGTACCTCCTGCGCGCCGCCGGCTCCGACGACCGGTGCTCGCTCACCCTGCGGCTGCTCGGCGACGAGCAGCCCTGCGCCTTCCTCGACGGCCGGCGTGTTCCCCTGTCCCTGCGGCACGCCGAGCTGCTCGCGTTGCTGGCCCTGCACCCGAACGGCCTGACCTGTGAGCAGTCGTCGCTGTACCTGTACGGCGACGAGGGCAATCCGGTCACGCTGCGCGCGGAGATCCATCGGCTGCGGGGCCAGCTCGGGAACATCGTCCGGGCCAAGCCGTACCGCCTCGACTGCGAGGTGGAGGCCGACTTCCTGACCGTGCGGCGGCTGCTGGCGGCCGGCGACGTCACGGCGGCCGTACGCCTGTATCCAGGGCCGTTGCTGCCCCGCTCGGAGTCCCCGGCCGTGCAGGCGGAGCGGGACGAGCTGACCGCGCAGCTGCGCCGGCAGCTGCTGCACCGGGGCGACCTCGACGCGCTGTGGTGCTACGCGCAGGCGGCGGACGACGACCTGGAGGTGCTCACGAAGCTGGCGGCGGTCCTGCCGCCGGGCGATCCGCGGCGGGTCTCCGCCCAGCTCCGGCGCGAGCGGGTGCTACGCGACGACTAGACGCCGCCCGGCGAGGACCGGGCCGCTCAGGTCCGCGTGAGACGGCGGACGGCCCGCAGCCCCTCCTCGCCGCCCGGCCAGTGGCGGGCGACGGCCTCCGGGCCCGCCCGGCGGATCACCGAGCGCAGCACGAACGCCACCAGGATCGCGTCATCGGCGTAGCCGAGGACCGGGACGAAGTCGGGGATCAGGTCGATGGGCATCGCCAGGTAGGCGAGCAGCAGCCACAGCCGGAGGCGTACGCCGCCGGGAAGGGTGGCGTCGCGCGCCAGCCGGCCGACGAGCCGGAGCAGGTCGGGCAGCAGCCGGACGGCGTCACCGAGGGCGCCGCCCTCGGGGCGGGCCACCACGAGGAAGACCAGCAGGACGAGCCAGAGCAGGACGAGACCGGCCGCCGCGGCGAGCAGGCCGGTGAGCAGGCCCGTCAGGAGGTCTGCGAGGGATTGGGGGCGTCCTCGACCATGTCGTCGAACTCGCCGTCCTTGACCCCGAGGATGAACGCCTCCCACTCGGCGGGGGTGTAGTACAGCGCGTCGCCGTCGGGCCTGGCGGCGTCGCGCATGACCACCATGCGGTCGGCGTGCTTGTGCTTGATGGGCACGTCGGCGCCGTCGACGAACAGGATCTCGACGGATCCGGACTCCTGGCTCATGTCGTCCCTCTTCTGCTCGGGTGCTCGGGGGAACGCTCCCGCCGGACGCGACTGGCCTCCAGGCTATCGGGCACGCCCGCCGCCGCGGGGCCGAAACACCGGCGAGCGCGAGCCGGTCTCGGCCAGGTCGGGACACCATGGCGCCGCGCCCTCGCGCCCCGGTGGCCCTGCCGCGGCGGGCACGGAGATGAGATGCTCACTCCAGCAGTTACTCACCGGTAGCACAGGAGAGGCGACATGATCGAGCTACAGCGGGACGGGGACGTTCGCATCCTTCGCATGGACGAGGGCGAGAACCGCTTCAGCCCCGGCTTCCTCGATCAGCTCGAGAAGGCGCTCGGCGAGCTGGAGTCCGCGGAGGGCCCGCGCGCCCTGGTGACGATCGGCACGGGCAAGTTCTTCTCGAACGGTCTCGACCTGGAGTGGCTGACGGCGAACCCCGATCGGTTCGAGCCCTATCTGGACCGGGTCCACGCGGTGTTCGCGCGGTTCCTCACCCTGCCGATGCCCACGGTCGCCGCGCTGAACGGCCACGCGTTCGCCGCGGGCGCCATGCTCGCCCTGACCCACGACCAGGCCGTCATGCGCAGCGATCGCGGCTACTTCTGCCTGCCCGAGGTCGACCTCGGGCTCTCCTTCACCCCCGGCATGGCCGCCCTGATCCAGGCTCGCCTGCCACGGGCCATCGCACACGAGGCCATGCTCACGGGCCGGCGTTACGCCGCGCCCGACGCGTGCGAGGCGTCCATCGTCCAGCGGCACGTCCCGGAGGCGGAGGTCCTCCCGACGGCGGTCGCCATGGCCGCCCCCCTGGCCGCCAAGGACGGCGCGACGGTCGGCAGGATCCGCACGGCCATGTACGAGCCGGTGCTCGCCGCCCTGTCGTCCCGCTGAGACGGACGACTTGGCGAGGGGTTTACTTTGCAATCCCGACCGATATAGTAGACATAGAGACCGGCGCTCCTGCGGCAGCCATCGCGGGCTGGTCCCGGGGGACCGTCTCGGCGCGACCGAGCGCGTCCGGTCGGACGAGACGGCGGCGGGGGGGGCCTCGAGTGGCAGCGAGGCCGACCCCGCCCTCCCCTCCGGCGCGGACGTGGTGACACCGCCGCGCCGCCGGTTCAACGACCGGTGATGCCGTACTCCGCGGCGAAACCCCGCAGCCCGTCGAGGGCCTCGCGCGTGCGCGTCCAGGGCCGTACGATCAGCCGGTCCACGCCCAGCGCGGCCCACGCGCCGACCTCCTCCGGCCCGGCCAGCTCGTACGCGTGCACGGTGATCTCAAAGGGCCGGTCGCGGCCCGCGAGGTGGCGGCGCAGCCGGTCCAGCAGCGGGCGTACCGACTCGAGCGTGTGCGGCATGCCGATCCAGCCGTCGCACCGGGTGGCGGCGCGGCACAGGGCGGCCGCCGACTCCCCGCCCGCGAGGATCGGGATGCCGCGCGGCTTGGGCTCGAAGGCGACCTCGTCGAAGTCGAAGAACTCCCCGTGGTGCTCGACGACGTCCTCGGTCCACAGGCGACGGGCCACGTCGATGGCCTCGTCCAGCCGCCGCCCCCGGCTCGCGAAGTCGACCCCGGCCGCCCGCCACTCCCCCGCGTACCACCCGGCTCCGACGCCCGCGACGGCGCGCCCGCCGGAGACGTGGTCCAGCGTCGCGAACGCCCGCGCCGCCACGAACGGATGGCGCAGCGCGAACAGGTACACCGCGGTGCCGAGCCGGATCCGTTCGGTCACGGCGGCGAGCGCGCACAGGTGGGCCGGGGCGTCGAACAGCGGGGTGGACGGCACGATGCCGGGCCGGCCGGTCCCGGGATAGGCGGCGGTCGACAGGTCGGTGGCGAAGACCAGGTGCTCGGGCATCCACACCGACTCGAAGCCGAGACGGTCGGCCTCGACCGCCAGGTCCCGCCAGACGCCGGGATGCACGAGCCCCAGCGGAACGCCGAATCTCACCGGGTGACCCTCCCGTCGCGCAGGTCCCGCGCCACGGCGTCCGGATCACGTTCCGCCGGGTCGCCGTAGCCACCGCCGCCGGACGTCTCGACCACGAACGCCTCGCCCGCGCGCAGCGGAGAGCGCGTCGCCTTCGGCGGCAGCGGCTCGCGGACGCCGTCGAGGCGCTCGCGGAAGTAACCGCCCGCCCGGCCGGGCCCGCCGCCCTCCGCCCCGGCGGGCGGGTCGAGGAGCCGGTCGCCACGCGTGTCGACCAGCGCGTCCTCCAGGACCCGGATGACCGTACGGGTGCCGAGCCCGCCCCGCCAGCGCCCCCGCCCGCCGGAGTCGGGGATCGGCGCGACCTCCTCGATCCGCACCGGCAGCCGCGCCTCGATCGGCTCGACCTGCGGGATGATGTTGCGCCCGCCGCCGAACAGCGCACCGGTCGCGTCCGGCCCGTCACGGCCGTACCGCGCCCCCATGCCGCCCAGCTCGAACGCCATGTGCAGCCACGGCCGTGTGGCGCCGCTGATGCTGAAGGCCTGCAGGATGCCGGAGGCGGCCGCGCCACGGCCGGGCAGCGCCCGCGTGAACGCCGCGAAGACGGCCTCCTCGGCGGCGGCCACGGTGGCCCACCGGCCGCCGCCCGGGTACGGCTTCGTGCAGTTGACCAGGCTTCCCTCGGGCATCCGCACCTCGACCGGCGCGAAGCAGCCCTCGTTCATCGGCAGCGCCGGATCGACGAAACAGCGCAGCGCGTACATCACACCGCCGAGCGTCTGGGAGAACCCCGAGTTGACCGGCCTGGCGACCTGCGGGTCGGTGCCCGCGAAGTCCACGAGCACCCCTTCGCCGCGCACGGTCACCGCGACGCGGACCCGGTGCCGCTCGTCGCCGTCCTCGACGGCGTACTCCCCCTCGTACGTTCCTCTCGGGAGCCGCGCGAGCTCCTCGCGCATCCGCGCCTCGGTGTGGGCGAGATAACCGTCGATCCCGGCCGCGAGGTCCTGCTCGGCGGCGAGCGTCTCGACCCGGCGCGCGGCGACGTTGACCCCGGCGACCAGCGCCCGCAGGTCGCCGAGCAGCCGCTCCGGCGTACGGCTGTTGGCGGCGAGCACCCGGACGAGGCCCTCGTCCCACCCGGCGGCGGTGGCGATCCGCACCGGCGGCAGCTGGAGTCCCTCGAGGAACACGTCGGTGGCGTCGCTGGCCATCCCGCCCGCGGACAGGCCCGACAGGTCGGCGACGTGGATGAGCGTGCCGGTGAAGTAGGCCGGGCTCCCGCCGGCGAAGACCGGGCGGAAGACCAGGAGGTCGTTGGCGTGCACCCCGCCCTGGTAGACGTCGTTGGAGCAGAAGACGTCGCCCGGGCGCATGCCGGCGAGCGGGTAGGCGTCGATGACGTACGGGAGGGCGCTGCGCAGGCTCGCGCACTGCACGATCGCGGTGGACAGCGAGTGCGCGACCAGGCGCCCGTCCGCGTCGAGGATCGCGGCGGCCGCGTCGGCGCCCTCGACGATGAACGTGGAGTACGCCGAGCGGACGACGACGATGCTCGCCTCCTCGGCGGCGACGCGGAGCGCGTTCCGGAGGATCTCGGCGGTCAGGTCCGCGTTCACGAGCCCTCCTCCGTCGGAGGCGTGACCGGAGACGCCGTGCTCATGATCCGCTCGCTCATGGATCCTCCGCCCTTTCCAGCGAGACGGCGCCGTGGTCGTCGAGGACGCCGTTCCAGCCGGGCGGCACGACCAGTGACGCCTGCGGCTCGGTGATGACGCACGGGCCGGCGAACCGTTCACCGGGGACGCAGGCGGCCCGTTCGCGCACCGGGACCTCGCGGAACGCGCCGCCGAACCACGCCCGCCGGGTCCGGGCCGGCGCCGGTCGCGGCGGATCCGTCCCACGGAGGTCCGGCGCCCCGGCGGGCAGGGACACGCGCACCCGCGCGACGGTCAGCTCGGCGGGGTCGCGCAGGTCGATGCCGTACGACTCGCGGTACCGCGCGTAGAACTCCTCCACCGCGGCGTCGACGACCTCGCGGGTGACCGGGCCGGGCCGGAGTTCGACGGTGAACGCGTGCGCCTGCCCGGCGAAGCGGAGGCCGACGGCGCGGGTGACCCGGCCCCGCGCGTCGCCGAGGGCGAGATCGGCGCGGCAGGCCGCCTCCAGGTCGGCGAGCACCGTCTCCAACGCCGCCGGGTCGGCCGCGGCGGCCGGAGCGAGGAAGGAGCGCGACCTTTCGATCGCCAGGTCGGCGTGGAGCAGCCCGGCCGCCGAGCCGACGCCGCAGCGCGCCGGGACGAGCACCCGGCGGATCCCGAACCGCTCCGCGAGGCCGGCGGCGTGCGTCGGGGCCGCCCCGCCCAGGGCGACGAGGGTGAACCCGCGCGGGTCGACGCCGCGCCGCACCGTGACGACGTGCACGGCGGTCCCCATCTGGGCGCCGGCGATGTCGTGTACCGCCGCGGCCGCCTCGACGACGTCGACGCCGAGCGGCTTGGCGACGTGCCGGGCGAGGGCGTCCTCGGCCAGGTCGGGACGGAGGCGGAGGTCGCCGAAGCCGTCCGGGTCGAGGTAGCCGAGGACCAGGTCGGCGTCGGTGACCGTCGGCATGGTGCCGCCCCGCCCGTAGCAGGCGGGGCCGGGTGCGGCCCCGGCGGACCGCGGACCGACCCGCAGCGCGCCGGCCTCCACCCAGGCGATCGAGCCGCCGCCGGAGCCGACCTCGGCCAGGTCGATCGCCGGGACCTTGATCGGCACGCCGGTGCCCGGCCGCCGTCCGCCGAAGCTGCCCTTCCCGCCGACCTGGAACTCGTGGGTGACGCCCGGGCGCCCGTCCCGTACGAGCCCCGCCTTGGCCGTCGTGCCGCCCATGTCGAAGGAGATGAGGTCGGCGAGCCCGTGCCGGGCGCCCTCGCGGGCCGCCGCGACCACTCCGGCCGCCGGACCGGACTCGATCGTGTAGACGGCGCGGGAGGCGGCGAGCCCCGCCGGCAGCACCCCGCCCGCCGACTCCATCACGTGCACCGGCGCGGTGATCCCCGCCTCGGCCAGGCGGTCGCGCAGGCGCCGCAGGTAGACGCCCATGACCGGACCGACGTACGCGGACATCAGCGTGGTCGTCGCCCGTTCGTACTCGCCGAGCTCCGGCCACACCTCCGAGGAGATCACGACGGGGGTGCCGGCGGGGAGCCGCTCGGCGAGAATCGCCGCGAGCCGTCTCTCGTGCGCGTCGTTCGCGTGGGAGTGGAGCAGGCAGATCGCCACGGCGGCGACGCCGAGGTCCGCGACGCGCTCGGCGACCCGCCGGGCGGCCTCCTCGTCCAGCGGGGTCAGGACGGTGCCGTCGGCGGCGAGGCGTTCGGGCACCTCGAACGTGCGGGTCGTCGGCACCGGCGGCTCGCCCGGCGAGTACGCCAGGTCGTACCGCTCCTCCTCGACGCGCGCCTGGCGGCCGAGCGCGAGCATCGACCGGAGGCCCCGCGTCGTGACGAACGCGACGGCGGCGCCGCGGCGTTCGAGGATGACGTTCGTGGCGAGCGTCGTCGCGTGCGTGAACCGGTCGACCGAGGCGGGAGCGACGCCCGCGTCGGCGAGCACCCGGCGGACGCCGCGCAACAGTCCCTCCGTCGGGTCGTCCGGGGTCGTGAGCGTCTTGGCGACGTGGACGCGGCCGTCCGCGACGAGGACCACGTCGGTGAAGGTGCCGCCGATGTCCGTGGCCAGTGCCGTCACCCGACCTCCAACCAACCTAGCGACCGCTTGGTGAAGCGTAGAAAGCGACCCGGCCGCTGTCAACGGTGGCCGGGGCGGCCGAGGACGCCACGCGGAGAACCGAGGAGGCCACGCCGAGGACCCGGGGAAGGCCGCGCCGTGGGGCCGGCGAGGCCACTGGGAGGGTCGGGGAGGCCGCCTCTAGGGCCGGGAAGGCCACGAGAGTGGCCGGGCCCGGCCACTCGGCCCCGGGTCAGCGCCGGATGCCCGCGGTCCGGCTCGGATATTCCTCGCCGTGACGGCGCAGCGGCCCGCGAGGCCCCGAGGTGGTCAAACGCTCCAGGTTCGTCGTCCGGCGGCCTCTCAGCGTCCGGTTCGCTATCACGCCGCCGACACGCCCCTGCCCGCGCCCGCCACCGCCACCGGCACCCGCACCGCGACCACCGCGACCGCCGAGCGCGGCCGGCCAGGTCTTCGTCTCCCAGAACTTCCAGCCCTCCCGGATCGTCGGGAAGACCGCGGCACCCGAGTTGATCAGGAGCCGGCCACAGTTGTGGTAGATCTTCCACTCATCGAAACCGATCTTGAGGCCGAACACCCGATAACGCACATGCCCGATCATTCCCTTGGTGACGTGAACGGTGTACTGATGCCCGGCCTCAATGGAATGTTCGTCTTCGACCTCCGGGTGCAGATCCTTTCTGACCCGGGCGACGAAGTTCTGGATGTTGGTGTCGACGGCCGTTTCCTTCTCCAGTTCGACGTGGAGCCGGACCAGGTGCGCGCGCCTCAGCCAGACCTGGATGTCGCCACCGGGGCCGTCGACGAAATAGGAGTTCGGCAGGAAGAGGTCGACCGGCTTGGTGTATCGGAGGCGGAAGAAGACGCGAGGATCACAGCGCGCACGCAGGGGCAGCAGGAACGGACGACGCGGCCTCGGGAAGGCCGTCGGCGTCGGCGAGGCCGAGGCCGACGGCGATGCCGATGACGTGGGCGTCGCGCCGATCGAGACCGTGATGCCGTTGGACTTCGGCGTCGGACTGACGGCGGGCGAGGCCGAGGCCGTCGCGGTGTGCGAGGCCGTCGCCATCGCCGAGATCGTCGCGGTAGGTGAGGCGGTCACGGCAGGTGAGGCGGTCACGGTCACGGTGACCGTCGCGGTGGGCGAGACGGTCGGAGCCGCGGAAGGGCCGGCGGCGGGCCGCGGTCCCGGCCGCGGGCCTGCCGGGGCGACGGCGCCTGGTGCGGCCCGGCGCACTCCGCGCACCGCCGCCGGGACACCCGTACCCGACGCCTCGGGGTCCGGCCTGAGCGAGGAGGCACCGCGAGCCGACGCGGCGCTCACGGCGGCGAGCGACGAGACGGCCGCGGCGACGATGACGCCCAGGGATCCGACGGCGACCGCCGCCGGTACCGTTTTCAGGAAGGGGAGAACCGCGGCGTTCATCCGAGGATTACGCATTGACTCACCATTCTCCTGCAACGCGGCCTTCGTCGTATCACCGGGAATTCGAAAATGCCGCGAAGCGCCTCCCGCCGGCAACGCCGATGAAGATCAGGCCTTTCCCCAGGCCAGACGGTAACACGGCGTCGGAGGGAATCATGGAAGGCGCGGAAGGCGTTTCCCCGGAGACCTGCCACACGAAGCCCTCCTTTCTTCCCGGGTTCCGACGGCTTCACCAAGCTAGCGACCGCTTGGTATCATGCGGCGTCGCGCCACCTCGGGAGGTCCAGTGCTGTCCGGAAAGGTCGCCGTCATCACCGGGGCCGGCCCGGGCCTGGGCCGTACACTCGCCGGGCTGATGGTCGAGGAGGGCGCGCGGGTCGTGGTCTCCGCCCGGTCCCGGGCCGCTCTGGAGCGGACCGCGGCCGAGACCGGAGCGCTCGCGGTTCCCGCGGACGTACGGGACGCCGGTCAGGTGCGGGGACTCGCCCGGACGACCGCCGAGCGGTTCGGCCGGATCGACGTGCTGGTCAACGCGGCCTTTCCCGGCACACACCGCAAGAACGTCCTCGACATGGACCCCGCCTATCTCGAGCTCTGGCGCTCGGCGGTGGAGACGGCGACGTACGGCACCCTGCTGGCGTGCCGGTATCTCGCCCCGCACATGGTCGAGGGCGGCGGCGGGTCCATCGTGAACGTGACCTCCCTGTCGAGCCGGAGCGGCTACGCCGGCCGCAGCGACTACGCCACCGGGAAGGCGGGCGTGCACCTGCTGTCCCACTGCCTCGCCGACGAGCTCGGCCCGCTGGGCATCCGGGTCAACTGCGTCGCGCCGGGCTGGATCGCGAGCGACGCGCTGACGACGTGGATGGAGACGCGCGCGCGGGACGAGGGCACGACATTCCAGGCGATACACGACCACGACGTGGGCCGCATGGCGCTCCGGCGGATCGCGACCGAAGAGGACGTCGCCCATGCCGTCATCTTCCTGGCGAGCGACCGGGCCAGGGCGATCACCGGCGCGACCCTCGACGTGAACGGCGGTCAGTTGTTCACGTGAGGGCGACGGCATCCCCATCGTCGTGATCGCGTCCTACGATGTGATCGTGCCGGGGTCGTACACGTGGTCGCGCCTAGCCGAGGCCGACATGGTCGAGTTGCGCGATCTCGTGTCCGGGCGCACGACGGTGCTGCGCCGTCCGCCGCCCGACCTGCTGGCCATGGACGACATCGTCCGGCTCGAGGGCCTGGCGTTCCGCGCGGACGCCGGGCCGCAGGCGGAGCTCTTCGGCGCGCTGGACACCGACCCGCTGCGGGTCCTCACCGGCATGAACTGGCTGATCGCCTTCTGGGCGGTGCTGTGGGACCTGCGCGCGGGCGAGCCCGCGGGCGACCTGGTCCGTACCCTCGACTACGACGGCCCCTGGCGCAGGGGCGCCACGCCCGAGCAGGAGCAGGTGTGGCGGTCGATGAGCCAGCGGGTCCGCACCGGGGTGTTCGCCGCGCTCACCGGCAACCCCGAGTCCCATCGGGTGTACGCCGACGAGGTCCGGCGGCTCGCCCCGGACGTCTTCCTGCACGTCACTTTGACGATCATGGACACGCTGAGCCACAACCTGAGCCGGCAGGGGCTGGAACTCTCCGGCATGGCCGCCCAGCTCGAGGCGTACACCGAGCCCGGCCGGCCGGGTGGCGGCCCGTCGTTCACCCCACCGCGCTGAGCACCAGCTCAGCGCGTGGGCATGATGAACACCGCGGTCGCCTCCGCGGTGACCTGCCCGTCCGGCCCCAGGATGCGGCTCTCGACGAACGTCTTGCGACCGTCCACGCGGACCGCCTTCGCCTCGGCGACCAGGGGAACGTAGAGCGGCGTGGGCCGCCGGTAGCGCAGGTCCAGCCCCGCCGTCATGCCGGGCGTGCCGTTGGCGGACGCGGCCACGCCGGACAGGTGGTCGAGGACCATCGCCGACACGCCGCCGTGAACGAATCCGGGAGGCCCCTCGTACAGCACGCCGAGGGTGAACTCGCTGCGCGCCGTGCCGTCGGGCAGCACTCCGATCTCGATCGGCGGAGCGAGGACGTTCAGCTCGCCGGTGACCGGGCTGCCGATCTGGCGGACGACCCCGCCCTCGTCCACCTGGGCTCCCGGCGGAACACCCCGGCCCGCCTCGGTGAGGCGCCGGGTCAGCGCCTCGACCTCGCCGGCGACGGCGGCGACCTCGTCCTGGCCGGCGCGGGTCAGGACGACCAGCTCCGACAGCTCCCGCACGCGCGCGGCCAACTCGGCGAGGCCCGCGATGCGCACCTCGTCGACGTCCTGCCGATCCCGCTCTTCGAAAACCCGCTGCATGGCCGCCCACGCCCCGGTCATGAGGCCTCCTTCGTCGGCGAGACCGAAGGTGCTGTGCTCATGACTCGCTCGCTCCGCTCGCTCACGCAGCCTCCTTCGTCGGCGGGGTGCCCGCCTCGCGACCGAGCTGGATTCTAACCGGCGGCCCTTCCCCGGTCACTCGACCAAGCAAATGCTTGGTGTTACCGTCCCCTCCATGGCGGGAGAACGGATGGCACGCGCGGCCGTGGTCCGGGAGTTCGGCACCTCGATGGAGCTGACCGAGATACGGGTGCAGTCGCCCCAGAGCGGCGAGGTCCTCGTGCGGATCGCCGCGTCGGGGGTCTGCGGCTCGGACCTCAAGGCGCTCGACGGCCACAGCCCGGTCGCAGGGCAGCCGCCACTGGTGCTCGGCCACGAGAGCGCGGGCGTGGTCGCCGAGGTGGGTCCGGGCGTCACGAGCGTACGGCCGGGCGACCACGTCGTCATCGCGATGAACGGCCCGTGCGGGCGCTGCCGCAACTGCTCACGCGGCCGCGTCCACCTGTGCTCCGGCCGCGCCCGGCTCAACGCGATCACGGGCCTGATGGGCGACGGCACCACCCGGCTGACGGTCGACGGCGTCCCCGCCCGGCCCATGATCGGGATCGGGTCGTTCGCGGAGTACGCGGTGGTCGGCGAGGCGGCCTGCGTCAAGGTACGCCCCGAGGCGCCGCTCGACCTGCTCGCCCTGACCGCCTGCGCCGTCGTCACCGGCGTCGGCGCCGTCCTGAACACCGCCCGGGTCGAGATGGGATCGAGTGTGCTGGTGGTGGGCTGCGGCGGCGTCGGCCTCAACGTCATCCAGGGCGCGGTCCTCGCGGGCGCGACGACGATCATCGCGGCCGACGTCGTGCCGGCCAAGCTCGCGCTCGCCGAGGAGTTCGGCGCGACGCACACGCTCCTCGCCGACGACCTGCCCGCCCAGGTCGGCGAGATCGTACGCGGCGGCACCGACTACGCCTTCGATGTCACCGGCAATGTCGACGTGCTCGCCCGGACGTTCGCGGCGACGCAGCCGGGCGGCACCACGGTGATGGTCGGCAGCCCGCCCGCCGGCCGGCCGCTGCCGGTCCCTCCGCAGGCGCTGTTCGCCTCACGGCGTCTGATGGGCACCCAGGGCGGCGACGCCGTGCCCCGCCGCGACCTCCCCCTCCTCGCCGACCTGCACCGCCGTGGCCGCCTCAACCTGGAGGGCCTCGTCAGCGAACGCGTGCCCCTCGACAAGATCAACGACGCGATCGCCCACGTACGCTCCGGCGCGGTCGCCCGCTCCGTCATCGTCTTCGACTGATCAGCCCACCTGCAGCCGCCGCCCGAGCAGCTGCCCGTTCCGCACGTCCTGCCCCGGCTCGACGTAGACCGTGACCTTGCGCAGCCCGGCGAGCGGCGCCAGATCGATCCCCGGCGCGACGCCCTTGAGGTAGACCTGCCGCAGCTCGCGCAGGTCGCCAAGCGGTGTGAGATCACTGACGTCGGCGCAGTGACGTAGCCACAGCGTGTTCAGACCCTTGAGCCCGGACAGCGGACCGAGGTCGTCGATGCCCGTGTCCTCGAGGTCGAGGAAGTGCAGGTTCCGAAGGTCCGCGAGCGGAGTGAAGTCGGTGAGGCCACGACAACCCCAGAGACCGAGCGCTGTGAGATCCAGCTCGGCGAGCGGCCGCAGCTCGGTCACCCACGGCGAGTTGTTGACGTACAGCAAGCGGACCTTCGGTGCCCGCCGCACCAGTTCCTCCAGCCCTGACCCGAGAGAGGAACCGATGAGCTGCAGTTCTTCGAGATTCTCCAGCGATGGAAGAACGTCCAGATCGGTCAACGCCGGACAATCCTCCAGCGTGAGTTCCCTGAGCGAGGTCTGCGCCCGCAGCGGAGAGAAGTCCGTGACGTGCTCAAGATTCTCCAGCGTCAGCATGTGCAGCGTTGGGAGGTCGCGGATGAAACTCAAATCCCGCAGGCCCGACGACGCCAGCCGAAGGCCCCAGAGCTTCGGCAGGCTGCACAACGGCTTCATGTCGCGGATGACGGCCGGCGTGGAGATGCTGGCCCACTCGAGGCTGTCGGCGTGGGCTGTCAGAGGGCCGAGGTCACCCGACTCCAGCTGATTGACGATGAGATGGCTGATCGGCTGATCGAGATCGCGCAGAAACGAGAGGCCGGCCAGCCGATCGGCGATCCTCAGCCGCGTCAGCCGCCTGACATGCCGCACGGCGGTCAAGAGCCGCAGTGCGGGGAGGCGCAGGAAATGGTGGCTCAGCGGAGCGTCGGCCAGTACGCGCCGGGCGTAGTCCTCCGGGTCGAAGTACTCCCAGCCCTTGATCAGCTCTTCCTGTACCCGGGAACGAGGGTCGGTGCCGTAGCCGGCGAGCAGGTCGAGGGCGCGTGGGCCGTTCACCAGCCAGGCGGTGCGGACGACGGCGCGCGCGGCGGCCGGGGTCAGGGCGTCCAGGGTCTCGGGAAGGCGGTCGAGGATCGTCTCGCCGACGCTCGCCAGGGAACGCGCCGAGGCCAGGTCCCGAGGCGGGACGAGGTCGTCGAGGCAGGCGTCGACGGCGCTGCGGAGTTCGGCCGGGACGGCGGGAAGGGTCTCCAGGCAGCCGGCGATGAGCAGTTTGAGCCGCCGGGCGTGGCGCGGCTCGGCCTCGATCCGGCGGAACAGGCCGCCGAGCAGTTCGGCGCGTTGCGGGGCGTTGGCGTGACCCGCCGCCATGATGATGGTCTCGCGCCACTGGTCCTTGTGGGCCTGGGCGAGCAGCGGTTCGAGGTCGCCGTCCTCGGCGAACTGCTTCGCCGTGAGGTACTCCTGCACGGTGCGGTGGACGAAGTCGATCCGCCCGGCGACCGGTTCGCGCAGCACGCCGCTGCGCTCCAGCAGGTGGTCGAGCACCGCCTCGGCGTCGGTCGGCGCGCTCGGCATCGTCGCGAGCCTGGTGCCGATCCAGCGGACGACCGCGTCCTTGGGCAGCTCGGTCCGCCCGGTGATCGACAGCCGCCAGGCCAGGTCCTGCAGGATGAGCATCTTCTGGCCGCGTTCGAGGACGAGGGCGTCGTCGACCGCGATCTGCCGTTCGACGTCGCGGCGTTCGAGCAGCAGTTCCAGCGCCGCGGCGTACAGGCCCATCCGGTCGCGGGGCAGTTGCTTCTCCCGGTCGAGGTTGAGCGCGCACAGCATCGCGGCGAGCAGCGGGCTCCCGGCGAGGGCCCGCAGGTGCGGCGCCGACTCCAGCCGCGCCAGCAGCGCCGCCTCGAAGCCGGGCAGTTGTTCGGGAGCGCAGGGCAGGTCGCCCGCGTCCCGTACGGCCTCGTGCCAGTGCCGGACCAGCTCCTTGACGTCCGCCGGGGTCATCCGCTCCAGCAGGGCGGTGGCGAACCCCTCCCCTGCCAGCCAGTCGGCGCTCGCCGCCGCGGGCCGGGAGGTGACGACGACCCGCAGCCCCGGATACGCCGCGAGCAGTCCGCTCAGCCACGGCCGTACGGCCCGGCGGCGCGCGCCCGGCAGCTCGTCGACGCCGTCGATCATCAGCAGCGCCCGGCCGCTGCCGAGCACCCGGTGCACCCAGCCGGCCGGCATCAGCCCGGCGATCGGGTCGGCGACGCCTTCGAGGAAGCGCTCGGGTGACGGGAGCGTCCCGCCGGTGTGGCTGCGCAGCTTGATCAGGAAGGGCACGCAGCCGTTCCAGTCCGCGAGGTCTCCGGTGAAGGCACCTCGCGCGGCGGAGATCGCCAGCCAGCGCAGCAGGGTGCTCTTGCCCGAGCCCGCCTCACCGCGGATCAGCGTCAGCGGCGCGCGCCCCAGCGCCGTCTCGACGCGCAGTGTCGCCTCTCCCGGCGGCGGCTCGTCCCTGCGCCACTCGGCGATGTCCAGCATGCCGGGAACGGCGGACCGGCGGGAGCGCTCGGCCTGCTCCTCGTCCGTGGACACGCTGAGGCTGATGTACGCGACGCTCAGCGTCGTACGGGGACGGTAGCGCTCGACCCGTACGCCGAACAGCTCCAGGACGTCCAGGGTCGTGCTGACGTGTTCGAGGTAGCGCCGCCGGAACGCCTCGTCGGTCGCCGTCCCCTCCGGCGCGTCGAGCGTGCGGACCGGGAGACGCGCCAGCAGCAGCGACACCTGGTCCGCGACGGCCGTCAGCCGCGCCAGCGTCTCGGTGGACGCCCTGGGGCCGAACTGCGGCAACTGCTGGACGATGCGGGCGAAGCAGTCGCAGCACTCGTCCAGCACCACGTCGTACAGCCGCGCCCCGGCCTCCCCGAGCTGCCCGTCGAGCCCGCGACGCGGCAGTCCGGCCCGTACGTGGGAGGCGAGGCGCGCCGGATCCAGATCGGTCGCCAGCAGCGCCCGGTCGGACAGGTCGGCGCCGGCGAGGGTCTGCGCGACCTCGGCCAGCGCGGCGGCCTTGTCGTTCTCACGCAGCCCGCCGTACTCGTGCCCGCACATCGTGAGCAGCCGCTCGGCGACCTGGTCGGCGATGTCGTCGATCTGCCGCTCGAACCGACGGCGCACGATCCGGTCGGGGAACCGCGTCTGCAGCAGGTCGACGAGGTCCCGGGCCCGCTCCTGCTCGGCGGACCGCCCGGTCAGCCAGGTCTGAGCCAGGTGCCGGCCCAGCGCCTTGCCGACGGCGACGGCCACGGCCTCCAGTGCCATGCGAAGCCCTCCCGAGACAGCCCGACGGGTTACTCCGCCTTAGACGCCGCTTCGCCTCTCCCGGCTCCCGAGACGACACGGCGAGAGCGTTCATCGGCGTACGCCGTCAGGTAGGCGTCGGTGTAGGCGTCGAGGACCGGGAGGATCTCTTCTCTCGGGCCCGAGGGGAGGCGGAGGACGACCTCCGCGATGCCGAGGGAGGCATAGTAGTCGAGCTTTCCCGGGGTCGGCTCGGTCCCGAAGGGGATGACCGGGACGGGATCGCGGCCGGCTCGGGCGCAGGCGTCGCGCAGGGCGGGCAGCGCCTCGCGGACGCCGGCGCCGCCGATGGGCAGCCAGCCGTCGCCGTACTCCGCGATGTGGCGGAACAGCGTCGGTCCCGGCGCGCCGCCGAGCAGGACCGGGATGCGCCGTGCCGGTTTGGGCCAGGCCCATGACGGGGCGAAGCGCACGAACTCCCCCTCGTACGACGCCTCCTCGCGTTCCCACAGGGCGCGCATGGCGAGGACGTGCTCGCGGGCGCGGGCGCGGCGGGTCTCCCAGCGCACTCCGTGGTCGGCGGCCTCCTCGCGGTTCCAGCCGAAGCCGACGCCGAGGGCGACCCGGCCGCCGCTGAGGTGGTCGAGGGTCGCGACCGCCTTGGCGGTGACGATCGGCTCCCGCTCGGCGATGAGCGAGACGCCGGTGCCCAGGACGATCCGCGAGGTGACCGACGCGGCGGCGGCCAGGGCCATGAGCGGATCGAGCGTCCGCGCGTACTCCTCCGGCAGGGCCGCGTCGCCGGTCGGCGGCGGGGTGGCGCGGCTCACCGGGATGTGCGTGTGCTCGGGCAGGTAGAGGGAGGCGAACCCGCGCCTCTCGGCCTCCACGGCGAGTTCGGGGACGGCCATCGCCCGGTCCGTGGCGAACATCGTGACGCCGAGCCTCATACGCCCTCCGAAGGTTATTCGACCAAGCGATTGCTCGGTAATTGTAGATTGATGTAGCGTGCGCTTGTTCGGGCACAGCCGGCAGCACGACGGAGAGGGGCGCCATGCCGTTCGCGGACCTCGCGGATCCGGGCCGGCCGGGAGGCGACGTTCGGCTGTTCTACACCGACGACGGGACCGGCGACCCGCCGCTCCTCCTCGTGCACGGCTGGGGCTCGGACTCCCAGGAATGGTCCTGGCACCTGCCGGACCTGGCGGCGCGCCGCCGCGTCATCGCCGTCGACCTGCGCGGCCACGGCAACTCCTCGGTGCCGCCGAGCGGGTTCCACCCGCGCGACATGGCCGCCGACCTCGTGCGGCTGCTGGACCACCTCGACATCCCGCGGGTCATCGGGGTCGGTCACTCGATGGGCGGCCAGATCGTCAGCATCCTCGCGGTCGAGCATCCCGACCGGATCACGGCGCTCGTCTGCGTGGACCCGGGCTACGGCCATCCACCCGAGATCTCCGAGGCCGCTCCGGCGCAGGTACGGGCGCTGCGGGCGGACGCCGGAGCCGCGCTGCGGATCGACGAGTGGTGCTACACGCCGGTCACGCCGCCCATGATCAAGGTGTGGCACGCCCGGCGGCTGCTCGCCATGCCGCCGCACGTGCTGGCCGAGGCGTTCGCGGGGCTGTTCACCGGCGAGGACCAGATCGGCAGCCGGCCGGCCTCCGACGACTACCTCAAGCGCCGCGAGTGCCCGGTGCTCACCTTCCGTTACGACCCGGCCCAGGCCTCCTGGGAGGAGTCGCTGTTCAAGCATCCCGCCTCGACGACCGTGACGTGGCCCGGCTCGGGGCACCGCCTCCACGAGGAACGCCCCAGGGAATTCCTGCTCGTCATGAACCGATGGATCAAAGGGGTTACGCAGTGAAGTTCGCCATCTTCCTCAATCCGCAGATTCCGGGGTCGGGCTACAGCGCCGAGGAGAACGCCAGGGCGAGGCGCCCCATCGGACGGGACACCGAGTCGTACCAGAAACTCCTGCACGAGGTCCGGGAGATCGCGGTGCACGCGGACCGGGTCGGCTTCGACGCCCTCATGATGACCGAGCATCACTTCCACTCCGAGGGCATGGAGTTCTCGGTCAACCCGCTGATGTTCCTCACCGACCTGGCGGCCCGTACGGAGCGGATCCTGCTGGCGCCGCTCGGCCTCGTCCTGCCGGCCTGGGACCCGATCCGCGCCGCCGAGGACGTCGCGCTGCTCGATCAGTTCTCCAAGGGGCGGCTGCGCCTCGGCGTCGCCCGCGGCTACCAGAACCGCTGGATGAACGTCCTCGGCCAGCGCTGGCACGCCGCGGCCGCCCGGTCCGACGGCTCGGCGTCCGACAACCGCAACTTCGACGTCTTCGGCGAAGTCCTGAAGATCATGAAGATGGCGTGGACGCAGGACACGGTGAAGTACAAGAGCGACGTCCTGGACTACGAGGTGCCGTTCCCGTACGACGGCATCGAGGGCTGGCCGGCCACCGAGTGGACGCGGACGTTCGGCGCGCCGGGCGAGATCGACGACGAGGGTGTGATCCGCTCGGTCGCCGTGTGCCCGCGGCCGTACCAGAACCCCTACCCGGAGCTGTGGCAGCCGTTCACGATCAGCGACCGGTCCGTGATCCGGGCGGCCCAGGAGGGCATCCTGCCGTGGCTGTTCACGCCGAACCCGGACGACCACGCCGCCAAGGCCCGCCTGTACCAGGAGGAGTCGGCCAAGTGCGGCAAGGACTACAAGCTCGGCGAGCACACCGGCATCCTCAAGATCGTCGGCATGGCGGACACGCGTGAGGACGCCATCGAGACGTACGGCCGGAACATGCCCAAGGACTTCGCCGCCTTCTTCGGCCCGTTCGGGTACCTGGAGGTCATGCGTAAGAAGGAGGACGACAAGCACGTCCCCATCAGCCCGGAGAAGGGCGATTTCAAGCGCATGAACGAGGTCGAGATGGCGCTGCTCGGCGGGCCGGACGACGTCAAGCGCGGCATCCAGCGGATGCTCGACCGGATGCCGGACCTCGAATGGTTCGGCCTGTACATGCAGGGCCAGCAGGGCGTGCTGCCGCTCGACACCGTCAAGCGGAACCTCGAACTGTTCGCCACCAAGGTCATCCCCGAGTTCGCGGACTGAGCGGCCATGGAGTTCTGGCTCGGCGGGTTCTGCGGCGCCGGGGAGTACGTCGGGCTGGCACAGGCGGCCGAGCGGCTGGGCTACGACACCCTGACCGTCTCGGACCACCTCTTCCACGCGGACTTCACGTCCCGCTACCCGTACTCCAGGACGGGTGAGCCGCCGTACGACGTGACCACGCACTGGCCGGACGTGTGGGTCACCATCGGCGCGATGGCGGCGGTGACCTCCCGGCTGAACTTCGCCACGAACGTCTACGTCGCGCCGGCGCGCGACCTGTTCACGGTGGCGAAGGCGGTGTCGACCGCGGCGGTGCTGTCGGCGAACCGCGTGCGGTTCGGCGTCGGCGTCGGCTGGTGCGCGGACGAATTCCGGCAGACGGGCCAGGACTTCCACACGCGCGGCCGCCGGCTCGACGAGATGCTGCCGGCCCTGCGAGCGCTCTGGCGCGGCGGGCCGGTCGAGCACCACGGCGACTGGTACGACTTCGGGCCGCTGAGCATCGCGCCGGTCCCCTCCGAGCCGGTTCCGGTGTACGTCGGCGGGGACAGCGACGCGGCGCTGCGCCGTACGGCCCGGTTCGCCGACGGGTGGATCGGCAACCGGATCTACTCGGAGGACCGGCTTTCCGAGCTGCTCGAACGCCTGTCCGCGCACCTCGCCGAGTACGGCCGCAAGCTCGGCGACCTGCGGGTCATCGCGCCGATCGCGGCGATGCCGAGCCCGTCGCTGTACCGGAAGTGGCGGGACCGTGGCGTCGACGGGACCATGGCCGCCCCCTGGCGGCTCGCCACCGAGGAGGAGAAGCGGCGCTGCTCCGGCCTGGCTCTCAAGATCGCCACGATGGAGCGCTTCGCCGAGGACGTCATCGCCCGGATGTAAAGCGCCGCTCGCCGGACACCGCGCCGGAGTCCGTGGGGACGTTCACGCGCCCGGAACGGGGCGCGCGACCCGACCCTCGATCACGGAGCGGAAGCGCGCTACTCTTCACCTAAGCAGCTTAGGTATAAGGGTGGAGGCGCGGGATGGCGAAGACGGACGGGCGCAGCGGGGAGGCGGCGCGCCGCCGGAGCGCGCGGGAGCGGCTCGCGGCCGAGCGGGCCGCCGAGGAGCACAGGCGGCGGCGTCGGCGGATCATGACCTGGGTGGCGGGCGGGGGCGTCGCCGCCGTCCTGGTGGCCGCCGGAGTCTGGGCCTCGACGTCCGATGAGAAGAAGAGCACAGGTGGTACGACCGCCCCCGCCGCGGCGGACGGCGCGGTGGCGGGCCGCCCGCCGTGGCCCCGCCCGGACGACACGGCCGACCGCGCCCGGAAGGAAGGGCTGGCCGTGGCCCCTATGGAGGGCACCGCCGTGCACTTTCACACGCACCTGGACATCCTGATCGACGGCAAGGCCGTGCCGGTTCCGGCCGACCTGGGCATCGCGGCGTCCGGCGACGCCATGTCCGAGCTGCACACCCACGACACCACCGGCGTGCTGCACATCGAGGCGCCCACGACCGGCAAGCGGTACACGCTCGGCCAGCTGTTCACCGAATGGGGCGTCCCGTTGAACGCCACGGGCCTCGGCGACCTCAAGGCCGACGGCACCCGCACGCTGACCGCCTACGTCGACGGCAAGCGGCAGACCGGCGACCCCGCCGCGATCGAGTTGGCACCCCACCGGGAGGTCGCACTGGTGTACGGACCGGCGAACGCGAGCGTCCGGGTGCCGTCCCACTACGACTTTCCGGCCGGCGAGTGACGGCCATGTACTATCCGGCTTAGGTGAAACGGAAGCGGGAGGGACCGATGCCGCGCTTCGGGGAGCTCGAGGCGGCGATCATGGAGGTGATGTGGTCGGCCGACAAGGCGATCACGGTCCGGGACGTCCGTGACCGGCTCGGCCGTGAGCCGACCCCCGCCTACAACACCGTGCTCACGGTGACGGAGATCCTCTACCGGAAGGGCTGGCTGGCGCGGGAGAAGCACGGCCGGGCCTTCCGCTACTGGCCGGCGGGCAGCCGCGACGACTACACCGCCCAGCTGGTGGCCGAGGCGCTCGACTCCGCGGAGGACCGTGCCGCCGCCCTCGTACGGTTCATGGAGAAGATGGAGCCGGGAGAGATGGCCGAGATCCGCCGCGCGCTCGACGCCGCCAAGGACGCCGACCGGCGGCCGCGATGACCGTCACGCTGCTCCTCCTGGGCCACGCCCTGCTGCTGGCGACCGCCGGCACGGCCGCGCTCCGCCGGGCCGGATGGCCGTCGCGCGCTCCCCGCCTCGCCGTCGCCGCCTGGCTGGGCATGTCGGCGTCCATCGTCGGCTCGGTGGTCCTGGCCGGGCTGACCGCCACCTCGGCAGCGGTCCGGGCCGGCGTCGCCCCGGGCCGGTGCTACGGTCCCGTGCACTGGCCGTGCGCGCCCGACACCCTCTCCGAGATGGGCGTCCTGGCCGCGGCCGGCGCCGTCGCCGCGCTGGCCCTGACCACTCGTACCGCGTGGTGCCTGCTCGCCGAGTTCCGCGCCGCCGCCCGTGAGAGAGGCCGGCGGCTCGACGCCCTCACCCTGCTCGGGCGCGCCGACGCCCGGCTCGGCGTGACCGTCGTCGACCACGCGACCGCGACCGTGTACTGCGTCCCCGGCCGCCGCTCCCGGATCGTCGTGACGAGCGGCGCGCTCGCGGCCCTCGACGACGCGCAGCTGAGCGCCGTCCTCGCGCACGAGCGCGCCCACCTGCGCCAGCGCCACCACCTCGCCCTGACCGCGAGCCGTGCGCTGGTCCGGGCGTTCGGCCCGCTCCCGCCCTTCACCGCCGCCCAGGCCCAGATCGCCTACCTGGTCGAGCTGGCCGCCGACGACGCCGCGGCGAGGCGGACCGGCCGCCTCACCGTGGCCGAGAGCCTACTGACGTTGTCCGAGGCCGTCCCGGCCGGAACGCCGGCGCCCGTGCTGGCCGCGGGCGGTACGGCGACGGGCGCCCGCGCACGCCGCCTCATCACCGGCACCCGGCCGCTCGGCCCCGCCCGCACCCTGCTGGGTCTGGCCGTCGCGGCGGCGGTCCTGACCGCTCCGCTCGCGGCCGCCGGCCCGGTCATCTCCACGACGGTGGCCTGCTGCGGCTCATCCGGGGTCCCGGGGACGGCGCCGGGTCACCTCCTCTGCCCGCAGGGGTGCGCGGACGGCGCGGCCTGATCCCTCAGCCCGCGCCGGTGGCGGGGGCGATGATCGGGCCGCTCCCGGTCACGACCGGCCGGAGTCCCGGCGCCGGCGCCCGGCCGAGTCCCGTGCCGGTCAGGGCGCCCGGAAGTGGCGCCCGGACGGAGGGACCGGATGGGACGGCTGCCCGGGGCGCCCGGACGGAGCGGCCGGACGGAGCGGCCGGACGGGGGCCGCCGGACGCGGCGGCCCGTCCGCTCAGTTCGTGATCAGGGCTCCTGTACCGCTCACCCGGATGCCCGAGGTCGCTCCGGCGGGCACGTCGACGAGGAGGCGGCTCGGGCGGCCCATGTCCTCCCCCTGATCGATCCTGACGCGGGCGGGTGGCGCGACGAGGTCCAGAGCGCGGAGGTACGCGCCGAAGGCCGCGGCCGCCGCGCCGGTCGCGGCGTCCTCGACGACCCCGCCCGGCGGGAACGGGTCGCGCGCGTGAAAGACGGTCTCGCTCTCCCGCCACACGAGCTGCACGGTCGTCCAGCCCCGGCGGGCCATCAGGTCGCCCAGCGCCTCGAAGTCGTAGTCGAGATCCGCGAGCCGGGCGCGTGAGCCGGCGGCGAGGACCAGGTGGTCGTTGCCCGCGTTGGCGATGCGCGGCGGGAGGGCCGGATCGAGTTCGGCCGCGTCCCAGCGGAGTGCGGTCAGCGCCGCGGCGAGGTCGGCGTCGTCCACGGCGCGTACGGCGGGGGCGACGCTGGTCAGAGTGGCCAGGGTCCGGCCGTCCTCGACGCGGGTCTCGACGGGCACCTCCCCGGCGGACGTACGGAACACGACGTCTCCGGGACCCTCGCGCTCGGCCAGCGCCACGGCCGTGGCGATCGTCGCGTGCCCGCAGAACGCCACCTCGGCCAGCGGGCTGAAGTACCGGATCCGGTACCGGCGCTCGCCCTCCTCGATCAGGAACGCCGTCTCCGAGTAGCCCACCTCGGCGGCGATCTCCTGCATCCGCGCCTCGTCCATCCCCCGCGCGTCGAGCACGACCCCGGCCGGATTGCCGCCGGCTCCGTTCAGGTCGAAGGCGGTGTACCGGAGGACGGCCGCCGGGGCCGCCTGACGCTGGATCTGCGATGCGGTGTTCGTCATGCCCATGATTCTGCGGGCGGGGATACCATCGCGTCCAACGATGAATATCGATCAGAGGGATCGAGAACTCCGATGGATACACGCCTGCTCCGCAGCTTCCTCGCGGTCGTACGCGCCGGCGGGATCACGGCGGCCGCCGCCGAGCTGGGGTTCGTCCAGTCGACGGTCACCACGCACGTCCAGACCCTCGAACGCCTGACCGGCACCCCGCTGCTCGACCGCCACCCCGGGGGCGTCTCCCCCACCCACGCGGGCGCGCTGCTCGCCGAACGCGCTCAGCAGATCCTCGACCTCGAAGACCGCATGCTCGCCGAGCTGACCGCCGACGCCGCCCGCCCGGCCGGCCCCGTACGGCTCTGCGCCCCCGAGTCGGTGTGCGCCTACCACCTGGCGCCGCTCCTGCCCGTGTTCCGGGAGCGGCTGCCCGAGGTCCGCCTCTCGCTGTTCCCCGCCGACACCCGGACCGCGCTGGCCGCGATCGCCGAACGCCGCGCCGACCTCGCCCTCCTCCTGGAGCCGTCGGTCGACACGCCGCAGGCCGACCTGGTCGGCCTGGGCCGGGTCGAGCTGTCCCTGGTCGCACCCCCTATCTGCGGCCTCCCCCGCGACCGCCCGATCACCCCGGCGGAGCTCGCGGCGGCGGGCGTTCTCCTATTGGAGGAGGGCTGCGCGTACAGCGACGACCTCGCCGCCCTGATGGCCGCCGCCGGGACGCCGGTGGCCCAGCCCCGGTTCGGCGGCGTCGAGACGGTGAAGCGGTGCGTCGCGGCCGGTCTCGGCCTGGCCCTGCTGCCGACCGTCACCGTCGCCGAAGAACTCGCCGACGGCCGTCTCGTACGGCTACGTCCTCCCCACCTCGCCGAGCAGCGGCTCTGGCTCCTCCGCCCCCGCTCTCGCTGGCCCTCGCCCGCCATCCAGGCCGTCCGGAGTCTGCTGACCGACCTCGTGCCGGACAGCGCCGAGGGTTTCGGCGCCAGGGACAACGACGATCCTCGGCGTTGATAGCGGGCCCAGGCCGCCCGAACTCACCGGCCGCCGCCGCGCCCGGTCACGCCGACGATTTCGGTGGCACGGGCAACGACGATCCTCGGCCTTACTGGCAGCCCGGACCGTTCGGACCCTGCTGACCGAGGCCGTTCCGGCCGGAACGGCCTCACCGGACCGTCGCGGTCAGGTCCGCGCTCTGACGATCGCGCCGGTCAGTTCGTCGGGGTCGGCCGCCTCGACCAGACACCACCGGCCGCGCGCGGGGAGCATCGCCCACCAGTGCCGCGTGTGGGGACCGAACCAGAGCACGGTGTCCGGGAGCCGACGCCGCAGGATCACCGTCAGCTGCATCTCCGAGAGCGCGCCGTGCGGCCAGAAGCCGAGGAGCGTGGGCCGCGCCGTCACGCCGTCGCCTCCGGACGGACCCCGTCCAGGCGCAGGACCGAGACGATCCGGTCGGCGGCCGCCTCGACGTCGGCCGCGGGGCCGAGGGGTTCGTACTCCGACGGCGCGTCCCGGGTGGGTCCGGACCAGACCCACCACCACAGCAGCCGCCCGTCCTCGTCCGGCCGGCACACGACCGCCTGCCGCAGGCCCGGGCTCATCGCCCTGCCCACTGGGTCGTCGCCGTCGACCGCCCGGTTGACGGCCCACACCATGCTCGTGCCGACGACCTCCGCGGCGAGCCCCCGCGCGGCCAGAGTCCGCGCGAGGTCCCTCACGAGCGACCCGACCATTGCGGCTTGCGGTGGTATTTCCATTTCGCGCGACCCTCGCTTTCCGAATTCGCTGAAATCCGGTCACAGATTCGCGCGGACCGATTACGCTCAGCCGCCAACGACAACCAACCGCAAATCACCTCCGCTCCAGCGATTTCCACCGCCGACCGGAGGTTGGGAATCGTCAGCTCGCCGACGCCCTCGGCTGCACCGGCCAGTGGGTCGGCGCGGTCGAACTCGCCGACAAGGCCCCCTCCGAGGCGTTCGCCCAGGACCTCGACACCTACTTCCGAACGAACGGCTCCTTCCACCGCCTCTGGAAAACGATCAAACGCTGCCAACCAAAGGACGGCACCGCCTTCCTGGTTCAAACCCTGGATTTCGATCGAGCGAAAAGCGAAGGTTCTCAGGTCCTGGCAACCGCTAGTGATCCCCGGTCTCCTGCAGACCCCTGCTTACGCACGAACGATCCTCAAGAGCAGGCCCGGAATCACCGATGAGCAACTGGAGAAACAGGTCACGGCACGGATCGAGCGACAACAACTCCTAGCGGTCGACAACCCACCGCTGCTTTGGGCGATCGTGGATGAGAGCGTCCTCTGGCGACTGGTCGGCAGCGAGGAGATCATGCGGGATCAACTCGCCGCTCTCATCGAGGCGGCAGCGGTCAACCATGTCACCGTCCAGGTCGTGCCGAAGGAGAGAGCCGGAACGGCTGGCTTGTCCGGCCCATTCGTGATCGCAACGATGGACGGAGAGCCCGACGCCATTTACCTGGATGACGCCGCCGAGGGGCGCGTCGCAAGCAATTCATCAGAGATCACGGAAATCCTCAACTGGTATGATGCGATTCGCGCGGACGCACTTCCCACCCAAGCGAGCGTCGACCTCATATCGAAGGTGAGGCAGGACCGATGGATGCGGTTGTGACCGTGACCGAGTGGCGCAAGTCCCGCTACAGCTCTCCGAACGGCGGTGACTGCGTAGAAGTCGCCGCCCTGACCAGCCACAAGGCTGCGGGGTAGCCGGTATGGCCGTCATGAAGTGGCGGAAGGCCAGCCGCAGCTCTTCCAACGGCGGCAACTGTGTCGAGGTCACCATCGTGACGGCCGTGCGGTCTGAGGCTTCGGCGGCTTAGCGCCGAGGGTTTCGGTGCCGGGAGCGACGACGATCCTCGGCGCTGATGGCGGCTCAATGCCGCCGAGCGTAGAAGTCTCGACCAACACGACCGGCGGCGTCTCGATTGCCGAGATCGTCCCGTTCGCAGGCCGGATTGACGGCGTTTCACGAGCGTTCGGCGCTCGCCACGCCTGATCACGGCGACCGAGGCCGGGTCTGGCCGGAAGTGAGGGAGACGTCCTTGTCCCGCGCCGCCATGGCGGGCGACCGGGGCGGGGCAGGGTCCGGTGGGTGAGCGGCGGTGTGAAGCGTCAAAGGGGCCCTGAGCCGATCTTGAAGCCCCAACAGGCCGGGTCCGTCACCTGTTCCGCTGGGCTGGATCCTCCTCGGCGTGTATCCCATGCCGGTGCGCGTACACGATGGCCTGCGGGCGGTCGCGGCTGCCGGTCTTGGCAAAGATCTGATTGATGTGGGTCTTCACCGTCGAGCGGCTCAGGTAGAGCCTGGCGGCGATCTCGGCGTTGGACAGTCCCTGCGCGATCAGGCCGAGCACCTGGCCCTCGCGTTCGGTGAGACCGTCGGGGAGGGGGGCGTCCTTCCCGGGGTGGCCTGGGTCGTTGCGGCGGCTCGCGTGGATCAGACGGGCGGCGGCGAGCGGGTCGAGCATGGCGTGGCCGGAGACGGCGGCCTCGATGGCGCGGTGGATGTCCGCGGCGGAGGCGTTCTTGGTCAGGTAGCCGGTGGCGCCGGCCTCGAGTGCGGCGAGGATGGAGTCGTCGTCGGTGTAGGTGGTGAGTACCACGACGGCCGTGGCCGGCCGCTCGGTCCTCAGGCGGCGTGTGGCCTCGACGCCGTCGGTGCCGGGCATGTGAAGGTCCATCAAGACCACGTCGGCCTCATGCTCGACGGCGATATCGACGGCCTGCGCGCCGTCCGCGGCCACCCCGGCGACGTGCACCCCGTCGACGGCGCCGAGAATGGTGACCAGGCCCTCGCGCACGACCCGATGGTCGTCGGCGATGATGACGGAGATCGGTGTGGGGCTCATCGGTTGCTCCCGTCGCCGCGGTTGCCTTGTCGGTAGGGGATGCGTGCCGCGACCTTCCAACCGCCATCGGGCGTGGCGCCCGCCTGGAGATCGCCGCCCGCCTGTTCGACGCGTTCCCTCATGCCCTGGAGCCCGAACCCGCCGCCGCTCGCGCGCAGCGCTGCGGGCGCGTCCGGGGCGGGTCTGGTGTTGCCGACCTGTACGGTCACGTCCTGCGGACCGAAGTCGACCCGGACGCTCACGCGCGAGCCGGGGGCGTGTTTGGCGGCGTTGGTCAACGCTTCCTGGGTGAGCCGGTAGAGCGCGAGCATGATGTCGGCATCGAGTTCCCGCCGGCTGCCGACCAGTTCGAGCTCTGCCTGGTGGAGTTCGCAGAGCCGTTCGAGCTGCGCGGCCGGCGGTGCACTCTCGCCGCGCAGCGCGCGGACCGCCTGGCGTGCCTCGTCCAGGCCCCTGCTGACCAGCTCGTGGCCGAGCTCGATCTGTGTGATGAGCTTCTCGCGCGGCGCGTCGTTGCGGGCGAGGGTGTCGATCGCGGTGAGCTGGATCGACAGGGCGCCGAGGGTGTGGGCGAGCACGTCATGCAGTTCGCGGCCGAGACGGTTGCGTTCACCGGCGAGCTCCGCCTCGGCCCGAGCGAGCTCGGCACGCCGGCGTTCCGTGGCGACCAGCGCGCTGCGCCGGGCTCGCTGCTCGGTCTCGCGTCGGCTCGCACCGGCCGCCAGTCCGGCGAGGGCCACCGCAGCGGTGGTCAGCAGGCGCCCGGGAAACGGCCCGTGAGTGATCGCTGCGAGACAGTGGGCGACGGGGCCGGCGGTGGCCAGCACGAGGGCGGCGACCGGATCGAATGCGACGGCGGCGATGCTCGCCGCAACGCCGGTGAAGATCAGCCCGTTGGTATCGGTGACGGCGATCACCGCCCCGGCCGCGCACATCACCGCGGCGACCGCGGCCACGTGGCCACCGCGGGTGCCGGCGATCAGGGCGAGCCAGGCCAGCGCGGCGACGGCCAGGGCGACGGGCGCCACGATCCCCGGATCGGCGGGAAGCGTGACGACGTTGGTCCAGATCGACACTCCCAGCCCTACGAGCATGACCGCGACGCGAGCCCGCGGGTCGGGGATCATACTGCTCAGCCCGATCCCGGGATGGTCCGCGTCCGGGGTGAATCTACTGGTGATGCTCATCGACCCTCATTATCCCGGGACGGCGTGCCTGAACAGCGTGCCCGAACCGCGCGGACAGTACGGATGATGAGGGTGAGCAGCGGGACGAGGATCACCGTGCAACGCCCGTCGTATGCGCGGCGCCCACGACCGGCCCGGCCTGGGCGAGACGCACGCGGCGGCCGCGTACCCACAGCCCCAGGCTACGGAACAGGCTCATGCTCACGGACAGGAAGATGAAGCCGTTCGTCAGACCGGTGCCGCTCAGGTGGTTGGTGGTCATGAACACGCCGAGCCCTACCGGAAAGATGTGCTGGGCTCCGTAGGCGAAGCCGAATCGGGCGGCGGTCACGGCGATCCAGACCGCCGCGTAACCCGCCCCCGAGCGGCTGACCGCAGCGGCTCTGCCCGGGGTGGACGAGGTGCGCGGCCACCGGCGTCGCCAATCCGGGTCGTAGCCGACGGACACCAGCAGCGGGCAGACCGAGAACAGCCCGAGCGCCGCCCCGGCCAGCGCGCTGACGCCCTGCAGCAGCAGGTCGTTCCCACCGGTGGGCAACGAGGTGAAGAAGAACGGCACGATGAGGGCGACGCCGATGACCGGCCGTCCCACCCGGAACCAGCCGATCTTGCGGCGGCCGAGATCGGACTCGAGCACCACGGCCAGGATCGCCAACTGCATGATCACGATGTTCGCTGTCATGCACCCAGCCTCACCGCGGCGCCCGGCCCTGCCATCGGCCTCCGAGCCGGTCACCGGGTGGGGATACGAGGGCGGGGGGTGGAGACCGCGGTCCACCCCCTCTGCCGACGGCCGCTTTGCTCAGCCGCTACGGCTTCACCGCCGACGTCCCGCGTCCGCTGCGCGACCCGGACGCGCAGCCCGGCCCGCAGGTCGCCGTGCGGGGACCTGTGTCGGGCTGCCTGTCGCTGCGCGCGGAGGCGGGAATCACGCGTCTGGTTCGGCTCCGGTCATCAGGGCGAGCAAACTGTGGGGCGCGTAATCGTCGATCATGATCGTGTAGAAGCCGTCGTCGTCTGCTTCCACGGCGGCGGCGCGGGCGAACATGGCTTGTTCGTGCGCGTCGAGGGCGGCCTCCGCATCGTCGGGGTGCGCGGCGAGGGCTCGGCCGAGTTCGGCGCCGTCCTGCATGGCCAGGTTGGCGCCTTCCCCGTTCGGGGCCCGGAGGTGGGCGGCATCGCCGAGCAGGGTCACCCCCGGTACGCGGTCCCAGCGGTGCCCGGCCGACAGTGTGAAGATGGGGCGCAGGGCCGGCGGCGTGTCGCTGTCGGTGATCAGGGCGGTGAGCTCGGGAGCCCACCCGTCGAACTCCCTCGCGACCCGTGCGGTGAGGGCTGCGGCATCGGTGGTGTCGAAGTCGGTGAACCAGTCCTGGGGCTTCTTCAGCTGCGCGTAGGTGTGCAGGGTTCCGCCGCCCTCACGGTGGGCCAGCAGTCCCCTGCCCGGTGCGAGCGCGAACAGCGAGCCGGCTCCGACCGCCTCCGCGGAAGCGCGGTGAAGGGTTTCTGCGTCGAAGAGGAACGTCTCCGCGCTGCAGACGCCGAAGTACTCCGGAGCGGTCTTCGAGAGCAGCGGTCGTACGCGCGACCAGGCTCCGTCGGCGCCGATGAGCAGGTCCGCGACAACGGTGGTGTTGTCGGCGAATTCCACCTGGTGGCGACCCCGTCCGAGGGCCCGCACGGCGGTGACCTTGTGGCCCCAGCGGACGGTGCCGACGGGCAGGGAGTCGAGGAGCATCTGCCGCAGTTCGCCGCGCGGTGCCTCCGGGCGTTCGCCGGTTCCGTCGTCAGGCAGGTCGAGCAGCACATTCCCCGCCCGATCCATGACCCGGTACGCCTCGCGGCCCGGCAGGATCAGCTTGCGGAACTCCTCGGTCAGTCCGGCCGCGTCCAGAGCGGCCTGCCCGCTGTGGGGGTGCAGGTCGAGCAGGCCGCCCTGGCGGCGGGCGTTCGGCGCGGGCTCCGCCTCGAAGACCGTGGCCGGGATGCCGTGCACGTGCAGTACGCGGGCCAGCGTCAGGCCGCCCAGACCTGCTCCGAGGATCGTGACAGGTGTCGTCATGGTCTCCTCCCTAGCTCCTCGTGGAGTACCGTGACACCCTCGTTGGATCGGCTGGAGACCCAGATCGGCCGCGGCTTCAGTCCCCGGGCTACACCGGCCGGGCGAAACTGGTCGTCGACGAGGACCGGCGGGTGCTTCTCGGCGCCACCTTCGTCGGCCCGGCGACCGTGGACCTCCTCCACGGAGCGACCATCGCGGTGACCGGCGAGGTCACTCTCGACCGGCTCTGGCACGCCGTTCCGGCCTTCCCGACCACGAGCGAGATCTGGCTGAACCTCCTGCTGGACTACGGCATGTGACGCCTCCCCGCGCCCTCCTGACGCCTCCCCCGCGCCCTCCTGACGTCCCTCCGCGCCCTCCTGACGCCGGCTGGCGCCTTCCGGGTGGGCACTCACCCTCGGTGGTTAACCGGCGCGTCGTCTCGGGGACGTCCCACGGCCATGCGTGATCTGCAGAATCCGGTTGGCAGATCTGTATCACCTCCGTGGGAGACGTTCGCATGAGTCGTCGAGCCGTCGCGGCCACCGCCGCCGGAACGCTCGCCCTGTCCCTTTCCGGCGCGGGGATCGCCGCCGCCGGTACGTCCCCCGCACTGCGGGCGCGGGACGACGCCTACCGGGTACGGGCCGGGCGGACGCTCACCGTCCACGGAAGCGGCGTCCTCCGCAACGATCGCGGGCGGCCCGTCACGCTGGTCTCGCACACCTCCCCGGCGCACGGGTCGCTGAGCCTGAACCCCGACGGCTCCTTCCGCTACACGCCGGCCGCCGGGTTCACCGGGACGGACACGTTCCGCTACACCGTCAGCGACGCGGTCCGGCTCTACGCCACCCACCTGCCACCGCTCGCCACGATCGGCGGTGTGAAGGTCACCGGCGGCGCGTACGGGTCGGCGCTCGCGCCCGTGCCGGGTCACCGGGACGAGTTCTACGGCCTGACCGACCGGGGACCGAACGTCGACGGCCCGAACGGCACGAAGATCCTGCCGCTGCCCGGCTTCACGCCGGCCATCGGGCGGTTCCGGCTGAAGGACGGCAAGGCCGTCCTGGAGCGGACGATCCCGCTGCGGGCCGCCGACGGCACCCCCTACAACGGGCGGGTGAACCCGCAGGCGACGACCGGGGAGACCCTCACCGACCTGGACGGGAACACCCTGGCGCCGAGCGCGAACGGGTACGACTCCGAGGGCCTGGTCGCGATGCGGGACGGGTCCTTCTGGGTGTCGGACGAGTACGGGCCGTTCATCACGCACTTCGACCGGGACGGCCGCGCGATCGAGCGGCTGTCGCCGTTCGACGGGTCGCTGCCCCGCGAGCTCGCGAACCGGGTGCCGAACAAGGGCATGGAGGGCCTGACCCTGACGCCCGACGGCAGGACGCTCGTCGGGATCATGCAGTCGGCGCTGCAGCAGCCCGACCTGACGGCCAAGCCGAAGAACGTGACGACGCTGCGCATCGTGACGTACGACCTGCGCACCCGCGCCACCCACGAGTACGTCTACCTCCTCGACGATCCCAAGACGAACAGCGGCGCGGTCAGCGAGATCACCGCGCTGTCGAACACGAGGTTCCTCGTCGACGAGCGGGACGGGAACCCCGAGCCGGGCGCGTACAAGAGGCTGTTCACGATCGACCTGTCCGGCGCGACGGACGTCGGGCCGCGGGCGTCGGTGCCCGGCGCCGGCTATGACGCCGCGAAGGGCGGGCTGCTCGTCGGCGCCGATCACCGGACGATCGACGCGTACGTCGGCGCGGACGACACCGCGACGGCGCAGGGGGCGCTGGCCTCGGTCGGCGTGACGCCGGTCCGCAAGAGCCTCGGTCTCGACCTGGGCGGCCTGCTCACCCGCCTGGACCCGGCGGGCGGCTTCTTCGGGCACGACAAGATCGAGGGCGTCGCCACGACCGACGGCGGGCGTACCCTCGTGATCAGCAACGACAGCGACTTCGGCATCGACGGGATCACGAACGACGCACCGCCGTTCGCGCTGCACACCAAGACGCTGCCGGACGGCCGGCAGGACGACGGCGAGTACCTGGAGATCGACACGACGCGCCTGCCGGCGGCCGTCGCGACCGCCACGGTGACCGTCAAGGTCACCGGCTGAGCCCGGTCAGCCCTCCAGGAACGCCTTCAGCGCGCTCGCCAGCAGGTGCGGGTCGTCCGCGCCGCACAGCTCGCGGGCCGAGTGCATCGACAGGATCGGGACGCCGATGTCGACGGTGCTGATCCCGTGGCGGGCGGCGGTGAGGGGGCCGATGGTGGTCCCGCACGGCATCGCGTTGTTGGAGACGAACTCCTGGCAGGGGACGCCCGCCCGGTCGCAGGCCGCGGTGAAGACGCCGCGGCCGATGCCGTCGGTGGCGTACCGCTGGTTGACGTTGACCTTGAGGATCGGCCCGCCGTTCGGCATCGGGTGGTGGGTCGGGTCGTGCCGTTCGGGGTAGTTCGGGTGGACGGCGTGCCCGGTGTCGGCGGAGACGCAGATCGTCCCGGCGAACGCGCGCGCCTTGTCGTCGTACGAGCCGCCGCGGGCGAAGACCGAGCGTTCGAGGACGGCGCCGAGCAGCGGGCCCGACGCGCCGGTGTCGGACTGGCTGCCGTTCTCCTCGTGATCGAAGGCGGCGAGGACCGGGATGCGGGACAGGCCGGGTGAGCCGGCGGCCGCGGCGAGCGCGGCCGTGCCCGCGTGCACCGACAGCTGGTTGTCCAGCCGGGCGGCGGCGAGCAGTTCCCGGTCCCGGCCGAGGTACGCGGGCGGCTGGACGTCGTGGGTCATCAGGTCCCAGCCGACGACGTCGGCGGCGTCCACCCCGGCCTCTTCGGCGACGAACCGGATCAGCGTCTCCTCGTGGACGTCGCCGAGACCCCAGATGGGCTGCACGTGCCGCTGCCGGTCGAGGACGACGCCGTTCTCGTTGACGCTCCGGTCCAGGTGGATGGCCAGCTGCGGCACCCGCAGGAGCGGGCGGTCGACGGCGATCAGCCGCGTGGTGGCGTCGCGCAGCACGATCCGGCCGGACAGGCCGAGGTCGCGGTCGAGCCAGCTGTTGAGGAGCGGCCCGCCGTAGATCTCGACAGCGATCTGACGCCAGCCATGGGCGGCGAAGTCGGGTCGCGGCTTGACCCGCAGGTTCGGCGAGTCGGTGTGCGCGCCGACGATCCGGAACGGCGTCTCCGGGCCCGCCCCCTCCGGGACGTACCAGGCGACGATCGCGCCGCCGCGTACGACGTATCGCCCACCCGTTTCCCCAGTCCAGGGGTCGGTCTCCGCCACTTGGCGGAACCCGGCCTTCTCCAGGCGCTCGGCGGCACTGGCGACCGCGTGGTAGGGCGAGGGACTGGCGGCGATGAAGTCGGCGAGGTCGTCCGTGTGGCCGCGGTCGAACTGGGGCTGCGCGCTCATGAGTCAAGAATAGGGACAGCGAGTCGGGTCAAGGTGTAGCCAGCGACACCGTCCACGGGTGGTCACCCCCACGGGGAAGCCGGGTGCCCACCGGCTGGGGCTGAGATCCCCGGATTCCTACCGTCTTCAGCGAAGAGACGTACCCGTCAGACGGTGAAGGAGAACGCCGATGGAGGAGAACCTGGCCGCTCGGTTGGGCGGCTGGAGCGCCCGCCATAGGAAGACGGCGATATTCGGGTGGTTGGTGTTCGTCGTGGCGGCGGTGCTCATCGGCGGGATGGCCGGGCAGCGGCAGCTCACCAACGGCGAGCAGGGCACCGGGGACTCCGGGCGCGCGGTCCGCATCCTCGAGGAGGCCGGCGTCACGAGCCCGGCCACGGAGATGGTGCTGATCCACAGTGCGGCCCCGGACGGGTTCCACGCGGCGGTCCCGGACGTCACCCGCGCGATCCGGGACAGCGGGCGTGCGGCGACCGTACGCGAGCCGCTGATCTCCCGTGATCACCGGGACGCGCTGGTGCAGTTCGACATGGCCGGGGACCCGAAGACGGCGGCGGACCGGGTGGAGCCCGTTCAGGCCGCGGTGGCGCGGGCCGGCGCCGCCCACCCCGAGGCCCGGGTGGAGGAGTTCGGCGACGCGTCCGGGGACCGCTGGTTCAACAAGACGCTGGGCAAGGACTTCTCCCAGGCGGAGCTGACCGCGGTGCCGCTCGCGCTGGGCATCCTGCTCGTCGCCTTCGGCGCGCTGCTGGCCGCCGTGGTGCCGGTGGGCATCGCGCTGACGGCATTCCTGGCGGCCAACGGGCTGCTCGCCGTGATCAGCCACGCCATGCACATGGACGGTTCGGCGAGTTCGGTGATGCTGCTGATGGGACTGGCCGTCGGCGTCGACTACTGCCTGTTCTACCTGCGGCGCGAGCGCGAGGAGCGGGCCGCCGGGCGGGACCGGGAGACCGCGCTGCGCATCGCCGCCGCGACGTCCGGCCGCTCGGTCCTGGTGTCGGGGCTGACGGTCATGGTGGCGATGGCCGGCATGTTCCTGTCCGGGATGGCGATCTTCGAGGGGTTCGCGGTCGCGACCATCCTCGTGGTCCTCATCGCGGTGATCGGCTCGGTGACGGTCCTGCCCGCGCTGCTGTCGCTGCTGGGCGACAAGGTGGAGTTCGGGCGCATCCCCTTCCTGCGCCGCCGGCGGTCGACCGGGCGGTTCTGGAGCGCCGTCCTGCGTCCGGTGCTGCCCAGGCCGGGCGTCTCCGCCGCGCTGGCCGCGGCGTTCCTGCTCGCGCTGGCCGCCCCCGCGCTCGGCATGCACACCGAGAAGCTCCGGATCGATCAGCAGGTGCCGAAGGACACCGCCCTGATCAAGACCTACGAGCGCATCAACGCGGCGTTCCCCGGCGGGAACGACCCGGCCCTCGTCGTGGTCAAGGCGTCCGACATCCAGGCGCCCCGCGTCCGGCAGGCGATCGCGTCGCTGCGGAACGCCGCGCGGCGGAACGGGGAGTTCGGGCAGCCGATCCGTGAGCAGGTCCACGCCGCGGCGAACGTCGCCACGATCAGCGTGCCGCTGGCCGGCAACGGCTCGGACGCCACGTCGAAGCACGCGCTGGCGACCCTGCGGCAGCGCCTGGTGCCCGCAGCGTTCGGCGGGATCGCGGAGGCGCGCGTCGGCGGCCCCCTGGCCTTCTCCACCGACTGGAACGCCCGGTTGCGCGACAGCATCGTGCCGGTCTTCCTGTTCGTGCTGGGCGTCACGTTCCTGCTGATGCTGATCTCGTTCCGCTCCGTGCCCATCGCCGCCACGGCCATCGCGCTCAACCTGCTGTCGGTCGGCGCGGCGTACGGGGTGATGGTCGCGATGTTCCAGCACGGATGGGGCGCGAGCCTCGTCGGCAGCCAGGGCGTCGGGGCCATCGAGGCGTGGCTGCCGCTGTTCGTCTTCGTGGTGCTGTTCGGGCTGTCGATGGACTACCACGTGTTCGTGGTGTCGCGGATCCGCGAGGCGTACGACCGCGGTGTCCCGACCACGGCGGCGGTGGCGCAGGGCATCCGGGCGACCGCCGGCGCCGTGACCAGCGCGGCGGTGATCATGGTGGCGGTGTTCGCCGTCTTCGGCACCCTGTCGATGCAGGATTTCAAGCAGATGGGCGTCGGGCTGTCCATCGCCGTGCTGCTGGACGCCACGATCGTACGGGCGGTGCTGCTGCCGGCGGTGATGACGCTGCTCGGCGAGCGGAACTGGTACCTCCCGCGCGCCCTGTCCTGGCTGCCCGGTGTGTCGCACGGCGAGCCGCCGGCCGCCGCGCCCACCGTGCCGCAGCCGATCTACGTCCCGACGAACAACTGAGCACCACCACCCCGTCCGCCGGCCCGTCGACCGGGCCGGCGGACGCATGTGGTCAGCCGAGTGCGAGGGCTGCCAGGGCGGCGTTCACGATCGAGCCCGGGAGCAGGTCGTGCAGCTCGTACAGCTCCGCGATGGAGCCGGACTGGCCGAACTGGTCGACGCCGAGCGGCACGCACGGCACGCCGAACGCCGAGCCGAGCCAGGCCAGGGCGTGCGAGGCCGCGTCGTGCACCGTGACGATCGGCGCGCGGACCGGGAACGCCGCCCGCAGCGCGCCCGCCTCCGATGGCGTGCTCGCCGTCCGTACGCCCTGCCGCAGGGTCCGCTGCCACGCGGAGTACAGCCGGTCGGGGGAGGTCACGTCGACGACGTGGGCGGCGATGCCCTCCTCCTCCAGCTCGCGGGCCGCCGCGAGGGCCTCGGGCAGGACCGCGCCCGAGGCGGCCAGCTGCACGGCCGGACCGTCGATCTGCGAGCGGTGCAGCACGTACGCCCCGGCGAGCACCTGGCGGCGCAGCACCGCGTCGCCGAGACGCTCCCGCGCCTCCTCGAACGGCGCCTGGTCCAGCGGCCGGGTGGTCAGGCGGAAGTAGTAGGCGCCGTCCTCCGCCGGAACCGCGGTGGTCGTCTCGGCAGGGCCGGCGGCGATCCGGCCGAGCGCGTCGCACAGCAGCCAGTCCAGGGCGGTGGCGTACGCCGGCTCGACGTACGTGACGTTGGGCAGCTCCAGCCCGATCGAGGCCGTGATCGTCGACTGGTGCGCCCCGCCCTCCGGCGCGAGCGTCACCCCGGACGGCGTACCGGCCACGACGAACCGCGCCCCGGAGTAGACGCCGTAGATGAAGGCGTCCAGCCCCCGGCAGACGAACGGGTCGTACACCGTGCCGACCGGCAGCAGCGGCTGCCCGTGCAGGTCACCGGCGAGGCCGAGCTGGCCGAGGAGCAGGAAGAGGTTCATCTCCGAGATGCCCAGCTCGATGTGCTGGCCGGTGGGCCCCTCGGTCCACTTCAGCAGCGGGTCGACGCTCCACGCCCGCTGTTCGGCGGGCGCGAACACGCCCTTGCGGTTGATGAACCCGGCGAGGTTGGTCGACGTCGCCACGTCCGGCGCGGTCGTGACGAGGTACGGCGCGACCTCCTCCGCGCGGGACAGGTCGACGAGGATCTTTCCGAAGGCGTCCTGGGTCGAGACGGGCCGGGAGGTGCGCACCCCGGTCGCCGCCGGGACCTTGACGCCCAGCGAGCGCGGCGCGGGCGTCCGGCGAAGGGCCTCGCGCCGCTGGTTGCACAGGATGCCCTCGGGCGTCGCCGGGTCGAACCGCTCCCAGTCGTCGGTCAGCCGCAGCGAGGCGCGCAGCGCGTCGATCTGCTCGCCGGTCAGCAGCGCGGAGTGGTTGCGCGGGTTCCCGGCGATCGGCAGGCCGTGGCCCTTCACCGTGTACGCGAACACGACGCTGGGCCGGTCGGTGACCGCGTCGCACTGGGCGTACGCCTCCAGCATGGCGACCAGGTCGTGGCCGCCCAGGTCCTGCACGAGCACGGCGAGCTCGTCGTCGGGCAGGCCGGCGACGGCCGCGGCGACCTCGGCCGGCGCCCCGTCCAGGAACAGCTCGCGCAGCTTCGCGCCGGTGAGGCCGAAGAGCGCCTGGTAGTGCTCGTTCGGCATCGCGTCGATCCAGGAGCGCACGGCGGCGGGCGCCGCGCGCAGCCGCCGGCCGTACTTGACCTCGACGACGTGCCAGCCCGCCGCCTCGAACTGGCCGCGCCACTGCGCGATCCGCATGCCCGGCACGACCCGGTCGAGGGACTGCCGGTTGAAGTCGACGACCCACATGACGTTGCCGAGACCTTGGGTCGCCGGGTCGGCGATGGCCTCCCAGACGTTGCCCTCGTCGAGCTCGGCGTCGCCCAGCAGCGCGACGAACCGCGCCGCCGGCCCGGACCCGTCGCCCCAGTGCGCGTCGACGTAGCGGCGGACCGCGGCGGCGAACAGCGGCGCCGCCGCGCCCAGGCCGACCGAGCCGGTGGAGAAGTCGACGTCGTCGGGGTCCTTCGTACGGCTCGGGTAGGACTGCAGGCCGCCGCGGGCCCGCAGGGTCGTCAGGTAGGACCGGTCGAGGTCGCCGAGGAGGTACTTGATCGCGTGGAACACCGGGGAGGCGTGCGGCTTCACGCTCACCCGGTCCTCGGCGTTCAGGTGGGCGAACCACAGCGCGGTCATCGCGGTGACCAGCGACGCGCTCGACGCCTGGTGCCCGCCGACCTTCACGCCGTCGCCGGTGCTGCGCTCCCGGTTGGCCGCGTCGACGATGCGCACGGCCAGCCAGAGCACCCGGCGCTGGATCTCCTCCAGCACACTCAGGTCGACGCCGGCCAGGTCCACACCCGCGACCCCATTGTCACGAACGTCCTGCATGTCAGCCTCTCAGCGGAAGAGCGCGCTGTATCCGTTCAGCGCGGGTTGCCCTCCGAGATGAGCGTAAAGGACGTTGGATCCCGCCTCGATACTGCTCGGCCCGGCACGCCGCCCGCCAGGACGCGGCGCGCCGGGACTCGGAGTGATCCGTCGTTCGGCCGTGCCTCAGCGTCCTGGGCGATCCGAGACGCGGGAGGTGCCGTAGCCCTGCGCCGTGACCTCCAGGTGCCCAGGAGACAGCTCGCCTCGTGGGCAGGAGATCGTCACGGTCCGCTGCTCTCCCGGCAGCAGCCACAGGTAATTGTCGGAGTATCGGGCGGGCAGCACCCGGGTTCCCGACCGGTGGTCGCGGAGCGAGAGCCGGACCATCGGGGCGACGACGTCGCCGGTGTTGCGCACGGTCACCGTGGTGGTCAGGCGGCCGTCGCGTCCGGTGCGGACGTGGCCTCCGGTGAGGCGCAAGACGGCTCCGGACAGTTTGGTCAGCGCCTGGAGGTTCTTGGGCTCGGCGCAGCGCCAGTAGGTGTTCTCCGACAGCTTCTTCCCGTCGGCGTCCGTGAGGCGCAGCCGGACCAGGTGGAGGGGGACGTCACCGCCCGGCTGGGCGACGGTGAAGGCGGGCGCCGTCGAGGAGGCGGCGATGTCGATGGTCTGCCGTTGAAGTGCCGCCAGCCGCCGGCCGGACAGGTCCAGCACTTCGGCCTCGACGACCGCCGCGCGCAGTTCGCCGGCGGTGTGGTTGACCGCGATCACGTTCCAGTGCTGTGGGTCGGCCTGCACGTGGTGCGCCTCGCAGCCGGCGCGGGCGCCGTAGTAGCTGCCGTTGACGTCGAGGTCGTAGTCATATGTCTGCCACACGGTGCTGTGCCAGGCCGGGTTGGACATCCACAGCAGCAGGCCGCTGGCGTCCTTCCACAGATTGGCGTTCCACGCCTCGAACATCGCGCGCATGGACTCGAAGTTGACCAGCTGTGCCTTGGCGCAGAACTCCTCCAGGCTGGACGACTCGCCCAGGCGTTCGTCGATCGCCGCCTTGTAGTTCTGCGGGTACTGGTTCCCGCGGGTGGACCAGTCGTGGTAGTTCCACACCGTGCCGATGGGCCAGCCCTCCTCGTCGCCCACCAGGTTGCGCATGCTCTCGACGACCGACACGGTCGGGATGCCGATCTCGGTGTGGAAGCCGAAGGTGCCGGCACCGTAAGTCTGGGGCGAGTAGTACTGCGCGGGATCGATCCAGGCGTACGGCCCGCCGCCGCTGACGACGCCGGCCGCCGAGTTGCTGACGTAACGCACGCCGGGATGCTCCTCGGCGACGGCCGTCTTGGCGCCCTCGTCGATCTCGCCCGAAGGGGTGCCCTCGTTGGCGCCGCACCACACCGCGATGCACGGGTGCGATCGGTACCGTCGCACGGTGTCGCGTACGTGGTCGAGGTAGAGCGCGTGGTCCGGCGGGTCGAGGAACCACGCGTTCCAGAAGTCGTTCCAGACCAGCAGGCCGTTCTCGTCGCAACGGGCGTAGAACTCTTCGCGGTCGCTGCTGCCGAGCCAGTTGCGGATCATCGTGAAGTTCATGTCGCGGTGCATCTCGACCACGGCCTCCATGCGGCCGCCCCCCATGCGGCGCAGCAGCTCGTCCCATCCCCAGTTGCCGCCACGGCACATGATCTTCACGCCGTTGACGCTGATCTGCAGCTGGTGAGGCCGGTTGTCGACGTCCTGGACATCGGTCCACTTTTGGCCGTCGTCGGAGACCTGGATGGTGAAGGTCAGGGCGTACGCGACCTCCCAGAGCAGGGTGATCCGGTTGAAGGTTCGTGTCTTGCCCAGGTCCACCTGGATCCACTGGTTGTCGGAGTAGGCGGACGACCAGCGGGTCTGGGGGTCGCCGTCCACCGCGGCCGAAGCGGGATTGCTGGAATTGTCGGTGGAAGAGGCGGAGGCGTCGCCGTGCAGAGCGAGGTCGGTCTGGGGCTGCGCGCTGTCGATGACGGACAGCGTCCACAGGGAGACGCCGTAGCCGGTGGCGCGACGGCCCGCTTGAACACGGACGTATCGGGCCTGCTGCGTCGGGATGTCGACGGTCTGCTCGACGCGGTTGGCGCCCGGTTGGAAGGTGATGGGGTTCTCGGAGGCGTACTGCAGGTGGCGCAATCCGGTCCGTACGGTGCGCCGGTCGCTCGTGACGGCGCCGACCGAGGCGGAGACCTCCAGGTCGTGCAGGGTGGGATCGCCGTAGCCGTTGGGCCACCACAGGGCCGGGTCGGACAGGCGCAGGGCGGAGAACTCGTCCGGGGTGAAGACCGCGTCGGCGATCTTCCCGCCGTCGACCGGGATGTCCTTGCGGACGCGGACGTCGCCGAGCCGGGCCTGGACCGTCACCGTGCGCCGGTTCGCGGAGGCGTTACGGATCGGCACGGTGATGGTGACGTCGGCCCGGGAGCGTTCCGGCAGATCGGGCAGCACGGTGTCCACCCGTGGATCGCCGATGACGGCCGGGCCGGTGGAGCGCAGCCGCACATGGTTCCAGATGCCCATGACGCGGTCGCGTACCGCGGGCATCCAGTCCCAGCCGGACACCGCCAGGTAGGTGGGGCCGTTGCGCATCATCATGCCGGAGCCGGCGTCGGCGTAGGGGCTGCCGTCCGGACCCTTGTCACCGGGATTGCCCGGATAGGGCATGGGGTCGATGCGGACGGCCAGCACGTGCCGCCCGCCGTTCTGGAGCCGGGCGGTGACGTCGAAGGCGCCGCGCGCGGACGGGTGGGCGAGCTCGCCCACCTTGGTGCCGTCGAGCCAGATCTCGGCCTGGTGGTTGACGCCGTCCAGTTCCAGCCAGACGTGGTCATGGCCGCGGGCGCCGAAACCATGCGGGACGTCGAAGACGCGGCGGTACCACCAGGAGTTGCGGCTGAGCGCCTCGGGGACGTGGAGGTTGTCGAGGCCCCGCACGGGGTCGGGCAGGTGGCCCTCCTCCACCAGGGAGGCCAGCACCGTGCCCGGCACCTGGGCCCGCAACCAGCGCGAGGTGTCCACCTCAGGGGACGACAGCCGCGATCCGTCACCGGTGCCGGCGAACCCTTCGAGGGTAAGGTTCCAGCCCGACTCGATCGGCACGGTGCCGTCGTCCGCGACCTTGAGTGGGGGGACCGGCCGGGCGCCGCTCGTCCAGTCGGTCCATCCCGACGACCGCGGACGGTTGGCCGGTGCGGTGCCGAGGACCTGGAAGGAGTTCAGGCCCAGGGGGTTCGGGTTGGACAGCGCGGTGCCGACCATGCGGATCCACCGCGTCGTGACGGGCTGGTCGAGGACCACCTCGACGGTGCCGCCGGCCTTGGTGGTGCCCTCTTTGACCGTCTTCCACGCTTTTCCGTCGGGCGAGACCTCGATGCGGAAGCGGGTGGCGTAGCTGGACAGGACTTCCCAGCCCGTCGTGTTCACGCGAGGGTTGACGTCGTCGGCGGGCTTGAACACGACGTCGCCCTCGGCCGCCTCGAAGACGAGGACGACCGAGGTGACCTGACACGCCGCCTGAAGATCGACGGCCACCCACTGCGGGGTCTCTGCGTCGGCCGCCCGCCATCCGCTGCCGCGAGGCCCGCTGCTCGCCATGCGGTCGACGACGAAGTGACCGGGAGTGGGCGCGTAAGCGGTCGAGGAGACCTGTACGGGGCGGTAGAGCGCCAGGTCGCCGACGGGCGCCTGGCCCGAGGCGGCAGGCGACGCGACGGCCCGGTCCTCGAACGCCCCGAACAGGCTGACGCTCGCGAGCACAGTGGCCCCCGTGCGCAGGACGTCGCGGCGCGACAACCGCGCTCTCTCGCGGGTGTCCTCGGCGTGGTCGTCGAGCATCGGCGCTCCTTGGCTCGTGGTGCGGAGACCTCGTGGTGCGGAGGCACGGCACCGTAGGTCGGATGGCATGACATCGTTGTCACAGTTCCGCCAGTTTTGGCCTCAGGCCGCACGCCCGTCAAGACTCCGACGCTGATCCGAGGTGCCGATGTCCGTCGATGGAGCGATGGAGGGTTGACAGGCGAATTCGGCGCGGCTGACACTGTCCCCTTGTTGTCAACGTTGTCATAACCCCTGCGTGCCGAGCGTCGACCGCCGGCCGCGCTCCCCGAGCCGTCAAATCTCTTCGCGAACTCCCGAGCTGTCGAAGCGTCTCCCCCGCCAAGGAGCCTGGTCGTGGCCCGACCCCCTCGTCGCCTCTGCCACAGGCGCTGTTCCCGACCTTCCGCGCCCGTACCGCTGGCGGCACTGGCCGGCATCGTCCTGTCCCTGCTCCCGGCGCAGAGCGCGTTGGCCGGGTCCGCGCCGGCTCCCGCCGAACGCGGCACCTTCGCCACCTCGTTCGAGCCGAACGACCCCGCCCCTACCTGGCAGAACACCTCGGACAGCGGCCACGGCGCCCACCGAACGGCGGGCGTGTACCCCGACACCGGCGCCGGGCTGCCCGGCTCGGCGATGTCCGCGGTGACGGAGGTCACCGCGAGCGACGAGGTCCTGCCCGACCACGGCGCGAAACGTGCCGTCGACGGCGACGTCGGCAGCAGCTGGCAGGCCGCGAGCCGGACGCCCTCGCTGACGGTGGCCTTCGCCGCACCCACCCGGATCGACGGCTACGCCATGACCTCGGCGTCCGACTGGCCCGAGCGTGACCCCGAGTCCTGGCGGCTGGAGGGCTCGGCCGACGGCCGGACCTGGCAGACGGTGGACACCGAGAGCGGGCAGCGGTTCGGTCAGCGCTCGCAGACGAGACTCTTCACCGTCCGGCACGCGGGAGCGTACTCCCACTACCGGCTGGCGGTCTCCGCCAATCACGGTGACGGTCACACCCAGCTCGCCGAACTGGCACTCGGCGGGGCGCCGTCGGGTGACGCCGGGATGACGACCGCGATCGGGGACGGCCCGGCGTCGAGCCCCACGGCCAAGACCTACGTCGGCTTCACGGGGACGCACGCTCTCCACTACGCGGGCTGGCAGCTCACCGGCCACGGCACGGCGTACGACAAGATCTACCAGGTCTCTTTGCCGGTACGCCGCGACACCCGGTTGTCCTACAAGGTCTTCCCGGAGTTCACGGGCAAGGATCTGGGATACCCGAGTACGTACGTCGCGGTCGACCTGGCCTTCAGCGACGGCACCTACCTCAGCGAACTCGGCGCCACCGACCAGAACGGCAAGGGCCTGAGCCCGCGGGCGCAGGGAGCGGCGAAGGTCCTGCACACCGACCAGTGGAACGCGGTGGCCGCCGACATCGGCCGGGTCGCGGCCGGCAAGACCATCACCCGCGTCCTGGTCGGCTACGACAACCCGTCCGGTCCCGCGCACTTCGCCGGCTGGCTGGACGACATCGACATCGCACCGGCGCCCCCGGCGAACGACTGCGCCCACCACCCGTCGACGTGCGTCATCACCACGCGGGGCACCAACTCCACCGGCGACTACTCGCGCGGCAACAACATCCCGGCCGCCGCGCTCCCGCACGGCTTCAACTTCTGGACTCCGGTCACCGACGCGGGCAGCACCGGGCTCATCTACGCGTACCAGAAGGGCGACAACGCCGCGAACGAGCCCGAGCTGCAGGCGTTCTCCGTCAGCCACGAGCCCAGCATCTGGGTCGCCGATCACCAGACGTTCCAGGTGATGCCGTCCACGTCCGCCGTCCCGGCGACGGCCGACCGCGCCGCCCGCGCGCTGGCGTTCAGCCACGACCATGAGACGGCTCGCGCCGACTACTACGGCGTGACCTTCGACAACGGCCTGCGTGGGGAGATCACGCCGACCGATCACGCCGCCGTGATGCGGTTCGGTTTCCCCTCCGGCCAGAACAGCCTGATCTTCGACAACGTCAACAACAACGGCGGTCTGACGATCGACCGCGCGCACGGGGTGGTCAGCGGCTACTCCGACGTCTCGGGGTTCTGGGGCGCGCCCCGCATGTTCGTCTACGCCACCTTCGACCGGCCGATGACCGGTAACGGCACGCTGACCGGCGGCGGGGGGGCGAACGTCTCCGGATACGCGAGCTTCGACCTGGGCGCCGACCACCGGCTGACCATGCGGATCGCCACGTCCTTCATCAGCGTCGACCAGGCGAAGCACAACCTCGAACTCGAGGTCGGCGACGCCGGCTTCGACCAGGTGCACGCCGCGGCGCAGCGGACCTGGGATGAGGCACTGGGCGTGATCAAGCCGAACGGCGCGAGCCAGGACCAGCTCACCAGCCTCTACTCCAGTCTCTACCGCCTGAACCTGTACCCGAACGAGCTGTTCGAGAACACCGGCACCCAGGCCGCCCCCGACTACCGCTACGCCAGCCCGTACCGGTCGGGCACCGGCCACGCGACCCCCACCACCACCGGATCGGCGGTGGTGACGGGCAAGCCGTACGCCAACGAGGGTTTCTGGGACACCTACCGGACCGCCTGGTCGCTGGACGCGCTGCTCTACCCGAAGCTGACCGGCGAGATGATCGACGGATTCGTGCAGCAGTACCGGGACGGCGGCTGGATCGGGCAGTGGACGGCGCCCGGCTACCTCGGCTTCAGCGGCACCAGCTCGGACGTGGCCATCGCCGACGCCTACCTGCGCGGGGTGACGAACTTCGACGTCCGCAGCGCGTACGAGGCCGCGGTCAAGGACGCCACCATCCCATCGTCCGGGCTGACCGGCCGTCCCGACATGGCGCATTCAACCTTCCTCGGCTACACCCCGCAGACGACCGGGTCCAGCGCGTCGGTCTCGCTGGAGGACTACATCGCCGACTACGGCATCTCCCAGATGTCGCTGAAGCTGTACCAGACCAGTGCGGCCGACGACCCGCACCGGCGTGAGTACCAGGACAACTACCGGTACTTCCGCGACCGGGCCCAGCACTACGTCGACCTGTTCGACAAGTCCACCGGCTTCTTCCAGCCGCGCAACGCCGACGGCGGCTGGGAGCACGCGCCGGGCACCTACAACCCGCTGGACTGGAACTCCACCGACTACACCGAGGGCGACGGATGGACGTACGCCTTCCTCGTTCCCGAGGACGGCAACGGCCTGGCCAACCTCTACGGCGGCCGGGCCGGCCTCGCCGCCAAGCTCGACCAGTTCTTCGCCACCCCGGAGACCGCGCAGTACGGCGGCGGCTGGGGCGGTGCCTACCACGAAATGTTCGAGTCCCGGGACGACCAGATCGGGCAGTGGGCCTTCAACGACCAGCCGTCAATGCACGTGCCCTACATGTACGACTACGTGGGACAGCCGGCCAAGGCCGCCGCGCACGTACGGGACGCCCTCGGCCGGCTGTTCACCGGCAGCACGATCGGCCAGGGCTACCCCGGTGACGAGGACAACGGTTCGATGTCGGCGTTCTACATCGACAACGCGCTCGGCATCTACCCGCTGCAGCAGGGCTCGCCCACCTTCGCCATCGGATCGCCCCTGTACGAGCGGGTCACCATCCGCCCGGCCGGCGGCCGTGCGCTGATCATCACCGCGCACCACGACTCCGACCGGAACATCTACGTCCAGTCGATGCGGATCAACGGCAAGAGCTGGGACAAGACCTATCTCCAGCACGCCGACCTGACCGGCGGTGGGCACATCGATCTGCAGATGGGCCCGCGCCCCTCGAGCTGGGGTACCGCGCCCTCGGCCGCACCGCCGTCACTGACCACCGGGTCCAAGGTCGCCGACCCGCCGGCCGACCAGACCGGTTCGGGGAAGGGAACGGCCACGACGAACGACGGCACCGACCCGGCCGCGCTGTTCGACAACGACTCGAACACCGCGACCACCTTCGCCGCCGGACCGGCATCCGTCACCTACCGGTTCGACCAGCCGCACTCCATCGCCCAGTACACGCTCACCAGCACCGCCCAGACCGGCGGCGATCCGGCGGGCTGGAAGGTCAGCGTCTCCACCGACGGGACGCACTGGACAGAGGTGGACCGCCGAAGCGGCGAGCAGTTCACCTGGCGCCAGCAGACGCGGGCCTTCACGCCGAGTGACGCGACCGGCAGCTACCAGTACGTACGGTTCGAGTTCGACCCGCCCACGGACGGCCAGGCGCTGAGACTGTCCGAGGTGGAGCTGCTCGCTCAGCACTGACCGCGCGGACCATGCACGGATGCGCTGATGACAACGATGTCAGCGAGCAGAGGAATGAGGAGGCGATTCCATGACGCGCAGTAGGTGGCCCGCTCATTGCTTCCGAGCCGCCGGGCGCAGTCGCCGGCGTGCTCGCGTCGGGCCGGCGACGGCCGTTCTGGCCGCGGCGGTGCTCGGTACCGGCGCCCTCGCGCCGAGTGCCCTCGCGAGCACCCCGACGCAGTCCGGGCACGGCGCCGGCACCCGGCAGGCACCGGTGGTGACGAGCGTCGTCCCTGATGAGCACCTGAACGCCGCCTGGCGCGCGTTCGGCGACAGCGGTGGTGGCTGGACGAACCATCGCGGCTGGGCCGCATCGGACGGCACGTACTCGGCGACGCTGCCGGGCGGGCGGGTCGCATGGCTCCTCAACGACACCTTCCTCGGCCCGGTCAACGCCGACGAGAGCCTGCCGAAAGACGCGGGCTTCGTGCACAACACCATCGTCACGGCCGGACGCGACGGGCTTCCCGAGACCACGTTGACCGGAGGGACGCACGACGCACCGCAGTCGCTCGTCGGCGAGACGCCGGCGACGCCGCCGTGGGATCCCTCGGGAACGAACGACGTCTGGTACTGGAACGGCGACGGCATCATGGACGGCGGCAAGCTGCGCCTGTTCGAGTACGCCCAGGTCCCCACGGACGACCCGCCGCCGTGGAACTTCGCGTGGGTCAGGACCGACATCGCCTCCTTCTCCCGCGACCTGGGCGGCGCGAAGGTGACCCACAGCTATGACGAGGGCAACGTGTCGTGGGGCGTCGAGCTGACGCGCGTCGGCGGCTACATCTACATCTACGGCGCCGAGTCGGGCCACATGCACGTCGCGCGGGCCCGCGTCGGCCACCTCGTCGACCGCTCGTGGGAGTTCTACACCGGTACCGGCTGGTCGCACGACCCGACCGCGTCGGCGCGCGTGACCGACAACGTCGGGGCCTCGTACAGCGTCACCGAGGTGAACGGCTCCTACGTCCTCACCACCTCCGACGCCTACCTCGGTCACGACATCTACGTGGCGACCGCGCCGACCCCCGTCGGTCCGTTCACGAACCGCACCGACGTTTACACCGCCCCCGAGGGCGGCGGCGACATCTACGCGCCGTACAACATCGCCGCGCACCCGGAGCTGAGCCGCCCCGGTGAGCTGGTGATCTCCTACAACGTCAACAGCCAGAAGATCGACGACCTGTACGCGAACGTCAACAACAACCGCGCCCGCTTCCTCGACCTGCGCTTCGCGCGGTAGGGCGCCGGATCACGGAGGGGGCATCGCTCATCGAGGCGGTACTCCCTCCCGCGCCGATGCGGGTGGCTCCCTCGCCGGGGCGCGGGTGACCGCCGGCGGCACGCCCCGCGCGCCGGCGTCAGGACTTCAGAAGCTGGACGCCCCGCTGAACCAGATGCGTGGGGATCACGGTCTCCGACGGCCAGGAGGTGTCCCCGCCGATCCGCTCGAACAGCCGGAGGGCGGCGGCGCGGCCGAGTTCCTGCACGTCGTACGCGATCACGGTCAGCGGGCGCGGCATCAGTGTGGCCAGTTCGAAGTCGTCGAAGCCCAGCAGCGCCGCGTCGCTGTCACGGCGGTACAGCTCCTGGATCGCACCGATGGTGCTCCGGTTGTTGCCGGTGAAGAACGCGGTGGGCGGGTCGACGCCGTCGAGCATGGCGGCGATGGCGTGGGCGGCCTCATCGGGATTCGTGACGCCGACCTTGACCAGGGCGTCGTCATAGGGGATGCCCGCCTCGGCCAGCGCCGAACGTACGCCGGCCAGCCGTTCGCGCGCGGTGTAGATGATCGGGGAGTCGATGACGACCCCGATCCGGCGGTGCCCGTCCTCGAGCAGGCTCATGATGCCGGCCCGGGCCCCCGCCGCGTTGTCGATGACGACACTGTCGGCCAGGATGCCCGACGGCGGACGGTCCAGGAAGACCATCCGCATGCCCATCTCGACCTCGGACCGGGTGTAGGAGTGGTCCGAGCCGGCGGGCACGATGATCATGCCGTCCACCCGGCGCTGGCACAGTTGGAGGAACTGACGTTGTTCGAGCTCAGGGTCCTCTTCCGAGCTGACGGTGATCAGCTGGGTGTCGTGGGTGCGCGCGACGCTGGCCACCGCCGCCGCGATCGTGGAGTAGAACGGGTTGGCCAGGTCTTCGATGATCAGCCCGATGGTCGCGGTCTGCCGGCCGGAGCGCAGTGAGCTGGCCATGGTGTTGCGGCGGAACCCGAGCTTGCTGATCACCGCGAGCACTTGATCGGCCAGTTCGGCGCGCACGCCCGGCTCGTTGTTGATGACACGGGACACCGTCTTCGGGCTGACTCCGGCGGCGGCCGCCACGTCTGAGATCGTCGGCCTGCGCCGCCTGTCCTGCTTGTCCACCAGAGCCCTTCTGCCAGAGATCGCTCAGCCCTGTTCGTCGCACCTTAACTTCGGCGGGTTGACGGCCGCTTGACAGCATAGCCCGCCAGGTTGAGACATCGTTATCAGTCCTGCCCTGGGCATGGTCGTCCACCCGAAGGGTCAACGGCCGAGTCGCCGAGGGAGTTCCTGCTCCTAGATCACCAGGTCAGCGCCGATTCTCTCGCCTACCAGCGTGGCCATCCAGGGAAGGCCTCCGGTCATAAGAAGATTACGGCGATGAACCCGTCGTTGACAACGATGTCTTAATCCGGCGCCTTGGACCGCAACCCTGTGGTTCGCCACAGCCGATCACCCTCTTCGGCGAGGACGATGTCTGACCATCACCCATCCCGCTGCGCGGACCAGCCCGGCACTTCTACCCCGGCGGGACGAACATCGGCCGCTTCCGGGGCGGTTCTCCACTCGACGACCATCGACCCGAGGACTGGGTCGGCTCGGCGACCAGCCGGTTCGGCGGTGGTGACGCCGGGCTCACTGCCCGACGGGCGTTCCCTGCGCGCGGCGATCGCCGATGACCCGGAAGGATGGCTCGGCCCCGATCACGTGCGCCGCTGGGGCGACTCTCCCGCGATCCTGTACGGCATGCCCGGCATGCGGGCGTGGTCGCCGCCCGGGCCGATGGCGGGGATGCCGTCGCTGAGGATGTCGGGCACCCGGCGCTGGATCTCCTCCAGCACCGCCAGGTCGACGCCGGCCAGGTCCACACCCGCGACCCCATCGTCACGAACGTCCTGCATGTCAGCCCCTCAGCGGAAGAGCGCGCTGTATCCGTTCAGCGCCGGTTGCCCTCCGAGATGAGCGTAAAGGACGTTGGATCCCGCCTCGATCTCCCCGTTCGTCACCAGATCGACCATTCCGGCCATGGACTTGCCCTCGTAGACCGGGTCGGTGATCATCCCCTCCAGCCGCGCGGCCAGCCGCATGGCCTCCAGGGTCCGCTCGTCCGGGATGCCGTACGTCCCGGCGTGATACCGCTCATCGAGGACGATCTCGTCGTCGGCGACCTCCGTACCGATCAGCTCGGCGGTGTTCCGGGCGATCCGGGCGACCTGCTCCCAGGTCTCCTTCGGTTCGGCGGAGCCGTCGATGCCGATGATCCGGCGGCCCTTCCCTGCGAACCCGGCGACCATCCCGGCCTGCGTGCTCCCGGTCACCGAGCAGACGATGATCGTGTCGAAGTGGACGCCGAGCTCCCGCTCCTGCTCCTCCACCTCGCGCGCCCAGTTCGCGAAGCCGAGGCCGCCGAGACGGTGGTCCGACGCGCCCGCCGGAATGGCGTACGGCCGGCCGCCGCGGGCGCGGACGTCCTCCAGGGCCTGCTCCCAGCTCTCCTTGAACTCGATGCCGAACCCGGCCTCGACCAGGCGTACGTCCGCGCCGAGCAGGCGGGACAGCAGGATGTTGCCGACCCGGTCGTAGACGGCGTCGGGCCAGTCGACCCAGCTCTCCTGGACCAGGACGCACTTCAGGCCGAGCCGGGCGGCCACGGCGGCGACCTGCCGGGTGTGGTTGGACTGCACGCCGCCGATGGACACGAGGGTGTCGCAGCCCTGGGCGAGCGCGTCGGCGGCGAGGTACTCCAGCTTGCGCGTCTTGTTGCCGCCGAACGCGAGGCCGGAGTTGCAGTCCTCGCGCTTGGCCCACAGCCTCACCCCGCCCCCGAGGTGCTCGGTCAGGCGGGGCAGCGGGTGCACGGGCGAGGGCCCGAACAGCAGGCGCTCGCGGGGGAAGTCGTCCAGTGTCGTCACGAGATCTCCTCATCCAGAAGGTCGCCGAGCGTGGCCCAGATCTCGGCGGTGGCGGCCACGGCCGCCTCGGTGTCGCCCGCGGCGCAGGCGTTGATCAGGCGGTCGTGCAGGGCGATGGAGCGCCGGCCGGGGAGCGAGCCGAACCGCAGCCGCTCCAGCCTGCGGATCAGCGGCACGTACCGCTCGATCGTCGCGGCCACCGCGCGGTTGCCCGCCGCGGCGACCGGGACGTCGTGCAGCTCGTCGTCGGCGGCCAGCGCGGCGGGCACGTTCCCCTCGTCGAGGGCGGCGGCGAACCGCGCGTTCGCCGCGCGCATCGTCTCGAGGTGCCGCTCGGTCAGCACCGGCACCGCCGCGCGTACGGCGAGCTCGTGCATGGCCCGGACGACGACGTACGCGTCCCGTACGTCGCGGAGCACGAGCGGCGTGACACGCGTGTAGGCGTGCGGCTTGGTCTCGACGAGTCCCTCGTCGGCGAGACGGGCGAGCGCCTCGCGCACCGGCGTGCGCGACAGCCCGACCCGCTCGGCCAGCTCGCCGTCGCGGATGATCTCGCCGGGCGCGAGGTCGCCCTCGACGATCGCGTCGCGGAGCATGCGGTACGCCTGGTCGCGCAGGAGGGACCGGTCGAGAGGACGAAGCCGTTCAGCTGGCATGCAATATATTAGATATGGCATTGTTCAACGCGTCAACACGGTCTGTGACATCTGCATCATCTCCGCGGCGCGCACGTTCATACGATTGCCTCGATCACCGGAGCGTGTGCGCGTCAGCGGCGGGGGCCGGCATGCGCGCACGTCGTGCTCGCATGCCGCCACACGCCCGGTACGGTTGCCCCGTGCTGCCGAACGTCACCGCCACGCGTTACGTGACACCCCTCCGGGAGGGCGGGTCCCTGCCCGCAATCGTCGAGGCCGACGACCTGGGCACGTACGTCGTGAAGTTCCACGGCGCCGGGCAGGGCCGCAAGGCCCTCATCGCGGAGATCATCGCCGGTGAGCTGGGCCGCCGGCTCGGCCTCCGGGTGCCGGACCTCGTCACCGTCGACATCGACCCGGTGATCGCCCGCCACGAGCCCGACCCCGACATCCAGGACCTGCTCAAGGCCAGCCCCGGCCGCAACCTCGGCGTCGACTACCTGCCGGGCTCCCTCGGCTTCGACCCGCTGGCCTGGGCCCCCGAGGCCGACTTCGCCGCGTCCGTGCTGTGGTTCGACGCGCTGATCGGCAACGTCGACCGCAGCTGGCGCAACCCCAATCTCCTGGTCTGGCACGGCGACGTCTGGCTGATCGACCACGGCGCCAGTCTCTACTTCCACCACGCCTGGGCCTCGGCGGAGAAGCTGATCTCCCGGCCGTACGACGCGAGCGACCACGTCCTGACGACCTTCGTCGACGACGCCGGCCTCGCCCGCGCCGGCCGCGACCTCGGCCCGAAGGTCACCGAGGACCTGCTCCGCGAGGTCGTGGCCCTCGTGCCCGAGGAGTGGCTGGCCGACGAGCCCGGCTTCGGCTCCCCCGCCGAGGTCGCGGCCGCCTACGTCGCCCACCTGCGAACCCGTGCGGCCACCCCGGAGATCTGGCTGCCCGAGGTGGGCGAGGCCCGCCCGGCGACGCCCCGGACCGAGCACCGCCCGTCGGCCCGACCGAAATGGCTCTCATGAACATCTTCGAGTACGCCATCCTGCGCGTGATCCCCCGCGTCGAACGCGGCGAGACCGTGAACGTCGGAGTGATCCTCTACTGCCAGGCCAAGGACTTCCTCGGCTGCCGCACCCACGTCGACGACGTACGGCTCCGCGCGCTGGCCCCGGACCTCGACGTCGACGGGGTGCGCGCCGCGCTGGGAGCGGTCGACGGCGTCTGCTGCGGCGGACCGCAGGCGGGCCAGGCCGCCGGCGAGTCCCTCGGCTCGCGGTTCCGCTGGCTGACCGCGCCGCGCAGCACCGTCGTGCAGCCCGGCCCCGTCCACTCGGGCCTCACCGCCGACCCGGCCGCCGAACTCGACCGCCTGCTCGACGTCCTCGTCCGCTGAGACGCCTCACGCGCAGACCGCCCGGCCGCTGAGACGCCTCACGCGCAGACCGCCCGGCCGCTGAGACGCCTCACGCGCAGACCACCCGACATGTCCGGCCGCCGAGAGGGCCTCGCCGAGGCCCTCGGCCGCCGCCGAGCCGCGTCAGGAAGAGGTCGCGCCCGGGTCCCGGAGGAACGTCGCGATCCCCCGCTGGAAGTCCTCGAACGCGACGGGAGGCCCGCCCGCCTGTGCCTTCGCCGCCGCCCACGCGGGCGTGAGCACTGCCCCGACCGCGTGCTTGGCGGCCCGTACGGCGGCGCCCGGGTGGCGCGTGATGGCCAGCACCAGTCTGCGGGTCGCCGTGGCCAGCTCCGCGTCCGGCACGCAACGGGTGGCGAGCCCCAGGCTCACGGCCTCGGCCGCGGACACCAGACGGCCCGTGTAGAGGAGTTCCCGCGCGACGCCGGGCCCGGCGAGCACGACCAGCCGGGCGGCGAACGCGGGGCTGACGAGGATGCCGAGCCGCGCGATCGGCATCCCGATCCGCGCGCTCTCCGCCATCACCTGCAGGTCACAGGCCAGCGCGAGCTGGCACCCGGCGCCGGCGGCGACGCCCTCCACCTGGGCGATGACCGGGACGGGCAGATCCTCGATGGCGGTCAACGCCGCCTCCATGGCGGCGAAGCTGTCCGCCACGTCCGTGACGTCCGCCTCGACCCACTCCCGCATGTCCGACCCGGAGCTGAACATCCCGCCCTGGCCGCGGACGACGACGACCCGCAGCTCGGCATCGCGGGCGAGGCGCCGGAAGGTCTGCTCGAGCTCCCGCCAGTCCGCGCTGGCCAGCGCGTTGCCGCGCCGCCCGTCGCCGACCGTGACCTCGGCGACCTCGACGTCCCGCTGCGTCCTGATCTTCATGGGAAGCCCCCTCCTCGCCACGTCGTCACCCATCGGCCGGAATCCGGGGACTCAGCAGCTATGGTTCCCCGGCGCAGGCGCCCTCACCGCGCGGCCGCATGGTCGGTAGCGTTCTCCGAGGGGTCGGAACAGAGGAGGCGGGGATCGATCCGATGGACAGGGTGCTGATCGCGGGCATCTCGGGAGCCGGCAAGACGACACTCGCCCGGAGGCTCTCCGAGCGGTACGGACTGCCCCACCACGAGCTGGACGCGCTGCACCACGGACCCGGCTGGGTCCCGCGGCCGGAGTTCGAGTCCGACGTGAAGGAGTTCAGCGATCAGGATCGCTGGGTGACCGAGGACCAGTACCACCGCGTCCTCGGCGACCTGCTCTGGGACCGCGCCGACACGGTGATCTGGCTCGACCTGCCGCGCCGCACGGTGATGTGGCGGGTGATCCGGCGTTCGGTCCTCCGCGCCGTCGACCGGCGCCCCTTGTGGAACGGCAACAAGGAGAGCGTCCGCGACTGGCTCCGGGCAGACCACCCGATCCGCTGGGCCTGGTCCCAGTTCGACCGGAGAAGAACCCAGACCGCCGACCGAGCAACCCGCCATCCGGACGTAACCGTGATCCGCCTACGCACCGCCCGCCAGGCCCGCCACTGGCTCCGCGGCACTGCGTTCGCCGACGTCTGACGATCTCTCGACGGCGGGATGGCTCAGTCGAACAACTCGTCGACAGACTTCGCGACAAGGGCTCGTTCCAGCCACCTCTCGAACTGCCACGCATCCGTGCACGTCTCAATACGAGCACGGGCGCTATCCGAGACCTCGATACCCCGAGCGGACAAAACAGCGAGAACGGCACGAACTCCCGCTTCCGCTCGCCCCTCCGCCTTGCCTCGACCGAAGTGCTCCTTCGCGAACGGGCTATGGACAGGCCAGGTCTTCGGTGACACGAGTCCCTCCGGGAAAGGCGGCGGACAGTGTGGGGATGAGGATCAGTCGAAGACCTCGTCGAGGGACGTGGCCACGATGGCCCGGTCGGCCCAGCTTTCGATCTCTCGCACGTCCTTGCATGTCCGGATCCGGTCCCGGATGTTCTCCGGGACATCAAGCCCCCGAGCAGCCAGGATCCGCAGGAGCATGCGCGCCCCTTCTTCCGCGCGCCCTTCTTCGCGCCCTTCTTCGCGACCTTCCTCCTTGCCTCGACCGAAGTGCTCTTTCGCGAAGGGGCTGTAGACGGGCCAGGCCGTTGAGGACACGAGCTCCTCCAGGATCTTCTGGACGGCCTTTGAGGCCATCGTGTAGGTGTACTCATAGTATGACGCAGCGTGTTCGGGCTCCATCAAAGAGAGCGACTCGACGAATACTTCGACCACGGGCCTGCGTCGCTCACCGTGCATCATCACCGATATCGCGGCCAGCTCCGGGTGGGCCGCCGCCTCCTTCGGGTCGGTGATGACCGGTACGGCGTCCGGGCCGAGCACGAGGGCTTGGAACGTGTAGCCGGGCAGCCCGGTCTTGATCGGCCCGGTGTAGTAAGCCGCCACACCTGGATCCGGGCACACGCACAGCACCGTCACCGGCCGCTGCAAGTGCAGCCACAGCGTGGCGGCATATCGGGGCAACTGCCGGCGCTTGGACTCGGACTTGGCCTGCTGGACCTCGACGATGATCCCGTGCAGCGGGTCCCGGGTGGGACCTACCGTGATCACGGTGTCGGGTCGGAAGTCCTTCGACGGACGGTCGTTGAAGTCGTTGCTCGCGACCTCCGCCGACCCTGCCTCGGGCACACGGACGCCCATCAGGTCGCGCAGCACCTCCACCGCGAACTCCGGCCGCTTACGGAACAGCTCGTTGATCGAGTCATGCAGAGGGGATGGCATGCACGTGAAGTTATCGCATGATCACTTTAAGTGAATGTCATTTCGAACAAAGGATTGAACGGCGGGCCGGTCATTATCGCAGCGAATTAGAACATGACGGACATGAAGGTGTCGACGTCCTGGAAGCCGACGCGGCGGTAGGTGGCGCGGGCCGGGGTGTTGAAGTCGTTGACGTACAGCGTGACCGCGGGGGCGATGCTGCGCAGGGCCTCGGTGACGACGGCGGCCATGCCGTGCACGGCGTACCGCCGGCCGCGCAGCTCCGGGTTGACCCAGACGCCCTGGACCTGGCAGGCGTACGGGGTGACGGCGCCGATCTCGGCCTTGAACACCACGCGGCCGTCCTCGATGCGGGCGAAGGCCCGCCGGGAGCGGATCAGCTCGGCCACACGGGCGCGGTACAGCACTCCCCCGTCACCCGCCTGCGGCGAGACGCCGACCTCCTCGGTGAACATCGCCACGCACGCCGGGTAGAGGACGTCGAAGTCGTTCATGGTGACGCGGCGGACGGCCGGGTCGGGCTCGACGGGCGGCGGCGACACGGTCGACATGACCGGCTGAGCGGCCCGGATGGCGCGGGGCGGGCCCCAGAAGGGGCGCAGGGCGTTCCACATCTCGGTCACCGCGGGCACCGGGCCGACGATCGACGAGCAGCGCCGCCCCTGCGAGCGTGCCCGGTCCGCGAAGGACCGCGCGGCCTCGCGGTCGGCCGCGACCGGGACGAGGTTCGCGCCGGAGTAGCACAGGGAGGTCAGGTGGCCGCCGCGGTGGTACCCCCACAGCTCGGCGCCGAGGCGGCCCGAATCGACGCCGGCGGCGTGCACGCGCGAGCCGACGAAGACGTTCGACACCGGATCGGCATCGAGGATCTCCAGGACCGCTTCACGGTGGCGGTCGTCCAGGAGGCGCACCGGAGACGTGCGCAGCATCGGACTCACGTTCTCTCCCGGGCGGGTGATCCGGAGCGTGGGGAGGCGGACCGGCGTGTCGACACGTTCGCTCCACTCACCTTGTAAGGGTACGGGAGGAACACGGCAAGATCGGTAATCAGGTGCGGCATGCCGCGACAGACTTCGCCCCGGCGGCCGGTGGAACGGGAAGGACCCCCGGCCGGAGCCGGGGGTCCTCACGTGCGGGCCGCGGTCAGCGGGACCGCGGGTCTTCGCGTGTCACGGACGGCCGATGAGCGGCCGGGCGGGCACCTTGGGGGCGATCGACCGGGTCGCCATGGCGGCGGCACCGGCCGGGACGGGGTCCGGGAGCGCCTTGCAGGTCGCGTCCGGTCCGCTGCCCGGCTTGTTCTTCGGCAGCGTGCCGTCGCTCAAGTACGCCGCGACCTTGTCGTCGAGGCAGGCGTTGCCGTTGAGCGTGTTGGCGTGGGTCTTGCCGCCGATCTCGGCGACCAGGCGGGACGGCAGGAGCTTGTGCATCTCCACGCCGCCGGGGTACGGCGTCGCGGCGTCCAGCGTGGACTGGACGAGAAGCGCCGTGGACATGCCCTTGGCCTTGATCTTCAGCGCCGGGCCGCCCTGGAACGGCCAGTAGGCGATCGGCGCGTTGAACCAGACGTTCGGCCAGGTGTTGTAGCGGATGCCCTCCTTGTCATACAGCTTGACGGCGTCCTTGTGCCACGTGCTCCAGGACCGGGGCCACTTGGCGTCCGCCGCCTGGACGGCGTTGTAGACCGCGAAGCCGTTGTCGTCGGGGGTCTGGATGTAGTCCGTGTAGAGGCTGACGAGCGGGTCCGCGTCGCCCTTGTCGGCCCATGCCGAGAGAACGTCGGCGACCGGCTCGTACCAGCCGACGCTGTACCCGGCGTTGAGGACCGTGTCGTCCAGTTCGTCACCGCCGAGCTTGCCGCCGATCGGCTTGCTGAACGCGGCGGACCGGATGCTGTAGTACTTCTTCTCCACGTCGGCCTCTTTCTTGCCGAGGTGGTAGTGGGAGTCGTACTTGGCGACCCAGCCGAAGAAGAGCTTGATGTTGCGCTCGAACGCCTTGTCCTGCGACAGCTGCGCGTCGTACCAGACCTCGCGAACGTCGACGTTGCCGTCGAGCACCATCCGCTTCACCCGCTTGGGGAACAGCGTGCCGTACGTCGCGCCGAGGTAGGTGCCGTACGAGAAGCCGTAGTAGCTGATCTTGCTCTGCCCCAGCGCGGCGCGGATCGAGTCGATGTCCCGGGCCGCGTCGGTGGTGCGCAGGTGCGGCAGCAGCCAGCCGAACTTCTTGGCGCAGGCCTGGGCGTACGCCTTCGACCTGGCCTTCCACTTCTCCTCGTCCTTCGCCGAGTGCGGCACGTAGTCCGGCCGGATCGGGTCGGAGTAGTGCGGGTCGCAGGTCAGCGCGGGCTGGCTCAGGCCGACACCGCGCGGGTCGAACCCGATGATGTCGTACTGGGCCGGGACCTCCGGGTGGCCGACGCCGGTGAACCAGCTCGCGAGTCCGCCGGCGAGGTACAGGCCGCTGCCGCCGGGGCCGCCGGGGTTGGCGAGCAGCACGCCCTTGTAGTGCTTGGTGTCGGTGTGCTTGAGCCGCGACACCGCGATCGAGATCTTCTTGCCGTTCGGGTGCCGGTAGTCCAGCGGTACCGACAGCTGGCCGCACTCGGCCTTGTCGAGGTACGCCTGGTCGGCCGGGCACTTCGCCCAGGCGATCGTGCCGGCCGCCTGGGCCGTCTCCGCCTGCGCCGAAACGGTGATCGCCGCGCCGGACAGTCCGACGCCCGCGGCGGCGGCGATGGCAACGAGTCTCTTCACATGACCCCCTTGCGTGCGGGCGCATGAGAACCCCGCACTGGTAGGAATGCGAAGAATTGTGACCGTTGCGATAAAAGGGACGGAAGAGACTGCTGTAACCGTTGTTCGATCGTGACGGCGCGCCGGTTCCGGCCGCCGCGAAAACGGGTTCACGGCGCCGCGAAAGGGGATCCCCGCCGGGACGGCGGGTCCCCGGCGACCGCCGCCGCCGGGGACCCGTCGCCGTCACCCGTTAAGGACGGCGCAGGACCGGCGGGAACCGGTCCGCGGTCAGCGGGCGGATCCCGGCCGCGGACGGCGGCACCGGCTCGGGCAGGCGCGCGCAGTGCGACCGGTCCGCCGGCAGGGCGCCGGTCGCGAGGAAGGCGTCGAACTTCTCGTCGACGCAGGCGTTGCCGCGCTGCACGATGCCGTGCGTACGCCCGCCGTCCTCGATCACCAGGCGCGAGCCCGCGAGCCGCCGGCTCATCTCGACCCCGCCGGCGTACGGCGTGGCGGCGTCATTGGTCGCCTGGAAGAGCAGCACGGGCGGCAGGCCCCGCGTACGGCCGACGTCGACCGGCCGTCCGGCCCTGGCCGGCCAGAAGGCGCACGGCGCGTTGTACCAGGCGTTGGCCCACGTCTCGAACCGGACGCCCGCGGCGTAGAGCCTTTCATTGTCCCGGCGCCACCGCGCCCAGTCCCTCGGCCACCGCACGTCGGTGCACTGGACGGCGTTGTAGACCGCGTACCCGTTGTCATCGGTGGTGGCGCCGAACCGGTTGTAGGCGTCGACCAGCGCCGCGGTGCCACCGGCCCGGTAGCGGGCGAGCGCGCTCGCGAGGTACGGCCAGTACGCCCCGAGGTCGATGTAGCCGGCGACGAGGTACGTGTCGTCGAGCTCGTCGGCGCCCACGACGCCGCCCGCCGGATCGGCCGTCAGCTTCTCGCGGGTCGTGTAGAAGGCGTCCCGTACGGCCTGCTCGGTCGTGCCGAGGTGATAGACCGCGTCGTACTTGGCGATCCAGGCGAAGAGGGCGTTGATGTTGCCCTCGAACGCCCGGTCCTGGTCGAGGTTGTCGGCGTACCAGACGCCGCTCGGCCGGACGCTGCTGTCCAGGACCATGCGGCGCACGTGCGCCGGGAACAGCGTGGCGTACACCGCGCCGAGGTAGGTGCCGTACGAGGCGCCGTAGTAGTTGATCTGCTTCTCGCCCAGGGCCGCCCGGATGGCGTCCAGGTCCCGGGCGGCGTCGACGGTCGTCAGGTGCGACAGCAGCGCGCCGTACTTGCGCCCGCACGCCTGGGCGTAGGCCGCCGACCGGCTGAGCCAGGCGGACTCCAGCGACGGCGTACGCGGCACGTAGTCGGGGCGTACGGGCTTGAAGTAGCCCGGATCGCAGCTGAGCGACGGGCTGCTGCCGCCGACGCCGCGCGGGTCGAACCCGATGACGTCGTAGGCGGCCCGCAGGCCGGCGGGGAGGTGGTTCGCGACGCGCAGCGCGAAGTCGCGGCCGGTGCCGCCGGGCCCGCCCGGGTTCACCAGGAGCACGCCCTGGTAGCCGGTCGTCCCGGTGTGCCGTGCGCGGGACAGCGCCAGGGTGATCTTCGAGCCGTTCGGAGCGGCGTGGTCCAGCGGCACGCTGAGGGTGGCGCACTCGAGCCCGTCGAGGCTCTCCTCGGTGCACGACGACCAGGCCGGCCCGGCGGCGGGTCCGGCGGGACGCGCCTGCGCCGTGATCGGCGCGAGGCTCAGCGTGACCACCCCGGCTCCGGCGACGGCCGTCGCGATGGCGAGCTTGTTCACGTAACCCCTTTCACACGGGAAGTCCGGGGCCGGACTCCCCGTCGTGCGTACGCACGATGGTGGTGATTCCGGGCCGCGGCCGGGAGGGGCGTGGCGAAGACCGGCCGGGACCGGCCGGGTTCGAGCGCCGCCGCGAACTGCGAGAGCCCCCGGCCGAGGCGGCCGGGGGCTCTCGGAACTCTACTCAGTGATCACTATTCGCGGGTCGCCGCCGCGTCGGCCTTCGCCGAAGTGGCCTTGGCGGGGGCCGCGCCCGGCACCGGCAGTGCCGGGGCCTGGCAACGGGCGTCGGCGCCGGGCCTGTTCGGCGGCAGCGCGCCCCAGCCCAGGTAGGCGGAGACGAGGGTGTTGGCGCAGGTGTCGCCGTTCGCGGTCAGGGCCACGCCGTGGTTGATGCCGCCGTTCTCCACCAGCAGGCGGGAGTTCGGGAAGCGCTTGTGCATCTCGACCGCGCCGGGGTACGGCGTGGCCGCGTCGTTCGTGGCCTGGACGAGGAGGATCGGGGGCAGGCCCTTCTTGCCCTGGATCCTCACCGGGGTGCCGCCGGGCACCGGCCAGTAGGCGCACGGCGCGTTGTACCAGGCGTTGCCCCAGGTCAGGAACTTGTTGCCCTGCCGGTAGAGCCGCCAGTTGTCGCGATCCCACGTCGCCCACTTCGTCGGCCACTGCCGGTCGACGCACTGCACGGCCTCGTAGACGGCGTAGTTGTTCTGCGTGAGGAAGTCGTCGGTGGGGAAGCCGCCCCACTGGTCGAGCAGCGGCTGCGGGTCGTGCTTGACGAAGTAGTCCGACAGCGCCTGGGCGTGGTCGACCCAGGTGTAGTCGCGGTACGCGTCGGTCTGGGCGGTGTCATCCAGCTCGTCGGGGCCCAGCTGCCCGTCGATCGGGTCCTTGGCGAGCTCCGCGCGGATCTTGTAGTAGTTCGCCTTGACCGCGGCGTGCGTGGCGCCGAGGTGGTAGACCGCGTCGTACTTCGCGATCCAGGTCAGGAAGATCTCGAAGCGCTTCTGGAACGCCACGTCCTGGTCGAGGTTGTCGTCGTACCAGACGCCGCTGGGCCGTACGACGCTGTCCAGGACCATCCGGCGCACGTGGGTCGGGAACAGCGACGCGTAGACCGACCCGAGGTAGGTGCCGTAGGACCAGCCGTAGTAGCTGATCTTGTGCTGACCGAGCGCCGCGCGAATCGCGTCCATGTCGCGCGCCCAGTTCGCGGAGGTCAGGTACTTCAGCGCGGAGCCGTACCGCTTGCCGCAGTCCTGGGCGTACTTCTTCGCCTTGGCCCGCCAGGCCAGCTCCTCGGCCTTGGAGGCCGGCGTGTAGTCGGGCCGGGCCTTGCCGGGCGCCTGGTAGGACGGGTCGCAGATGATGCCCTTGCCGCTGCCGTCGATGGAGCTCGCGCCGACGGCGCGCGGGTCGAAGCCGATCCAGTCGTACGTCGCGCCGACCGACGTCGGCAGGCCGTACGTGCCCTTGGCGAACCGGGTCGGCAGGTCGCGCCCGTGCCCGCCGGGGCCGCCGCGGTTCAGCAGGACGATGCCCTGGTAGTGCTGCGTGTCGGTCGCCTTCGCGCGCGTCAGCGCCAGCGTGATCCGACGGCCGTGCGGATGGGCGTAGTCGAGCGGGACCTTCAGGGTGCCGCACTCCAGGCCCTGCAGCCTCGTTCCCTCGATCGGGTCGTTGTCCGGGCAGGGCGTCCAGGCGATCCCGGCGGCCACGGCCCCGGCGGACTCCCCCGCCGGGGCGGGCGTCGGCGCGGCCGTACGGCCGGCGGCTCCCGCCGTACCGATGCCACTGAGGGTCAGGCCGACCGCGGCCGTGACCACTACGAGCTTCCTCACTTGTCCCCTCCTCCGCACGGCTCCTCACTGAGCCCGCAATTCGGTGGATGCCGGGGCATTGTGCGCGGGTCACAGGTGGGGTGATCAAGAGTCAGGGATCAAGGATGCCGAATTGTGACAAATTCCAGAAATGCCGCTTTAGGCGATGAACGAGGTAATGATTGTGAATCAGAAATGATGACGGCCCTTCCGGAGCGTTTCCGGAAGGGCCGTAAAGGGACCTGAGTCAGGCGTGTCAGGAGACCGCGACGTCGACGCCGGGACCGTCGCCGGTGACGTCGACGCCCATCTCCTCGGCGATCCGGACGGCCTCCTCGATGAGGGTCTCGACGATCTGCGACTCGGGCACCGTCTTGACGACCTCGCCCTTCACGAAGATCTGGCCCTTGCCGTTCCCGGACGCCACGCCGAGGTCGGCCTCGCGCGCCTCGCCCGGACCGTTCACGACGCAGCCCATGACCGCGACCCGCAGCGGGACCGGGAAGTCCTTCAGCGCCGCGGTGACCTCATCGGCCAGCGTGTAGACGTCGACCTGGGCACGGCCGCACGACGGGCAGGAGACGATCTCCAGACCGCGCTCACGGAGGTTCAGCGACTCCAGGATCTGGATGCCGACCTTGACCTCCTCGACCGGAGGCGCCGACAGCGACACCCGGATGGTGTCCCCGATGCCCTCGGCCAGCAGCGCGCCGAACGCCACCGCCGACTTGATCGTGCCCTGGAACGCCGGGCCCGCCTCGGTGACCCCGAGGTGCAGCGGGTAGTCGCAGCGGGCCGCCAGCTGACGGTACGCGTTGATCATCACGACCGGGTCGTTGTGCTTGACCGAGATCTTGATGTCGTGGAAGTCGTGCTCCTCGAACAGGGAGCACTCCCACAGCGCGGACTCCACCAGCGCCTCGGCGGTCGCCTTGCCGTACTTCTCCAGCAGGCGCTTGTCCAGCGACCCGGCGTTCACGCCGATGCGGATGGGAACGCCCGCGTCCTTGGCGGCCCGGGCGATCTCACCGACCTTGTCGTCGAACTTCTTGATGTTGCCCGGGTTCACCCGCACCGCCGCGCAGCCCGCGTCGATCGCCGCGAAGACGTACTTGGGCTGGAAGTGGATGTCGGCGATGACCGGGATCTGAGACTTACGGGCGATCGCGGGCAGCGCGTCGGCGTCGTCCTGGGACGGCACCGCGACGCGGACGATCTGGCAGCCGGCCGCGGTCAGCTCGGCGATCTGCTGCAGCGTCGCGTTGACGTCGGCGGTCAGGGTGGTCGTCATCGACTGGACCGACACCGGCGCGTCGCCGCCGACCGGCACGTTGCCGACCATGATCTGCCGCGACTTGCGACGCGGAGCGAGCGGCCTCGGTTTGGCCTGCGGAATTCCAAGATCGACGGTCATCGGACACGCGGCGTGGAGCTCACGCTCCGTGCGCCGCGCCCTCCTTCCAGTGGGTGCTCGGCAGTGGTTCCAAGACTAGGCAACCCGCGGGGATGCTGCACACGCGAGGGCTTACTGGGGGAGTTTGAGAGGATTTATCAGGTCGGCGAGGATGAGCAGGACCCCCAGTCCGACCAGAAGGACGACGAAGGCGTACGTCACGGGCATCAGCTTGGTGAGGTCGACCGGGCCCGGATCGGGCCGGCCCCGTACGCGGAAGACCCACGCCTTGATCCGTTCGTAGCAGACCACCGCCAGGTGACCGCCGTCCAGCGGCAGCAGCGGAACGAGGTTCATCAGGCCGACGAAGAGGTTGAGCGACGAGACGAGCAGCAGGAACATGCCCAGCTTCGTGCGCCAGGTCTCGCCGGAGGCGAACACCTGCCCCGAGGCCTCGGCGCCGCCCACGACGCTGCCCGCCTGGCCGCCGGGCGTGCTGGCGCGCTCGTGGGAGAACAGCTTGGGAATCGCCTTCGGGATGTCGACGACGATCCCGCCGATCGCCGCCGTCATCTGGCCCGTGAACCGGCCCGCGAACCGCACCGACGCGACCGGGCCCAGCGTACGGACGCGCGCCACCGGCTCGATCCCGAGGTAGCCGTGACCGTCCAGCCGCCCGATCCGGGCCGTCACCGTACGCCGGGCCCCGTGGCGTTCGACGACCACGGGCACGCTCGTGCCCGGCGCGGTCCGCTGGATCAGGCCGGACAGGCCGTTCCAGTCGCGGACCGGCGTTCCGGCGAAGGACAGGACGCGGTCGCGCGGCCGCAGGCCCGCCGCCGAGGCGGGCGACACCGGGTCGCGGTCCGTGCAGGCCGAGCCGCTCACCGGCACGCACGGCGAGACCCGGCGTACGGCGGTGGTGGCGTTCGCCCCGTCCGGGACGCCCACCACCGCCGCGAGGACGACCATCAGCGCGAACGCCAGGAGGAGGTTGACCACGACGCCGGCCACGATCACGATCGCCCGCTGGATCGCCGGCCGGCGGTGGAAGGCCCGCGCCTCGTCGGCGGGGTCGATCTCCTCCAGCGGGGTGTACCCGACGATCTTCACGAAGCCGCCGAGCGGGATGGCCTTGATGCCGTACTCGGTCTCGCCCCGTCGGCGCGACCACAGGGTCGACCCGAACCCCACGAAGAACTGCGTCGCCTTCATGCCGAAGCGCTTGGCCGTGAGGAAGTGCCCCGCCTCGTGCAGCACCACCGAGAGGAGCAGCGCGAGGACGAAGGCCAGCGCTCCGAGCAGATAGGTCAACCAGACGTCAGCTCCCGTGCTCGGGTCCGCGCCCACCGATCGGCGGCGAGCACATCGTCCACGGTGAGCCCGCCGTCCGAATCCTCCCTGATCAGAGAGCCCGGAGCGGTCATGTGCTCGGACACTACCCGCGCGACCGTGTCGACAATCGCCGGGAACGCCAGCCTTCCGGCGAGGAAGGCGGCGACGCACTCCTCGTTCGCGCCGTTGTAGACGGCCGGGGCCGTGCCTCCGGCCGAGCCGACCTCCCGGGCCAGGCGCACGGCGGGGAACGCCTCGTCGTCGAGCGGGAAGAACTCCCACGTGTGCGCCCGCGTCCAGTCGATGGCGGGCGCCACGTCGGGCAGCCGGTCGGGCCACGCCAGGCCGAGGGCGATCGCCAGGCGCATGTCCGGCGGGCTCGCCTTGGCGAGCGTCGCCCCGTCGACGAACTCCACCATCGAGTGCACGATCGACTGCGGGTGCACCACCACCTCGATCCGGTCGAACGGCACGTCGAACAGCAGATGGGCCTCGATGACCTCCAGGCCCTTGTTGACGAGCGTCGCGGAGTTGACGGTGATCAGCGGCCCCATGTCCCAGGTCGGGTGGGCGAGCGCCTGCTCCGGTGTCACGTCGGCCAGTTCGGCGCGTGTCCGTCCCCGGAACGGCCCGCCGCTGGCGGTGACCACCAGGCGGCGCAGCTCGCCGCGCGTGCCGCCGCGCAGGCACTGGGCCAACGCGGAGTGCTCGGAGTCGACCGGCACGATCTGGCCCGGCTTGGCCCGGCGCTTGACGAGCGGGCCGCCGATGATCAGCGACTCCTTGTTGGCCAGCGCGAGGGTGCGCCCGGCGTCGAGCGCCGCGAGGGTGGGCCGCAGGCCGGCCGCGCCCTCCACGCCGTTGAGCACGACGTCGCACGGCCAGGCGGCGACCTCGGCGATCGTGCCCGGCCCGGCGAGGAGCCTGGGGAGGCGGTACTCCCCCGCGGAGTAGCCCCGTTTCTGCGCCTCGGCGTAGAGCGCCAGCTGCAGGTCCTCGGCCACCGAGCCCCGTGCGACGGCGACCACATCCGGCCGCAGGTCGAGGACCTGGCGGGCGAGCAGGTCGACCCGGCCGCCGCCGGCGGCCAGCCCGGCCACGCGGAAGCGGTCGGGGTTACGGCGGATCACGTCGATGGCCTGGGTGCCGATCGATCCGGTGGAGCCGAGGATCACGACGTCTCGGCGGGCGGCTGCGGACGGGCTGTCGTCGGGCGTCACGCCCCCCATTGTCCCCCGTTCCCCGCGTCCGGTCGGCGGCCCCCACCCGCAAACCGGGACGGGCCATGGAATGTAGTGATTTCTGTGCGTAGTCAACTGAACACGCTTCGCGCTAGGGTTCGGCGACCGTCTCACGATCGCGGCCGCGTCCCCCATGACGGCCGCAGAAGGGCACCAGGGTCATGACGAAGTCCCCCCGCCTCGCGGCCGTGTCCGTGCTGACCGGCGCGCTCCTGTCCGTCTCCCCGTCCGCCTCCCGGGCGGGCACCGCGCGCCCCGCCGATGGACCGCCCGGCCCGGGCGTGTCCGGCGGCGCCACGTCGGACGCCGTTCCCGGCCCCGGGCTCCGCGAGCGGTCTCCCGGCCGCACCGGCGAGCCCGACGGCCGCATCGGCCGCGCCGACCGGCCCGGCGGCCGTCCGCGCCTGTCACCCCTCCCGGGCCGGGACGCGGCCGGACCGGCCGTCCACCCGATGGCGGACTCCCGTACGGACCGCGAGCGGCTCCTGCGGTGGTGGACGCCCACCCGCATGCGCCGGGCCCGTCCCCTCGACGGCCTCGTCGCCCTGGCGGCCGCGCGCGGGCTCGTCCCCGGCGGGCGCCCCGCCGAGACGCCCGCGTCGACGCCGTCCACCGGAGCGGCCTGGACCTCCGGCGGCAGGGTCGCCCAGACCATCGGACGGGTCTTCTTCCTGTACGCCGGACGCCCGGCGTCCTGCTCCGGAGACGCGGTGACCAGCGGCAACCAGAGCACGGTGATCACCGCGGGGCACTGCGTCCGGCTCGACGGCGCCTGGCACACCGACTGGATGTTCGTCCCCGGCTACCACGACGGTCAGGCGCCGTACGGGAAGTGGACGGCGGCACGGACCCTCACCACCCCGCAGTGGGAGGCCCACGAGGACCTCGACTACGACGTGGGCGCCGCGACGGTCGATCCGCAGGAGGGCCGGACGCTGACGAGCGTCGTCGGCGGGCAGGGCATCGCGTTCAACCAGCCACGGCGCCGCCCGATGTACGCCTTCGGCTATCCCGCCCAGGCGCCGTACGACGGGTCCAGGCTCGTCTACTGCAGCGGCCGGGCCAAGGACGACACCAAGAGCCACGACATCGGGCTGACCTGCGACATGACGGCCGGGTCCAGCGGCGGGCCCTGGTTCCTCGGCTTCGACGCCCGGACCGGCGCCGGCACCCAGAACTCGGTCAACTCCTTCAAGTACAACGCGGACCCGAACGTCATGTTCGGGCCGTACTTCGGCGCCGCCGTCAAGGCCCTCTATGACAAAGCACAGAACACCTGATCGAGGGCGGGGCTTTACTCCAAGTCATCATGCGGCCACCAGGGGTCATGCAGACTTTCGACCCATGTCCAAGGCCGCGCGCATCACCTACGCCGTGTCCACCGCCGGCGCCCTCCTCGGCACGCTCGGCACCGGAGTCTCCCAGTCCGGGCCGGGCGTGCCGGGCGTGCCGGGCGTGTCCGACCACGTGATCGCCATGAGCCGGTCGGCGATCCTGCGGTACTGGACCGTCCGGCGCATGACCCGTGCGCTCACCCCTCCCGACCGGGTGCTGCGGCGGCCGGTCGCCCGGCCCCCGCGGACCTCCCTCACGGTGGCCGGCGCCCTCCCTCCGAAGGCGCCGGTCGCGGCGACCGGCGCCCCTGCCCCGGCTTCCCCGGCGACTCCCCTCGCGGTGGGCGGCGCACTGCCCCCGGCGAGTCCGCTCGCGGTGGGCGGCGCACTGCCCCCGGCGAGTCCGCTCGCGGTGGGCGGCGCCCTGTCCCCGGGCCGGCGCTCCGCCCAGGGGCCGCGCACGCCCTGGGCCTCGCCCGGCGCGGTCCGCGCCACCACCGGCAAGGTGTTCTTCACCATCGACGGCGCCGACTACGTGTGCTCGGCGGGCACGGTCGACGGCGCCAACCACGACCTCGTCATCACCGCCGGCCACTGCGTGCAGAACGCCGCCGGCGTCTGGGCCCGTAACTGGATCTACGTGCCCGGATACGACCAGGGACGCCGCCCGTACGGCGCGTTCACCGCCCGGCGCATGTTCGCGCCCACGGCATGGTCGGGACGGCACGACGAGAACCACGACGTCGCGATGGTCGCGCTGGCCACCGCCGACGGGCGCCACGTCACCGACGTGGTCGGCGCCCAGGACATCGCGTTCGACCAGCCGCGGGGCACCGTCGCCTACGGCTTCGGGTACCCCACGGGCGGACGCTACGACGGCGAGCGGCTGGCCTACTGCAGCGGGCGGACCCATCCGGACGCGCACCGCCTCACCCAGGATCAGGGGTTGCGCTGCGACATGTCCGAGGGCGCCAGCGGGGGGCCGTGGCTCACCCGGTTCGACGCCAGGACGGGTGTCGGCGTGGTCACCTCGGTCAACAGCTTCAAGTACTCCGACGACCCGGCGACGATGTACGGCCCCTACTTCGGGGCCGCGGTCCACCGGATCTACGAGGAGGCCCAGCGAGCGTGAACGCGAAACCACCGCCGCGAGAGCGGCGGATTCCCTACTCTGGCCCGGCATGATCAACAGTCCCCGCATGGAACTGGTCGAGGCGTCCTTCGACGACCCGATCGTGACCGGCCTGCACGTCGAGCAGGCCGCCGAGTTGGCCGCCCGGTTCGGTGCGGCCACCGACCGCCCCTCGCCGGCCGCGCCGGGAACGACCTTCCTCGTCGCCCGCGAACGCGCGACGTCGATCGGCTGTGTCGGGTTGCGCTGGGTCGGCGCCGGGGGCGGCTCCACCGATCAGATCGCCGAGGTCGGCCACGTCTACGTACGGCCGGAGTACCGCGGCTTCGGCGTGACCCGGCTGCTGCTGCGAGCGGCCGAGGACCTCGCCCGGCGGCGCGGCTGCCGGACCGCGCGCCTCAAGGCCACCGACCTGCGCGACGCGGGCCTGTACGAGTACAGCGGCTACGTCCGCATCGCGCCGTTCGGCCCGCACCCCCTGCGAAGCGTCTGCTTCGAGAAGAGGCTGCGGGCCGACACCGGCCGCTGACCCGCCGCCGCCCGCCCCGCCCCGGGCCGCCCGCGGCGGTCGCTCAGGCGGACTCGCGGAGGGCGACCCGCGCGTGCAGGCGCCGGAGCGGGCTGGGCAGCCACCAGTTGGCCCGGCCGAGGAGCCGCATCGTCGCGGGCACGAGCAGCGCCCGTACGAGGGTGGCGTCGACCACCACGGCGACGAGCAGCCCGACGCCGATGAGCTTGATGAAGGAGATGCCCGAGGTCGTGAAGGCGGCGATCACGACGGCCAGCAGGAGGGCGGCGTTGGTGATGATGCGGCCGGTGCTCTGCAGCCCGGCGGCCACCGCGCCGGTGCTGTCCTCCGTCCGCTGCCACTCCTCCCGGATCCGGCTGAGCAGGAACAGCTCGTAGTCCATCGACAGTCCGAACGCCACGGCGAGGATGAGCACGGGCTGTGACGCCTCGACGTTGCCGGTGGAGGTGAAGCCGAGCACGCCCGCCAGGTGTCCGTCCTGGAAGCCCCACACCATCACGCCGAACGCGGCGCTCAGCGACAGCGCGTTCATGACCAGCGCCTTGAGCGGCAGGAGGATCGACCCCAGCGCCGCGAACAGCAGCGCGAACGTCACCACGCCGACGAACAGCGCCGCCCATGGCAGGACGTGGCCCAGGCTGCTCAGCATGTCCGTCAGCTGGGCCGTCTCCCCTCCGACGTACGTGGTGCCCGGTGCGGGCAGGGACCGGATTTGCCGTACCAGGTCGCGGGCCGCCCCGGACTGCGCGTCGGCGCCGGTGCGGACCGCGAGGTGGGTGGCGTCCCGGCCGGTGTCGGCGACCTCCGCTCCCGTGACGCCGGGCACGCCGCGCAGACGGCCGAGGTAGGCGTCGATCTGCGGGCGCGGCACGCCGCCGGTGACCACGACGTCGATCGGGGACAGCGCGCCGTGCGCGAAGTCACGGTCGAGGGCCGTCGCGACCGTACGGCCCTCGGCGCCGCTCGGCAGGGCCCGGACGTCCACGCTCCCGAACCGGATGCCGAGGAACGGCGCGCCGAGCGCGAGCAGCACGATCGTCGCCCCCACCGCGTAGGCGACGGGCCGGCGCATGACGCTGTGCGCGAGCCGGAACCACGCTCCCCGCCCTTCCCGGTCCGCGCGCCGTTTCGGCAGGACGCGCAGCGCGTCGACCCGGCGGCCGAGCACCGCGAGCAGGGCGGGCAGGACCGTGAGGGCGGCCACCATGTCGACGAGCACGACCGCGATGCCGCCGAGCCCCATCGACCGCAGGAACATCTGCGGGAACAGGAGCAGGCCGCCGAACGCGATCGCGACCGTGATGCCGGAGAACCCGACCGTGCGGCCGGCCGTCGCCATGGTCCGCGTGAGCGCCTCGCGTTCGGAGTCCGCGCGGCCGAGCTCCTCGCGGAAGCGCGTCACGATGAACAGCGAGTAGTCGATGGCCAGGCCGAGGCCGAGCATGGTGACGATGTTGACGGCGAACGTCGACACGTCGGTGGTCATGGTGGCCACGCGCAGGACGGTGAACGCGCCGAGGATGGCGACGCCGCCGATGGCGAGCGGGAGCAGCGCGGACACGACGCTGCCGAAGATGACGACGAGCAGCACGAGGAGGATCGGCATCGAGATCATCTCGGCCCGCGCCAGGTCCTTGGAGGTCTGGTCGTGGAGCTGGCCGTTCACGGCGACGGTCCCGCCGCGCAGGGTGGTCAGGCCCGGCGCCGCGAAGGCGTCCCGGACCTTCTCGTACGTCTGGACGCGCGCGGCCACGTCGGCGCCGCTCAGCCGCACGGCGACGTACGTCGCGTGCCGGTCCCGCGAGACGAACGCCGGCGATCCGGTGCTCCAGAAGCTCGTGACGCCCCGGACCTGATCGCGGGGCAGCCGCGCGAGGGTTCCGGTCACGGCGTCGCGAAAGGCCGGATCGTCGACGGTGCGCGACGCGCTCTCGTAGAGCACGACCAGGTCCCCGGCGGGCGGGCCGATCCGCTGGTCGATGAGGGCGGTGGCGCGAGCCGACTCCGAGTGCGGGTCCTCGAACCCGCCGCTCTTGAGCGAGCCGAAGACCTGCGTGCCCCACACGGCGGCGATGACGACGAAGACCGCGGCCGCGGCAAGCACCCACCTGCGTCGATGGTGGATCAGGCGGCCGGATGACTCGAGCATGGGTCCGCTCCCCGAGATAAAGTGATGACGGCAGTCAGTAAAGTGAACACTGTTTACGCGAACAGTGTTTACTGAAGCATACGGCGTTAACTACCGTCAAGGAGAAGCGTGACGACCCGCCGCGAACGCCTGCGCGAGGCCACCGTGCGTGAGATCCAGGAGGCGGCGCGGCAACACCTGCGGGCCCACGGCCCCGCGGGCATCTCCCTGCGGGCCATCGCCCGCGACATGGGCATGACGGCCCCCGCCCTCTACCGCTACTACGCGAGCCTGGACGACCTGATCAGGGCCATGATCGAGGGCTACAAGCAGGAGATCGGCGCGGCGCTGGAGGCCGCGCGGGACGCCGTCCCCGCCGACGACCTCGGCGGTCGCCTCGTCGCGGCCGCGCGGGCGTTCCGGCGCTGGGCGCTGGACCACCGGCCGGAGTTCACGATGGTCTTCGGCGCTCCCCCGCCGGGCTACGAGCCGCGGGCGGACGGCGGCGTTCCCTCGATGGGCGGTTTCGGCGAGATCTTCTTCGCGCTGTTCGCCGAGCTCTGGCAGCGCGTGCGGTTCCCCGTTCCGGCGGACGAGGACATCCCGGCCGGGCTACGCACGCAACTCCAGCACTTCGCCACGGCGTGCGGTCTCGACCGCGCCGGCCTTCCGCTCGGCCTGGTCCGGGTCTTCGCCGGCTGCTGGGTCCGGCTGTACGGGCTCGTCGCGATGGAGGCGTTCGGGCACGTGCACTTCATGCTCGACGACGCCGAGGCGCTGTTCGAGGCCGAGCTCGCCGACCTGGCCACGGCCCTCGGCCTCGCGCCGCCCCTCCCGCCGGGTCACAGCCCTTCGGCGAGCGCGGCCCAGAACGCCGACTCGTAGGCGTGCAGCAGGCGGGCTGCCCGCAACGCCTCCCGCGGATCCTCACCCGCCGTGAGGCCCTGCTCGATGACGGCGGTGGCCTGCTCGGCGAAGCCGGGCGGCGGAACGGCGAAGTACCGGAAGAAGGCCACATCCTCCTCGGCGAGGCCGTAACGCGCCGTCAGGGCGTTCGCCGCCCGCCCGCAGTACGCCCCCCACTCCTGGAGGTTGGCCAGCATCGCGAGGGCGAGGCCGCTGCGCGTGCCGGACAGCGCGCTCCACGCGAGGTAGGCCGGGTAGGCCTGGGCGAGGGGGCGCGGCTCGTACGCCCGGAGGGCCGCCTCCGTCCGGCCGAGCGCGGCGGCGAACCCCGTCAGCAGGCCGAGCGCGGTGCCCTCGCCGCCCGCGAGCGCCAGGAACAGGTCGCCCGCCGGTGGCTCCGGGAACCGCGCGGCGAAGAGGGCGAAGCTGCGGCGGTCGCTGCGCACGATGTGCCACTGCTCCCCCGCCAGCCAGGTCAGCCGCTCGTGCGGCACCGCCGACGCCTCGAGGAGGTCGAGGAAGCGGTTGCCTCCGGGCGGGTTGTCGTCGCGGGCGCGGCGGACGAGGTCCTCGGCGTCGGTCATGCTCCCAGGCCAGCACTCGGCCGCACGCGCGTCAATCGGAACCGGCCGACTCCGTCAGGTCGATCGGAGGCGGCGATCTCCGTGAGGTCACTCGGAACCGGTCGTCTCGGTGATCCGGTTCTGACCGTCCTCGGCGGGCCGGATGGGATGCCGCCCGTTGAGACCGAGACGCTCGCGGATCTCCCGCTGCACGGTCTCCGGGTCGCGGCGGGCGTCGACGACGAAGACGTACTCCTTGCGCCGGAACAGTTCCAGGACGGGGTCGGTCTTCTCGTGGTAGTCGCGCAGACGGGCCGCGAGCGCCTCGGGGGTGTCGTCTTCGCGGGTGACCAGCTCGCCGTTGCAGACGTCGCACCGACCAGCGCGTTTCGGACGGTCCTCGATGAGGTTGTAGTCCATGCCGCATACAGAGCAGAGCCGCCTCGACAGGACCCGGCGGCGGACCTCCGAGTCCGGCAGGTCGAGGTAGATCACGCCGTCGATGTCGTAGCTCTCCAGGAAGAACTCCGCCTGGCGACGGCTGCGCGGGAACCCGTCGATGATGAAGCCGTAGTTCCAGTCGTGCTGCTCGAGGCGGTCGCGCACGATCCGCTCGACAAGGTCGTCGCCGACCAGTTGCCCGGCCGCCATGACTCGGCGCACCTGAGCCCCGATCTTCGTGTGCTGCTTGACGTGCCATCGGAAGATGTCGCCGACGCTTATCTGCACCAGGTCGAAGTCACGAGCCAGCATGCCGGCCTGAGTGTTCTTGCCGCTTCCCGGCACGCCCATGATCACATACTTCCGCACCGTCAGCAGAGTGGCACAGATCACGCTCCGTTGTCAGCCCGGATGAGGATGGACACGCCGATCGGAGTTCCGGCCGACATCCATGACAGTTGAGTGCTGACCAAAACTCAGCGCTAATCCCGGTGAATCGTATGCGCCCGGCAATTCGCCGAGGCTTTGCGACGCCTTGTGGTTTCCCACACTTACGCCTCACCAGCACCCCGATAGAAATGGAGGCCGAACGGAGCCGAGGAGTTGGGGGGACGTCATGGCCCGTTCCACACCGACATTCGATCCGAAGGGTCTCACCATCGAGCAGTGCTGGGGCGAGGCATGCGTGATCTGCCACAAGAAGTGGCCTAGACCACGCGTCCACGTCGGCCGGCTGCCGGACGACTCTCGCGTGTTCGCCTGCGACGACTGCGCCCCGGCGCTGCGGATCCCGGTCCAGCAGACCCGGGGCCGGCGCGCGAAGATCAGGGCTTAACCGGAAAAGGAGCGTCCCGGGTCCGGGGGGAGCCCGGGACGCCCGATGAGAGACGCGCGCTCGGCGGGGGCGGCCGCGCGCGCGTCTCCTCGTCTCAGGGGCGCGTTCGCCCCGAGGGCGCTCGTCTCGAGGGCGCGTTCGTCTCGGGCACGCGCGTCTCCTCGTCTCAGGAGAGGCCCCGGCGTGGCCCCGGGTTCACCGACGGGCGGCCTGCCAGGCGCGGGTCCAGGCGGCGTAATCCGTGCAGTTCTCGCCACCGCCGCCGCAGTCCTCCGTCGGCGTACGAGAAAAGACGACCTTGTCGAGGTATGCCCGGTCGCCGACGTGGTACGCGCTGCAGAACTGCGGGCGCAACCGGTCGTGGCCGCACGCCTCGGGATTGGCCGGCGCGACGCCGTCCCACTCGGCCACCTGCTGCTGCACCTCGGGAGAGCTCACCCAGTTCAACCACTGGTACATGCAGTTCGGATGGTCCGCCCGGGCGCCGATCATCCACGCGTCCATCCAGCCGGTGACGCCCTCGCGCGGCGTCACTCCGGCGACCGGGCGACCGCTCCGGCTGAGCACGTCGACCTGGTACGGCCAGGCCTGGGCCAGCGCGGCCTGCCCGTCGGCGAACGGGGCGATGGCGTCGGACGGGTTGAGCCAGTAGGTGCTGACGTACGGGTGCTGCCGACTGATCACGGACGCGGCCGCGGCGAGCTGCTTGGGAGTCAGCGCGTACGGGTCCTTGATGTGCAGTTTCGGCTCGTGCGCCTTGAGATACAGGGCGACGTTGCCGAGCGTCAGCGGGCTGTCGCGCACCACGAGGCGGCCGGAGTACTTCTTTGCCTCCGCCGGGTCGAACAGCGCGCCCCAGCTGTCCGGGGCCGGGTGCACGGCGCGCTGGTCGTACATGAGGAGGTTCGCTCCCCAGGTGAACGGCACGCCGTAGGGCTTGCCGCCCTTGGTCAGCTGCGCGCGGAGAGCGGGTTCGAGGTCCTTGTACCCGTCGATGAGGTCGGGGTTGACCGGAACGACCTGGCGGTCCGCCACGAGCTGCCCGGCGATCTCCGGTGGCGCCACGACGCCGTCGTAGTGGAGGTTCGGCTTGGACATCAGCTGCAGCATCTCCTGCGGATCGGCCGCGTACTTGATGTCCACCCGGCACCGGGTCTTCTTCTGGAACGGCGTGATCCAGTCGACGCGCGGGTCGTTGGAGCCGTCCTCGGCGTAGCCGCTCCAGGTCAGAAGGGCGACCGAGCCCTCACCCGGTCCCACGGTGTCGGCCGCCCGGACGACCTCCTGTTTCACCGGGTGGCCGCCGCCTCCGCCGCTGCAGCCGGCCAGGCCGAGCACGGCGGCCAGCACGGTGGCCCACACGGCTGCCGTGCGCCGTCGTGAACGCCTCATGCCGCTCCTGTTCTCATCGCGAACGTCTGCGGCGAGCGTAACGACTCGGGTGCGGCGGTGCCGACCGGACCCACGAGGTAGGAGGTGGAGGTCCGGGCAACCGTGCCGGGGGCTACACGGTTGCCCGGACTCCCTGCGGCCTCAGGAGAGCGCCCCTCTGCAAGTCACGCCTGTCACGGAGGTGTTGGAGGGGGAGGCGGCGTGACTGGCAAATGCTCGCCTGAGACCGCGGCTTCGGTGCGGCCGCGTCGGATCGCGGACGGCGGGTCATCGGAACGGGCCACCGGGCCTGGAGGCCGCGGGAAGCCTGCTCCGCGCCGCGCCCGGGGACGGGCCGCCGCTCTGGTAGGGGACTCGTGGGCGCGCTTTGAGCGCCTCTATGGACTCCACCAACTCCTTCACGGTCGGAGCCTCGATGAACTCACCCGGCTCCCGGTCGTGCGGGGGCAGCGCCCACCAGTGGCCGGTGGCCTCACCGAACCAGATCGTCCACTCGGGGTAGCGGGCCGCCAACACGGCGAGCAGCGAGAACGGCGTCTGGTCGGGCGAGTCGTCGGCAGACATGGGGTGCTCCCTGGCAACCGGGGAACTTCTGAAGTTTGCGCCAACAGCTATCGACAAGACCGAGTGTGTCGTATGCCACAGAGCAGGTCAAGGGGCCCAGCTAGTATTTGTAGTTTTGCCTGTCAAACAGCCGGGTTAGTGCGAACCAATACCCCACCGTCGGCGTCGTGACCTTTCACGATCGTTCGGCACGCGGGAACCCCGCTTAGATGATCTTGCGTAACCCCGTACACGAACCCCTCGCCCATGGTGACCCACCCCGCCGCCGGAGGCCACCCTCCGCCACCCCGCTTAGACCTCCAGGTGACAGGACGCCGTTTTAAAGCCGACCGGAACTCCCCTGGCACGCGAAATGAATTCACGATGCACTCGTCCGAATTTCCCACTCAGTGCGGCAAAGGGCATGCGCCGCTTTTCCGCCCAATAACGTCATGTGGGGACGACCCGCCCCGGACTGCGCTGCCGGAGAGACCGCCGGACGACAGCCGGTGGACGGCGGGTGGCCGGTGGCCGGTGGACGGCGGCAGATGCACGGCGGCCGGTGCACGGTGGACCGGCACGCGTGACCGCACCCGCTTCGGCGGGTGCGGTCACGTCCCCGGACGGTCAGCCGTTGGTGGGAAAGCCCAGGTTCACTCCGCCGTGCGAGGGATCGAGCCACCGGGAGGTGACGACCTTCCCACGGGTGTAGAAATGCACGCCTTCCGTGCCGTGCATGTGCGTGTCGCCGAACAGCGAGGCCTTCCACCCGCCGAACGAGTAGTAGGCCATCGGCACCGGGATCGGGACGTTCACGCCGACCATCCCGACCTCGACCTCGTTGCAGAAGCGCCGGGCCGCGCCCCCGTCGTTGGTGAAGACGGCGGTGCCGTTGCCGTACGGGTTCGCGGCGATCAGCTCCATGCCGGTCTCGTACGACGCCGTCCGTACGATCGACAGGACGGGACCGAAGATCTCGTCGCGGTAGCAGTCCATCTCGGGCGTCACGTGGTCCAGGACCGTCGGGCCCAGCCAGAACCCGGACCCGTCCGGCAGCTCGTGCTCACGCCCGTCGACGGCCAGCGTGGCGCCCTGCGCGACCCCGCTGTCGAGGTAGGACGTGACCTTGTCCCGGTGCGGCCCGGTGACCAGCGGCCCCATCTCCGAACGGTCGTCGTCGCCGGGGCCGACGGTCAGCTTCGCCACCCGCTCCTTGATCTTGGCGACGAGCTCGTCGCCCACCGGGTCGACCGCGACGACCGCCGAGATCGCCATGCACCGCTCCCCCGCCGAGCCGAACCCGGCGGAGACGGCCGCGTCGGCGGCCAGGTCCAGGTCGGCGTCGGGCAGCACCAGCATGTGGTTCTTCGCGCCGCCGAGGGCCTGCACCCGCTTGCCGTGCGCGGTGCCCGTCTCGTAGACGTACCGCGCGATCGGGGTCGAGCCGACGAAGCTCACCGCGCTCACGTCGGGGTGGGTGAGCAGCGCGTCCACCGCCGTCCTGTCCCCGTGCACGACGTTGAAGACGCCGTCGGGCAGTCCCGCCTCCTGCCACAGCTCGGCGAGGAGCAGCGACGCCGACGGGTCCTTCTCCGAGGGCTTGAGCACGAAGGTGTTCCCGCAGGCGATGGCGATCGGGAACATCCACATCGGCACCATCGCCGGGAAGTTGAACGGCGTGATGCCGGCGACCACGCCCAGCGGCTGGCGGATGGAGTAGGAGTCCACGCGCGTGGAGACGTTCTCGGAGTAGCCGCCCTTCAGCAGGTGCGGGATGCCGCAGGCGAACTCCACCACCTCCAGGCCGCGGGCGACCTCACCCGCCGCGTCCGCCCGTACCTTGCCGTGTTCGGAGGTGATCAGCGCGGCGAGGTCGTCGCGGTGCCGGGCGACCAGCTCACGGAAGGCGAACAGGACGCCCGCGCGCTTGGTGAGCGACGCGTCCCGCCAGGTGGGGAACGCCTCACGCGCGGCCGCCACGGCCGCGTCCACGTCCTCGGCCGAGGCGAGGTCCACCCGGCCGCTCACCTGCCCGGTCGCCGGGTCGTAGACGTCGCCGTGCCGCTCCGCCGTCCCGGTCCAGGGCTTGCCGCCGATCCAGTGCGTGATCTGCTTCACGCGATCGCCTCCAGCGCGTCGACGAGGATGCCGAGGCCTTCCCTGCCCTCGTCCTCGGTGAGGGTGAGCGGCGGCGCCATGCGCAGCGTGTTGCCGTACAGCCCGCCCTTGCCGATGAGCAGGCCGCGGGCCTTGGTCTCCTCCAGCATCCGCGCGGCGAGCTCCGGCTCGGTCAGCTCGATCGCGAACATCAGCCCCTTGCCGCGCACCTCGGTGACGTACGGCATCCGGGCGGCCGCCTCGCGCAGGCCGTCGATGATCTGCCCGCCGACCTTCGCCGCGTTGGCCTGCAGGTCGTGGTCGAGGATGTAGTCGAGTGTCGCGTTGGCGGCGGCGGTGGAGATCGGGTTGCCGCCGAACGTCGACAGGCCGGTCGCGTGCAGCGAGTCCATCAGCTCGCGGCGCGCGACGAGGCCGCCGATGGCGAAGCCGTTCCCGAGCCCCTTGGCGAAGGTCATCATGTCCGGCGTCACGCCGTGGTTCTGGATGCCCCAGAAGTTCTGGCCGGTCCGGCCCCAGCCGGTCTGCACCTCGTCGGCGATGAACAGGATGCCCTGCTCGGCGAGAACCTCCTGGTACGCCGCGTAGAGCCCGTCCGGCGGGCAGGTGTAGCCGCCGACGCCCTGGATCGGCTCGGCGATCACGGCCGCCACGTCGCCGGCCGTGACCGTGGCGAGGGTGTGCCGCAGGTCCTCCACGCACGCCTTGATGTAGTCCTCGTCCGACAGGCCGCGGAACTGCGGGAGGTGGCGGTCCCCGCCGTGCAGGAAGTACACGCTGAGCGGGGAGAGTGCGTTGTTCTTCCACGCCCGGTTGCTGGTGACCGAGATCGCCCCGAAGGACCGGCCGTGGTAGCCCTGCCGCATCGCGAGGATCTGGTTGCTCTTGCGGACGTACGTCGCGAGCAGCAGCGCGGTCTCGTTCGCCTCGGTGCCGGAGTTGGTGAAGAACACCTTGGCGTCGTCGATGCCGGAGAGCCGGGCGATCTTCTCCGCGAGCTCCACCTGGCCGCGCATCAGGTAGAGCGTCGAGGTGTGCACCACTCCGGTGCGGAGCTGCCGCTCGACGGCCTCACGTACCTCGGCGAGGTCGTAGCCGAGCGTGTTGGTCACGATGCCGGCGAAGAAGTCCAGGTAGGAGCGGCCGTCCGCGTCGGTGACGCGGCTGCCCTTCCCGCTGACGATCTCGATCGGCTCGTCGTAGTAGAGGGCCATCCAGTTCGGCATGACCGCGCGATGGCGTGCAAGCAAGTCCGACATGAAACGAGTCTTCCCGCTGACCACCCGAACGCACCAGCCAGCAGAGTGTCAGCACCGGGACGCCACAACTGGCAATCTGTCGGCCTGCCGGCCGGACCGCTCGCTCGGTCAGAGCTCGTTGAGGCGGCGGGCGAGCCGGAAGTCGTACTCCGTCAGGCCGCCCGCGACGTGCGTGCTCTGCGTCAGGGTGACCCGGTTCCAGCGGATCGTGATGTCCGGATGGTGGTTCAGCTCCTCGGCGACCTCCGCGACACGGTTCACGTACGCCATCGCCTCCGCGAAGTCCGCGAACTTCAGGGTCTTGACGATCGCGTCCTCGGCCAGCTCCCAGCCGGGGACCGTGGCCATCTCGCGGTCGATCGCGTCGGCGTCCAGCCGCTCCATCGGGTACCTCCTCACGTCGGCGTTTGCATAGCATCACAGATGTGCTGCCCACTCTGGCCGACGTCTTGCGGCTCGACGCGGTCCGGCGGGGCGAGCCGCGGATCATCGCCGGCGCGGACCACCTCGACGCCCGCGTCCGCTGGGTGCACTCCGCCGAGGTCACCGACATCGCCCACCTGCTGCGCGGCGGCGAGCTGGTGCTCACCACCGGCATCGCGCTGCCGGACGACCCGCAGCGCCTGCGCGCGTACGTCGCGGAGCTGGCCGAGGTCGGCGCCAGCGGCCTGATCGTCGAGCTCGGCCGCAAGTACGCGCGCACGCTGCCCGACGCGCTGGTCGCGGCGGCCGAGGAGCACGGCCTCCCGCTGATCGCCTGGGCGCGGGAGACGCCGTTCGTCGACGTCACCGAGGCGGTGCACGCCCGGATCATCGACGCGCAGCTCGCCGAGCTGCGCGCCTCGGAGAAGCTGCACGAGGTCTTCACGCAGCTGTCCGTCGACGGCGCGCCGCCGGCCGAGGTGGTCCGTCAGGTGGCCACCCTCGTCGCGCGCCCCGTCGTGCTGGAGAACCTCGCCCACCAGGTCCTGGCCGCCGAGCTGGCCGGCTCCGACCCGGCCGAGCTGCTGACCGGCTGGGAGACGCGTTCGCGGTCCGTACGGCCCGAGGAGCGCACCGCGTACGACGAGTCCTCCCGGTGGCTGGTCACCGTCGTCGGCGCGCGCGGTGAGGACTGGGGGCGGCTGATCATCACCTCGATGGACCCGCCCTCGCCGCGCGACGTCGTCCTCATCGAGCGGGCGGCGACGACCCTCGCCCTCGGGCGGCTGCTCGACCGGCACGCCGAGAGCCTCGAACGCCAGGCGCACGGTTCGATCATCAGCGGCATCCTCGCGCACGCGTACGCCGACCCGCAGGAGGCGGCGGCCCGCGCCCGCGCGCTCGGCGTCCCGCTCACCGGCCGTCGCCTGCTCGGCATCGTGGTGCTCCCCCGGCCGCCGGCCCCGTCCGGCCCTCCGCCGGCGCTCGGCCTGGCGAACGGCGCGTCGGCGGCGTCGCTCACCGACCTGGCCGAGGCGACGGCCGCGGCCTGCCGCGAGGCGAACCTGTCCGCTCTCGTCGGCGCCCTCGACGAGAGCTCGCCGCAGGCCAGGGTCGGCGTGCTGGCCTCCCTGCCCTCCCGCGCCGTCGAGGACGACGTCCTGTGCGAGGTCGCGCAACGCCTCCGCGCCCACCACTGCGGGCCGGCGCCGGCAGGCCGCGACCGTACGGCGGCCGGCCGCGCCGCGCGGGCGCGCGGTGGTGCGGAGGAGTTCGTCATGGCCGTGGGGTCGACCGTCGAGTCCGTGCGCGACGTCCGCCGGTCGTTCCTGGAGGCCGAGCAGGTCGCCGACGTCGCCGCCGGACGCAACGACGGCCGGTTGTTCTACCGCCTGCCCGACCTGCGGCTCCGCGGCCTGCTGCACCTGCTCCGCGAGGACGCGCGGCTGCAGACGTTCACCGAACGCGAGCTCGGCCCGCTGCTGACCTACGACGCGCAGCGCGGCAGCGACCTCGTCCACGTGCTCGGCGTCTACCTCGGCAGCGGGCGCAACAAGGTGCTCGCCGCACAGCGGGCCCACCTGTCCCGGCCCGCGCTGTACGAGCGGCTGCGGCGCATCGAACGGGTACTCGGCGCGGACCTGGAGGACGTCGAGTCGTGCGCGTCCCTGCACGTCGCCCTGCTCGCCCTGGACGCCCTCCGCAAGGACCGCGCCTGAGGCTGCCGTATCGGCCTCCGGCGCGCGTTCCGCACGTCCGGTGCCATGATCGCGTATCGGACACGTCAGGCATCCTCCGGGAGACTCCCATGACCAGAGCCCGCGATCTCGGCGTCATCGTCGGCAGCGGCACGCCGGGGCCCGGGAACGCGATCACCGACGTGGCGGGGGTACGCGTCGGGCACACGACGCTCGTCCGGGGCGACGGGCCCCTCCGCGTCGGCGAGGGGCCGGTGCGGACCGGTGTCACCGTGATCCTGCCGCACGCGGGCTCGATCTTCGACGAGCCGCTGTACGCGGGCCATCACTGGCTCAACGGCAACGGCGAGCTGACCGGCATGGCGTGGGTCCGCGAGGGCGGCATGCTGACCACGCCGATCGCGCTCACCAACAGTCACAGCGTCGGAGTCGTACGCGACGCGCTCATCGAGATCGAGGTGCGCGGCCGGGGCCGGGGAGCGTGGGGACTTCCGGTCGTGGGCGAGACGTGGGACGGCGTGCTCAACGACATCGACGGGCAGCACGTCACCGCCGCCCACGTACGGGAGGCGTACGACGCCGCGGCCTCCGGCCCGGTGGCCGAGGGCAACGTCGGCGGCGGCACCGGGATGATCTGTCACGGTTTCAAGGGCGGCATCGGCACCGCCTCACGGGTCGTCGACGGCGGCTGGACGGTCGGCGTGCTCGTCCAGGCGAACCACGGGCGGCGCGAGCGGCTCACCGTCGCCGGCGTCCCCGTCCTGATCGACGACGTGCCCCGGCCGGTCCCCCCGGAGTTCGAGGGCGCCGGGTCGATCATCGGGATCGTCGCGACGGACGCACCGCTGCTGCCCCACCAGTGCCGCCGGCTCGCCCAGCGCGCCGGGCTCGGGGTCGCCCGCACGGGCGGAGCCGGCGAGAACACCAGCGGCGACGGCTTCCTGGCGTTCTCGACGGCCAACCGCGGGCGGCTGCCCTCGGACGCGCTGGGCGTGCGCCCGCCCCGCGTGCTGACCGTCGAGGCCCTCGCGGACGCCTACATCGATCCGCTGTTCTATGGCGCGATCGAGGCGACCGAGGAGGCCATCGTGAACGCCCTGCTCGCCGCCGAGACCATGACCGGCCGCGACGGCCTCACCGCCCACGCCCTCCCCCCGGACCGCCTCCTGAGGGCCGTTGAGGCTCTTCCCGCACGACCTGACGGGCCTCACGCTTGATGGGCGCGGTCGAGCGCTCGCGTGCGTCGTAAAGACCGAAGGCTTCGTTCCGATGCGAGGTGACCATGGACACCGTCCCCGCCGGACAGCGCTCACCGTGGACGTACGGCATCACCGGCCCGATCCGCCGCGCATCACGGCCTGCCGCGATCGCCTGCGTCGGCGTGGTCATCATCGTTCTGATCACACTGTCACCGCTGGCCCTCGAATTCATCGCCGACAGGCGCCGCGTCGACTGGACTCGGCTGGGTAACGTCGGTCAGGCATACGGAGCGATATCGGCGATCCTCAGCGCCTTCGCGCTGGTCGCCGTCTCCATATCGATCGCCCTCCAGGCGAAGGAGAGCCTGGCGAACAGGCGACAGGTCAACCGCAGCATTCACATGAGGCTTGCAGAGCTCGCCATGAGCGATCCGGTCTACATGCGGTGCTGGGGACCGGAAGCCGACAGGGTCTCCCACGATGAGAGCCGACGCACTCAGTTCCTGAATCTGATGGTGTCGTTCTGGTACATGCAGTGGGAACTGCGGGACGTATCGGACCAAGGCCTTAGATCAATGGCCGCGGACAACCTCTTCCATACCGACGCAGGGCGGAGCTTCTGGCTCGGCCAACGAGAGCAGTGGACGGCCAACTCGGTCGGGTCCCGCTTGAACAGATTCCGCGAAGTACTGGATGAGGCCCTCGCCTCGGCACTTCGCTCCGAACTGGACGGCCAGGCCGCGGCGCACGGGCACAAGAGAACGACCAGATCAGTGCCCTACCGTGCGGCCGGAGTGGTCGCCGTCGCGTCGACGACCACGGCAGCCTGTCTTCTGGCCCGCCGTCTCATGCATGGTCGGAGACCTCGATGATCTATGACTCATCCCGCATCTTGCGAGAGGCCGCGCTTCGCACCGCGCTCGTGTCGGCGAACGCGATGCGAAACGGAGGCCAGGCACCGCGATGCTCACGGCCCCTTTGTATCGGATCGTTCTACTTCGCCGAAGGACTACCCGATCCGGCGCTGTCGGCACATACTCCATCGATCCAGGTGACTTCGACGCAGCCACTCGAGGCGTTGCTACGGATGGACTTACGCCAGGGAGGCATGGGCTTAGCGGCCATATGCACCTTTCCTTAGGTTTCTTCATCCATGAGCCGGCGGATGAACGCGGCCGACTCGCCGATCCCCAGGGCTTCGGCAAGGAGATGATTGAAGACGAGCGAGTAGGCATGGACCTGTGCGCCGTCCTCGACCCACAGCGCACCGTTGAGCGCCTCTATGTAGCCGACGTCCGGCATGTAGCGCTCTGGAAACTCCAGGATCGAGAACGTGCCCTCCACGCCGGGATGGGCACCCACTTCGTGCGGCAGCACTTGAAGCGTGACGTTGGGGAACTCGGCCAGCTCGGCGAGCCGTGTGTACTGGGCTCGCATGACGTCGGCACCACCGATCATGCGGCGCAAGGTGTTCTCGTCGATGACGCACCACAACTCCAGCGGAGGATCTCGCTCGGTCAGCAACGCCTGCCGGTTGAGGCGCACCTCGACCCGGCGCTCGACCTCAGAGTCGGGGGCGAGCTGCATGAGGCCGGCGCGGATGACCTCCCGCGCGTAGTCCTCGGTCTGCAGCAGGCCGTGGACGACCAGGGCGTCATAGCAGCGCAGTGACCGCGCCTCGGCCTCCAGGGCGATGTACGTGGCGTACGCGGCGGGCAGGGTGTCGGTATAGCGGTGCCACCAGCCGCGCTCGTGGGCTCCGCGGGCGAGCTCGACGAGGTCGTCGCGGTGGCGGCCGTCCACCATGTAGACGTTCAGTAACCGTTGCAGCTCCGCAGGCTTGATCCGCCGGATGGCGGTCTCCATCCGGCCGAGCGTGGCGCGGCTCCAGCTCAGCCGCTCGGCCGCCTGGTCGAGGGTCAATCCGGTCTGTTCGCGAAGACGGCGCAGCTCGATCGCGATGCGACGTTCGCGGATCGTGGGGGAAGGATCCGGCACGCACCCAGTGTGACGATGTCACTCACTGCGAGCAATCGATTTCGGATAGTTACTGCAAAGTAGATTGTGAGAATTCTCAGCGAACCACTTGCGTGCACACGCAGCAGGGAAGCACTATGCGTAAGAACCCGAACACGCGATGTGATCGAGGGAGTTGCTCGGCTTGGACACGGCGGTGAGCCGCTGGCGCGTCCCCGCGTCGCCGGCGGCTTGAGCCCACCGGACTCGGGCAGGTCCGGCCCCGCCCTGGCCCGCCCGGCGGGTCCCGTGTCGTCCTCCCCACGCCATGGGGAGATCGGGCGTGATCCCTGCACTCAGCCCATTCGACGGGAGGGCGCACCACCGTGACCGCCACGCTCCACGAGACGACGTCGACCGCATTCACCGCTCCGATGTGCTGGCGCCGGACCTTCCCCGGCCGCCCGGACCAGGCACGGCTCGTCCGCCGGTTCGTGGCCTTCCTCCTGGAGGACTGCAGGCAGGCCGACGACGCGGTCCAGGCCGTGGCCGAGCTGGCCGGCAACGCCCTCATTCACACCCGTTCCGGCCGCCCCGGCGGCACGTTCGTCGTCGAGGTCCGGCGAGGCGAGGGCTGCCTGGCGGTCTCCGTCACCGACCAGGGCGGCTCACTGGAGGACAGCGGCCCCCACCGGAAACGACACAACGACGACCTGGCCGAGAACGGCCGCGGGCTGCCGATCGTCGCCGACCTCGCCACCCGCGTCAGATGGACCGGCGACCCGGAGCACGGCCACACGGTGACCGCCGTCTTCGCCTGAACGGCCACCGCTCCGACTCACGGTCCCACCCCGGTCCGATTCCAGGCCCCGGCGTGCGCCGGAAACCGACAAGCCTCTCCGGGCGCGGTCACTTCGCCGCGGGGACGAGCTCGGTCTCCGGGACGAGGATCCCCTCAGCGGGCTGCGGCCGGCGGCGTTGCCAGGGCATGGCGAGGGCCAGGAGCGCGATGACGGCCACCGAGCTCATGGCCCACCATTCGTGGTTGTTCCACCAGCCGGTGTCATCGAACTGCGTCAGGTAGATGTACCCCGTGCCCGCCCACACGGCGGCCAGGGCCATCGCGGGCCGGCTCCACCGGGTCGGCCGGGCGCACAGGAACGGCACGAACCACATCAGGTACTGCGCGCCCATGCGCGGCGTGACCAACATGAAGGCCAGGAGGATCGCGGAGGTCTGGTCGATGCGGTCGGCCCGCCACCACAGCCACATCACCAGCGCGATGGTGCTGTAGAGGATGATCTGGCCGACCTTGGCGGCCGTCGGGGCCAGGGTCCAGTCGCCGCCCGTCATCCAGGCGGTCCAGCCCCATTCGCCGACGATGGGGCGTACCTCGCCGAGGTAGCGGGCGACGTCCAACATGTTGGACCAACTGGAGCTCACGACGAGGGGAAGGGTCACGAGGAAGAACACGGGGACGGCGCCTGCCGCCACCAGCCCGTACAGGCGCTGCCGCCAGGTGGGCAGTATCGCCAGGACCACCGGGAGCAGGATGATCGGCCAGCTCTTCGCCGACAGCGCGAACCCGAAGAGGGCGCCCGCCCAGGCGCCGTTCAGGACGGTTCCGCCCTTCTCGGCGCCGGCCCGCGACGCCTGGGCGAGGATGTACGCGGCGACGAGGAAGACCAGGGAGATCGGCTCGACCTGGCCGTGGATGACGGCGATCATGATGGCGATCGGGTTGCAGGCGTACTGGAACCGCGCCGACGCGGCGTGCTTCCGCCCGGCGAGACGGCCGACCAGGACGATCAGCACGACGTCCGCGATGATGGTGCAGACCCGGCCGGCGATCTCCCACGGCAGGCCGGTGGCCAGCACGAGGGCGTAGAAGTACGGGATCATCGGCAGGAAGTGCCAGGATCCCTGACTCGCCAGCACGGGGTCCTGATGATGCAGGATCGCTCGGCCGGCCGCCCGGAAGCCCTCGTTGTAGTCGACGGGCTGCCAGGAGTCGCTCGACGCGGAGATCAGCAGGATCAGCCGCAGCGCGATGCCGACCGCCAGAGCGACGGGCAGCGACGGCCGCCAGCGGCGCCAGTGCGCCACGGCGGCCAGGATCATGCCTGCGACCAGGACAAATGCTGTGAATTCCGGATGGTCCATTGCTAGCCAAGACTCTCACATGCCGGGCCCGTTACCACGCTCGGCCCTGGGACTCACAGCCAACTCTCAGGTTCCCTTGACCTTCGCGGCCCCTCCCCCATGGGCCCGGCCCTGACCCGTGACTTGACGCGACGGATGACGAGCTGCCGATCTTCACCTCCTCAGCAGCCCGGATACCAGCTAGTATGCAGATGCTCTCGGCTGACCGATTCTGGACTAACGTTTGACCTTGCGGCTTTTGACTAGGTTTGTGAAGATCTGCGCAGGCCAGGTAATCGGATCTCGACCCCGCCCGGGCGGCCTCCCCCTCCGCCCGTGAGCCGAGCGCCATTGCCCATGCCGTCCCTCGGGCACGCCACCGGGGCGCGCCCGCCACCCCTGAGGGAGGCTCGTGTGAGATTCACTGCTCCTCGGCGCGCTGGACTCGTCGCGGCCGCCGCCACGCTCATCGGCGGCTCCCTGCTCGCGACGTCGGCCCAGGCAGCCGTCTCGCAGGCGGATACGTCACACCTCGCCACGAAGCTGGCCCAGAAGCTGGGCTCCCGCTCCGCCGGCGCGTACTTCGACCGGTCCGCGAAGAAGCTCGTCGTGACGGTCAGCTCCAAGTCGGACGCCTCGGCGGTTCGCAAGGCCGGCGCCGTACCGAAGATCGTCCCGTTCAGCGGCGCCCGGCTCCAGCAGGCCATGGGCGTCCTCGACCGTACGGCCAAGGTGCCCGGGACGGCCTGGGCCGTCGACCCCACCACCGACCAGGTCGTGCTGTCCGTCGACAGCTCGGTCACCGGGTCCAAGCTCGTCCAGGTCACCTCCGCGGCGCAGCAGCTCGGCAGCGCCGTCCGGATGGAGTACCTGCCCGGCGTCTTCCACACGGACATCTCCGGCGGTGACGCGATCTACGGCGGCCAGTACCGCTGCTCCCTGGGCTTCAACGTCGTCAGCGGCAGCACGTACTACTTCCTGACCGCCGGGCACTGCGGCAACATCGCCTCCACGTGGTACAGCAACTCCAGCCACACCTCGCTGATCGGCACCACCCGGGCCAGCAGCTTCCCGGGCAACGACTACGCGATCGTCGCCTACGCCAGCGGCGTCTCGCACCCGGGCACGGTCGGCAGCGTGGACATCACCTCGGCCGGCAACGCGTACGTCGGCGAGTCGGTGACGCGCCGCGGCAGCACCACCGGCATCCACTCCGGCACCGTGACCGCGCTCAACCAGACGGTGAACTACTCCGAGGGCACCGTCAGCGGGCTGATCAGGACCACGGTCTGCGCCGAGGGCGGCGACAGCGGCGGCCCGCTGTACTCCGGCGGCACGGCGCTGGGCCTGACCTCCGGCGGCAGCGGCGACTGCACCTCCGGCGGCACGACCTTCTTCCAGCCGGTCACCGAGGCGCTCTCGGCGTACGGAGTGAACGTCTACTGATCTTTTCCACCCCCTCCCCGCTCGCGGGCCCCCGGAAGCGCGGCATCTTCCGGGGGCCCGCCCCTTATCCGGTGGACAGAGCGTCCCCCGCCCAGGGACGATCGGCGGTCATGGATCGCATCGAGACACCGAACGCCGGCGACGAGCGGACCCTGCTCACCGCCTGGCTCGACTGGCAGCGCGCCACCGTCCACCTCAAGTGCGACGGCCTCACGGACGAACTCGCCCACCGGCCGCTCCTGCCCACCTCGCCGCTGATGACCGTGGCCGGCCTCGTCAGCCATCTTCGCTGGGTCGAACGGGCCTGGTTCGAGCGCGTCATGCTGGACCGCCCCGACGACGCCCCGTGGACCCCGGAGGACCCGGACCGGGAGTTCCGGGTCGACGACGTGCCGCTGGCCCGCCTGCTCGCCGAGTACGAGGAGCAGTGCGCCCGCGCGAGGGAGATCACCGCGTCGCTGAGCCTCGACGCCGAGGCCCAGGGGAAGCACCGCCGGGGCACGGTCACGCTGCGCTGGGTGCTCGGCCACATGATCGAGGAGACCGCCCGTCACAACGGGCACATCGACATCCTCCGCGAGATGCTCGACGGCGTGACCGGCGACTGAGCCTCGCGCGATCTCAGCGGGTCGCGCGCAGGTCCGGAGTCGCGGCCGGGTCGTGCAGCACCACCCAGCCGTCCTCGCGCAGCACCATCGTGTACCCCCGCTGGAGCAGGTACCGTACGCGGTCGCGCTGCGCCCCCAGGGCCGGGAAGGGGAACGTCGCGCGGGCCGTGTCCGCGACCACCCACGGCGCCCAGCGGACGCGGGTGTCCCACAGCAGCACGCGTGCCCGGCCGGACAGCTGCGGTCCCACGACGTTGGCGGCCTCGACCAGGGCGCCGCGGGGCACGGCGGCGACCGCGTCGGCGGCGGCGCGGGCGTGCGCGTCCCGCCGGTAGAACGCCGGGTCGAAGAAGTTCTTGAAGGCGAACCGCGGCACGACGACGACGGCGGCCAGCAGCGCGGCGACCGGCCAGAGCAGGTCGAGGCGGAGACGGCGCGCACGTGAGCCGGGCGGCAGGTTCAGGCGGCGCGCGCGTGGGCCGGGCAGGCGCAGCCGGGACAGCCGGCAGGCGCCGTCGACGCCCGCCGCGACGAGCAGGGCCGTGAGCGCGACGTTGTAGTGGAACCTCGGCTCCCACCAGTTCCCGAAGCGGTTCGCGAGCATGCGCTCGACCAGCAGGGGCAGCACGGCGATGGTGATCGGCGAGGCGAGCGGGACCAGGAGGAGGGGCAGGATGAGCCATGCCATGGTGGTCGCCTTGACGCCGGGGGTGACGAGGAGCTTCAGGGCGGTCCACGGATGCGTCAGGGCGTGCGCGGCGGCGTGCGGCAGGTCCCGGCCCAGGGCGTCATAGGCCCAGTAGTAGTCCGCCGCGCCGCCGAACGCCGGGATCAGCACCCGGGAGGCGAGCCACGTCCAGCCGAGACCGGCGGCCACGAAGACGGCCGCCAGGCGCCGCTCCCCCGGCCGGGTCAGCAGGTACAGCCCGAAGCCGGCGACGAGCAGCCCCATGTCCTCCTTGACGAGCAGCAGCGCGCTGGCGGCCAGCAGGCACTGCCGCCGGCGGCCCGCGTCGTGCCGTTCGAGCATCAGCATGGACAGAAGGGGCGTGAACGCCATCTCGTGGAAGTCGAAGGCGACCGTCTCGGCCACCGGCCAGGCCAGCGCGTACACGCCCGCGACGCAGTGCGCCGCCCACGCCCCGAGCCGCCGCCGCGTGAACATCCACAGCGGCACGATCGTCAGCGCCAGGAGCACGGCCTGGGCGACCAGCAGCGTCTGCGGCCCGTCGTGGATCCAGTACAGCGGCGCCAGGACGACAAGGATCGGCGAGAAGTGGTCGCCGAGCACGGAGAAGTGCGGGCCGAAACCGTTGTGAACGCCCTTGACGATCGCGGTGGGCAGGTGGAACCGGCTGTACGAGCGCACCGCCTGATCGAAGATCACCAGGTCGTACGTCGTCGTGCGGAAGGTGCGATAACGCACCAGGGCGAAGACCGAGTAGACCGCCGCCGCGGCGACGACGAGCGCGCCGACCACGACCGCGTCGCGCCGGGCAGGCCCCGGGCTCACCTCCGGGCCGGTCGTCTCGGGCGTCACCGTGATCATCCGAGCGCACCGCGGATGCGGTCCGCGTACGCGCGGGCCTCGTCATCGGAGTCGTACTTCGTCCGCGGCCAGAAGAACCCGCGCAGTCCGTCCTTGCGATTCCGGGGAACGACGTGGACGTGCAGGTGGGGCACGCTCTGGCTGATCCGGTTGTTCATCGCGACGAACGAGCCCGCCGCGCCGAGCGCGGTCTCCATGACGGCCGACAGCCGCTGCCCGGCGGCGAACAGCGGCTCGAGGAGGTCGGCCGGCAGGTCCGCGAGGGTCTCGTAGTGGGTGCGGGGCACGAGGAGCGTGTGCCCCTTGAACAGCGGCCGGGTGTCCAGGAAGGCGACGACGGGGCCGTCGTCGAGGACCACGTGGGCGGGCCGCTCCCCTTTCACGATCTCGCAGAACAGGCAGTCCATGGTGGGCATTCTTCCGCTTACGGTCGTCTTATCGGCCGGCAATAGGCTCCTGGCCCGTGCGATTCAACCAGGTGGCCTTCCGGTACCGCCGCCGCGCTCCATGGGTTCTGCGCGACGTGACGCTGACCGTACCCCGTGGCCGGATCATCGAGGTGAACGGCCGCAATGGAGCGGGCAAATCAACGCTTCTCCGGCTCGTCGCCGGGGTCGTCCCCCCGGTCCGGGGAGGCGTCGGCGACCGGCCGCCGTCCGTCGGGTACGCGCCGGAACGCTTTCCGGCGGATCAGCCGTTCACCGCGCGGGCCTACCTCGGGCACATGGCCGCCGTACGGGGCGTTCCGGCCGCGCGCATCGGTGAGTGGGCCGAACGGCTGGGCTTCACCGGCCTCCTGGACACCCGGCTGCCGGACCTGTCCAAGGGCAGCGCGCACAAGGCCGGGCTGATCCAGGCGCTGCTGGCCGCGCCGGGGCTGCTCGTGCTGGACGAGCCGTTCGCCGGCCTGGACGCGCGGACCCGCGCCGCGTTGCCGGCGCTGCTGGCCGAGCTCGCCGCGGAAGGATCCTCCGTGATCGTCAGCGACCACCAGGGCGACCTGCGAAGCGTGCCGGGCGTCGTGCGCTGGCAGGTCGCGGACCAGACGGTCCACGAAGGGGACCTGCCCGAGGAGCACGCGGTGGTCGAGGTGATCCTGCCCCGCTCGCAGGCGGAGGACCTGGTCGGCCACCTCAAAGCGGACGGCTACGAGGCGCGGCTCCGGTGATCGCCGCGATGCGGTTCCAGCTCGGCGGGTACGCCCGGTCCACGCGCGCCCTGCCTCCGGTGCTCGCCCTCGCGCTGCTGCTGGGCATCGTCTTCTCGAGCCCGCTCGGCGGCACTCCGGCGGAGGCCCGATCCGGGGCGCTGACCGCGATCGGCGACCTGGCGGCCCTGTACTTCCCGATCTGCGCCTGGGCGGCCCGCGGGCTCCTGGACACCGAGCCGGACGCCCAGCGGCACATCGGCGTGGTCGCCCTCGGCCGGTGGCGGGCGATGGCGTGCGGGTTCGCCGCGGCGTTCGCGTTCACCCTGTGCCTGGCGCTGATCGCCGGTGCCGTTCCCCTGGTCGAGGCCGCGCGATCCGGCGTACGGACGTCGCAGCTGCTGCCGGCGATGGCCCTGCTGCCCCTGTCCGCGCTGGCCGCCACGGCGCTCGGAGCGCTCGCCAGCCGGGCGATCATCCACTCCCCCGGCCGGTCGATCCTCGTGCTGCTCGGGATCTATGTGGCCGATCTCCTCTTGGGGCTCGGCCCGCTGCGGGTCGTCACCGTGCCGATGATCGAGTGGATGGGAGCGGCCGGACGCGGGCGGTCCGCGTTCACCGGCGCCCTGCCGTGGTTCGCGCTGCGCACGCTCGCCTGGGCGGTCCTCGCGACGGCGCTGTACGCCCGCCTGCGCCGTACGCGCGCCTAGGAGACGACGCGGCCCGGCGACCTCATGAAGGTCGCCGGGCCGTTCGCCGTCTGGCGACGAAGGGCCAACGGCACGAGCCGTGCCCGGGTGGGTGCACCGCACCCACGCCCTGGTGCATGGGGAGCGTTTAGCGTGGCGGGCATGCAAAGCAAGAATGAGCTCGGTGACTACCTGCGTGCTCGCCGCGCGGTGGTCATGCCGTGGGACGTCGGATTGCCTGACGGCGGGGAGCGTCGGGTGCCGGGGCTGCGGCGTGACGAGGTGGCGCTGCTGGCCGGGGTGAGCACGGACTACTACATTCGCCTGGAGCAGGGCCGTGAGCGGCATCCGTCCGAGCAGGTGCTCCGGGCGATCGCCGGGGCGCTGCGGCTGGACGGTTCCGCGGCCGGCCACCTGTTCCGGCTCGGTCTGCCCGCCCTCGCCACGGCGGCCGCGGAGCCGGCCGTCGCTGCGGATCTGCTGCGGCTCATGGACGGCATGCGCGACGTGCCGGCGTTCGTGGTCGGCGTGGCGCAGGACGTGCTGGCGGCCAACGCGATGGCACGCGAGCTGTATCGCGGTTTCGCTCGGTACGACAACCTGCTGCGGATGATCTTCCTCGATCCCTTCGCACGGGAGTTCTACGTTGACTGGGACAAGGCGGCGCATGTCGCGGTGGGCAACCTGCGGGCGTCCTCCTCGCAGTTCCCGGGCGATGAGCGGATCGAACGGGTCGTGGGCGAGCTCAGCGTGCGCAGTCCCGCCTTCACCGGCCTGTGGGCGCGTTACGAGGTGCGTCCGCGCACGCAGGAAGACAAGCACTTCCGCCACCCGCACGTGGGTGAGCTACGGCTGCACTTCGAGGCGCTGGCCGTCACCAGCGCCCCGGGCCAGCACCTGTCCGTCTACAGCGCCGAACCCGGCAGCGCCGGCGCCGACGCCCTGATCCTGCTCCGTCGGCTGGCCGAGCGGGACTCGGCGCCCGCCGGCCAGGACACCGCGGAGGAAGGAGAAGTCCGGTCATGACCGCATCTCTGTGCGACGCCGTCGGCACATTCGAGGTCGCCGGAAAGAAGGTCGCCCGTCTCGGGTTCGGTGCCATGCGCCTGACCGGGCTGGGCGTGTGGGGCGAACCCGACGACCGCGAGGAGTGCGTCCGCGTGGTGCGCCGGGCCGTCGAACTCGGCGTGCAGTTGATCGACACCGCGGACTCCTACGGTCCCTACGTCAGCGAGGAGATCATCCGGGAGGCGATCCATCCCTACCGCGACGACGTGCTCATCGCGACGAAGGCCGGGCTGACCCGTAACGGCCCGGACACGGTCAAGACCCGCGAGGGGCTGGTACGCCTCGGCCCGAAGGCGTGGCCGCCGGTCGGCCGCCCGGAGTACCTGCGTCAGCAGGCCCTGATGAGCCTGCGCCGGCTCGGCTTGGACCACATCGACCTGTTCCAGCTCCACCGCGTCGACCCGAAGGTCCCGCTGGAGGACCAGGTGGGTGAGCTGAAGAAGCTCCAGGACGAAGGCAAGATCGTCGCGATCGGCCTGTCCCAGGTCACCGTCGACCAGATCGAGCAGGCACGTACGATCGCCGAGATCGCCACCGTCCAGAACCGCTACAACCTCACCGACCGCAGGTCCGCCGACGTCCTGGACTACTGCACCCACCACGGCATCGGCTTCCTCCCCTGGGCGCCGGTGGCCGCGGGGGACCTCGCCCGCCCTGGAGGCCCGGTCGACCTGATCGCGGCCGCCCACCGCGCCCGTCCGTCACAGGTGGCACTGGCCTGGCTGCTCGCCCGCTCCGCGGTCGTGTTGCCCATCCCCGGCACCTCCAAGGTCACGCACCTGGAGGAGAACCTGGCCGCGGCGACCTTGCGGCTGACCGACGCGGAGATCGACACACTCACCGAAGAAGGCACCTCACGTCATGCTGCTTCCCTCCACTGAGGCAGGCCGGGGACGGCCTGTCGTCCTGCTGCACGCCCGGCCCACCGACCGCACCATGTGGAACGCACACCTTCCACTGCTGGCCGATGCGGGCGTCCGGGCCATCGCATTGGACCTGCCCGGCCACGGTGACGCGCTCGTGCCCGCCGGCCTCGAGGTGGCCCCCTGGTCGGACGTGCTCGACACCCTTGACCACCTCGGGGCCGACCGCTTCGTCCTGGCTGGGAACTCGCTCGGCGCCCTGGTGGCGCTTCAGGCCGCCGTCACCGCACCCGAGCGGGTGGAGGGCCTCGTACTGGTCGGGTACCGGCCCCACGACCAACCCGCCTCCCCACATCTGCAGGCCGCCTGGGACGGCGAAAGGGCGGCGCTGGCCGCCGGCGACCTGGATGCCGCGGTCAAGGCCGGTGTCGAGGCGTGGACCTCGGCCGACGCGACCGACGAGGTACGCACCCAGGCCGCCCGCATGCTCCACCGTCAGCTGACCACCCGGCTCGCCTACGGCGAACCGCCACAGGCGGCAGACCCACTCGGCACCGGCCCGGCGCTTCGGACCCTCTCCGTCCCCGCCCTGGTCGGCGTCGGCGAGCACGACATGCCCGACTTCCACCAAGGCGGCCAGGATCTGGCCCGCGACCTCGACGCGGGCCTGACCGCCATCATCCCCGGCGCCGGACATCTCGCGCCGCTGGAACAGCCCGCGGCCTTCTGCGCCCTGCTCCTGGACTTCGTCCGCCGCCTCCCCCAGCAGTCGTCACCCGTACACGGCTAGCCAGGGCCTAGCTCAACCGGTCGATCTCGGCCGCGAGGTGGTCGAGGAAGCCGTCCACGTCGGGCTGGGCGTATCCGGGCCGGAGCCGGGTCGTGGTGAACCGCGCGGCCCGCACGTCGGCCGACCGGGGCCTGCGCCCGCGCAGGTCGGCGATCAGCCGGTCCAGGAAGTCGTCGACCTCGCGCTCGTCGTACCCCTCGTTCAGCCGGGTGGTGACGAATCGTACGTTGCGGACGAGCCCGATCAGCCGGTCCGCCTCGGCCGCGGACAGCCGCCGCCCCTCGCCGTTCTCCCTGACCTCCAGCTCCCGCAGGTACTCCTCGAGCCTCTTGTCGACCGCCTGGACCCGGTAGCCGCGCAGGACGATCGCGAACCGCACCTCGCCGACCTCGGCCGCGGTGACCGGCGGCGCGAACAGCTGCGCACGGCCGAGGGTGCCCTCGATCCGGGCGACGAACGCGTCCACTTGATGACGGTGGTAGCCGCGGGCAGCGAGCGGGAAGTCCGGCATGGCCGCATTCTCCCTGAAACGCGGATCGACGACCCATCGCAAACCGGAAAAAGGGTGTGCGACGTGCGGTCGGCGGAATATCTGACAGGTAGGTCGTCACATGGATCGGGGGGACTAGAGATGACGGCTGGAAATCTCGCCGGGCCGAACAAGGTGGTGCTCGGCGACTACTCGAGCCACGCGGCGGCACAGCGCTCCGTGGACATCCTGGCGGACCGGAACTTCCCGGTGGAGCACGTCACCATCGTCGGCTGCGGGCTACGGCTGGAAGAGCGGGTGCTCGGCCGCTGGACGGTCGGCAAGGCATTGGCGGCCGGCGCGAGTTCCGGTGCCTGGGTCGGTCTGCTGATCGGGCTGGTGTTCTGGATCGTCAGCCCCTGGCACGCCGGCGCGGTGGTCTCGGCGATCATCCTTGGCGCGATCTTCGGTGCGGTGTTCGCCGGGGTCGCGCACGGGCTGCGCCGCCAGGCGTTCGCGTCGACGAGCGCGGTGGTCGCCGACCGGTACGAGTTGCTGGTCGACGCCGAGTTCGCCGCGGAGGCCAGGCGACTGCTGGCCGCGATACCCGCCACCGAGCGGCCGCACTGAGCCGCTCCGCCCGGCGCCGGTCGACGCCGTAGACCCGCCGGGCGGTCGGCGGCTACTCGACGGTCTTGGCGGCGAGCTGGCCGCAGGCGCCGTCGATCTCCTGACCGCGCGTGTCGCGTACGGTGACGGGAACGCCGTGGGCCTCCAGCCGACGGACGAACTCCGTCTGGTCCGACGGGCGCGACGCGGTCCACTTCGATCCGGGCGTGGGGTTGAGCGGGATCAGGTTGACGTGCACCGGGTGGTTCTTGATGAGCCGCCCGAGCAGGTCGGCCCGCCATGCCTGGTCGTTGATGTCCCGGATGAGGGCGTACTCGATCGAGATCCGGCGCCGGGTGCGGTCCGCGTACGTCCAGGCGGCGTCGAGGACCTCCGCGACCTTCCAGCGGGTGTTGATCGGCACGAGCTCGTCGCGCAACTCGTCGTCCGGCGCGTGCAGCGAGACCGCGAGACGCACCTTGAGGTCCAGGTCGGCGAGCTGGTGGATCTTCGGGACCAGTCCGACCGTGGAGACCGTGATGTTGCGCTGGGAGATGCCCAGCCCGCGCGGGCTCGGGTCGCTGAACCGGTGGATCGCCCGGACGATGGTGGAGAAGTTGGCGAGCGGCTCGCCCATGCCCATGAAGACGATGTTGCTCACCCGGCCCCGGCCACCGCTGATCTCACCGCGGTCGAGCGCCCGGGCGCCCGCGACGACCTGCTCGACGATCTCGGCGGTCGACAGGTTCCGCGTGAGACCGGCCTGACCGGTCGCGCAGAACGGGCAGTTCATCCCGCAGCCGGCCTGGGAGGAGACGCACATGGTCACCCGGTCGGGGTAGCGCATGAGGACGGACTCGACGAACGTGCCGTCGAACGCCTTCCACAGCGTCTTGCGGGTGGCGCCGTCGTCACAGGTCAGATCCCGCACCGACGTGAGCAGGGGCGGCATCAGCTCGGTGACGAGACGATCCCGGACCGGGGCCGGCAGGTCGGTCATGTCGGCCGGATCGTCGGCGAGCCGGCCGAAGTAGTGACGCGAGAGCTGGTCGGCGCGGAAGGGCTTTTCGCCGAGCGCCCCGACGGCCTCACGCCGCTCGTCCCAGGACAGATCGGCGAGATGGCGCGGTGGCTTCGCCCGGCGCGGAGCGGCGAAGGTGAGCTGAGCGGGCATGTCCGTTCCAGTGTGGCAGACGCCGGGCAGCGCTTCGTACGCCGCCGCCCGACCTCCACCCCGGACGACCTTGAAGGTCAATGCCGCTGTCAATGCCGCTCCGGGGGCCGCACACTCACTACAGTCCCGTCTATGCCGGTATTGCGCAGAACGCCGCAGGAGACGCGTGTCCTGATCAGTGACACCAGCCCCTACGGAAGCCGTGTCCTCGAAGTCGAGTCCGACCACATCGCGACGGCGGCGTACCTCCGCCGCAGCGACGGGCATACCGTGGCCGCGGCCTGGATCGCCAACCATCAGGACGCGTCTCCCCACCCCGATCTCGCGCGGCTGAACGCGGGCCTGGTGCCCGCCATGCCGTCGAATCACACCAAGCACCCGAAGGGGCGGCCGGCGCCGGATCCGCGGTCGCTGGAGATCGTCTGGTTCGAGGAGGGCGACGGTGCGGCGGTCCTGGAGGACGGGCAGCCGCTCTGCGTGATCCCCGGTTGGTCGGACATGGACCGCGGGCTGCCCGGCTACAGCCGTGAGGCGCTCGGGCAGAGCCCGTTCGCGTTCGCGTTGGACGATGAGATCGAGGACCTGGGCCCGCGCATCCTGCAGGCGCAGGCGTTCTGGGAGTGGCGGAGCGGGGCCGGCGCCTGGGAGGGGTTCCAGCAGTCGGTCCTGGGGCACCTGCTCGGCCGTCTCGGACCGGGCGGCTACTACTGGCACGACGTCGGCCGGCAGTGGCGCGCCCGGCCGGGGAGCGGATCGGGCGGTGGCGAGCACCCCGTCGTCGGAGTGTCGGAACGACCGGCCCTGGACGACCGGTCCTACCGGGTGCTGAGCACCGTGGGCATGAGCTGCCAGCGGATGCCCACCGTGGAGTTGTACGAGGACAACGTCGGCGATCACGCCCGTATCGAGCTCGCCGTGGCCACGACCCTGCCCAGTCAGCGGGCGGGCAGCATCTTCCCCTGGCTGGCCCAGTACCCGTGGCGCGCGGTGACGTCCTTCGCCGCGGGGGACAACGTGAAGTGGTACCACGAGGCGAAGACCTTCCCGCTCGGCTCGAACTGGGAGGGCGTGCTGCTGCTCGACGACCCGGGCCGGCTGGCGGGCCCGGCCGCCCCGGACATGAAGGGATTCTCGTTCGGCGGCGACCCGGTGCAGTGGCTGTGGCTGGTGCCGATCACCGAGGCGGAGCGGCAGTTCGGTAAGGACGAGGGCCCGGACGCGTTGATCGAACGGCTGGCCAGAAAGGGCCGCAGCTGGATCGTCGGCGAGGACTGACCGCCGCGACCGTACGACGGCCGCCCGGGCGAGACGCCGGCGGCCGGACCGTACGACGGTGGCGGGATGGGTTCGACGACCGGGCCGTCCGAGACGGTGGAGGCCGTACGACGGGGGCGCGCGGGAACATCGACGGCCAGGCCGTACGAGACGACGGCAACGGTACGACGGCGGCGGGGCGGGCGGCACCCGTCCCCGGCCACCGTCCACGACGGTGGAGGTGGCCGGAGGATTCGAGAAGAGGGCTCAGGCGGGGACGAACGCCTGGAAGAGCAGCCAGACGACCGGCACGGTGGCGAGCAGCGAGTCAAGGCGGTCCATGACGCCGCCGTGCTCGGGCAGCAGGGTCCCCATGTCCTTGATGCCGAGGTCCCTCTTGATCATCGACTCGATGAGGTCGCCGAGCGTGGCGGAGCAGACGGCGGCGGCGCCGACGATGACGCCCTGCCACCAGGCGCCGTCCAGCAGCCAGGGCAGCAGCAGGCCACCGACCACCATGCACGTCAGCGAGGAGCCGGTGAACCCCTCCCACGTCTTCTTCGGGCTGATCGCGGGGGCCATCTTGTGCGAGCCCAGGAAGGAGCCCGCGAAGAAGCCGCCGATGTCGCTGGCGATCGTGACCGCGATGAAGACGATGATGCGGTTCGGGCCGTCGTCCGCGTGGAGCATGAGGACCACGAACCCCGCGAGGAACGGGACGTACGCGGCGGCGAACACGCTCGCCGTCGCGTCCCGTACGTACCCCTCCTGGCCGCCCGCCAGCCGCCACAGAAGGATCGCCAGCACCGTGAGGGCGAACGTCGCGACCAGCGCGGTCGTCCCCCAGACGTAGGTGCAGACGAGCATCGCCAGCCCGCCCGCCATGAGCGGGACCGGCGAGATGCGGATGCTCCGCGTCCCGAAGGCGCGGATGAGCTCCCACGCGGCGACGCCGAGGAAGACCACGACGACGCCGAGGAAGATCTCCTTGATGGTGTACAGCGACACCAGGACGACGGCGCCGAGGCCCAGGCCGACCCCGACCGCGATGGGGAGGTTCCGGCCTGGTCTACGCTTCTTGCCCGTTTCCGCCTGTACCTCCGGGATCTCCGGGACGGGCGTGGGGGCCTGCTCGAGTCCCACTAGACCTCGAGAAGCTCGGCTTTCTTGTGCTCGAGCAGCTCGTCGATCTTGGCGACGTGCTTGTGCGTGAAGTCGTCCAGCTCCTTCTCCGCCCGCCGCACGTCGTCCTCGCCCGCGTCGCCGGCCTTGGCGAGCTTGTCGAGGGCGTCCTTGGCGTGGCGGCGGATGTTGCGGATCGAGACCCGCGCGTCCTCCGCCTTGTGCCCGGCCACCTTGATGAACTCCTTGCGGCGCTCCTCGGACAGCTCCGGGAACACCACACGGATGATCTTCCCGTCATTGCCCGGGTTGACACCGAGGTCGCTCTCGCGAATGGCCTTCTCGATCGCGGACAGCGACGACGCGTCGTACGGCTGCACGATCACCATGCGGGCCTCGGGCAGCGTGAAGGACGCCAGCTGGTTGATCGGCGTCGGCGTCCCGTAGTAATCCGCCGTGATCTTGTTGAACATCGCAGGCGTCACGCGACCGGTACGGATGCCGTTGAAGTCATCCTTGGCGACCGTGACGGCCTTCTCCATCTTGTCCTCGGCCTCGAGGAGGATCTCGTCGATCACCTTCGGCTCCCGTTTCAGCTCTCCGCCGGACTTACCAATGTGCCGATCTTCTCACCGCGGACGGCCCGCACGATATTGCCCTGGCCCATCAGGTCGAAGACCACGATGGGCAGGCCGTTGTCCATGCAGAGGCTGATCGCGGTGGCGTCCATGACCTTCAGACCGCGCTGGAGGACCTCGCCGTACTCCAGCCGGTCGAACCGGAAGGCGTCCGGATTCTTCTTCGGGTCGGAGTCGTACACGCCGTCGACCTGGGTGCCCTTCAGCACGGCGTCGGCATTGATCTCCAGCGCCCGCTGCGCCGCGGCCGTGTCGGTGGAGAAGAACGGCTGGCCGAGGCCGGCACCGAAGATGACCACCCGCCCCTTCTCGAGGTGACGGATGGCCCTGCGCGGGATGTACGGCTCCGCGACCTGGCCCATCGTGATCGCCGTCTGCACCCGCGTGTCCAGGCCGAGCTTGTTCTCCAGGAAGTCCTGGAGCGCCAGACAGTTGATCACGGTGCCGAGCATGCCCATGTAGTCGCTGCGGGCGCGGTCCATGCCCTGCGCGGACATCTGCGCGCCGCGGAACATGTTGCCGCCGCCGCAGACGACGGCGACCTGCACGCCCTCGCGTACGACCTCCGCGATCGCCTCGGCGATGTGGCGTACGACCGCGGGGTCGATGCCGAGCGCCTCGCCACCGGCGAAGGCCTCGCCGGAGAGCTTCAGCAGCACCCGCTTCCAGCCATGATGAGACGACGGAGCCGCCGTCGTGTCGGTGGTCTTACTGTCCTGCACGGCGGCGGCTCCTTCGTTGTCTCTCAGCGGCTGGGGTCCTCGGGGCGGATCGTCAGAGCTGACCGACCCGGAACCGGGCGAAGCGCTGGACGTTCACCCCGGCGTCCTGGAGGACCTTGCCGACCGTCTTCTTCGGGTCCTTCACGAACGGCTGCTCGACCAGGACGAAGTCCTTGAAGTAGGCCTTCACCCGGCCCTCGACGATCTTCGGGATCGCCTGCTCGGGCTTGCCCTCGTCGCGGGTGATCTGCTCGGCGAGCGCCCGCTCCTTGGCGACGACGTCGGCCGGGACGTCGTCGTTGGTGAGGTACTTCGGAGACATCGCCGCGATCTGCTGCGCGATCTCCTTGGCCACCTCGGGGGCCTCGGTGTCGAGCTCGACCAGCACGCCGGTCGCCGGCGGCAGCGACGGGTCGGACTTGTGCAGGTAGCTGGCGACGTAAGCGCCCTTGAAGTGGGCGAAACGGCCCAGCTCGAGCTTCTCACCGATCTTGGCGCTGTTCTCGTCGATCAGCTGCTGAACGGTCTTGCCCGGCTCGATCTCGGCGGCCAGCAGGGCGTCGCGGTCGGCCGCGTCGCTCTGCGCGGCGAACTCGACGATCTGGTTGGCCAGGGCGATGAACCCCTCGTTCTTGGCGACGAAGTCGGTCTCGCAGTTGAGCTCGAGGATCGCGCCGTCGCCGGAGCCGTTGAAGTGCTCGGCGACCAGGCCGTTCGCGGCGGTGCGCTCGGCGCGCTTGCCGACGTCCTTCGCACCCTTGAGACGCAGCAGCTCGACCGCCTTGTCGAAGTCGCCCTCGGCCTCTTCGAGCGCCTTCTTACAGGCCATCATCCCGGAACCCGTGAGGTCCCGGAGCTTCTTGACGTCGGCGGCGGTGAAGTTCGCCATTGTGGTCTTGTCTCTCTCGTCGTCGGTCGTGGGCCGTCAGGATTCCGAGCCGGTCTCCGGCTGCTCGGCCGGCGCGGCCTCCGGAGCCTCGGCGGCCTGCGCGACCTCGGCCTGCGGGACCTCGGCCTGCGGGGCCTCGGCCAGCGCCTGCGGAGCGGCCTCGGCCGCCTCGCCCGACTCGCCCTTGCTCTCCAGCAGCTCGCGCTCCCACTCGGGCAGCGGCTCCTCCGCGCCCACGGCGGCGGGCTTCTCCTCGCCCGACGGGGCGGCGCCGGCGCGGGCCATCAGGCCGTCGGCCACGGCGTCCGCGACCACGCGGGTCAGCAGGCTGACGCTGCGGATGGCGTCGTCGTTGCCCGGAATCGGGTAGTCGACCTCGTCCGGGTCGCAGTTCGTGTCGAGGATCGCCACCACCGGGATGCCCAGCTTGCGGGCCTCGTTGACGGCGATGTGCTCCTTCTTGGTGTCGCAGACCCACACCGCGCTCGGCACGCGGGCCATGTCGCGGATACCGCCCAGGGTGCGCTCGAGCTTGTCCTTCTCACGCTTGCGCATGAGAAGCTCCTTCTTCGTCAGACCCGAGCCGGCGACGTCGTCGTAGTCGAGCTCCTCGAGCTCCTTCAGACGCGTCAGGCGCTTGTGCACCGTGGAGAAGTTGGTGAGCATGCCGCCCAGCCAGCGCTGGTTGACGAACGGCATGCCGACGCGCTGCGCCTGCTCCGCGATCGACTCCTGCGCCTGCTTCTTCGTGCCGACGAACAGGATCGTGCCGCCGTGGGCGACCGTCTCCTTGATGAAGTCGAAGGCGCGGTCGATGTAGGACAGCGACTGCTGCAGGTCGATGATGTAGATGCCGTTGCGCTCGGTGAAGATGAAACGCTTCATCTTCGGGTTCCACCGGCGGGTCTGGTGCCCGAAGTGGACGCCGCTCTCGAGCAGCTGCTTCATGGTGACGACGGGTGCCATGCCCGTGGTCCTCCTGTCCGGCCCAGTCGTTCTCTGGGCCACGTCCCGGTTGTTCTGCGTCCGTGCGCGCCCCAGCCATGACGCGTGTCATGGACCGAGAGGGCCGCCCCACCAACGGATCGGTGGCCGGCGGACGCGTGAATTCGGTCATACGACCGTTGAGGCAAGTGTACCGGCGGCTCACCCCGCCGTGGACTCCGCGCCTCGAACCCGGGGTTTTCCACAGCTTCGATCCGGGCCCTGCCCCGGGCGCGAAGGGCGCGAGCATGCTGTGTCCCATGGTCCTGCCCGCAACGCTCCTGCTCACCACGGCACCGTTCGCGATGGCCGCACCACTCCCGGTCTCCGCGCCGATCGCGACGACCTTGCACGTCATGACGGCTCCCGCGGTCACAACGGCCGTGCGAGCCGCCGACGCCGCGAACACCGCGCAGGCCCCGCCGGTCTCACCCACCGCGCGGGTCGCGATCGCTGTGGTGAACCCCACTGCCGCTGAAGTCCCACTGGCCGCGAATGTCCCCGCCGCCGTGAGGATCACGCAGGCCGCAGAAGTCACTGGTGCTTCGACGGCCACACCAGTCCGGATGGCCACGCCGGCCGTTCCCCCTGGGCCCGGCGAGGCGCGCTGGCAGTGGCCGTTACGCCCGCCCACGCCCGTGCTGCGCCGCTTCGACCCGCCCGCTCATCCGTGGGAGTCCGGGCACCGGGGAGTCGACCTCGCCGCGCCTCCCGGCCGACCGGTCTTCGCCGCCGGCGCGGGGCGCGTCACCTTCGCCCGCGACCTGGCCGGACGCGGTGTGATCACCATCAGCCACGGCACTCTGCGCACGACCTATCTCCCCGTACGGCCGGTCGTCCGCACGGGGCAGACCGTCGTCGCGGGCACCCGGATCGGCGTGGTGGAGGCGATGCTCGGTCACTGTGGGCAGGAGAGTTGCCTGCATTGGGGCCTGTTGCGGGGGGACTCCTACCTCGACCCGCTCTCGCTCCTCGGTCTCGGCCCCGTGCGTCTTCTCCCCTGGTGGCACTCCTGGCCGAACGCCACCGTGACCGGCGGGGAAGGACGAAGCCCGCGCACGCCGACCGGCCCCGCCCAGCAGGCCGAACGCCATCCGGTTCGCCGGCCGATCGCGCGGCCGCCCGCCTCATCGCCGGACGACCCACCCTCGTCGAGGGCTCCGGTCGGCACGGCCCCGGCGAGGACTGGGGTCGGCACGGCCCCGGCGATGCGACCGGTCGGCGCGACGACCGGGATCGGTGCGATCGTCGACCCCGTCGCCATCACGGCAGCAGCGGGGCTCGCTCTCTTCGGGTTCCACACCCGCCGCCGGATGAGCCGGATCCCCACCCGCCCGCGCCGCCACGACCACCGGACCCGCGCCCAGACGACCACTCGTCCCGGTGACCGCGCCGGGTCTCCATCCGGGCCACCCTCCGCGCGCCCGCGGCCACCGTGATGACGCCTGCGGCCGGATCAGCGAGCGCCACTACGGAGACGGCACCGCCACCTGGTCAGATCGCCGACGATCGCCTTGCGGGAGATCGCGCGGAGAGCAGCCGGACGACCGAGACCGGCACGGGCCGAAGACCCGGTGATCCCGGCTGCGAACCGATCGAGGAGCCATGAGCCACGGCGTGACCGGGACGTTCACCGAGCGATCCGTACAGCCATCGCTCATCGGGAGAAGCGGGTAGCGATCCGGTGCGGTCGCTCGGGAGTGGGAGGCGGCGTCATGCCCTCGGATGGGCCTGCCGGTAGGCGGCCCTCAGCCGTTCCGCCGAGACGTGGGTGTAGATCTGCGTCGTCGCCAAGGAGGAGTGCCCGAGGATCTCCTGGACACTGCGCAGGTCCGCGCCTCCTTCGAGGAGATGGGTGGCCGCGCTGTGCCGAAGGCCGTGCGGGCCCATGTCGGGCAGCCCGAGTTCCGCGAGCCGGTCATGCAGGGCGCGACGGACGACCGTGGGATGCACCCTGCCCCCACGGGCACCGAGGAACAGCGCCGGGCCGCTGCGCTCGTGCACGAGGGCGGGGCGGCCCCGGACCAGCCACGCCTCGACCGCCCGGGCGGCGGGCGCGCTCATCGGGACCGTCCGCTCCTTGTTCCCCTTGCCGATCACCCGGATCGTACGGCGCGCGGCGTCGATGTCGTCGACGTCCAGACCGCACAACTCCCCGATCCGGATTCCGGAGCCGTACAGCAGTTCGAACACGGCCTGGTCGCGGAGCGCGACGGCGTCGGTATCGCCATCCATGCCCGCGACGGGAGCGTCCTCTTCCGTGCCCGCGACGGGAGCGCCCTCGTCCGCGTCGCCCGCTCTTCGGGCCGGCGCCCGTTCGAGCAGTGCGGCGGCCTCGTCCTGCCGCAGCACCCTCGGCAGGGTCCTTCCCTGCTTCGGTATGCCCAGCAACGCCCCGGGATCGGTCGGCAGCAACCCGCGGCGGTGGGCGTAGGCCGTGAACACTCGCGCGGAGGCCGTCCGGCGGGCCAGCGTCGCCCGCGACCTGCCCAGGGCATGCTGCGCGGCCAGCCAGGCACGGAGCATCCGGACATCGAGGCCCGCGAGGTCTCCCAGGCCCATCCGGTGGGCATGCGCCAGGAGATCGGCGATATCGCCCAGGTAGGCCCGCACGGTATGACCGGACAGACCGCGTTCGGCCCGCAGGTGGCGCTCGAACCCGGCGAGCACCGCCCCGAACGCCGCGCCGTCCTCCGCGCTCACCGCCTCGCCATTCTCCGCGCTCGCCGCCTCACCGCCGTCGGCGTCGATCTCCCCGAGGGACTCCTCCGCGGGGAGGTTCTCGGCGGGGCCGGCCGGGGACTGCTGCTCGGCCGGTTCGCCATCTCTTCCCGTACCGGGCGACTCGGCGACGCCCGATCGGGGCCGGTCGGCGGGCGTCACGCCGGTCTGCTCGTTCGCTCCCATGGCGCTCCCTCGGGGACTCGTCGCCGCCGGGGTCGCGAAGCGGCCTCGCATCGGACGCGGGCGCCGACTCAACGACCCACCGTACGGAGGACACCCTGCGCGACCCGGAACGGCGAATCAAGTGACCGCACCGCCGCGCCACTTATCCACAGAACCAGATTCGGTCGACACGGTCGGGGCGCGCTCCGGCACTGTCGACGTCGGAGGTGAGCACATGCAGGCGAAGGACGCGCTCGGCAGGCAGGGCGAGCAGGCCGCCGCCGAGCGCCTGGCCCGGCTCGGCTGGCGGATCCTCGATCGCAACTGGCGCTGCGGCGAGGGCGAGCTGGACATCGTGGCCCGCGACGGCGCCGAGCTGGTGGTCTGCGAGGTCAAGACCCGCTCCAGCATCGCCTTCGGCACGCCCGTCGAGGCGGTGACGCCCGCCAAGGCCGCGCGACTACGGCGCCTGGCGGGCCGCTGGCTGGCCGCCCACGGCGTCGGCCATGTCACCGCCCGCATCGATGTCATCGGCCTGCTCGCCGACGGGCCCGGCCGCTTCACCGTCGACCATCTGAAGGGGGTGTGCTGACGATGGCACTGGCCCGAACCCGTGCCGTCTCCCTGCTGGGCGTCGACGGGGCACTCGTCGACGTCGAGGCCGCGATCACCAGCGGCGTCCCGGGTCTGCACCTCGTGGGCCTGCCCGACACCGCGCTCAATGAGGCGCGCAGCCGTGTCCGGGCGGCGATCCTCAACAGCGGCGAGCAGTGGCCCAACCGGCACGTCACGGTCAGCCTGTTTCCCGCGAGCATGCCGAAACGCGGCAGCGGTTTCGACCTCGCCATCGCGGTGGCTCTGCTGGGCGCGGAGGACGCGTTCCCCGCCGACGCCTGCGCGGGGACGGTGATGGTCGGCGAGCTGGGGCTCGACGGCCGGGTTCGTCCCGTGGCGGGAGTGCTGCCCGCGGTGCTCGCCGCCGCCGACGCGGGTGCCGAGACCGTCGTCGTGCCCAAGGCGAACCTCGCCGAGGCGTCACTCGTGCCCGGCGTGCGGATCATCGGGGTTCGTTCACTGCGGGCCCTGGTGGCGCGGCTCCGTGACCAGCCGCTTCCGGAGGAGATGGAGGACGATCCCGCCGAGGAGAATGCGACGCCATCGCGATTCAACGGCCTGGCGGCTCGTTCGCGGGCGCGGCGCGGTGATCTGGACCTGGCCGACGTGCGCGGTCAGGCCGACGCACGCAAGGTGCTCGAGGTCAGCGCCGCCGGTGGCCACCATCTCCTGCTCACCGGTCCACCCGGATGCGGGAAGACCATGCTGGCCGAGCGCCTGCCCACCCTGCTGCCGGAGCTCGACCATGACTCCGCCCTGGAGGTGACCGCGATCCACTCCGTGGCGGGCGGTCTTCCGACGGGCCAGCCTCTGATCACCCATCCGCCCTTCTGTGCCCCGCACCACACGGCGTCGCGGGCCGCTCTGGTCGGCGGAGGCAGCAACCGGCTCATCCAACCGGGGGCGGTGTCACTCGCGCACCGAGGTGTTCTCTTTCTGGACGAGAGCCCCGAATTCGCGGCCGGAGTGCTGGATGCCTTACGCCAGCCACTGGAGGAGGGGGAGGTGGTCATCGCCCGGTCCGGGGCGACGGCCCGTTTCCCGGCTCGGTTCACGCTGCTGCTGGCGGCGAATCGCTGCCCGTGCGCGGCCGCCAAGACGCGCGACTGCAAGTGCCCGCCGACGATGCGAGAGCGGTACCTCGGCCGGCTGTCGGGACCGCTGCTCGACCGGATCGACCTGAAATCAGAGCTGAAAGAGGTGACCCGTGCGGAGCTGCGATACGACCTGCAGCTGGCCGAGTCGAGCGCGACGGTCGCCGAGCGGGTGCTGGTCGCTCGCGACCGGGCCCGCAGACGGCTGGCCGACCTCCCCTGGCACACCAACGCGGACGTTCCCGGCCGGGAGCTCCGGCGCCGGTTCGCACCACCGCATCGGGCGCTCGCGGCGCTCGACGGGCCATTGGCCGATGGGCGGCTCAGCGCGCGCGGCCTCGACCGTGTCGTGCGGGTCGCGTGGACCCTCGCGGACCTCACCGGAAAGGACGCACCGACCGAAATGGAGGTCGATGAGGCGTTCGGGCTGTGGCAGGGGCGCTGAACAGCCGTCTAGAGAATCCGTCGAAAGGCCGCGCTCCCCCTGCCCAGAGGGCGCCGCATCCCCTCGCCGGACGCGTTCCCCTCGCCCCTCCGGGAGTCGCACGCTCCCCCTCGTCAGAGGGACGCATCCTCATTCGCCCCCAGAGGAGGCACCATGATCTCAGCGGAGGAACGGCTCGCCCGCGCGCTCCTGACCCGCATCGCCGAGCCCGGTGACGAGCTCTTAGGGCGTCTCATCGGTAAGGAGGGCGCGATCGGTGCGCTGGACGTCGTCCGCTCGGGCTCGCCGCCGGGCACCGGTTCGGCCGGTTCCGGCAAGGACGGTGCGGCCCGGCGGTTCGCCGCCTGGCGGGCCCGGTTGCCCGACGCCGACCCGGAGCGTCTCCTCGCCGAATGCGACGCGCTGGGGGGACGGCTCATCTGCCCGGGAGACGCGGAATGGCCGTCCCAGCTCGATGACCTCGGTGACCGCCGACCGTACGCGCTGTGGGTGCGCGGTGATCAGGATCTGCGGTTCGGCTGTCTGCGGTCGGTGGCGATCGTGGGCTCCCGGTCCGCCACGTCCTATGGGATCAATGTCGCCGCCGAGATGGGCGCCGAGCTGGCCGAGCGGGGATGGACGGTCGTGTCCGGGGGCGCGTTCGGCATCGACGCGGCGTCGCATCGGGGGGTGCTCGCGGCGGACGGCCTGACCGTGGCCGTGTTCGCGTGCGGGTTCGATGTGACGTATCCGAGTTCCCACGCCGGCTTGTTCGCGGAGATCGCTCGTTACGGGCTCCTGGTCAGTGAGCTGCCGCCCGGTGCTCCACCGACCCGCGGCCGCTTCCTGGTGCGCAACCGGACGATCGCGGCGCTGACCCGCGGCACCGTGGTGGTGGAGGCGGCACGCCGGAGCGGAGCGATCAGCACGGCACGGCACGCCCGCGACCTCCGTCGCGCCGTGATGGTGGTGCCCGGGCCGGTGACCTCGGCGGCGTCCGCCGGATGCCATGTCCTGTTGCGGGAGTGGGGCGAGGCCGTCTGTGTCACCGACACCGCGGAGGTCCTCGACCTGGTCGGTCTCATCGGTGACGACCTCGCGCCGGAGCGGCGGGGGCCCGTTCTCGATCGAGACCGGCTCGACCCGGTGACCAGAGACGTCCTGGAGGCGATCCCCGGGCGCGGCGGGGCGGGTACGGCACGGATCGCGGTGGCGGCCGGCGTCGATCTCGACACCGCGCTCGCCGGTCTGGGCGCTCTGTCGGCGGCCGGATTCGTCGAGCGATGCGCGAAAGGGTGGAGGCTGCGCCGCCGCTCCCCGGACCGCTGAGCGGATGCCGGCGGACCGATGGCCGGAGGCGGTCAGATGGGACAACCGGTGGATGATCACACGGGACAGCCGATCGGTGCTCGTGCTCGACGGCGGTCGGTGATCGGCCGAGACGGGCGTTGATGGTCGTACGGAACTGCCGATCGGTGCGGGACCGGGGATAGGTGGTCGTGCTCGACGGCGGTCGCCGATCGGACGGGACCGGCGATAGGTGATCGTGCGCGACCTCGGTCGGGGATCGGACGGGACCGGCGATAGGCGGTCGTGGGCGACCTCGGTCGCTGATCGGCCAGGGCCGGCGATAGGTGATCGTGCGATGGCCGGGAGGTGGTCGTGCGGGGCGGGCGGCACAGGTGTGCCGCCCGCCTGCGGCGCCGTGTCAGCCGTTGGGCAGTTCCAGGTCGCTCTTGGCAAGCTCCTCGATGTTCACGTCCTTGAAGGTCACAACCCGAACATTCTTGACGAAGCGCGCAGGGCGGTACATGTCCCAGACCCACGCGTCCTGCATCGTCACCTCGAAGAAGGTCTCGCCGTTGTCCGTGCTGCGCACCTGCAGATCAACGGTGTTGGTGAGATAGAAGCGACGCTCGGTCTCGACGACGTACGTGAAGAGGCCGACCACATCGCGGTATTCCCGGTAGAGCTGGAGCTCCATCTCGGTCTCGTACTTCTCGAGGTCTTCTGCGCTCATACTCGCGTTCCCTCCCCGAACCGCGGCTCAGGCGACGTCCGCCTGGTCGGCGGTGTCCTCATAGTGTGACGCCTCCCAATCGATCTCCCCAGCGTCTGAGGCATCGATTTCCGGTCCCGGCTCCGCCACGGCCACCCGGGCCACGTTGACGAAGGAGAGCCGATGTTCAGGACAAGGTCCATACTCCTCCAACGCCGCGGCGTGGGCACGAGTGACGTAGCCCTTGTGAACGCCGAAGCCGTACATCGGATAACGCTCGTGCAACTCCATCATGATCCGATCCCGGGTCACCTTGGCGACGATCGACGCCGCGGCGACGCACGCCGCCACCCGATCGCCCTTGGGCACCGGAAGCCCGGGGGCGCAGAGGCCCGGCACGCGGAACCCGTCCGTCAGGACGTAACCGGGCTCGACGCTCAACGCCGCGAGCGCCCGTCGCATTCCGGCGACGTTGCACCGGTGCAGGCCCACCCGGTCGATCTCCTCACGCGGCACGATGAGGGCGTGCCACGCCACGGCCGTGGCCGTGATCTCTTCGTACAGACGCTCCCGGCGCGCGGCGGTGAGCAGCTTGGAATCGGCCAGCCCCTCGATGCGGCGGCGACGCTCCGGCGCGAGGATCACGGCGGCCACGACCAGCGGCCCGGCGCAGGCACCCCGGCCGGCCTCGTCGACCCCGGCCACCGGCCCGAGACCGCAGCGTTCCACCACTCGCTCGTAGGCGTACATGCCGACGTCCCGTCGCGGGGTGAGACCACGAGGGCGGTGGGCTCGGACATCGATGTACACATCAGGCAGGGTACGTCGCGGAAAGGCCCGGCCGGGGCGGAACTCCGCGCACGGTGGGCGCTCGGCGCGACCGGTCACTCACTAGGACGTTCTCGGGCCGGCGCGCCGGAGGCGCCGGCGTCCGCCGGGGAGCGAGCCGCCACGGCGACGGCGCCTGCGCAGCAGCGTCACCGGCAGCGCACCGGCGAAACCCATCGCCAGCGGAACCGCGGGCAGTGCGCCGTCGGCGAGCGCCAGCCCCGGCTGGCCGAACGTCTTGGGAATCGACAGCAGCTTGATGCGGGTGACGGGCCAGACGACGATGAACGCTCGTCCGACGACGCGATTCTCGGGGATCGTGCCGCCGCCGGGGTCGCCCAGGTGCCCGCGGGAGTCGTAGGACACCTCCCGGTGGTCGCCCATCACCCAGAGCCGGCCCGCAGGCACGGTGATCTTGAACTTGGTGTCGGACGGCTTGTTCTGCTCGTGGGTGACCGGATCGGTGTAGAGGTAGCCCGTCTCTTCGAGCGGATGACCGTTGACGGTGACGCGGCCCTGGGCGTCGCAGCAGGCCACGTGGTCGCCGGGCACGCCGATGACCCGCTTGATGTAGTCCTTCTCCCCCGGAACGACCCCGAAGGCGCTCCCGATGGCGTGCAGGACCTTCGTCACCGGGTTGCTCGGCTTGGAATACCGGACCTCCGGGTCCCAGGAGTCCAGGCCGTTGAAGACGACGACGTCACCGCGCTTGATGTCGCGCGTGTGGTACACGATCTTGTTGACCAGGACCCGGTCGCCGACCTTGAGGGTGTTCTCCATCGACTGCGACGGGATGTAGAACGCCTGGACCGCGAACGCCTTGATGACCATGGCGAGAGCGAGGGCGACCCCGATCAGGATCGGCAGCTCCTTCCAGAAGGAGCCCTGCTTCTTCTTCCGGGAGCGCTTGCCGTCACCGGACGCCTCGCCGTCCGAGGGCTCGTCCGGTCCCGCAGGCCCGGATGACGCCGCCGGGCGGGACGATCCGGCCGGCTCGGACGATCCCGGCTCGCCGGCCGTCTCGGCCGCCGATCGCGGATCCCCCGCCTCCCGGTCGTCGGAGCGCGCGCCCTCCCGGCCGTTCTGCGAAGCGTCGTGGCGCGTGTCACCGGCGGTGGCCGCGGGCTCGCGCAGGCCCTGCTCGTCGTCAGTCATCAGGGGAAGCCTAATGCCCGTGAGCCTCGGTGGCGGCCAACGTCAGCGTGTCGCCCGCCGCGTCCGTGGAAATCTCCGCCGTGGCGACAAGAAGGCCCCGACCGTCGATCGACGGGCCGGGGCCGGCAGCGGGACGAAACCCGCTCAGTTGTCGCGCTTCTCCTTGATGCGGGCGGCCTTGCCGCGCAGCTCGCGGAGGTAGTAGAGCTTGGCGCGCCGCACGTCACCGCGCGTGACGACCTCGATCTTGTCGATGGACGGGCTGTTGAGCGGGAACGTCCGCTCGACGCCGACGCCGTAGCTCACCTTGCGGACGGTGAACGTCTCCCGGGCACCGCCGCCCTGGCGCCGGATCACCACACCCTGGAAGATCTGGATGCGGCTTCGGTTGCCCTCGGTCACGCGCACGTGAACCTTGAGCGTGTCACCCGGGCGAAAGTCCGGTACGTCAGACCGCATCGCGGCCTTCTCGATCTCCTGGATCAGGGTGTGCATGACTGCGGTTCCTCGTGGTGAAACGCGCGCGGCCAGGGACGCCGACGCGCGATGGGATCTTCTGGAAGTCTGGACACGCCCAGCGTCGAACACCGGGGTGACGTCTCAGTGTGCCATACGTTCGGCGTCAACCGGAAAACCGGCCTCCGCGAGGGCCCGTCGGTCGGCCTCGTCCAGCGCGTTCCGGCCGATCAGCTCGGGCCGCCTGGCGGCGGTGCGCCGCAGCGCCTGATCACGCCGCCAGCGGGCGATCACGGCGTGGTTCCCGGACATCAGCACCTCGGGGACGTCGCGCCCGCGCCAGGTCGCCGGCTTGGTGTACACGGGTCCTTCGAGCAGGGCCTCCATCCGGCCGGGCGCGAAGGAGTCGTCGGTCACCGAGTCGGCGTTGCCCAGCACGCCGGGCAGCAGGCGGCTGACCGCCTCCACCATCACGAGGACGGCCACCTCGCCACCGGCCAGGACGTAGTCGCCGATGCTGACCTCGTCGACCGGCATCCGCTCCCGGGCGTCCTCGATGACGCGGGCGTCGATGCCCTCGTAGCGCCCGCACGCGAAGACGAGCCAGGGCTCCGCGGCGTACTCCACGGCGAGTTCCTGGGTGAAGGGGCGTCCACTCGGCGTGGGGACGACGAGACGCGCGCTCGACGGAGGGGGTACGACGGCGTCCAGGGCCTCACCCCACGGCTCCGGTTTCATCACCATGCCGGGGCCGCCGCCGTACGGGGTGTCGTCGACGGTCCGGTGACGGTCGTGCGCCCAGCCGCGAAGATCGTGTACGTGGACGTCGACGTCGCCGCGCCGTCGCGCCTTGCCCAGGAGGGAGACGTCGAGCGGCGCGAAGTACTCGGGGAAGATCGTGACGATGTCGAGTCTCATGGGCGCTCCGTGTGTCCTTCATCAAGTCTGCCCGTACGGACCGTCGATGGCGCCGGGGCCGTACGGTCCGTCCAGGCGGGGGACGCCGTCCGGCCCGTGGGCATCGGGCCGGGTGGCCGTCGGCCGCCGGGCGACGCGGAGTGGCGAGCGCCCGGGGCGGGCGTCATTCGAGCAGGCCGGGCGGGGGGTCGACGACGATCCGCCCCCCGGGCACGTCGACCTCGGGAACGAGGGCGCGCACGAAGGGTATGAGCGCGTCACCGCCGGGCCGCCGGACGACCAGGAGATCCTGGCCGAGATGCTCGACGTCCACGACCTCGCCCACCTCGGTCCCGTCGGGCGTCACCGCGACGAGACCGATGAGCTCCTGGTCGTGGAACTCGTCCGGGTCGGTGCTGGGCGCGATGTCCGCGGAGTCGACCAGCAGAAGAGTGCCGCGCAGCGTCTCCGCGGCCGTCCGGTCCTCGACGCCGGCGAAGCGTACGAGGAGACGGCCGGCGTGCGGGCGTACGGACTCGATGGTCAGCGGCCCGAGGCGCGCCGGGTCGGTGATGAGCGATGACCCCGGCGCGAAACGCGTGCCGGGGTCATCGGTGCTCATGTCGACGCTCACCTCGCCGCGGACCCCGTGGGCCCGGCCGATACGGCCGACGGCGAGCAGCATCAAGCCGCTCCGCCGGCGGTCGCGCCGATCTCGCGGAGGATGTCGACCGCGAGCACTATCGGGCCTCGTTGAGGTCGAGGAGGTCGACGCGGATGTACCGGCCGCCCGCGAGGGCACCGATCACCGTGCGCAGGGCCTTGGCCGTGCGGCCGTTCCGGCCGATGACCTTGCCAAGGTCGTCGGGGTGCACGCGCACCTCGAGAACCCTGCCGTTGCGAAGCCGGCGGGCACGCACCCGGACGTCGTCCGGGTGCTCCACGATTCCGCGGACCAGATGCTCGAGCGCCTCCTCGAGCACCTTAGGCCTCGCTCTTGGCTTCGGAGGTCTCCTCGGCCGACGCCGACTCCTCCGCCTCGCTCTTGGCCTTCTTCGGCTCGGCCTTCTTCTTGGACTTGGGCGTCGTCGCCTTGCCCTCGGCGTCGTCCAGGGTCTCCTTGACGGCGGCCTGGAAGACCTCCTGCTTGTCGGGCTTGGGCTGGGCGACCTTCAGCGTGCCCTCCGCGCCCGGCTCGCCCTTGAACTTCTGCCAGTCGCCGGTGATCTTCAGGATCGACAGGACCGGCTCGGTCGGCTGGGCGCCCACGCCCAGCCAGTACTGCACCCGCTCGGAGTCGACCTCGATGAGCGAGGGCTCCTCCTTCGGGTGGTACTTGCCGACCTCCTCGATCGCACGCCCGTCACGCTTGGTGCGGGAGTCGGCGACGACGATCCGGTAGTACGGAGCCCGGATCTTCCCCAGACGCTTGAGCTTGATCTTGACTGCCACGGGTGTGGTGTTCTCCAGATTCGAAATGGATGAGTGGATCAGCCCCGGGTGGGGACCGGAACCGCCGCTCGGGTGGACACCGGCGCGCAGGTGAGAGAGGGCCCCACACGGTCCGGTTTTCCAGCATGTCATTCTGCCAGACGATGACGGAGAAGTGGCAATCGATCAGCCCCCCGCGCGTCACGGTCGGCGATCGCCCGATGACGGGCGCACGGCCCGCCATGTGGGCGGCTCAGGAATAAGGGTACGCAACGATGGAGTTGGCTACCTTTTTGCGATGAAAGTGAGCTTCAGCCGATGACCGTACATGACACGACGTCCGCTCTGACCGGAGATCAACTGATCGGCGCGCGGGACGTACGAGGGTCGGGCGAGGAGTTCCACGCGGTCGATCCGCGGACCGGCGAGCGGCTCGGCCCGGCGTACCGTTTCGGCGTGGCGGCCGACGTCGACCGTGCCGCCGCCCTGGCGTGGGACGCGTTCGGCACGTACCGGAACACCGATCAGGAGACCCGTGCCGCGTTCCTGGAGGGGATCGCCGACCGGATCGACGCGCTCGGCGCGGAGCTGATCGCCCGGGTCACCGCCGAGACCGGCATCCCGGAGGCCCGGGTCAAGGGCGAGCTCGCGCGGACCACGAACCAGCTGCGGCTGTTCGGGCGGGTCGTACGGGACGGCGGCTGGCTCGGCGCCCGCGTCGACCCGGCCGTTCCGGACCGGACCCCGCTGCCCCGGCCGGACCTGCGGCAGCGGCGGATCCCGCTGGGCCCGGTGGCGGTGTTCGCGGCGAGCAACTTCCCGCTGGCCTTCTCCGTCGCCGGCGGTGACACGGCGTCGGCGCTGGCCGCGGGCGCTCCGGTGGTCGTCAAGGCGCACCCGGCGCACCCGGGCACCTCGGAGCTGGTCGGCCGGGCGATCAGGGCGGCGGTCGCCGCGCACGGTCTGCCGGAGGGCACCTTCTCGCTGCTGCACGGAGGCCGGGAGCTCGGCGTGGCGCTGGTCACCGACCCGCGGATCCGGGCCGTCGGCTTCACCGGCTCCCGGCAGGGCGGCCTGGCGCTGGTGGCGGCCGCGGCGGCGCGTCCCGTGCCGATCCCGGTGTACGCGGAGATGTCCAGCGTGAACCCGGTGTTCCTGCTGCCCGGCGCGCTCCGGGAGAAGGCCGGGGAGCTCGGCCCGGCGTACGTCGCCTCCCTGACCACCGGGGCCGGCCAGCTGTGCACGAGCCCCGGCCTGGTCTTCGCGGTCGAGGGCGACGGGCTGGACGCGTTCGTCGCGTCGGCGGCCGCGGCGCTCGGGGAGACGGCGGCGGCGCCGATGCTGAACGCGGGCATCCGGCAGGCGTACGACGACGGGGTCCGGCGGCTGGAGGGCACGGACGCGGTGACCGCGGTGGCGCGCGGCGGCGACGACGCGACGATCGCCTGCGGCGGGCGCGCCGCGCTGTTCGTCACCGACGGGGACGCCTTCCTGGCCGATGGCTCGCTCCAGGACGAGGTCTTCGGCGCCGCGTCGATCGTCGTACGGGTACGGGACCAGGCCCAGCTGCTGCAGATCGCCGAGGCTCTCGAGGGCCAGCTCACCGCGACCGTGCACGCGACGCCGGAGGATCACGGGCAGGCCGCCGAGCTGCTGCCGCTGCTGGAGCTGATCGCCGGGCGGGTCGTGTTCAACGGCTGGCCGACGGGCGTCGAGGTCGGGCACGCGGTCGTGCACGGCGGGCCGTTCCCCGCCACGTCCGCGCCGGCCACCACATCGGTCGGGACCCTGGCGATCGAACGCTTCCTGCGCCCCGTCAGCTACCAGGACGCGCCCGCGGAACTGCTGCCCGCCGAACTGCGCGACGGGAACCCGCTGGGCATCTGGCGACGCGTCGACGGCGAACCCGGCCGCGACTGACCTGCCCGCCGGGCACGCACGTGCGGCCATACGCCGGGCACCGTACCCGCAGCCTTCCGCCGGTCACAGGCGTACGACCATCCACCGGGCACCGTACGTGCGGCCTTCCGAGGACCCGGGAGGCCGCACGCTCGCGGCGATTACTTCTTCTTGCCCTGGAGCTTCGACAGGTCGGGCATCTGGAAACCGGGGGGCAGCTGGCCCGGCAGCCCTCCGCCGAGGCCCGGCGGGAGGCCCTGGGGCGCGCCGTCGGCGCGCTGCGTCTTCTTGCCCGCCGCCTCCTGGGCGCGCTTGCGCGGGTCGCCGCTGCGCTGCTTGCCCTTGCCCTTCTTGGCGGCCGCCTTGGCCTGCTTGCGCCGCGTGCCCGGCATGCCGGGGATGCCCATGCCGCCGGCCACCTGGCGCATCATCTTCTGCGCGTCGAAGAACCGGGTGACGAGGTTGTTGACCTCGGTGACGCTTACGCCGGAGCCGCGCGCGATGCGCGCCCGCCGCGAACCGTTGATGATCTTGGGGTTCTGCCGCTCCTCGGGCGTCATCGAGTTGATGATGCCGCCGATCCGGTCGAGGTCGCGGTCGTCGATCTGGTCGATCTGCTGCCGCATCTGCCCCATGCCCGGCATCATGCCGAGGAGGTTCTTGATCGGGCCGAGCTTGCGGATCATCTGCATCTGCTCGAGGAAGTCCTCGAGGCTGAAGTCCTCCCCCGAAGCGAACTTCGAGGTCATCTTCTCGGCCTGCTCGGCGTCGAACGCCTTCTCGGCCTGCTCGATCAGGGTGAGGATGTCACCCATGTCGAGGATCCGGCCCGCCATGCGGTCCGGGTGGAAGACGTCGAAGTCCTCGAGCTTCTCACCGGTGGAGGCGAACATGATCGGCCGGCCGGTGATGTGCCGGACCGAGAGGGCCGCGCCACCACGGGCGTCGCCGTCGAGCTTGGTCAGCACCACGCCGTCGAAGCCGACACCGTCGAGGAACGCCTGCGCGGTGACCACGGCGTCCTGACCGATCATCGCGTCGACGACGAACAGGATCTCGTCGGGGCGGACCGCGTCGCGGATGTCGGCCGCCTGGCGCATCATGTCCTCGTCGATGCCGAGGCGGCCCGCGGTGTCGATGATGACCACGTCGTGCTGGGCGTGGCGGGCGTGCTCGATCGACCGGCGTGAGACCTCGACCGGGTCGCCGACGCCGTTGCCGGGCTCCGGGGCGTACACCGCGGTGCCCGCCCGCTCGCCGAGCACCTGCAGCTGCTGGACGGCGTTGGGCCGCTGGAGGTCGGCGGCGACGAGCAGGGGCGCGTGCCCCTCGCTCTTGAGCCAGCGCGCGAGCTTGCCGGCGAGGGTGGTCTTACCGGAGCCCTGCAGACCCGCCAGCATGATCACGGTCGGCGGGGTCTTGGCGAACCGCACGCGGCGCGTCTCGCCGCCGAGGATGTTGACGAGCTCCTCGTTGACGATCTTGACGACCTGCTGGGCCGGGTTCAGCGCCTGCGAGACCTCCGAGCCGCGGGCCCGCTCTTTGATCTGCGCGATGAAGTCCTTGACGACCGGCAGCGCCACGTCGGCCTCGAGCAGGGCGACGCGGATCTCGCGCGCGGTCGCGTTGATGTCGGCCTCGGACAGCTTGCCCTTGCTGCGCAGCGAGGAGAAGACCGTAGTCAGCCGGTCGGAAAGCGTCTCGAACACGTGTCTGGACCAGTCCTAGGGTGCTTCGGGGATCGACCCTCAACACTATCCGCTCGGCGGCCCCCGGGTGCCGACCGCCACCGATCACTCTGACACGACGTTCGCGGTCCTGCCAGAGGCCCCCGGCGGCCCGCCGGACCTTCCCCGCCGGTCCGAGAGTGTGATCGGCCACATCCCGGAATGCCGATCCGAGCGCCGCACTTGGCCCAGATAGGTGAACATGCCGGTGAAAAGGGGAGGAAGTCCGCATGGACTCGCAGGTGGAGGCCGCCCGGCTCCTGGTCCGCTGCCTGGAGGCGGAGGGCGTCGAGTACGTCTTCGGCATTCCGGGTGAGGAGAACATCCACTTCGTCGACGCTCTGAACGAATCCTCGATCCGATACGTCCTCGTACGCCACGAGCAGGGCGCCGCGTTCATGGCGGAGATGTACGGGCGGCTGACCGGCCGTCCGGGCGTCGCGTCCGCGACCCTCGGACCGGGCGCGATCAACCTGCAGCTCGGGGTCGCCGACGCGACCACCAACAGCACCCCGGTCGTCGCCATCTCCGCGCAGGTCGGCCTGGACCGCATCTACAAGGAGTCGCACCAGATCATCGACCTCGTCTCCCTGTTCCGGCCGATCACCAAGTGGGCCGACATGGCGCCGACGCCGGAGGCCCTGCCGGAGATGGTGCGCAAGGCGTTCAAGGTGGCGCAGACGGAACGGCCCGGCGCGGTGTACCTGGCGATCCCCGAGGACGTCGAGTCGGCCGAGGTCGACCCGTCCCTCAAGCCGCTGCCGATCAACATCGTGCGCCCGGAGGAGCCCTCGGCGTCCCAGGTGGCCCGCGCCGCCGACGTCATCGCGATGTCCCGGCAGCCGATCATCCTGGCCGGCCATGGCGCGACCCGGAACCGCGCGAGCCACGAGCTGATCCGCATGTCCGAACGGCTCGGGATCCCGGTGGCGACGACCTTCAACGGCAAGGGCGTCTTCCCCGACGACCACGACCACGCGCTGGGCGCGGTCGGCTTCATGCGCCACGACTACGTCAACTTCGGTTTCGACGAGGCCGACGTGCTGATCTGCGTCGGGTACGAGCTGCAGGAGTTCGACCCGGTCAAGATCAATCCGCACGCCGACAAGAAGATCATCCACATTCACCGGTTCCCGGCCGAGGTCGACGACCACTACCCCGTCACGGTCGGCATCCAGGGCGACATCCGCAACTCACTGCGCGCGCTCACCGACGCCGTACGCCGCCGCTTCGACGCCCGCGGCACCGGCGAGAAGATCCGGCGGATGCTCCACGAGGAGCTCGAACGCGGCCGCCACGAGGACCGGTTCCCGATGTCGCCGCGCCGGATCGTCACCGACATCCGCGAGGCGATGGGCCGCAAGGACATCGTCCTGGCCGACACCGGCGCCGTGAAGATGTGGATGGCGCGGATGTACCCGACGTACGAGCCCAACACGCTGCTCGTCTCCAACGGCCTGTCGTCGATGGGCTTCGCGGTCCCGGGCGCCCTCGCGGCCAAGCTCGCCTACCCGAACCGGCACGTCCTTGCCGCCACCGGCGACGGGGCGTTCCTGATGAACTCCCAGGAGCTGGAGACGGCCGTCCGCGAGAAGCTCCCGATCACCGTGCTGATCTGGGAGGACCGGGCGTACGGGCTGATCGAGTGGAAGATGGACCTGGAGATGGGCCACGACTCGAACGTCGAGTTCGGCAACCCGGACTTCGTGAAGTACGCCGAGAGCTTCGGGGCGCGCGGCTACCGCGTCGAGTCCGCGGACGCCCTCCTGCCGACGCTGCGCCAGGCCCTGGAGGAGGACACCGTCTCGGTGATCACCGTTCCGGTCGACTACTCGGAGAACCTCCGGCTCACCTCCAAGCTCGGCGAGCTCACCGACCCCTTCTGAGACACCGCCGCCGGGGAGGGCCGGCCCGCCCTCCCCGGCGGCGCGCGTCAGCGGGCGGAGTTCACGGCGTCGTACAGAACGGCGGTCGGCTGGTCCGGGGTGAGCGTCGCGGGCGTGGGACCGGAGACGAACGACGCGCCGGGCAGGTCGTTCCGGCCGAGGAAGAACGCCCGGTTGATCGCCTGAACCTTGATCGTCGCGCCGGTGTCCTTCGCCGTGGCGGGCACCCGGATGCCGACGATCTCGGCCACGTCCGACGGCGTCGTCCCGGGCGGGAGCTGCACCGTCGTCGCCGCGGGCAGATCCCGGTTGATGGACCGGTCGGGGAACAGGTGATCCGAGCGGTACAGGGTCGAGTCGCCCTTGAGCCGTACGCCGATGGACAGCCCGACCCAGTCGGTGCCGTTCGGCGGGTCGAGGGTCTGCTTGCGGACGACGAGGTAGAGGTAGTCGCGCGGGTCGGCGATCAGGGTCTGGGAGGTCGTCGGCGGATCCGCCGCCACCCGCCCCTCGCGGCGCGCCTCCGCCGCCGCCACCCAGTACGTCCACGGATTGCGGTCCATGATCTGTTCACGGGCCTCCGTGGTCGCGTCGAGGACCTGCGCCGTCGACAGCGAGAACCGCATCGGGTCGTCGACCTTGTCGCAGATGTTGTTGTTCAGCGTGCAGGTCTGCAGCAGCGGGTGATCGCCCTCGTAGGTGCCGGCGAACTGCTGCGTGACGTGGTTCGGCGCCTGGAAGACGGCGGTGCCGGGCACCCGCCTGCCCTGCGCGTCCACCTCGACCTGGTAGATCCACTCGATGTCGGTGGTCCGGCCCCAGCGCGCCATGAGCTGCGGGGTGGACGTGCCGCCGTCCTCGTTGCTCCAGATGTAGGAGTACGTGAGCAGGCGGTGCCCCGGCGTCGCGGCGGGAACGTCCTCGTGCCAGGCGACCAGGGGCGTGTCGGTCGCGGCGTTCTGGAAGGGACCGGTCGAGGTGCCGCCGGTGCCGTTGCGGCCGTACAGCACGGGCGCGTGCGCCAGGTCGGTGTACGCCGGCGACCCGGCCGCGACCGTACGGAACGCCAGGCCGCTCACCCGTACGCTCCGGCCCGGCGACCGGTCGGCGGCCAGCCGGAGCCGCAGCGTGTGGCGGCCGGCCCGCAGGCGGCCGAGGGCGAACTCCCGCGTGATCGGGAAGGCTGCGGGAACCACGTCGTCGGTGGCGTACCGGCCGTCGACGAACAGCGACAGAACGGCCGACTCACGGCCCTTGACGGCCCAGGAGACGCCCGGGGCCGCCGCGGTGACGGCGGCGAGCACCTCGCCGTCGTGGCGGGTACGGAAGGTGATCGTGCGGTCGTGGCCGCGGTCGACGGCGAGTGCGCCGGCCGTGCCGGCGGGCGTCGCCGCGGCCCCGGCGGGTGTCACGGCTCCGGCGGGTGTCACGGCGGCCCCGGCGAGGGCGAGGGTGAGAACCGGCACCGCCGCGCGGATGAGTGAAGCGTTGGGCACGCAGACCTCCTGGGGATCTTGGACCCCCTGGAGCCTCACCCGGACCGCGGGCACCGTCAATGGGCCGCACGGCCAGTTCCGTGGATCTTCATCCTGTGGTCAGCGACTCAACGGACCACCTCGAGGACGGCCTCGCGGATCGTCTCCCGCAGGGCCCGGTCGGAGAGCGGACGCCCCTCGTCGTCCACGACGTAGAAGACGTCGACGGCCTCGGCGCCGAGCGTCTCCACCCGGGCGGCGCGCACCTGCACGCCGCAGGAGCCGAGGGCGTGCCCGATGCGCCAGAGCAGGCCGGGCCGGTCGTGGGCGCGCACCTCCATGACGGTGGCGGTGTCCGAGGCGTCGTCGAGGAGGATGACGCGCGGTGGAGGCACCGGGACGCCCTTACGAGGCCGGTACGACCGGGCGCGGCGCTCCAGCCGGGCCGCGACGTCGAGCCGCCCGGCGAGGACGCGACGGAGGTCGGCCTCGAGCGCGGCGGGGTCGGGGCCGGAGCCGTACTCGGGGACCGCGAGGAACTCGAGCACGGCCGTATCCCCCTGCTCCGCGCGGCCGCCCGCCCTGCCGGTCTCCGCACGACCCGCCGGTCCGCGCGCTCCGCCGGCCTCCGTACCACCGTCCACTCCGCCGGCTTCGCCGCGACCGTCCACTCCGCCGGCCTCCGTACGACCGTCGACTCCGCCGGCTTCGCCGCGACCGCCCGCTCCATCGGCCTCCGCACGGCCGCTCGCCGCGTCGGGCTCCGGGCGGCCGGTCGCTCTGGCGGCCTCCGCGCCGGCGGCTGTGGCCCAGGACGCCGTACGGGCCCCGCGGACGGCGAGGCGGTGCAGGGCGAGCACGCCGGCCGCCTGCCAGAGCAGGCCGGGGCGGTCGGGCGCGACCACCGTGATCCGCGACCCGGCGACCCGTACGGCGCCGCCGCCGTGGCGGGCGAGGGCCAGTTGCTCGGGGGCGGGGTCGGGTGCGACGGGCGGCGGCGCTCCGGCGAGCACGGCGGCGACGCGGCGGGCCAGTTCCGCGACCAGGCGGGCCTTCCACGCGCCCCACGCCGCCGGGCCGGTCGCCTGCCCGTCCGCGATGGCGAGGGCGGCGAGCGTCTCGAGCACGACGGGGTCCCCGACGGTCTGGGCCACCGTCTCGATCGTGACCGGGTCGTCGAGGTCGCGGCGGGTCGCGGTCTCCGGCAGCAGGAGATGGTGGCGGACGATCGACTCCAGCGCCCGTACGTCGGCCGCGTCGAAGCCGAGGCGCCGGCCGAGGTCCCGTGCCATGACCGCGCCCGTACGGGAGTGGTCGCCGGGCCAGCCCTTGCCGATGTCGTGCAGCAGGGCGCCGACCAGCAGGAGGTCCGGCCGGGCCACGTCGCGGGTGTGCGCGGCGGCGCGGGCGGCCGTCTCGACGAGGTGCCGGTCCACGGTGTAGGTGTGCACGGGGTTGCGCTGGGGCCGGTTGCGGACGCGTTCCCAGTCGGGCAGGAGCCGGACGATCAGGCCGGCCTGGTCGAGCGCCTCCCAGACCCCGACCGCGGGCGGTCCGGCGCCGAGGAGGGTCACCAGCGCGTCGCGGGCGTCCGGCGGCCAGGGATCGGGCAGCGGTGCCGTCTCCTCCGCCAGGCGTTCGACGGTCGCCGTGGCGAGCGGCAGTCCCGCCTGCGCGGCGGCCGCGGCGGCGCGGAGACCGAGTACGGGGTCCCTGCGCGGGTCGGCGCCCAGCGCGAGGACGACCTCCCCATCCTGCTCGACGACGCCGTCGGCGAGCGGCCTGCGGACGGGACGGCCCGGCGGGGAGGAGAGGCGGGCGACCGTCCGCCACACCTGGTCGCCGGCGTACGTGATCGTGCGGGCGGCCTCGGCGATCGCGCGCAGCAGGGCGTGCGCGTCCAGCAGGCCCAGGGCGGCCGCCACGGCGTCCTGCTCCTGCAGGACGAGACGGTCGCCTCCGCGGCCGGTGTGCTGGTGGAGCGCGTGCCGGACGTCGAGCAGGAGGCCGTACGCCGCCTTGACCGCGTCCGTCGGGCCGGGTGCCACCCAGGCCGCCGCGACCGCCTGGATCGCGTGGACGTCGCGCAGCCCGCCGTGGGACTCCTTCAGGTCGGGTTCCAGCAGGAAGGCCAGTTCTCCGTAACGGCTCCAGCGGGACCTCGCCATCTCGCGCAGCTCCGGCAGCCGCCGCCGCGCGTCCGCCCGCCAGTCCGCGAGCACCACCTCGCGCAGGCCACGGGTGAGGGCCGGGTCGCCGGCGATGTGCCGGGCGGAGATCAGGCCCAGCGCGGCCTTCATGTCCTCGCGGGCGACGGCCCGCGCCTCCGCGGGAGTGCGCACCGAGTGGTCGAGACGCTGCCCGGAGTCCCAGATCGGGTACCAGAGGCGGTCGGCCAGCGCGGACACGTCGGACCGGTCCCGGTGCAGGAGGACCAGGTCCAGGTCGCCGCCCGGGGTCAGCTCCTCGCGCCCGTGGCTGCCGACGGCGACCAGCGCGACGTCGGCCTCGGCGCCGAGCAGGCGGGCCAGGTCGCGGTCCAGGTCGCGGGTGCGGTCGGCCCGCGCCGCCCCGAGCGCGGCGCGGGCCTCGGCGGTCGCCGGCGGCCTGGAGAGGGCACGGCCCGGCAGGGCGACCCCGCCCGCCGGGCCGTGCGTTCCCCCGATCACATCCGCCACGCTTACAGCGCCTCCGGCCCGGTCTCCCCGGTACGGACGCGGACGACGGTGTCGACCGGGACCGACCAGACCTTGCCGTCACCGATCTTGCCGGTCTGAGCCGCCTTGACGATCACGTCGACGATGTCGTCGGCGTCCTCGTCGTCGACGAGGACCTCGACACGGAGCTTGGGTACGAGGTCGACCTTGTACTCCGCGCCGCGGTAGACCTCGGTGTGGCCGCGCTGGCGGCCGTACCCGCTGGCCTCGCTGACCGTAAGGCCGTGTACGCCGAAGGTCTCCAGCGCCGCCTTGACGTCGTCCAGTTTGAACGGCTTGATCACCGCGGTGACGAGTTTCATGCCTCCGCCTCCACCTTCTTCTCGCCCGGGTCCACGGGCGTCTTGCCGCCGCCCGATCCATTGTCACCGGCCGCCTTGGAGCGATCGACGGTGAGCGCGGCCAGGATGCCCGATCCGCCACCGGACCCGTGAGACGGGCCGAACTCGTAGGCGCTCTCGGCGTGCTCGGCGAGGTCGATGCCGGAGACCTCGTCCTCCTCGCTGACCCGCAGGCCCATCACCTTGTCGAGGATCTTGGCGATGATCCAGGTGATGACGAAGGAGTACACCGCGACCAGCACCACGCCGATCGCCTGCTTTCCGAGCTGGGACAGCCCTCCGCCGTAGAACAGACCGGCCGGGCCGTCGCCCTTGGCGGGGGTGAGGATGCCGGTGACCGTCGGGGTGGCGAGGAAGCCGATGAGCAGGGCGCCCGCCGCGCCGCCGACCGCGTGCACGCCGACGACGTCGAGCGAGTCGTCGAAGCCGAGCTTGTGCTTGAGGCCCACGGCGACCGAGCAGAGCGCGCCGGCGATGACGCCGAGGATGACGGCGCCCACCGGGTTGACCGCGGCACAGGCGGGAGTGATCGCGACGAGGCCGGCGACGGCGCCGGAGGCCATGCCGAGCGCGGTGGGCTTGCCGTACCGGATCCGCTCGGTGATGATCCAGCCGAGCGCCGCCGCCGCGGTCGCGACCTGGGTGTTGACGAACGCCACGGATGCCTGGGCGTTGGCCGCCAGCGCGGAGCCTGCGTTGAACCCGAACCAGCCGAACCACAGCAGCCCGGCGCCGAGCAGTACGAACGGGACGTTGTGCGGCCGCATCGGCTCCTTCGGCCAGCCGACGCGCTTGCCGACGACCAGGGCCAGGGCGAGTCCGGCCATACCGGCGTTGATGTGGACCGCGGTGCCGCCGGCGAAGTCGAGGGTGCCGATGTGGTCGGCGAGGAAACCGCCGTCCTTGGTGGTCGTCGTGTCACCGAAGAAGAACACCCAGTGCGCGACCGGGAAATAGACGACCGTCGCCCAGATGGCCACGAACACGCACCAGCCGCCGAACTTGACGCGGTCGGCGACCGCGCCGCTGATCAGAGCCGGCGTGATGATCGCGAACATCAGCTGGAAGGCCACGAACGCCAGCTCGGGCGAGGTGCCGGAGGCGGAGATCAGGGTGTCCTTGAGGCCCACCTTGCCCAGGCCGCCGATGAACCCGTGGTTCCCCACGTCCTTGGCGAACGCGAGGGAGTAGCCGTAGAAGACCCACAGGACGCTGACGATGCCGATCGTGGCGAAGTTCATCATCAGCATGTTCAGGACGCTCTTCGACCGGACCATGCCACCGTAGAAGAACGCGAGGCCGGGGGTCATCAGAAGCACGAGGGCTGCACTCGCGAGCAGCCAGGCGGTGTCGCCCGAATTCATCAGTTTGAGAACGTCCGGCGGCATGCGGTCGTCCCTTCGGTGAGGTGATCGTTACTGCTCTGGTCGATACTGATCTGGAGCTTCGAGCAGCGCGGTTTCACCGACGGGGCATGAGTGTTTCGGCGGTGTGAAACCCTGCGAGCCGGTGTTTCAGGTGTGTTTCGGTTTCCTCACTGCAAATGGCCAAAAATTGGTGCGGCTCCGGGCCTGCGCGCCATTCCCGTCACTCCGGCACCACCGGCACCGCTGCGCGGCGGCGCGACCGCGCCCGGATGCCGGCTCACCGGCAGGGCGCACATACGCTGTGACCTGGACCGTCCCTCTGGAGCGACGATGCCGCGCCGGATCCGGTCCCGAGGCGAAGTTATGACGGGGGCTTTCGACACCACCCGGCCCGGACAGATCCACGGGGTCCCGGCCGAGGTGACGAGTTTCGTTGGGCGTCGGCACGAGGTGGCCGAGGTCAAACGTCTCCTGTCCGTGTCACGGCTCGTCACCCTGTCCGGGGTCGGCGGCGTCGGCAAGACCCGGCTCGCCACCCGGGTGGGCGCCCTCGTCCACCGTGCCTTCCCCGACGGCGTGTGGCTGGTCGAGCTCGCCGCGCTGAACGATCCGGGCCTGCTGGTCCCGGCGGTGTGCGAGGCCCTGCGGATTCCCGATCGTTCGGTCCGGCCGCCGCTGCAGGTGCTCGTCGACCACCTCGAGGACGCCCAGGCTCTGCTCATCCTGGACAACTGCGAGCACCTGGTGGGCGAGTGCGCGGTCCTGGCCGAGGCGTTGCTGCGCGCCTGCCCGCGCCTGCGGATCCTCGCCACCAGCCGCCAGGCCCTCGGCGTCGCCGGCGAACAGACCCTCTCGGTCCCCAGCCTGCCGGTGACCGGTCACGCCGCCGGCGGCTCCCACTCCGGCGTCGTCGTCGGTGACGCGGTGCGGCTGTTCGCCGAACGCGCCGAAGCGGTCGTGCCCGGCTTCACCCTCACCGAGGACAACCTCCCCACCGTCGAACGCATCTGCCACCGCCTCGACGGCCTCCCGCTGGCCATCGAACTGGCCGCCGTACGCCTGCGCGCCCTGTCGGTCCACCAGCTCCTCGCCCGCCTCGACGACCGCTTCCGCCTCCTGACCTGCGGCTCCCGCTCGGTCCTGCCCCGCCACCAGACCCTGCGCGCCCTCATCGACTGGAGCTACGGCCTGTGCACCGAACCCGAACGCCTCCTCTGGGAACGCACCTCCGTCTTCTCCGGCGGCCTTGACCTCGAAGCCGCCGAAACCGTCTGCGCCGGCGACGGCATCGACCGCGACGACATCCTCGAACTCGTCATCGGACTCGTCGACAAATCCATCCTCCTCCGCGAAGAACACTCCGGCACCGTCCGCTACCGCCTCCTGGAGACCATCCGCCAATACGGCCAAGAACGCCTCAACGCCTCCGGCACCACCACCCGAGTCCAACGACGCCACCGCGACCACTACCGCGACCTGATCACCCGAGCCGAACACGACTGGTTCGGACCCGACCAGGTGTCGTGGTTCAACCGGCTCCGGACCGAACACGGCAACCTCCGCGCCGCCCTCGATCACTGCCTCGTCACGCCCGGAGAGGCCCGCGCCGGCCTCGACATGGCCTCCGGCCTGCTGTTCTACTGGATCGCGGCCGACCTCCTCCACGAGGGACGACGGTGGCTCGAGAAGCTGCTCGGAGCCGACTCCGCCCCTCCGGCCGCCCGCGCCGCCGCCCTGTGCGTGTCCGCCCGGCTGGCCGTCCTCCAGAGCGACTTTGCGGCCGCCGAGCCGATGCTCCGGGAGAGCAGGGCCCTCGCCCGGGACGAGCCGGTCGTCCTGGCCCAGTGCGAATACGTCACGGGCCTGGCCGCGCTGATCCGCTCCGATCTGACCGGGGCCGTGGCGATCCTGGAGGACGCACTGGCCCGCCATCGCGGACTGGCGCACGAGAAGGGCGTCGCGAACTCTGCGATGTACCTCGCCACGGCGTACTCCCTGCTCGGCCGTTCGGAGGAGGCCGTCGCCCTGTTCGAGGAATGCCTGCGGCTCTGCGAGGCCAGACAGGACCACTGGTTCCGCTCCTACGCGCTGTCCGTCTACGGGATCGAGGTCTGGCGGCGCGGCGACCTCAAGCGCGCGACGGAACTGGAACAGCACGCCATCCGCCTGAAACAGCCCTTCGACGATCGTCTCGGCATGTCGCTGTGCGTGGAGGTCCTCGCCTGGATCGCCGCCGACGAGGGCGACCCGGAGCGCGCCGCCCGCCTGCTCGGAGCTCTCCGGGGGATCCGGCGCGCGCTGGGCGGGCCCCCGTACGCGTACCTCGCGGTGTACCGCGAGCGATACGAGACGGCGGTACGGGACCGGCTCGCCGGCCCTCGGTTCGACGCGCTCTTCCAGGAGGGTTGCGGCTTCTCCGCGACGGAGACGGCGGCGTACGCCCTCAGGGAGACCGAGGTCGAGACCGCGCCGGGCGTCCCCGCCGAGCGCGCCCTGTCACCGCTGACCCGCCGGGAGACGGAGGTGGCCCGGCTCGTGGCGAAGGGGATGAGCAACAAGGAGATCGCCGCCACGCTCGTGGTCGCCCAGCGGACCGCGGAAGGGCATGTGGAGCGCATCCTGCGCAAGCTCGGCTTCACCTCCCGCGCGCAGATCGCCGCGTGGGTCGCGGAACTCAACGAAGAGGTTCCCGACCCCCATCCCGGGGCCCGCCCGGGCCGCCGGTGACCCGGCACGCGCCATGGGCACCGGGCGCGCCGCGGGCACCAGTCGCGTGAACCGGTGGCGCCGGCGATCTCAGCGGCGTCTCACGGCCGGGCGGAAGGCACACCTCGGAGTGCGTCGCGGCCGTCGCGCAGCAGGGCGACGGCGCGGGGGAAGTCCTTGAGCTGTTCGGTCAGCAGGTCCAGGGCCGGGTCGAGCGAGTGCGCCGGGACGCCGCGGGCGGTGAGGATGTCGGCGGTCCAGGCGACCAAGCGGGTGAACAGGTCCGAGTCGTCCAGGTAAAGAGCGGCGCCGAGACACTCGGTGACGTAGGCGAGTTCCTCGGCGGTGTGCCGGTGTTGCCGGTCGCTGTAGTCGGCCATGGCCGGGAACCGGTCCGGCAGCGTGGCGAGGACCGCGGCGACCAGGCGGTTCGCGTTGCGGGCGACCAGGGTGTACTCCTGGTCGGCCAGGTGCGGCAGGTCGTCCAGGGGCTCGCGAGCCGCCGGCGGGACGTGGGCCCGGGCGACGATCTCGCCGAGACGGAGCGCGGCGGTACGGCCCTCCGGCGCCCAGCCGTCGGCGCGCAGCCGGGTGGCGTAGCGGCCGCCGGGCCCGAACGCCGCCCCGCCGACCATGACCGGGACGCCCGCGGCCTGGCACGCCGTGATCGTGTTGTGCGCGGCGGGCAGGCGGGTGGGAATGGAGGAGGACAGGGCCACGACGTCGGGGCGCCTGCGGTACAGATGGTCGATCAGGTTGGGGACGGGGACGTGGGCGCCCAGGAAGTCGACCTGCCAGCCGCGCAGCCGCAGAGTCTCCGCCAGCAGGCGGGCGGGCAGGGCGTGCCACTCCCCCTCGGCGCACGCGACCGTGACCCGGCCCCGGCGCGGCCGGATGCGCGCGGACGCGCGGTACGCGAGGGCCGCGACGACGCGGTCGTTGATGGCCGTCGCGGTGTGCTCCTGGGCGACGCTGATCCGGTTGGCGGCCCACTCGACGCCGACCTTCTCCTGCACCGGCGCGATCACGTCGAGCAGCGCGGATTCGGCGTTCAGGCCGGCGTCCACCGCCGGCAGCACGACGTCGGCGGCGGCGTACTCGTCGCCTTCACGAACGGCGTCCCACAGGCGGGTGGAGAGGACGTCCGTGCGGATACGGTCCGGCGTTGAAGCGGTCATCGTCGGGTCTCCTCGTCGACTGATCGGCACTCGGCCGCGGCGGGAGGACCGGTGCGCGGTGCGCTTGATCGGCACTCGGTCGCGACGGGAGGACCGGTGCGCGGTGCGCTTGATCGGCGCTCGGTCGCGGCGGGAGGGGCGGTGCGCGGTGCGCTGATCGCCACGACGGCCATGTCATCGTGGTCGCGGTCGCCGGCCCATTCCGCCGCGAGCATCTGCACGCGCTCCACGACGGCCTCGGCGGGCATCCCCGCGCACTCGGACAGCGCGTCCTTCAGTCGCTCCTCGCCGAACATGATGTCGCCCAGCGGCCCGCCGCGGGCCTCGGTGATGCCGTCGGTGTAGAGCACGCACGTCTCCCCCGGCGCGAGCTCTACCCCTGCGGTCGTCGCGTGGACATCGGATACGGCCCCGATCAGGGAGCCGCGCGTGGCGGCCTCCTCGACCACTCCGCCGCGTCGCACGATCAGCGGCGGCGGATGCCCGGCACTGGTCAGCCGCAGCCGCACCCGGTCACCGGCGCGCACCGCCGACGCGAGCACCAGGGTGGCGTACCGGCCCCATTCCGTGGTGAGCAGCGCCCCGTTGAGCAGCGACAGCGTCCGCAGGTGGTCGCGCGCCATGGGCAGCAGCGCCCGCAACGTGATGCGGATCTTGAAGGTGGTGATCGCCGCCTCCAGGCCCTTGCCGCACACGTCGCCGAGGACGACGAGGGACTCGGTCTCCTCGTCCTCGCCCGGGTGGACGTCGTAGAAGTCACCGCCCACCAGTTCGCCGCGCACCGACGCGCGGTAGCCACCGGCGATGTCCACGCCGTGGACGCGGTGCAGCTGGGGCGGCAGCAGCTCGCGCGTGAGGATCGTCTTGATCTCCGCCCGCTCGGCGTACGCGCGGGCCGCCGACAGCGCCGCGCCCGCCCGTGCCGCGAACAGCCGGGCGAAGACCTCCTCGTTCCGGCTGAATCCGGGCCCGTCGCCGCGGCGCAAGAGGATCAACGCCCCCTCCGCGATGCCGTGCCCGGGCAGCGGTGTGACGACGACCGCGCCGACCGGTCCGCCGAAGCCCTCCGGCACGGCCCACGACGGCAACCGGCCGGGGTCGATCCAGCGGGAGGGGATCGGCGGGAAGCCCTGCAGCGCCTCGCTCAGACCGGGCATGTCGGCGGGGTCGGCCGGCACCGTGCGCCGGTAGACCCCGCCCCCGCGGACGGCGAAGGCCGCCGGCAGCCGCCGGTCCAGAACGGGCGGCATGAGCACGGCCGCGTCGGCCAGGTGCTCGGCCGCCAGCCGTACCGCGACCTCCATGCACCGGTCGACATCGAACGTCGACAGCAGGGCGTTGGACTCGTCCGCCAGCAGCGCGGTGCGCCCGCGCTCCGTGGACAACTGGATCTCCGCCAGCCGCCGGGCGGTGTCCTCGACCAGCCACCACACCACGTTCCCGTCCGGCGTGCGGCTCGGGTACGCCTCGAAGCTGCGCCGCCCCACCCGGCCCCACGCCGGTTCGCCCTCGGTACCGAGCCCTTCCGCCGTACGGTTCGCCTCCGCGAGCCACCGGGGCGTCGTCGCGGCGAGCGTCGCGCCCGGCTCCGCGCGCGGGAACAGACAGGCGGCGGCCTCGTTGAGCTTGACCACCCGGCCGTCGGTGTCGGCCATCACCGCGGGGTAGGGAGCGGCGCCCCACAGCGCATGGGTGACCCGCCCGGGTCCGAGCCGGTCCTTCGGGGGAACGTCGGTAACGTCCACGTGTCAGGCTCGCGACCTCGCGAGCCACCACCTTCTCCCGGTCGGAACGGCGTCTTGAGACGGCCGTCCCCGCGTCGCGGCGGCGGAACCTCCGCTACCGTCTTCCTGCCACCTTAGCCGCACGGCCGCACGGCCGCCGGGTCGCCGGGTCGTCGGTGGGCACGGCACGGACCCTGCGGAGCGACACTGCGTAGACTCGGCTTCAGTTCCCGCGCGCGGATCGCGGCGCGGGCCGCAGAACTCAACGAAGAGGCTCCCCGATCTCGAGTACGGGAGCCGCCCAGGCCATCGCTCGATCCGGCCCGGGGCCCGCATCGAGCGATCGACGAGCCCAGGCACCGGCCGCGATGATCGTGTCGATCACCGACCTCCCTACCGCGAGAAGACATGCCTGCTCAGGACGTACTGGCCAGGAGTCGCCGGTGTACTGACCGTTCGAGCTTCGTCGGCCGCGGCCGTGAGTTGTCCGAGGTGAGACGGCTCCTCCCCCGGACACGTCTGCTGACGCTCACGGGTGCCGGCGGTGTCGGCAAGACACGGCTCGCGCTCCGTGCCGCGGGGTCCGTGCGGGGCTGGTTCCCCGACGGAGTACAGATCGTGGAACTCTCCACGCTCGAGGAGGGCAGCCTCCTCGTGCCGACCGTGGCCGCCGCCGTGGGGATACGGGAGATGGACCGGCAGGCGATGCCGCTCCTCCTCGGCCGCCTCGCCGACAAGCGGATGCTGCTCCTGCTGGACGGTTGCGAGCACCTCCTCGAATCCTGCGCGAGTCTCGTGGATCGGCTGCTCCGGGCCGCCCCGCGTCTGCGGATCATGGCCACCAGCCGTCACCGGCTCGGTGTGCTCGGCGAACAGGTGCTGCCGATCGCCTCCCTGCCCGTCGCCGACGAGCACGCGCCGACCCGCTCGATCGCCCGGAACGAGGCGGTACGGCTCTTCACCGACCGGGCCGTCACCGTGTGCCCCGGTTTCAGCGTCACCTCCGCCAATGCCGTCACCGTCGCCCGCATCTCCCAGCGCCTGGACGGCATCCCGCTGGCGATCGAACTCGCCGCCACCCGCCTGAGGAACACCCCGCTCGACCGGCTCCTGGGCGAACTCGACGACCGCTTCGCCGTTCTCACCGGCGGCGACCGTGACGCGCCGCCCCGCCAGCAGACACTTCGCGCCACGATGGACTGGAGCCGTAGCCTGTGCTCCCCCGCCGAGCGCCACCTGTGGGCGCGCCTGGCGACCTTCCCGGGCGGAGTGGATCTCGACACCGCCGAGGAGACCTGCGCCGGCGGGGAGATCGAGCGTGAGGAGATCTTCGATCTGATCGCCGGGTTGGTGGACAAGTCGGTCCTGACCACCGAGTGCTCTCGGATCGGCACGCGGTACCGCATGCTGGACAGCATCCGCGCGTACGGCCGCGAGAATCTGACCGGCACCGAGGAGAAGCGGTTGCGCGGGCGGTGCTGCGCCCACTACAGGTCGCTGGTCGAGCGCTGCCGGATCGATCAGATGACCTCCGACCAGCTCGACCGTTTCCACACGCTGCAGACCGAACTGCCGAACCTGCGTGCGGCGATGGAGGCGTGTTACGGCCGGCCGGCCTCGGCACCGGCCGGGCTGGAGGTCGCCTCGGCCCTGTGGGGGTTCTGGCTGCTCGGCGGAGCCCTCACCGAGGGACGGCACTGGCTCGAACGAGGACTGCGGCTCGTTCCCGAGCCCGGGCGCGCGCGGCTCACCGCCCTGTGGGCCGACGCCCTGCTCGCCCTGCACCAGCGTGACCTTCCCGCCGCGGGCGCCCGGATCGAGGAGTGCCAGACCCTCGCCGAGGAGACGGGGGACGCCACGGCCGCCGCGTTCGCCACGACGGTCTCCGGCATCGCCGCGCTGTCGGCCGGGGACGACCGGCGCGGGCTCGCCCTGCTGGAACAGGCCCGGCTCCGTCACTGGGACTCCGGGGACCTCAACGCCGTCGGGATCAACCTCTACCTCGCGTCGATGTTCTGCGTCGCCAGGGATCCGGATCTCGGGGCGGCCCTGGGCGAGGAGCTCATGGCCCTGTGCGACGCCCGGGACGCGCCGTTGTTCCGCGCGTACGCGTTGTTCGCCATCGGGATCGCGGCGTGGAAGCAGGGCGACTGGCGGCGGGCTGAGACGATGATGCTGCAGGTCGCCGCGCCCTGGTCCGTCATCGAGGACCGTTGGGGGCTCGCCCAGTTCCTGGAGGTCCTGGCGTGGACCGCGGGTGCCGGAGGGGCCCAGGAGCGCGCGGCCCGCCTGCTCGGCGCGGCGGACCGGGTCTGGCACGAGCTGGGTTTCTCGCCGACCCAGCTGCCGTACCACGCCTGCTCGCACCAGCAGTGCGAGACGCGCGCCCGTGAGTCGCTGGGGTCCCGGGCCTTCGGGAGAGAGTTCCGTGGCGGCGCCCGGCTGGACCTGACCACCGCCGTCGCCGACGCCCTCGATGAGGGCTGACCGCCCCTGACGACGGCGACCGCCCGTGGCGGCCGGCCGGTCCGAACAGGACCGGCCGGAATCCCCGACCGATCGGTTCCCGCGCGACCGGCCGCGGCCGGTCGCGAAAGAAGGGCCGGTCAGCCGCCCAGGATGGCGTCGACGAAGGCCTCGGGGTCGAAGGGCGCGAGATCGTCGGGACCCTCACCGAGGCCGACGAGCTTGACCGGGACGCCGAGCTCCCGCTGGACCGCGATGACGATGCCGCCCTTGGCGGTTCCGTCGAGCTTGGTCAGCGCGATGCCGGTGACGTTGACGACCTCCGCGAAGACGCGGGCCTGGCGCAGGCCGTTCTGCCCGGTCGTCGCGTCCAGGACGAGGATCACCTCGTCGACCTCGGCCTGCTTCTCGACGACGCGCTTGACCTTGCCGAGCTCGTCCATCAGCCCGGTCTTGGTGTGCAGCCGGCCGGCGGTGTCGACGATGACGGTGTCGACGCGGTCCTCGATGCCCTTCTTGACCGCCTCGAACGCGACGCTCGCGGGGTCGGCGCCCTCCTCCCGGCGCACCACCTCGGCGCCGACCCGGGAGCCCCAGGTCTGCAGCTGGTCGGCGGCGGCGGCACGGAACGTGTCGGCCGCGCCGAGGAGGACGCTGCGCCCGTCCCCGACGAGGACCCGTGCGAGCTTGCCACAGGTGGTGGTCTTGCCGGTGCCGTTGACGCCGACGACCAGGATCACCGCGGGCTGGGTGCCGTGCGGCTGCGTCCGCAGCGAACGATCCCAGTCCTTGCCGATCTGGGCGAGGAGCTCGTCCTTCAGCAGCCCGCGCACCTCATCCGGGGTGCGGGTGCCGTAGACCTTCACCTTGGTCCGCAGGTCGTCGACGATCTGCCGGGCGGGCGCGACGCCGACGTCGGCCTGCACGAGGGTGTCCTCGATGTCGTCCCACGCGTCGTCGTCGAGCGTGTCGCGGGACAACAGGGTGAGAAGGGTCTTACCGAGGGCGTTCTGGGATCGGGACAGCCGTGCCCGCAGGCGGATGAGGCGGCCGGCGGACGGCGGCGGGATCTCGATCTCGGGCGGCGCGGGCGGCGCCTCGGGGGTCGGCGCCCGCGTGGGCGGCGCGACGACCTCCTCTTCCTCGATGACGGCCGTGCCGCCGCGCGGTGCCTCCGGCGCCTTCGGCGCTTCCGGTGCGCGCGGCGGCGGTGCGGCACCGCGCGCGCCTCGCACCAGGAAGAACACGCCCGTCGCGACGGCGAGCACGACGATGGCGATGGCGAGAATGACGTATTCCATAGCGTGTCCCAGTCTCGCAGAAGGTACGGGCTCCCCCTCCCGTCCCTACCCGGTCACCGTCCGCCCGGCCACGTCGTCCTCGCGTGTGCTGAGCGGAAGGCTCGGAGAACATCCCCGAGGCGCCCCGGCGAACCGGGGCATCCGCCGACGTTCCCATCGGCGACGAGAACATTCTCCGAGTCTTCCGTACGGCGTGGCGGGAGGCCCGTTGTCAGCTCATCCGGGGAAGCGCCGCGCGGGTGCCGGCGAGGGAGTCGCGCTCGGACTTCTCCCACTCCTCGACGTTGCGCAGCAGCGCCTCCAGGTAGCTGCGCAGGTGCGTGCGGTAGACGTCGCTGAAGGTCCGCAGGTAGGCGATCTCGCGTTCGAGGTCGCGGCGCTCGTCGCCGGACATGGGCTCGGTCGACGGGGCGACCTGCTCCGCGGCGTACGACGCCTGCCGGTGCGCCTCCTCCAGGACGAGGGTGGCGCGGGACCGGGCGTCGGCGAGGATCTCGTCCCGGCCGCGCCGGGCCTCCTCGGCGATCTCCCGGCTGTACCGCTGCGCGTCCGCGACGTACTGGTCCGCGGTCTGCTGCGCGTTCGACAGGATCCGCACGGCCTGGATGTGGGCGTCCTCGGGCTGGATCGTGCCGGCGTCGGCACCGCCGCCGGCGAGGCGCTCACGAAGACGGCCGACCTCGTTCTCCAGGTCCGCCTTCTCGTTCAGGACCCGGACCAGCTCCTGCTCGACCTGGCCCAGGAACGCCTTCACCTGATCTTCGTCGAATCCCCGGCGGCCGAGCGGAGCGCGCTGGAAGTTGACCGCCTGCAGCTCAGCCGGCGTGATGCGCTGAGCGGCGTGCATTTCGGGGGAGGTCATTCGTCTCCTCTTAAGCGTCCGCGTACTTGTCGATTCGGATGCGGTCTTGGCTCAGCCCGAGCTGTAGGAGCCGATCGACGGTCGCGTCGATCATCCCGGACGAGCCGCACACATAGGCGTCATGGTTCTGCCACATCCCGAACCGCCCGATGACGTCGGGCAGCGTGCCGTGCTCTGCCGCCGCGCCGGGGTCGTGGTCGGAGACCGCCGGGATCACGGTGAGCCACGGCGCCCCGGCCGCCCGCTTCTGCAGATCGTCCAGGTCGTAGAGCCCGTCGAGGTACCGCGCGCCGAAGAAGAGGTGGACGCGCGGCGGGTTGGGCAGAGCGGCGATCTGCTCGAGGATCGCCTTGAGCGGCGCCAGGCCCGTGCTGCCGCCGATGAGCAGCACGTCGCGTCCGGACCGCTCGTTGAAGGTCATCGTGCCGACCGGCGGGCCCAGTTTGATCCAGTCGCCGACGCGGACCGCCCGGACGAGGACCGGGCTGACCGGACCGCCGTCGATCAGCTGGACGTGGAAGTCCAGGGTGTTGTCGGGCCGGGGGGCGTTGGCCATCGAGTAGTAGCGCCACATCCGCATCCGGGCCGGAACCTCGAGCGAGACCGACTGGCCGGGCTGGAACGCGAACGGCCGGTCGGGAAGGACCCGGAACACCGCCAGATCGAAGCGCCGGCGTTCGTGCGCGACGATCTGGGCATTCCACCAGGAAGGGTGCACCGAGGCGTCCTCCTGGGCGGCGTCGAGCATGACCTTCGAGACCAGGTTGTACGCGTCCGTCCAGTCCCGCGCCAGTTCCTCGGTCCACGAGTGTCCCGAGAAGTAGCGGAGGGTGGTGACGAGGCTCGCCCCGACTTCGGGATAGTGCAGGGCCTCCACTCCGTACTTGCGGTGGTCCCGGCCGAGCTGCTGCACGAACGGAACCAGGTTGTGAAGGTCGTCCACCTGCGACACGATCCGTCCGAGCGCGGCCAGCAGCCGGTCGCGCTGGTGGCTCATGCCGACGGGGAACATATCCCGCAGCCGCGGGTTGCGCAGGAAGAGATCGGAGTAGAAGAACAGCGCCACGGCGTCACCGTGCTGCGCCACCTGCGCGAAGTTGTCCTTCAGTCGTTGAGCATCCACACATTCTCCTGAAGCCGGGCGGGCCGTCGCCGCGGCGTTCTACTGTCCGGCGGCCTTGATCATGACGTCGGAGACCACGCCGTACGCCTCGACCCAGTCCTTCTCCAGCTCGGCGGTCCAGTCGTCGCCGCTGAAGTACTTCAGCGTCGCGACGAGGCTGGCGCCGACCTCGGGGTAGTGCTCGGCGTGGATGCCGAACCCGGCGTGCGCCCGGCCGAGTTCCTCCAGGTACGGGATGAGCCGCTCCGGGTCGTCCACCAGGGCCACGATCTGGCTGAGCGCGCCCAGCAGAACCTCCTGCTGGCGCCTCATCGACGCCGGGAACAGTGAGCGGTAGTGCGGGTTGCGCTCGAACAGGTCCGCGTAGAAGTACTCGGCCACGTCCATGCCGTGGCCGCCGACCTGGGCGAAGTTGTCTTTGAGACGCTGAGGGTCCACAGTGACCTTTCCGAGGGTGTCGATCGCGCCGTGTGGGACGGCCGTGACTCTAGCGAAGCCAAGCGCGATTTGGGACAAGATGGTACAAAACCTGCAAATTGTTTGCCGTACCGGCCTTACGACGACAAGACCGGAGAATCCCACCCCAGGCCGACCCACGCCCTCGTACGGACGGTTCAGGCATCGATCGGTCAGGCCGGCTCGGGCTCCCGGAGGCGCTGGCTGACGACCTGGGTCACACCGTCGCCGCGCATGCTGACGCCGTACAGGGCGTCCGCGCCCTCCATCGTGCGCTTCTGGTGAGTGATCACGATCAGCTGCGACGACTCGCGCAGTTCCTCGAAGATGCCGAGCAGCCGCTGAGTGTTGGTGTCGTCCAGGGCGGCCTCGACCTCGTCGAGCACGTAGAACGGCGACGGCCGCGCCTTGAAGATCGAGGCGAGGAACGCGATGGCCACGAGCGAGCGCTCGCCGCCGGACAGCAGCGACAGGCGCTTGACCTTCTTGCCCGGCGGCCGCGCCTCCACCTCGACCCCGGTGGTGAGCAGGTCCTCCGGGTCGGTCAGCGACAGCCGCCCCTCCCCGCCCGGGAACAGCCGGGAGAAGACGCCCTCGAACTCCCGCGCGACGTCCTCGTAGGCCGACGCGAACACCTGCTGGACCCGGTCGTCGACCTCCTTGACGACGGTGAGCAGGTCCCGGCGGGTCTTCTTCAGGTCCTCCAGCTGTGAGGTCAGGAACGCGTGCCGCTCCTCCAGCGCCGCGAACTCCTCCAGCGCGAGCGGGTTGACCTTGCCGAGCTGGGCCAGCTGGCGCTCGGCCTGCTTGGCGCGCCGCTCCTGCCTGGCCCGGTCGTACGGCTCGGGCGCGGCGTCCTCCGGGGCGTCCGGGGCCGGGGGCACCGGCTGTTCGGGGCCGTACTCGGCGACGAGCACGGCCACCTCCAGCCCGAACTCCTCCATCGCCCGTTCCTCGAACTGCTGGAGGCGCAGCCGCTGCTCGGCCCGCGCGACCTCGCTGCCGTGCGCGACGTTGACGAGCTTCTCGTGCTCACCGGTGAGCTCGCGCACGCTGGTCCGTACGGCCTTCAGCTCCTCCTCGCGGGCGGTGCGCGCCTGCTCGTGGGTCTCGCGCTCGGCCACCGCAGCGGCGATCGAGACCTCGATGCCGGCCAGTGCCCGCTGGACGCCGACGCCCACGGCCTGCGCCACCCGGGCATCGCGGGCGAGGCGGCGGCGGCGCTCGGCGGCGCGGGCGCGCTCCTGGCGCTCGCGGTCGGCGGCCCGCTCCAGCGCGTCGGCCCGGCCCGCGATGGCCGAGACCCGCTCCTCGGCGGTACGGACGTTCAGCCGCGCCTCCATCTCGGCCGACCGCAGCTCCTGGCACCGGTCGTTCAGCTCGTCGCGGCGCGCGGTGTCCTGATCGTCCTCGTCGAGGGGCTCCGCCTCGGCGATCTCCAGGCGCTCGCGCAGCTCCGCCGCCGCGGCCAGGTCGCGGTCCCGCGCCTCCTCGGCGGCGGTCAGGGACCGGGCCAGGCGCTCGGCCTCCTGCCGGGCGGCCTGGGCGGCGGCCTGCAGCCGAGCCACCTGCTTGGCCTCCTGGGCGGCCTCGGCGGCCGCCTCCCGCATCCGGGCCCGCACCTTGTCCAGACCCGCCTGCGCGCGGTTCACGCCGCTCTGGGCCTCGCCGACCGCCGCCTGGGCGGCCTCCAGCACGGCCTGGGCCCGTTGCTCGGCCGCGACGGCCTCCTCCAGGGCGACGGCGGTGCCCTCGGCCCTGGCCTCCGCGGCGGCGAGCCGCTCGGCGGCCTCGTCGCGGGCGGACCGCATCTGCAGCAGGCTCTGCCGCTTGCCGCCACCGCCGACCGCCCAGTGCGCGCCGAGCAGGTCCCCGTCGCGGGTCACCGCGCGCAGCTCGGGCCGGGACCGTACGAGCGCGGCCGCGGCGGGCAGGTCCTCGACGATCACGACGTCCGCCAGCAGGTGGCGGATCGCGGGCCGCAGCGTCTCCGGGGCGGTGACCAGGTCGGCGGCCGGGCGGGCGCCGTCCGGGAGGGCGGGCGGCTCGCGGTGACCGTCGGGTCCGGCGCCGACGACGACACCGGCCTGCCCGGCGTCCTCGGCGCGCAGGACGGTCAGGGCGGCCTCGGCGGTGTCGAGCGAGGCGACGGCGACGGCCTCGGCGGCCGCGCCCAGCGCCGCCGCGATCGCGATCTCGGCGCCCGGCTCGACCGACAGCAGGGACGCGGTCGTGCCGAGCACGCCGTCGAGGCCGGCGGCGAGCAGGACCTCCCCGCCGTCCGCCGCGCTGCCCATCGTCTGGTCCAGGGCCTCCACGCGCGCCTGCAGCGCGGTGACCTCCTTCTGCGCCGCCTGGTCGGCGCCGCGAGCGGCGGCCACGCGGTCCCGCACATCCTTCAGCAGCCGCCGGGGCTCCTCCACGGCCTCCCGCGCGTGCTCGACGGCCTCCTTGGCCTGCTCCAGGACCTCCTGGGCGCGCTCGTGCTCGGCGGCCAGCTCCGGGTCCTCGGCGGTCTCGGTGTCCTGGGACTCGTACTCGGCCTGGGCCGCCGCCGCGCGTTCCCGCGCGTCCGCGAGCGCCTCGGCCAGCCGGCCGATCTCCGCCTCCGTGGCCTGCACCTTGCTGCCCAGCGCCTCGACCCGGCCGCGCAGCCGGGCCAGCCCCTCGCGGCGGTCGGCGGCGGCGCGGGCGGCGTCCTGCAGGCGATACTCCTCCTGCTTCAGCGCGGCCTCGGCGGCGGCGCGCCGGTCGACGGCCTCGGCGAGGAGGTCCTGTGCCGCCTCGAGCCGGGCGCCGAGGACCTCCTCCTGCGCCCGGATCTCCGCCGCCTCACGCTCCATGTCCTCCGGGTCGCGGCCCCGGCGCTCCTCCGCCTGGGCCTCCACGGCGTTGCGGTGCCGCTCGGCGGCGAGCTCGCCGACGCCGCGCAGGCGCTCGCGCAGCGACGACAGCTGGTACCAGGTGTCCTGCACCCGGGCGAGGACCGGCGCCTGCTCGGCGGCCTCGGCCTCCAGGGCGGCCTCCCGCTGCTGCGCCTGGGCCAGCGCCTGCTCGACGGCCGCGCGGCGCTCGCGGATCGTCGCCTCGTCGGCCGCCTCCTGCTCGAGCCGGGCCGTGAGGGTGACCAGGTCGTCGGCGAGGAGCCGCAGCCGCGCGTCCCGCAGCTCGGACTGGATGACCGCCGCCCGCCGGGCGATCTCCGCCTGCCTGCCGAGCGGCTTGAGCTGCCGGCGCAGCTCGGTGGTGAGGTCCTGCACGCGCGTCAGGTTGGCCTGCATCGCGTTGAGCTTGCGCAGGGCCTTCTCCTTGCGCTTGCGGTGCTTCAGGACGCCCGCGGCCTCCTCGATCACCGCCCGCCGCCCCTCCGGGCCGGAGTGCAGGACCCGGTCGAGCTGGCCCTGCCCGATGATGACGTGCATCTCGCGGCCGATGCCGGAGTCGGACAGCAGCTCCTGGACGTCCAGCAGCCGGCAGGGGTCGCCGTTGATGGAGTACTCGCTCTGGCCCGACCGGAACATCAGCCGGCTGATCGTGACCTCGGAGTAGTCGATGGGCAGCGCGCCGTCGGAGTTGTCGATCGTCAGGACGACCTCGGCGCGGCCGAGGGGCGGACGCGAGGACGTGCCCGCGAAGATCACGTCCTCCATCTTCCCGCCGCGCAGCGACTTGGCGCCCTGCTCGCCCATCACCCAGGCGAGCGCGTCGACGACGTTGGACTTGCCCGAGCCGTTCGGCCCGACGACACAGGTGATCCCCGGCTCGAGGCGCAGTGTGGTCGAGGACGCGAAGGACTTGAAACCCCGCAACGTGAGGCTCTTCAAGTACAAGCGCCCACCGATCCTTTCTGCCACCGCCGACGGGTGGACCACCCGCGCCGGAGGCCCCCGGCGCCCCGGCCGTATCAGCACGATACCGGCCGACACTCGCCGAAGCCGGGTATCCGGCAGCCGGATGTGCCGTGGTAAGGGCGCGGCCCGGTCGAATGCGGTCGGAAACGCGGTACGCGGCCAACAAAAAGGGACGTCTGTCGACGTCCCTTTTACGCGCTCGGCGCTGACCTCAGGTCAGTGCCGGTTCGCGGTCCTTGGTAGCGAGCGCCATGACTTCGTTGTCAGCAACAGCGGCAAGCGCGTCGTTTTCGGACTGGAGCCGTACGAGCTCGGCCTCCAGGTCACGGACACGTTGCTGCAGGCGCCGCATCTCCGCAACCATGCGGGGGTCGGGACCGCCGACGTGGCCGAGTAGAGCCTTCGCCATGATTAAGGGTCCTCCACGCTGAGTGACCAGCAGGAATGGTCGCGCACGAGAATCTTCTTGAGGTGCGCGTAACAACTAGGGTCGCACCGGCAGGGAAGCCGGTCAAGACAGATGTCACAGACCCGTAACAACCTGTCCGTACAAGTTTAGCAGACCTCCCAGACCGATCACCGTTCGACGAAGCCTCGAAGGCCGCCGCGCGACTCGGTCCAGCGCTCGGACACACCGGTCACCCGTCCCGGTGTCGTTCCGCCCCGGAGGAGATCCAGAAGGTCCTCGCACGCCTTTCTCGGCCCCTCGGCGATCACCTCGACCCGGCCGTCGACCAGGTTGCTCGCCGAGCCGAGCAGCCCCAGTTCCAGAGCGCGGGAGCGCACCCACCACCGGAAGCCGACGCCCTGGACCCGTCCGCGTACCCAGGCCGTCAGCCGCACGTGCTCGTCCATCCCCCGATCGTAGAGCGCGTCCGAGGACGTACGGCTCCGGCCGCGGGGGTCAGTAGTGGGCGCGGCGGGGGCGTGGCTGGCAGGTGGGACAGGTGAAGGAGGAGCGGTTCATGAAGGCGTCGCGGCGGATGGGGCTGCCGCACCGCGCACAGGGCTCGTCGCGCCGGCCGTAGACGTTGAGCGACCGCTCGAAGTAGCCGCTCTCGCCGTTCACGTTGACGTACAGGCTGTCGAAGGAGGTGCCGCCCGCCTTCAGCGCGGCGGTCATCACCTCGCGGACGCCCGTCAGCAGGCGCGTCACCTCCGCCCGCGTCAGCGTCTCGGTCGGCCGCGCCCAGTGCAGCCTGGCGCGCCACAACGCCTCGTCGGCGTAGATGTTGCCGACGCCGCTGATCAGGGTCTGGTCGAGGAGCGCGCGCTTCACCCCCGTGCGCCGGCGCCGCAGCGCCCGGTGGAACGCCTCCTCGTCGAAGGCGTCCTCCAGCGGGTCCGGGGCGATGTGCGTGATCGGCTCGGGGATGCCGTCCTTCGTGGCCGTGAGCATCAGGTGGCCGAAGGTGCGCTGGTCGATGAAGCGCAAATCCGGTCCCCCGTCGGTGAAGGTGAACCGGGCGCGCAGGTGCTTCTCCGGCGGCCGGTCCGGATCATCGACGATCAGCTGCCCGCTCATGCCGAGATGGGCCAGCAGCGCCTCGTCGTCGCCGACCGGCAGCCAGAGGTACTTGCCGCGTCGCCGCGCCGCCGCGATGGTCCGTCCGGTCATCCGCGCGGCCAGGTCCGCCGGGCCCTCGGCGTGGCGGCGCGCCGACCGCGGGTGCAGGACCTCGGCCGTCCGGACGGTACGGCCGGCGACCCAGCGCTCCACGCCCCGCCGTACGACCTCGACCTCGGGTAGCTCGGGCACGCGTCAGTCCTGCGTGCCGGAGGACTCGCGGATGGCCCGCCAGGCGGCCTCGGCCGCCTGCTGCTCGGCCTCCTTCTTGCTGCGCCCCTCGCCGCGGCCGTACTCCGTGCCGCCGACGACGACCGCCGCGCGGAACGTCTTCTGGTGGTCCGGGCCGCTCTCCTCCACGTGGTACTCGGGCACCCCGAGCTCCTCCGTGGCGGTCAGCTCCTGCAGGGACGTCTTCCAGTCCAGGCCCGCGCCCAGGCTGGCCGAGCGGGTGATGAGCGGGTCGAACAGCCGGTGGACCAGCTCGGCGGCCGCCTTCAGGCCCGAGTCGAGGTAGACGGCCCCGATCAGCGCCTCGAGGGTGTCGGCCAGGATCGAGGACTTGTCGCGGCCCCCGGTGCCCTCCTCGCCGCGGCCGAGCCGGATGTAGGCGCCCAGGCCGAGCGTGCGTGCCACGCCGGCCAGCGCCCGCATGTTCACCACCGCGGCCCGCAGCTTGGCCAGCTGGCCCTCGGGCAGGTCGGGATGGTTGCGGAAGAGGGTGTCGGTGACGATCAGGCCGAGCACCGAGTCGCCGAGGAACTCCAGCCGTTCGTTGGTCGGCAGGCCGCCGTTCTCGTAGGCGAAGGAGCGGTGCGTGAGGGCGCGTTCGAGGAGCGCCGGGTCCGGGCTCACGCCCAGGGCCTCCACCAGCGGGCCTCGGTCGGACGCCGAATTGTCGGTCTTCATGCTGCGGCCCCCATGACGAGGACCATGGCGGGCGGGAAACTCACGGTGCTTCCTCCGAGGAAGGTTCCGCGAGAACGAGGCGCACGCCGGATGTCTCCGGCGTCCGCCACGGCCTCGGGCGAGTCTTCATCGCGAGACGAGCCGGGGGCGGCGGCTGAGCCGCCCCCGCGGAACGTCACTCAGGCCACGTCGACGACCTGGCGGCGGTTGTAGGTGCCGCAGGTCGGGCACGCGGTGTGCGGCAGCTTCTCGTCGCGGCACTGCGGGCAGCGCACGAGCGTCGGCGCCTGGGTCTTCCACTGCGAGCGACGGTGCCGCGTGTTGCTGCGCGACTTCTTACGCTTAGGTACGGCCACGTCAGCCCTCCTGGTCTTCTTGTCGTTGATCCAACATGCCCTGCAATGCCGCCCACCGGGGGTCGACGGCCTCGTGGTGGTGGTCCGGCTCGGCGTCGGCCAGCCGCACCCCGCACTCCGAGCACAGGCCGGGACAGTCGTCCTGGCACAGCGGGGACAGCGGCAGTGCGAGCACCATCGCGTCCCGGACCACCGGCTCGAGATCGATGAGATCTCCCTCGAGACGGCGCTCGTCCTCCCCCGCGCTCTCGCCGGAGCGAGTGTCGGAGTAGACGTAGAGCTCCTGGAAGTCCACCTCGATCGACGAGGTGACCGGCTCCAGGCAGCGCGCGCACTCTCCCGTGAGAGGTGCCCGCGCCGTGCCCGAGACGAGCACGCCCTCCATCACCGCCTCGAGCCGGAAGTCCAGCTCGATATCGGCGCCCTCGGGGACACCGACCATCTCGACGCCGAGATCCGCCGGAGCCGGCACGGTCCTGGAATCCTCGCGCATCGATCCCGGTCTGCGGCCCAGCGTGGTCGTGTCGATCACGAACGGGGCTCGGGGATCGATGCGGGTCAGGTGTTTCCTGCTTCCGTGAGGCATGGCGCAATCACCGCCGTCGTACAAGGTCGATTGGCAAGGTTACCAACGTGCGGGCGTTCTCCCAACTCGGAGGTCCCTGGAGGCCCGGGGGACCGGGCGGCTCCGCACGCGTTCAGGACTCGGAGAACCGCCGGATGAGGCGCTGCTGGACCGGCTCGGGCACCAGCCCGGAGACGTCCCCGCCGTACTGCGCGATCTCCTTGACCAGGCTGGAGGACAGGAAGGAGTACAGCGGGTTGGTGGCCATGAACATCGTCTCGACCCCGGCCAGCTGGTGGTTCATCTGGGCGATCTGCAGCTCGTAGTCGAAGTCGCTGACCGCCCGCAGACCGCGCACGATGACGGGGATGTCCCGCTCGCGGCAGAAGTCGACGGTGAGCCCGTGGAACTTCTCCACGACCACGTTGCCGTACTGCTTCGTCACCTCGGCGATCATCTCGACGCGTTCGTCGACGGTGAAGAGGCTCTTCTTGGAGATGTTGATGAGGACCGCGACGACGACCTCGTCGTACAGCCGCGACGCCCGGCTGATGATGTCGAGGTGGCCATTGGTGACGGGGTCGTACGAGCCCGGACAGACAACACGGCGCACGAGGTGAGCACCCTTCGCTGAGGAGCCGTCAGTGACCTGCGGCGTGACCGTACCAAAGCGTCCCTTCCCCGTAGCGACGGGCCCTGCTCTCCTCGTACCCGGACGGCCAGCGCACCGGCTCGTCGCGGGTCGCGCGCTCGACCGCCACCAGGGCGTCCGGGGCCAGCCAGCCGTTGTCGCGCAGGTCCTCCAGCATCCGGGTGACCGCCTCGCCGGTCACGGCGTACGGCGGGTCCGCGAAGACGAGGTCGTACGGCTCCGGGGGCGGCTGCCGCAGCACCCGCTCGACGCGGTCGGTCACCAGTTCGGCGCCGGGCAGGCCGAGGGCGGCGATGTTCGCCTTGATCACTTTGGCCGCGCGCGGCGCCGACTCGACGAGCAGGACGTGGGCCGCGCCACGCGACAGCGCCTCCAGCCCCACCGCTCCGGACCCGGCGAACAGGTCGGCCGCCCGCAGCCCGGCGAGGTCGCCGAGCAGCGAGTGGACGGTGGCGAACAGCCCCTCGCGGGCGCGGTCACTGGTCGGCCGGGTGTCGCGGCCGGAGGGGACGGAGATGCGCCGCCCGCCGGCCGTTCCTGCGATGAGTCGGGTCACTCCCCCAGTCTGCCCATCGCCCGGAGGGCGCGGCTCAGTGGTCGAGGGCGACGGTTCCCCCGCTGAGGCGGTCGACGACCGCGCCCAGGTCCCGGGTGCCGATCAGCGCGCCGCGCAGCGCGTACGCGACCGCCGCGCCCTCGAAGCGTTCGGCCGTCCGCCGCAGCCGCTCGGCCCGGCCGGGATCTCCGTGCGTCAGGTCCTCCGTGTCGGCGACGTCCACCAGGAGGTACGGCCGGGCGCCCTTCTCCGCGACCCGCAGCCGCGTGACCCGGTCCCAGGGGACGAACACGTCGTAGCCGCGCCGGGCGAACACCCGCAGCCGTACGCCCTCGGCCGTGAAGACGGGCGGAGTGCGCAGCAGCCGGAACTCCGCGCGGGCGAGGAACGCCATCCCGACCGCGGAGGCGAGCAGGCCCAGCCCGAGGGCCGGAAAGATCACGAAGACGGCGCCGGCCGCGGCCTCCTCCGAGATCCGTCGCATCGCGACCAGGAGGTATCCCACGAGGGCGAGCACGAAGAGGGCGCCGACGCCCGAGACTGCGGCCAGGACGGCGATCAGGTAGGCGGGCGCGGCGGCGACGGGGACCGGAAAGTCGCGCTTCTGCTCCACTGCGGGAGAGTAACCACAGACGGAAGATCGCGGCCACGACCCGCACGGCGCGTCGTGCGCGCGGTCAAGGACGGTAGGGCGGGGCGGCCAGGGCCCAGCGGGCCTCGGCGCGGATGCCCGGGTCCGCGTCCTTCAGCGCGGCCGTCAGGGCCGCCCGTGCGTAGTGGCGGTCGGACGCCCACGGGGCCAGCGCCCGTACGGCCGCCAGGCGGACGGCGACGACCTCGTCCTCGTCCTCGAGCACGCTGCTCAGCGGGCCGATCGCGGCCCGGGGGCCGAGTGACCCGAGGGCGGCGACCGCGCGTTCGCGGATGCGCCAGGACGGGTCGGCCAGGGCGATCTCGGCGAGCTCGGCGGCGGCCCTCAGCAGGAGGAACCCGCGGATGGTCTCGGCGCGGCCGGGGTCCTCGCGGCGCAGGGCGCCGGCGTAGATCTCCCAGGCGGCGGCCCGCATGGCGCGCACCAGCTCCGCCGCGACCGCGCGCACGTAGGAGTCGGCGCCGGTGTCGGCGGCCTGGACGAGGGCCCGCACGCCCTCCTCGCCGACCAGCACCTCCTGCTCGTCGATGAGGGCGCCGGCCGCGGCCCGGCGGACGCGGGCGTCCCGGTCGCCGAGCGCACGGGCGAGGGTGTTGCCGGCCTGTTGCTCCGCGCGCAGCGCGGGCGAGTGCACCGGCAGGTCGATGACGGTCATGTGATCCTCCGGAGAGTCGTCTGACGGGCGCCGGGACGCGTCGGAGGACACGGCCTACCGTGCGCGCGGCGCGGCCGCGGCGGGCGCGGCCCGGTGATGGGGGCTCAGCTCGGGGGACACAGGGCGCTGGCCTGTCGCCGCAGGTCGACGTGGAGCCGCACGATCAACGGAGCTCTCCGGTACACGCTTCCAGCCTGAACCGCACTCCCTAGTTTGTCAACCGAGATAGTAGGAATATTGTCCGCCCGCGAATTCACGGGTCTGCCCGCGAGCCGGCGCGCCTCAGGTCTTCTCGAGGTACTCGGCGCGCTCCTCGTCGATCAGGGCCGCCAGCTCCGCCGCGAGGGCCGGGTGGTCCACCAGTTCCGGGTCCTGGTCGACGAGGGCCGCGGCCTCGGTGCGCGCCGCCTTGATGATCTCTTCGTCCCGCAGCAGGGTCAGCAGCCGGAGGCTGGAGCGCCGCCCGGACTGGCTCGAGCCCAGGACGTCGCCCTCCCGGCGCTGCTCGAGGTCGAGCCGGGACAGCTCGAACCCGTCGAGGGTGGAGGCGACCGCGTCGAGGCGCTCGCGGGCCTTGGAGCCCTCGTCCGCGTCCGTGACGAGCAGGCACAGCCCGGCGTGCCTGCCGCGACCGACCCGGCCGCGCAGCTGGTGCAGCTGCGAGACGCCGAACCGGTCGGCGTCCAGGATCACCATCACCGTGGAGTTGGGCACGTCGACGCCGACCTCGATGACCGTCGTGGCGACGAGGACGTCGACCTCCCCGGCGGCGAACCGCCGCATGACGGCGTCCTTGTCGTCCGGGTGCAGGCGGCCGTGCAGGACCCCGATCCGCAGGTCCTTCAGCGGTCCCCCGGAGAGCTTCGGGGCGACGTCGAGCACGGCCAGGGGCGGCCGGCGGGCCTCCTGCTCCTGCTCCTGCTCCTGATCCTGGCCCTGCTCCCCTGCGATCACGTCGCCCTCGTCGCCCTCCGCCTCGCCGATGCGGGGACAGACGACGTACGCCTGCCGTCCCTGGGCGGCCTCCTCGCGGATGCGCTCCCAGGCGCGGTTCCAGTACGCCCGGTTGGCCGTGGGGACGACATGGGTCGCGATCGGGGACCGCCCGGCGGGCAGCTGGGTGAGCGACGAGGTGTCCAGGTCGCCGTACACGGTCATGGCGACGGTCCGCGGGATCGGCGTCGCGGTCATGACGAGGACGTGCGGACGGCCTCCGGCCGCCTTCTCCCGCAGCGCGTCGCGCTGTTCGACGCCGAACCGGTGCTGCTCGTCGATCACGACGAGCCCCAGGTCGGCGAACTGGACGTGCTCCTGGAGCAGCGCGTGGGTGCCGACGACGATGCCGGCCGCGCCCGACGCGGCGTCGAGCAGGCCCTCACGCCGCGCCTTCGCCCCCTGGGAGCCGGTCAGCAGGGCGACACGGGTGCCGTGCTCGGCCCCGCCGAGCCGGCCCGCCTCGGCGAGCGGGCCGAGCATGGTCACGATCGACCGGTGATGCTGCTGGGCCAGGACCTCGGTGGGCGCGAGCAGCGCGGCCTGCCCGCCGGCGTCGACGACCTGCAGCATCGCCCGCAGGCCGACGATCGTCTTGCCCGCGCCGACGTCGCCCTGCAGCAGGCGGTGCATGGGGTGCTCGCGGGCCAGGTCGGCGGCGATCTCCTCCCCCACGGCCCGCTGGCCCTCCGTCAGGTCGAACGGCAGCCGCCCGTCGAACTCGGCGAGCAGCCCGTCCGGTCGCGGCGGCCGCGGCGTCGCCCGCAGGGCGGAGGCGTCCCGCCGCCGCCGGGCGAGGGCGGTCTGCAGGACGAACGCCTCGTCCCACTTCAGCCGCCTGCGCGCGCGGCCGGCCTCGGCCATGTCCGCGGGCCGGTGGATGCCGCGGTAGGCCTCGGCGAGCCCGACCAGCCGGTGCCGCCGGCGTACGGCCTCCGGCAGGGAGTCGGGACCCATGTCGACGGTGTCGAGGGCCATCCGGACGCAGTCGCCGATCTGCCACGACGTCAGGCCCTTGGTGGCCGGGTAGACGGGGATCAGCTCCTCGGCGAACTCCCGCGCCGCGTCGGCGCCCTCACGGGAGTCGACCGCCTTGTACTCCGGGTGGACGAGCTGCCGCTTGATGCCGTTGCCGCTCCGGTAGAAGGAGACCTTTCCGGCGAACAGGCCGCGCGTGCCCGGAGGCAGCTCCCGCTCGGGGACGCGCGCCCCGGTGCCGAAGAAGGTGAGGGTCAGCCGCCCGCGGCCGTCCGTCACGACCACCTCGAGGAGGTAGCCGGGACGCCTGGTGATCTTGCGGCCCTGGACCTTCTCGACCTCCGCCATGACCGTGACGTACTCGCCCTCGGCCAGGCCGACCAGGTCCGTCAGCTCACCCCGCTGGGCATAGCGGCGCGGATAGTGGCGGAGCAGGTCGCCGGCCGTGTGCAGGTCCAGCGCGGCCAGCTTCTTGGCCGCCTTGGGACCCACCACTTTCACCAGCGGCGCGTCGAGAGTCGTCACGGATCACTCCTCTTACCAGCCCGGCTCCCTCTGTTCTACCGGCTCGGCGGGACAGGGCGGCGCGCACCCGCCCCGGTGGCGGTCCCCGTCCGCGCCTACTCGACGCCGATGAGGAGGAGATGGCGGTCCTGCCCGCCGTGGTAGACGGCGACCTCGACGTCGGGCCGTACGGCGTGCAGACGCTCGCGCACCCGGTCGGCGAGATCGCCCGGAGCGCCGTCGCCGGCGATCAGCGTGACCAGCTCGCTCCCGGGGGACAGCATGCGGTCGAGGACGCCCGCCGCCAGGGCGGAGGCGTCCGCGCCGATGAGCGCGACGTCACCGTCCACGAGGCCGAGGACGTCGCCGGGCCGGCACATCCCGGCGCTCGTCACCGCCTCGCTCCGTGCGGTCTCCAGCCGGCCGGACCGCGTCGCGCCCGCGGCGCGCGTCATGGCGATCACGTCGTCCTCGAAGCGGCGCAGCGGGTCGTGGACCGCGAGCGCCGCCAGGCTCTGCACCGACGCCGTCGCCGGAACGACCGCCGCGTGCACGCCGTCCTCCCGCGCCCGGCGGGCGGCGGCCTCGGCGACGGCCAGCACCGTGCCGTCGTCCGGCAGCACGACGACCTCGCTCCCGGCCTCGACGATCGCCTCGGTCAGCTCGGCCAGGCCGGGCACGCCCCCGGAGGCACGGCGCACGGCACGGGCGCCGTGCTCCTCCAGCAGCGCGGCGAGCCCGTCCCCGGCGGTCACGGCGACGACGCCCCGGCCGGTACGCCGGGCGGGGCGGTCCTCCGCCGCGTCGAGGTAGGTCACCCGGATCCGGTACGGGCGGCCGGCGCGCAGACCGGCCTCGACGGCCGCGCCGGCGTCGTCGGTGTGCACGTGGACGTTCCACAGCCCGTCGCCGCCGACCACGACGAGGGAGTCGCCGAGCGCGTCGAGTTCCCCGCGCAGCTTCGCCACCGCGCCGTCACCGGCCTCCAGGAGGTACATCACCTCGTACGCGCCGCCCTCGGCGGTCCGCGGCACGGCCTCCGGCGGCTGCCGGCTGCGGCGCGGAACGTCGTACGTCTCGGGGTAGTCACCGCTGACCACGGCGGCGAGCGTCTCCAGGACGACGCACAGCCCGGCCGCGCCCGCGTCGACCACGCCGTTGCGCGCCAGCACGTCGAGATGGTCCGGAGTCCGCCGCAGCGCGGCCCGGGCCCGCTGCGCCGCCGTCCACGCGGCACCACCGGGATCGGTGCCGGGATCGACCGAGGGCGAGGGCGGGGCCGCCGCCGAAGCAGCGCCATCGGGATCGACTGAGGGCGGGGCCGCCGCCGCCCACGTGGTGCCACCGCGACCGGTGGCGGGCGGGGCCGAGGGGGAGACCGCCTCCGCCGCCTCGCGCAGGACGCTGAGCATCGTGCCCTCGACCGGATGGGCCACGGCGCGGTACGCGAGGTCGGCGGCGTTCCGCAGGGCCGCGTCCAGGCCGCCGCCCGCGCCCAGAACGTCGGCCATGCCGCGCAGCATCTGGCTGAGGATCACTCCGGAGTTGCCGCGGGCGCCCACGAGCGCTCCCTCGGCGAGGGTCCGCCAGGCGATCGCGGCGTCCGCGTCCCCGGGCAGGCCGTCGAGGCGCTCCGCCGCCGCGAGGAGCGTGAGGTGGAGGTTGGTCCCGGTGTCGCCGTCGGGCACCGGGAAGACGTTGAGCGCGTCGATCCCCGCGCGCGTACGGCCCAGCGCGTCCGCCGCCAACCGGCACCAGCGTCGCACCGCCGCGGCGTCGAGAACCTCGCCCACGCCACCTCCCAGACGGACAACTCTAGACTTTCGGCGTCTTCGCGGGAGGACGGGCCGCGTATGCGGGCTGGTCGATTCGCGTCTGCGGGCGAGTGTCGGCTAGTCTTGAGCTCTGGGTCCCGTCGGGGACCCTTTTGACGAGCGCCCGAACTCCGGGCTTCCCTTCCAAACACTTTGGAGCGCATCCCATGGCTTCTGTCTGCGAAATCTGCGGCAAGGGGCCGGGGTTCGGCATGCGCGTCTCTCACTCGCACCGCCGCACCCCGCGCCGCTGGAACCCGAACATCCAGCGGGTGCGAGCGGTCGTCGGCCGCACCACCAAGCGGATCAACGTCTGCACGTCGTGCATCAAGGCCGGTAAGGTGACCCGGCCCGTCGCACGCTGACACCCCCTCCGAGCGCCGCATAGGCGCCCACAAGCCGTGCTCTCACCGGGCACGCGTCGACGGCCGGTCCGTTCCACACACGGACCGGCCGTCGGCATGTCGCGGGCGGCCTCCGGCCCCTGACGCCACCGCTCCCGTACGCCTCGGCCCCGGAGGTCACCTCCGCCTCCCGCCGTACGCGACGCGTCCGGCGGGTGAGAGCGGTGTGCAGCGGTCGCTTCCGGGCATCATGCGCCCCATGAGAGTCGTGGCGCTCGCCGACACCCACGCCCCCCGGCGATGGCGGGGCTGCCCGCCCGCGGTGGCCGCGCACCTCCGGGACGCCGACCTCATCCTGCACGCCGGGGACGTCTGCGTGCCCTCCGTGCTCGACGAACTCGCCGCCTACGCCCCCGTACGCGCCGTGCGCGGCAACAACGACGGCGCGGACGTCGCGGCATGGGGGGCTCCGGAGGTCCTGGAGCTGGAACTGGCCGGGCTTGGGGTGGGGATGATCCACGACAGTGGCCCGGCCAAGGGCCGGCTCCGCCGGATGCGGCGTCGCTTCCCGGAGGCGCGGCTCGTCGTCTTCGGCCACTCGCACATTCCGCTGGACGAGTCCGGTGAGGGGCTGCGCATCTTCAATCCCGGTTCTCCGACCGACCGCCGGCGTCAGCCGCACGGCACGATCGGCCTGCTCGACATCGACGAGGGCCGCCTCCTCGACGCGAGGATCGTCCCGGTGACCTGATCAGGCCGGGACCGGCGCGCGTACCCCGGGCGGGGCGGCGCCGGCACGGCCGGCCACGGCGCGGTTCGCCGCGGCGGCTCACCACAGGGCGCCGCCGGATCCCCAGGTGTCCCAGCAGTCCCCCCAGTTGTCACAGCCGTCTCCGCCGTGGCCGGCGGCGACATCGTGCGAAACGGTCGTAGGTGAGGGCGCTCCGGCCGTGCCGCCGGCGAACGCCATGGCTCCGGCGAAGGCCAGTGCCGCCAGGACCACCGCCGGCTTCTTCGCTCCGCGCATCGAGGACACCCCCTCTCGCCCAACGTGACGCCGTGCCTTTCGTCCGGCGGCGCTCGGGCGGACCCGGGCCGGGCGCTCAGACGATTGTCGCTTTTATGTGGTCGTCTCTGAGTTCAACTGCACAACGTTCGCTTGTGGGAATCAACCGGCGGAAGCTCCCCGCGACGCTATTTGACCCATATCGGGGGCGTTGCGCGGCCCCCTTTGGGCACGATCTCCACCGCCTTTACGTACTGCGGCGAGCGAGCGAAGCTCCTGGCCCCACCGGGCCGGGACGGGCCTGTGGACCGGTCCGGCGGCCATCGGAACCGCGGCCGCTCAAGCCCGCGCTGCGCTTTCGCCAAGCGAAGGTGAAATCCGAATCTTTGAGCATTTATGGGTTGATGTGGGGCGTGATCCGAGGTCGGCTGGAGTGTGGATAGCGCCACATATCGGTTAATTGCCGAGAGCGTGCGCAACCGCCCTGTCCGTCGATCAAGCAAAGAGGTGTCCTTGATGAGGAACAGGAAGCGGATGGCCCTCGCCATCTCGGGAGCGGCCTTCGCCGGAGCAACGGCTCTGGCTCTCGGGGCGGCCCCGGCCGCCGGCGCGCAGACCGTGACCGCAGCACCGCATCACACGGTCGCAGCCACACCGCACCACGTCACCACCGGCCACGTCGCCGGCCAGATCCGTGGCGACGGATGGGGTTGGGGCTTCTCCAGCGGATGGGGCTACCCCGGCTGGGGTCCTCCGACCGGTTGGGGCTACCCCGGCGGCTGGGGCTATCCCACTGCGTGGGGCCCCAGCGGTTTCGGCTGCGGCTGCTGATCACCCGTCACCTCGCCGAGATCGAGGCCGGGAAGAACCGGGGTTCCGCGTGACACGCGGAACCCCCTCATTCGTCAGGAGCGCGCGACCGGCCCGGCGCGGTGGAACTCCCACCCGTGGTCGACCGGCCCGATGCCCCCGCCCAGCGGGAAGCCGTGCTCGATGGCGCCGGTGACGTACTCCTTCGCCCGGCCGACCGCGGTCACGACGTCCTCGCCGTGCGCCAGGTAGGAGGCGATGGCCGACGCGAGCGTGCATCCGGTGCCGTGCGTGTGCAAGTTGTCGAGCCGCCGTCCGGGGAAGCGGTGCTCCTCCGTGCCGTCGAACAGCAGGTCGACCGGGGCGCCGGGGAGGTGACCGCCCTTGATCAGCACCCACTGCGGGCCGAGCTCCTTGACCGCCTCGGCGGCCCGGCGCATGCCGTCCTCGTCCTCGACCGTGACGCCGGTGAGCTGCTCGACCTCCCAGAGGTTGGGGGTGACGACGGTCGCCAGCGGGAGCAGCGCGGAGCGGACCGCGCCGACCGCGTCCGGCGCCAGCAGCGCGTCGCCGTGCTTGGAGACCCCCACCGGGTCGACCACGAGCGGAACGTCGACGCCCGCCAGCGCCTCGGCGACGGTCTCCACGAGCACGGAGGAGGCGAGCATGCCGGTCTTGATCGCCTGCGCCCCGATGTCGGACAGGACCGAGTCGAGCTGGGCGCGTACGGCCTCGGGAGGAAGCTCCCAGTAGCCCTGGACGCCGAGGGAGTTCTGCGCGGTGACGGCGGCGATCACGCTCATTCCGTGCACGCCGAGGGCGAGCATCGTCTTCAGGTCGGCCTGGATGCCCGCGCCGCCTCCTGAGTCGGAGCCGGCGATCGTCAGGACCCGGGGCGGTGTCGTCATGCCGATAACTCTACGGTCGGCAGGAACTCCCGTTGAGGGTGCAGCCGGACGGCGCCGTTCCGGTCCCGGTGGCGGTGAACCGCACGGTCACCGACCGGCCCGCGGCGATCGCGGGCCGAGCGGCGGGATTGCGGACGATCAGCACCGTCCCGGTGCGGACGGCGGTGCCCCCGGTGACGGCGGTGATCCGGGCGTGGGCGTACCTCAGGACGAGCGTCCAGCCCCGGACCGCGGTGGCGCCCTGGTTCACGATCCTCGCCTCGCCCTGGAAGCCGCGCGCCGACGCGGAGGTGGTCCGGACCGTGACGGCGACGCCGGAGCGGGCCGCGCCACGGCTGACCCGGCCGCTCTGGGAGGCGTCGTTCCGTGCGGTGCGCCGGCCGGAGGAGTGCTCCGGCCCGCCGGAGACCGTCACGATCGGCGACGCGCCGCCCGACGGCGTGCCGCCCGCGAAGTTCAGTGAAATCTGCTGCGTGCTGACGGCGGAGACGATCGCACCGATCGCCAGGACACCGGCGACCGTCGGCAGGAGCGGCACCTTGCCGAGCCTCCGGTTCCGGCCTGGGCGGTCAACCTCCGGAACCGCTCGCGGGCCGTCCTCCGGCTTCCTGGTGTGTCGTCCCATCCCGTCCCTCTCCGGTCTCGGGATGTATACCAAAAGCACACGACCCATGCCTACCAGACCGCCGATGCGAACTGCGACAACTCACCGCTAGGTCAGGCGGAAATGGTCCCATCCCCCGGCACCGTAAGCCCGTCCGTCCACGACGACCCCGGCGGGTCCCTCGACCACCCTCCCGATTGTGCGCCATTCGGCGGGCAACGGCAGCCGCTTCGGAAAGGTCGCCGCGAACGCGTGGTCGTCACCGCCCGTGAGGGCCAGCCGCAGCCCGTCCGGCACGGGCGGCACCGGCACGGCCGCCGCGTCGATCTCGATCCGCACCCCGGACGCCTCCGCGATGTGCCCGAGGTCCTGGACGAGGCCGTCGCTGACGTCGAGCATCGCCGTCGCCCCGAGCTCACGGGCGCCCAGCGCGATGGCGTAGGGCGGCCGGGGGCGCCGGTGCGCGTCGATGAGGTCGGCCGGCTCCCGCCGTCCCTCCGACAGCAGTTCCACGCCCGCGGCGGCGTACCCGAGCCGGCCGGCCACCGCGACGACGTCGCCGGGCCGGGCGCCGGACCGGGTTATCGCCGGGCCGTCCAGGGCGCCGAGCGCGGTGACGCCGAGCACCACCGTCTCGGCGCGCACGACGTCGCCTCCGGCGACGGACGCGCCGGCCTGCGCGCACTCGTCCCGCAGCCCGTCGCACAGCGCGTCGACCCAGTCGACCGCCGTGTCCGGCGGAGCCCCGAACCCGATGAGCAGGGCGGTCGGCCGGGCTCCCATCGCCACGACGTCCGCGAGGTTCTGCGCGGCGGCCTTGCGCCCGATGTCGTACGGCGGGGACCAGTCGCGGCGGAAGTGCCGGCCTTCGACGAGCAGGTCCGTCGTCGCGACGACACGTCCGCCGGGCGCGCGCACGACGGCGGCGTCGTCTCCGGGCCCGAGTTCCACTTCGGGCCCCTGGCCCAGACGTCCGGTGATTCGAGCGATCAGCCCGAACTCGCCGAGTTCCCCGATGCTGATGACCCACCTCCGATCAAGACACGGTACGGTTGCGGCTGATGGCCGTTTTAAGGGAGGACGTGATGGTGCAGGCCTACATCCTCATCCAGACCGAGGTCGGCAAGGCGGCCGAGGTGGCCCGCACGATCTCCGAGATCACCGGGGTCACGCTCGCCGAGGACGTCACCGGACCGTACGACGTCATCGTCCGGGCGACCGCCAACAACGTGGACGAGCTCGGCAAGCTCGTCGTCGCCCAGATCCAGTCGGTCGAGGGAATCACGCGCACCCTGACCTGCCCCATCGTCCACATCTGAGCCCGTTGTCCGCACTGCCGCAAGTCTGCACCACCGGGTGCCTCCCGAGAGCGGGGGGCCGGGTGGCGGCGCGGCTGCGGCGGGCGCTCCCGGTCGTGGCGATGCTGTCGGTGGTCGCGGCGGGGTGCGGTGCGAGCGACGTCGAGGTGCCGGTGCCCCGGCCGCCGGCGTCGGTGGTGTCGTTGTGCCGGGCCTTCCACGACCGGCTGCCGCAGCGCCTGCATGGCATGAAGCGCCGGTCGACCAGCCCGCGCTCGGACCTCGTCACCGCGTGGGGGTCGCCGGCCATCGTGGTGCGCTGTGGCGTCACCCGCCCGGTGGGGTTGCACAAGACGTCCGAGCTGGCCGTGATCAACGGGATCAACTGGCTGCCGGTGCCGCCGGACCGCCCGGTCACCTTCACCGCCGTCGGCCGGCACGCGTACGTCGAGGTGACCGTGCCGCCCAAGTACACCCCGCCCGGCGACGTGCTGAACGAACTGACCACGGCGATCAAGTCCACCATCCCCGCCAACTCCGACGCGACCCTGTGAGGCACGCCCCGCCTACAGGGTGAGGTGCCGTGCGGCCGCGACCAGCGCGGGGAGGGCGCCTCCGGCGTCACGCCGCCACAGCAGGACGACCTCGATCGGCGGCATGGGTTCGAGGATCGGCCGGAACACCAGCCCCGCCGGGACCTGCGCCGCCTCGCGTACGCACAGGGTGTAGCCCTCCCCCGCCGCGACGAGCAGGGGGACCAGGTCGTGGCCGAAGGCCGCCGGGCCGAGCCTCGGATGCAGGCCGCGCCCGGCGAACTGGTCGACGAAGCGCGCCGCCTCGGCGGTCCTCGGCAGGATCAGCGGTTCTTCGGCGAGGTCGGCCAGGGAGAGGGACTCCCGCGCGGCGAGCGCGTGGCCGCGCGGCAGCAGCGCGCGGACCGGGGCCCGGTGGACGACCAGGCGGGAGATGCCGTCGGCGGCGGGCACCGGACGGTAGCCCAGCCCCGCCTGCACGTCCTCCCCGACGATGTGCGCCACCTGCTCGGCGGTGCGCATCCGGGTCATCCGCACCCGCGCCCCCGGAGCGAGGCCGCGCAGCGTGCCGAGGATCGCCCGCACGACGTCGGACAGCCCGTCGGCGACCGCGAGGCGCAATCCGCCGAGCTCGCCCGCCACCGCCTCGGAGACGGCCGTGAGCGCCTGGTCGAAGACGCCGAGGACCGCCTCCGCGTGGGCGGCGAAGACCTCGCCGACCGGCGTCAGGTGCATGCCGCGCGCGGTGCGCTCGAACAGCGGCGCGCCCACCTCGCGCTCGACGATGCCGAGCTGCTGCGAGAGCGTCGGCTGTGCGACGCTCAGCAGCTGGGCCGCCCGGCGCACGTTCCCGGTCTGGGCGACGGCGAGGACGTAGCGCATCTGACGTACGTCCACGCGGCCTCCCTCCGACACCTGTGGGGATGATCACACAGATCGCACGCCTTCGCATCGGGAGCCACGGGCGGGTCCCCGCCCGCCCGCGGAGGCCCCTACTCGGCGCGCGGTCCCCTGGCGACGGTCTTGTCGCGGCGGGCGGGCTCGCGGCCGGGCGGCTGCGCGGGACTGGGCCGCGACGGGAGCGGCGGCACACCGACCCGTACGGCGCCGCCGTCGAGCCGGACCGGCTCCCCGTAGTGGTCGATCTCCAGCGGTTCGCCGCCCAGCAGCTCGTACACCACCTCGTCGTGGCCGATGGTGACCTTCAGGCGCCGGCCGCGGAACCGCATCCGGAACGCGAGCCGCGAGATCCCGGGAGGCAGCCGCGGCGCGAAGGTCAGCCGCGCGGTGTACTGCCGCATCCCGCCCAGGCCGGCGACGAGCGCGGTCCACGTCCCGGCGAGGGAGGCGATGTGCAGGCCGTCGCGGGTGTTGTGCTCCAGGTCCCGCAGGTCCATCAGCGCGGCCTCGCCGATGTAGTCGTGGGCGAGTTCCAGGTGCCCGGTCTCGGCGGCCATGACCGCCTGGGTGCAGGCCGACAGCGAGGAGTCGCGCACGGTCAGGCCCTCGTAGTAGACGAAGTCGCGGAGCTTCTCGTCGTCGGTGAACGCGTCGCCGCGCAGGTGCAGGGCCAGCACGAGGTCGGCCTGCTTGACGACCTGCTTGCGGTAGATGTCGAAGTACGGATAGTGCAGCAGCAGCGGATAGTGGTCGGGCGGGGTGTTCTCGAAGTCCCAGCGCGCGTGGTGGGTGAAGCCCTCGCTCTGCGGATGCACCTCGAGCCGCTTGTCGTAGGGGATGACGACGGCGTTCGCGGCGTCCCGCCAGTCCGCGGTCTCCTCCTCGGTGACGCCCATGCGGCGCGCCTGCTCGGGGTAGTCCTCGGCGAGGTCGGCGGCGGCCCGGAGGTTCCGCTGGGCCATGAGGTTCGTGTAGACGTTGTTGTCGGCGATCGCGCTGTACTCGTCGGGGCCGGTGACGCCGTCGATGCGGAACCTCCCCTTCGCGTTGTGGTGACCGAGGCTGCGCCACAGGCGCGCGGTCTCCACGAGGAGGTCGAGGCCGACGTCGCGGGAGAAGTCCTCGTCCGCCGTGGCGTCGGTGTAGCGGATGACGGCGTCGGCGATGTCCGCGTTGATGTGGAACGCCGCCGTCCCGGCCGGCCAGTAGCCGGAGCACTCCTGCCCGGCGATCGTCCGCCACGGGAACGCCGTGCCCCGCAGCCCGAGCAGTTCGGCCCGTTCCTTGGCCAGGTCGATGGTCGCGTGCCGCCAGCGGAGGGCGTCCGCGGCGGCCTCCGGCCGGGTGTAGGTCAGCAGCGGGAGCACGAACGTCTCGGTGTCCCAGAACGTGTGGCCGTCGTAGCCGGGACCGGTCAGTCCCTTCGCGGGAATGGGGCGGCGCTCGGCGCGGGCGCCCGCCTGGAGCGTGTGGAAGAGGCCGAACCGTACGGCCTGCTGCACCTCGGCGTCGCCCTCCACCTCGACGTCGGCGCCGGCCCAGAAGTCGTCGAGGAACGCGCGCTGTTCGCGGACGAGCCCGTCCCAGCCGGTCATCTTGGCCGCGGCCAGCGCGGCGATCACCTGGTCGTGCACGGCGGGCCGGGACCGCTGGCTGGACCAGCCGTAGGCCAGGTACTTGACCAGACGCAGCCGCTGCCCCGGCTGGAGGCGGGTGGCGATCGTGTAGCGGCAGACGTCCTCGAAGCTGTCGGAGGTGATCGTGCACTCGGGGCCGTCGATCTCGTGGCCCATCGCCGCGGCGACCCGCAGGCCGCTGTGGCGGGTGCGGTGTACGAGGACGGCGGTGTCCTTGTCGGCCACCGACTCCTCGCCGACCAGGGGATTCTCCAGCCGCCCGGCCACTCTCGGGTCCTTGCCGAGGTCGGGCAGGGACTCGTTGGCGACCAGCTCGGACTGCACGACGATGCGGACGGGCCGGTCCACCGCCTCGACCTCGTAGTGGATCGCGGCGACGCCCCGCTGCACCAGGGAGACCAGCCGGACCGTGCGGACCCGCACCGAGTCCCCCGCCGGGGACTTCCACTCGACCTCGCGGGTCAGCGTGCCCGCGCGGAAGTCCAGCACGCGCTCGTGGGAGCGCAGCTCGCCGTACCGGACGTCGAACGGCTCGTCCTCGACGAGCAGCCGGATCACCTTGCCGTTGGTGATGTTGATGACGGTCTGCCCGGACTCGGGGTAGCCGTACCCGGCCTCGGCGTAGGGCAGCGGCCGCAGCTCGAACACCGAGTTCAGGTAGGTGCCGGGCAGGCCGTGCGGCTCGCCCTCCTCCAGGTTCCCGCGCAGGCCGATGTGGCCGTTGGACAGCGCGAACACCGACTCGCTCTGTGCCAGGGTGTCCAGGTCCAGGCTCTGCTCGCGGACGCACCAGGGTTCGACCGTGTACGCGGCCTGCCGGATCATGCGCGCTCCCCCTCGCCGTCGCGGTCCAGCAGCTCGGACAGGTCCTGCACGACGACGGTCGCGCCGTGCTCCTTCAGCGCCGCGGCCTGGCCGATCCGGTCGACGCCCACGACGCACCCGAAGCCGCCCGCGCGCCCGGCCTCGACACCGGCCAGCGCGTCCTCGAAGACCACCGCCCGCGAGGGCGGCACGCCGAGCGCCTCGGCCCCGGCCAGGAACATGTCGGGCGCGGGCTTGCCCGCCAGGCCCCGCTCCTTGGCCGTCAGCCCGTCGATCCGCGCGTCGAACAGGTCCGCGATTCCGGCGGCGTCCAGGACCTGCGCGGTGTTGGCGCTCGACGACACGACCGCGGTGGACAGGCCCGCCTCGCGGACGGCCCGTACGTAGCGCACCGACCCCGGGTACACCTCGACGCCGTCCTCGGCGAGCTTTCGCAACACGAGCTCGTTCTTCCGCTTGCTCAGCCCCTCGATCGTCGCGGCGCCCGGCGGGTCGTCCGGCGAGCCCTCGGGCAGCGTGATGCCGCGCGACTCCAGGAACGACCGGGTCCCGTCCTCCCGGCGCTTGCCGTCGACGTACTCGTCGTACTCCCTGACCTGGTCGAACGGCCGGAACGACGGCCCCTCCCGTTCCCGCAGGAACTCGTCGAACATCTCCTTCCACGCCGCGGCATGCACCGTGGCGGTGCGGGTCAGTACCCCGTCCATGTCGAACAGGCAGGCCGTGACGCCGTCCGGCAGTCCCAGCATGTGTCTCCTCCCCGAGATCGCCGATGACACATGCCTACCCCACCGCATCGGGATAAGCGCCCCGAATGCGGGCGGGGCGGCCCGCGGGCCGCCCCGCGTGATAGGGAACGTCAGGCGCAGGTGACCTTCGCGTCGGCCCAGTCGGCGTGGTCGCTGTCGACGCCGTTGCCGCCGTCGGTGACGATCAGCCGGACGAACTGCGCGCCGGAGACGTCCGCGGTCAGGTGCTTCGCCGGGTCGGCCGTGGTGAGCAGGCCGCTGTCGGCGACCTTGGTGCCGTCGGCCCAGATCTCGAAGGTGACCGAGCCGTTCTGGGTCTTCTCGTCGTCCACGCCGACGTCGGCGGACACCGCCGTGCAGCGCTTGGCGAGGTAGTACTCGACGGTGCTCGGGGCGTGGGCCCCCAGGCCCTTCTGGTAGACCACGCCGTTGATGGTGATCGGGTTGCCGTCGGCGTCCCCGGTCTCGCCGTTGCTGCGGTCCTTCTCGACCGGGCCCCAGCCGTTCGTCGAGCGCACCCACGTCAGGTCGCTGAGGTAGGAGGTGCCGGACGGCGGCGCGTCCAGCTTCCGCACCGTCACCTGGACGTCCTCGGTCAGGGTCTCGTCGGCGGTCCCGGCCCGGGCGGTCAGCGTGTACGTGCCGGGCGCGGTGTCGGCCGGAGGCCGTACCGTCCAGTTCGTGGTCAGCGAACTCCCGGTCGGCAGGGCCGGGCGGGTCCGCGCCGAGGTGGCCTCGACCGTCCAGCCTCCGGGGCCGGTGAGCGTGGCGTTCACGCGCAGCGCGGGCCGCCGGCCCGCGTTGGCGACGGTGGTGGTCACCGTGGCGTCCGCGCCGGGCTGGAGGATGGGGAGCGCGCCCGGGTAGGCCACCGGCAGGCCGATGCCGAGGTCCACGGCGGGCGGGTACTCCGCCCAGGACCGGTCCGCCGCGACGCGGTACATCACCGTGCCGTGCGCCGGAACGGTCGCGGCGATGACGCCGGCCGTCTCGTGGGTGGTGTGCGCCCACAGGTCGCGCACCGTGTACGCGGCGGCGCCGGGCAGGCCGACGGCGCTCGCGGAGGTGGCGATCCGCTGCGGGGAGTCGGTCTCGTTGAACAGCGCCACCGCGCGGTCGCCGTTGGCCAGCCGCTTGACGAAGACGTCGCGGCCGCCGTCCGTGCTGATCGGCGCGCCCTGGACGCCGAGCCGGTCCTGGTCGACGGCGATGACCTCCTTGTTCTCCAGGATGGACATCGTGGCCGCGGACGCCTTGCGCAGGTCGGTGCCGATCAGCAGCGGGGCCGCCATGATCGACCAGAGGCTGAAGTGCGAGCGGTACTCGGTGCCGGTCATGCCGCCGTTGCCGACCTCGAGCATGTCGGGGTCGTTCCAGTGCCCGGGCCCGGCGTACTGGGTCAGGGCCATGTTCTGGTGGACGATCGACAGCATCGAGCTGTAGCTGTCGGAGATGTCACCGGTGGTGCGCCAGGAGTTGCCGACGTCCTTGCCCCACAGCCAGGGCTGGTTGGAACCCCACTCGCAGATGGAGTACAGGATCGGGCGTCCGGTGGCCTTCAGCGCGTCGCGCATCTTCGTGTAGCGCTGGATCGCGTCCACGCCCTGGTTGTTGCAGTTGTCGTACTTGAGGTAGTCGACGCCCCACGACGCCCAGGTCCTGGCGTCCTGCTCCTCGTGGCCGAGCGCGCCGGGCATGGTGCCCGCACAGGTCAGGGTGCCCGCGCTGCTGTAGATGCCGAGTTTGAGGCCCTTGGAGTGCACGTAGTCGGCGAGCGCCCGGATCCCACTGGGGAACCGCGTCTTGTTCGGCACCAGGTCGCCGTTCGCGTCGCGGTTCTGCTCGGCCCAGCAGTCGTCGAGGTTGACGTACTGGTAGCCGGCGTCCTTCAGGCCCGAGGACACGAACAGGTCGGCGATGCCCTTGACCATGTCCTCGTTGAAGTCCGCCCCGCAGTGGGTGGCGTTCCAGTTGTTGAATCCCATCTGCGGGATCAGGGCCAGGCCGTTGTCGAGCGCCGCGGCCGGTGGGGCGGAGGAGAGGGCGAGCGCGACGGCGGTGGCGGCCCCCATCGCAAGCGCGGTGACGGCGGAGGTCAGAGATCGAACTGTGCGCATGACCGTTGGTACCTCGTCCAACACGAACCAACAAGATCCAAAACTGTGGCCCGTCGGACAGCGTTGACACCTGTCGGGTTGCGGCGGGAGGCTGCCTCCGGCACCCGGCCCACGCGAAGGAGGGACGATGCTCGCCCAGCAGCGGCAGCAGGCGATCCTTGAGCGGGTCCAGCAGCGCGGCGGCGTCCGCGTGGCCGACCTCGTCCGGGAGTTCGGCGTCTCGGACATGACGATCCGCCGTGATCTCGAGGTGCTGTCCGAGCGGGGGCTCGTCGCGAAGGTTCACGGCGGCGCGACGACGATCGGCACCGCGTCCACCGAGGAGCCCGGCTTCGCGGCCAAGTCGGTGCGCCAGCGGCAGGAGAAGGAGGCCATCGCCCGCCGCGCCGCCCGGCTCGTACGCCCCGGCACGGCGATCGCCGTGTCCGCCGGCACCACCACGTGGACCCTCGCCCACCACCTGACGGACGTGCCCGACCTCACGGTGGTCACGAACTCGGTGCGCATCGCCGACGTGTTCCACCGCGCCGCCCGCGCGGACCAGACGGTCGTCCTGACCGGCGGCATCCGCACGCCCTCGGACGCGCTCGTCGGCCCGGTCGCGGTCAGCGCCATCCGGTCGCTCAACGTGGACCTGCTGCTGCTCGGCGTCCACGGCATGAGCACCCGCGCCGGGTTCACCACGCCGAACCTCATGGAGGCCGAGACCGACCGCGCGATGGTGGCCGCGGCACGCCGCCTCGCGGTCCTCGCCGACCACACCAAGTGGGGCACGGTCGGCCTGTCCACGATCGCGCGGCTGGGCGACGCCGACGTCCTGATCACCGACGCGGGCATCGGCGACGACGCCCGTACCGCCCTGTCCGAGTCGGTGGGCGAACTGTCCGTCGTCGAGGCCGATCCCGTACGGGCCGGGGACGACGCCTGAGGAGAGCGCGCCCTCAGCCGAGCTCGGCGAGGTCCTCAGCGCTCAGCTTCAGCGTGCCGGCGGCGATGTTCTCCTCCAGGTGCTCCAGCGAGCTCGTTCCCGGGATCAGCAGGATGTTCGGGGACCGGGCCAGTAGCCAGGCGAGGGCCACCTGTGGCACGGTCGCCCCGTGGCGGGCGGCGACGGCCTCCAGGCTTCCGGCCGTGACCGGCGTGAACCCGCCGACCGGGAAGAAGGGCACGTACGCGATGCCCGCCGCCGCGCAGGCGTCGACGAGTGGGTCGTCGTCCCGCTGCGCGACGTTGTAGAGGTTCTGGACGCAGGCGATCGGCGCGATCGCGCGGGCCTGCTCGAACTCCTCCGCCGTGACGTTGGAGACGCCCAGGTGGCGGATCAGGCCCTCCTCGCGCAGCGCGAGCAGCGTCTCCAGAGGCTCGGCCAGCGACGTCCCGGAGCGGTCGAGGTCACCCATCCGCAGGTTCACCACGTCCATGCGGTCCACGCCGAGCGAGCGCAGGTTCGCCTCCACGCCACGGCGCAGATTGTCGGGTGTGAGACCGGTCTTCCGTTCGGCGGGCAGGGCGATGTCCGAACCCTCGACCAGCGCTCCTACCTTCGTCACGATCACCAGATCGTCCGGATAGGGGTACAGCGCCTCGCGGATCAGCTCGTTGGCCGCCACGCCGTCGCGCGCGTAGTAATCCGAGGTGTCGAGGTGGTTGACCCCGAGCTCCACCGCCCGGCGCAGGACGGCCAGGGCCGTCTCCCGGTCCGGCCGGTCGCCGCGCGGCCACCCGGTCAGCTTCATCGTGCCGTACCCGATCCTCGCGACGCTCAGATCGCCGCCCAACGCCCAGCGTTCATCAGTCCTGGTCACTCCCCCACCCTAGGGGCGCGCGGCGGTCGCGAAGTATTGGATCATCCGATGCGCGGGTGCCCCATCAGAGCGGGTCGGACACCACCGGGAGGCACCTCGCTTCCCAAGCCGTCTACTCAGAGGAGAATTCGTCTCCCCTGAGTAGACACCGCGGAACGCGAGGCCACCTCCCTCCGCAGGCACGGAGAGGAGCCGATCATCCGGTGTGTCGCCGCACACGAGTCGCCGGAGATCGGGGCGCCGGATGGTCACTTCGACGGCGGCCTTGCTCAGAAGCGGCCGGTCGCCGCGTCGGCCTCGGTCTCCTCGTCCAGCAGTGTGCGGAGCTTCGAGAGGGCGCGCATGCTCTGAACCTTTACGTTGCTCTGGGACATGCGGAGCATGTCGGCGACGTCCCGGACGCTCATGTCCTCCCAGTACCGCAGCACGACGATCGCCCGCTCGCGCGGTGGCAGGTGCCCCAGCGCGGTGAGGAGGGTGAGGCGCAGGTCCCCCTGGCCGGCGTCGGCGGGCGTCTCGGGAACCTCCGCGGTGGTGACCTCGTCGGCGCTGCGCCGCCGTTTGTGGTCGAGGAACGCGCGCAGCATGATCTTCTTCGCGTACGCGTGCGGGTCGTCGACCCGCCGCCACTTGACGTACAGCCGGGCGAGGGCGATCTGGGTCAGGTCCTGGGCGAGATGCCAGTCGTGGCTCAGCAGGAAGGCGGTCCGCCGCAGCCGTTCGCCTGCCGCCTCGGCGAATTCGCAGAACGCGTCGTCGTCGCGCATCGAGGTCCCTTCACGGGCGACGCGGTACGGCGGGCCGCCGAGAGGCGGCCCGCCGTACCTGCGGTCGGTCAGTTGACGGTGGGTAGGGACGGGTAGTCCGTGGCGGCCTTCTTGACGAGCGCGGCGTCCATCTTGGCGCCCCACGCCGGGTTCGCGGCGATCTTGAGCGCCTGGTCCGGGGTCAGCACGACGATCCCGGGCGAGTTCTCCTTCCCGTTCCAGGCCAGCCAGTCGGTGGTCATGATGTCCACGGTGACGCCGTTGCCGTGGTCGACCACGACATCGCCACCGGTGGAGTTCATGTCGACGAGGGCCCGGCCGCCGCCGGCCAGGTCACGGCAGCCGGGCAGCTTCTGCGTCGAGTTCTTCGTGAACCACTGCTGGGCCTGCGTGCGCTCGGCATCGGTCTTGGCGGCCTTGAGCAGCCGATCCCGCAGAATCTTCAGCGCGGCGATGCGGCGGGCGGAGGGCTTGGTGCTGCACGCTTGCGCGCTCAGGCCGCCCTTGTAGACGAAGGCCCGGACCATGCCCGGTCCCTTGCCCGTGTCCAGGTAGACCTGGCCGAAGGCGTACCGATTCTTCTCCTGTGGTCCCTTGGCGTAGCCGCTGGTCCGGCCCTTCGGGAGCAGCTTGATGAGCTGCTCCACCACCGCGGCGTCGGTGACCGGCAGCTTCGAGCCACGCGGCTGCTTGATGACGGTGGAGGTCGAGTCGGCCGCCAACTGCGGAGCCGGCATCTCGATCGGCTTCGCGCTCGTCCCACCGGTTCCAGCCGTCGCCGTCGCCGCGGTGCCGGCCGACCTGTCCGCGTTGCCGGGCATCACCGCGAAGGCGGTGACGGCCAGGGCCGCCGCCGCTCCGGTCACACCTGCCGTGAGCCAGGCCCTCCGCTGCCGCCGCCGGTGCCGGCCTTCGCGTACGGCGCCCTCGACCAATCCGCCGAGCGGCGGCTCCTGCTCGGCGGACATCTCTTGACGGAACATCTCCCGCAGCCTCTCTTCCATTTCGCACCTTCCTTCCAGCCGGGGCGCGCGCTCCCTTGCCCCAGAAGACGGGATGGAGATCGGGTTCGGTTACAACCGATTCGGCGGAAGATTCGCCGCAGCGACTTCGCTCGCCGTCGGGCAGCACGAGGTGGGTCGGTTCGCCGCCGATGGGTGCCGGGGCGAGCCGACCGTCCCGACCGCGGCATCGCAGTCGGACGTCGTCGCACTGGGAGAACCGGCGGGAACCACGGGCAGAGCAGCACCCAGTGCCAATGTCGCCGATGTCTGTGCGAGCTTTTACGGTGATCGGCGATCCCCGAGGTGTGGTTCAGGAGCTGCCACAGCGACCGCGGTAGGGTACGGGCGTGGATTGGTATACCTGGCATGATGGCTACGACCAGCCAGGCTCGCGGCTGGCACAGCGGTTGCCCATCGTGCAGGGACGAATAGTTGAGGCCCTCGATAACGCCGGGCCTGGTTCCCTCAAGGTCATCAGCATGTGTGCCGGCCAAGGCCACGACATCTTGGGAGTACTGACCGATCACCCTCGCCGTCACGATGTCAGTGCCCGTCTGGTGGAGCGGGATCCTCGCAATGTGGCAGTCGCGGAGAATACGGCCCGGTCGGCTGGGTTGGACAAAGTCGAGGTGGTTGCGGCCGACGCCGGGCTCTTCGACCAATACAAAGGCATGATGCCGGCAGACATCGTTCTTGTCTGTGGCGTCTTCGGCAACATCCTCGATGAGGACATTCAGCTCACCATCAGCGGATGCCGCGAGCTGTGCAAGACCGGCGGTAGCGTCATCTGGACTCGCCGTCGCTCAGCCCCCGATCAGGTACCACAAATCTGCGCCTGGTTCGAGGAGCAGGGTTTCGAACGGCAATGGTTGTCCGATGCCTCCTGGGATTTCGGGGTAGCCATGCACCGTTTCGTCGGAGAACCGCAACCGTTCTCCTCACGGCGTATGTTCACCTTCCGCAGTAAGTGAGTACTGCCGTCCCGGATCTCACCGCATCACCGACCACCTCTGCCAGGCTGTAGCCGGTGCCCTGCGGGCGGCACGCACGGCTTCGGTCGCTCCGTACGCGGAGCTCGGGAGAAGCGGGAGTGGGGCCAGGCGACTTCAGGCGTTGCTCCCGGAGCGCGGTGGAAGCGGGGTCGCGGCCCTCCCGCCACAGACCACGCGGAGCGACGCGTCCGCCGAAGATCTCCCTGCGGTGACCACATACGTTCGCCGGTCCAGTGGCGCCGCGTGCCTGCCCCGAGGGTGTACCCCCAGGAGGAGCAAATCCCTGCTCAGGGGACGGCGTCGAGAAGGAACCCGCTTACTCCCGGCTGCGAAGGCCACGGCCGGCCACTCACTCGTTCCCAACGGCCGATGACGCCGGCCCATGACATCGGCGACGCGACTCGGCCGCTATCGCTGCCACTCCGCCGCCGATGTCGCCGCCTTGCCGCTGCCACCGACGGATCACACCCGATTCGCCGGATCTGCCGGGTCAACACCGACGTCAGGGCGGCCGAACGTGATCGCCTCGGTGGTCGTACGGCGGTGGAGACATCGGTGCGCCCCCATTTCAGCCGGATCGGTCGCAGCGCAGCCGTGCCCACACCACGCGGCTGCCGTCTCCGTGCCGGTACGTGCCGTACCGGTCGGCCAGGGCCCCGATGCCGTACAGGCCCAGTCCGCTCTCGGGGAGGTCGCCCCCGTCGGCGAGGGCGGCCCCGACCGGGTCCTGCCGCGGAAGGCGGGGTTCCTTCGGCCCGCCGGCGTCGATGACGTGGATCTCGCCGAAGGTCGGCCGGCGGTACAGCGCGACCGTGAACGTCCCGCCGGGACGCCCGGAGGCCGAGTGGCGGATGGCGTTGGTGGCCAGCTCCCCGGTGACCCACGCCGCGTTCGCGGCGAACGGGGCGTCGGCGAACAACTGGCTCACGAACGTACGGGCGGCGCCCACCTCGTCGGGCGTTCCGGCGAAACGGCGTTCCCACCGCAGCATCCCCGGCCGCCTGGCGGCCACCCGGCCGCCGAACGGCCGCCACTTCTCCTCCCGGTCGATATCCGACCCCGAAATCATCGCGATTCTTCCTTTCTTTCGTGCAGTTCGAGGCTTTTGCGAGCGGCTGCCGGATAACGCCGTACGAGGCGGTCGAGAAGCGTGAGATCGACCGCGACCGACGTCCCCATAGGGCCGAGCGCTTCAAGGACCTCCCGGAGCCGATCGACGGACCGCTTGAGCTCATCCGGCGACGTCATGGCCATGTAGCGGAGTAGGTTCGGATGTCCCCCGCGATTCTTCGACATCGCATGAGAATGTTCCTCCGTTCCTGATTTCCCTCCCAACAATGGCCGATGACGTTTACGCTGAGAACTGCCTTAACGACGGGGCCGATATGCACAAGGCGCGCCAGGGAGGCGTGGAGCTCCGTAAAATCCGGCGAAAGGGATGTCATGGGCCGACAGACCAGCCCGACGCTCGTCACTCTCGGACGACTCGTACGCACTTATCGCGATGCGTCCGGAATACTGCAGAAGGACCTAGCCAACCGCCTCGGCTACTCCGACGGCTGGCTCAGCAACCTCGAGACCGGCCAGCTCCGCCCCCGCAGCGAACAGGTCGCCTCGATCGAGGAGAAGCTCAACCTCCCCCACGGCGCCCTCATGGCGGTCTACGACCAACTCGACAACGAGTCCCTCCCCGGCTGGTTCCGCCCCTGGATCGAGGAGGAACGGCGAGCCGAGGTTCTACGATCATTCGGCCTGACGGTCATCCCCGGGCTACTCCAGACCGTGGATTACGTCCGCGCCCTGCTCCAGGAGGACGAAGCCGCCGTCACGGCGCGAATGGAGCGGCAGGCGATCAGGCAACGGGAAACGCCACCGGCGCTCCACTTCGTCATCGACGAGGGCGTGCTCTACCAGGAGCGCGGGGGGCCAAAAGTCATGTACGACCAGCTCATGGCGTTGGCCGACGCGGTCTCTCCACGGCTCACGGTTCAAGTTGTACGCTCAAGCATGAACCCCCGAAGCCTGGGAGCGTTCACCATCGCGACCGTGGACGGCAACGACGTGGCCTATGTGGAGACCGCCGTAAGAGGCATCGTCACGAGCAGCCGGGACGACCTGGCGGCTCTCTCCGAGGGATGGGAAACCATCAGGGCGCACGCCATGCCCCAACACGAGTCGATCGATTTCATTCGCAACATAGCGGAGGAACGATGGACCTGAGCAACGCTGACTGGCGCAAGTCGACTCGCAGCGGACAGAACGGCGGCGACTGCGTCGAAGTCGCCACGATGGACGTAAGCGCGTAGCGCGCATCCCCGAAGCGTCCCCCGTCCTTGATCACCGGAGCCGAGGGCGGGGGTCGTCTATTCGGACGCCACGGCGGCCAGGTAGTCGGCGAGCGAGTCCGCCGGGACGGCGGCGCACCGGCACCAGTCGACGAGGACGACGCCGAGGGTCCGCATGGCCTCGGCGAGAGCGTGGGTCAGAGGCGCGAGTCGTTCAGGCGCTTCGCGGCGTTCGACGGTCACGCAGAGGGTGGTGACCAGGTCGCCCTCGGCGATCCCGTACAGGACGAGCGGCCCGACGGTGAAGGCGAACGAATCGGCGATGAGACCTGAGGCTCCCTGGTAGCCGACCCCTGCGTAGTGCCGGTCGGCCGGCGGCAGCAGACCCATCAGCCGCAGGAGGGGCACCGAGCGCGGCAGCGGCCGTACGGGCTCGGCGCGAAGGTGGATCGCCTCGAAACCGTAGACCCGGCCCTGTTCGTCGCGACGGGCGTGCTCGTCGTGGATCCGGCGCACCGCGAGCAGTTCGGTCGTCACCACGTCACCGAGGTCGGCCGAGATCATCTCGACCTGGCGCCAGCCGTCCTCGTGGATCTCGAACGCGTCCGCGTCGCCGGCCCGGCCGCCGACCGTTGGCAGCGGATCGTAGAGGGTGGGCAGCGAGTACAGGACGGTGTCCGGAGGCGCGGACTCGACACGACGCACCGTCAGCGTGAGGGCACCGGTCGCCACGAACTGGGCGGCCGTCGGCGGCTCGGCCCGTCGTACCGACCAATCCGTGTCCCCCAGGTGCAGCGTCGTGTCCACCTCGAAGGTGTCCGGCAGTGCCTCCGCCGTCAGCACGCTGCGACCGATCTCCCGGCCGGTCCCCTCGTCGACGAACACGACGCTCACCGTCTTCGGGCCGGTCATAGCGGATGATCTTAACCGGCTATGTACGGCCCGGCGGGCGGACGCCGACGAGCTTGGTGAGGAAGCGGTCGATCTGCTCCTGCAGGGGCGGCCAGGGAAGGTCGGGCTCGTTCACGCGCATCGAGACGGCGCCGTGGACGGCCGCTCTCAGGTCCAACGCCACCGCCGTGGCGTCGTCCGCCGGGGCGAGGCCCGCGTCGATGCAGCGCTGGACGGCGGCGGTGGTGCGCTCGGCCAGCTCGTCCTTGAACGTCAGGTGCGTGCGCTGGTTGATGGTGCTCTCGTGGAGGACCTTGTAGAGACCGGCGTGCTCGCCGACCCACGTACTGAGGAAGAGCAGCCGGGCGCGCAGCCGGGCCACCGGGTCGCCGGCGGCGGCCTCGGCCTGGTCGAGGCCGCGCATCAGATCGCGGTGGCAGCGCTCCAGCGCGGCGTACACGAGCGCGTCCCGGTCCTCGAAGTGGATGTAGACGGAGGTCGCGGCGACACCGACCTCCCGTGCCACCGCCCGCATCGACAGCGCCTCGTCGTCGGCGAGTTCGTCCAGTAGCCGGAGAGTGGCCGACACGATCTCGTCCCGGAGGCGTTCGCCCTGGCCACGGGGGTTCCGGCCGCGGGTGCGCGCCCTGGGCGCGCTCGGGGCCTCCCCCGTCTCGCCTCGCGTCGAAGAGATCTCGTCCATAGATCCGCCATTGTAGGAGGACGCCCGTCAGGCTACAGTCGTAGCGCTACAGCCGTTCACTTATCGAAGGAGCGTCATGCGCTTCCCATCCGACTCACAGCTGAAGGCGCTGGACCCGGTGTTCGCGGAGATGAGCGCCGCGACCGACCGCATGCTCTGGGACGAGCTCCCGGAGCTGTCGACGCGGGAGAAGATCCTGCTGTCCCTCGTCGCCGACGTCTGCGAACAGACCCTCGGGCTGCCTTTCGAGACCCACGTCGCGATGGCGCGGGAGCACGGTCTGTCGGCCGACGACCTGCGGGAGCTGCTCCGCTTCATCTCTTACGACAGCGGTTATCCGGCGGCGCTGGCCGCCCTCGCCCGGCTGAACGGCATCGAGCAGGAGCAGGGCCTGACCGGCCCCACCGGCCACGGCCATGAGGTGAACGCCGACGGCAGGGAGAGCCCGATCCCCGCACCGGCCCGCCAGGCCGTCCGCAACCTCGACGCTCCGTTCGCCGGCTACATGGACCTGCAGTCCCGCATGCGCGCGGGCATGAACCTGCTCAGCGTGCGCGAGCGCGCGTTCGCGACGATGACGGTCGACGTGCTCTACCAGACGCTCGACGAGAGCTTCCGTATCCACGTCACTCGCGCGCTGGCCGCCGGCGCGACCCCCGACGAGGCCCGCGCGGTCGTACGGTTCTCCGCTCGGTTCGGCATGACGAAGGCGTGGCGCGCCCTGAGGGTCCTGGAGTCGCTCTTCACCGAGACGGGCACGGTCTTCGCCTGATCCGCCCGGCGAGGCGGCCCGACGCGGGGGCCCGGGCCGCCTCGCCGCGCGTCGGCCGGTGCCCGGTCGAAGCGTCGGCGCCGAGACGGAGGGTTGTCCCTCTCCCGGCGCCGTGATAGGTAACTTCGCGTGCCGCGTGTCGGCGCCAGGTGGACGGCGTCGGCATGGAGGCACCGTGATCAAGGAGACCGCCATGCGTCCACGTCTTCGTTCTCACTGAACGACGCCGGGGCTCACGACCCCGACCGCGGTCCGCACCAGATTCACCATTTCCGTCCGCCCGCCGCGCGGCCGGTTTCGGTGATCCCTTCTGCCTGTTCTCCTTGATCGAAAGTTGCCGCATGCCCTCCTTGAACCCTGAGCCGACCCCTCCCTCCCCCGAGCCGTACGGTGACCGAGCACGGGCGCTCGGCCGGCAGTTGGTCGAAGTCCATCAATGGCTCCGCGCCGAGCTGTCGCGGCTCCGCGACGAGGTCGCCGACCACACCGGCGGCGCCGGTCCGGTGCCGCTCCAGGCACACTGCGCGGCCTTCTGCGAGGCGCTGACCCGACACCACACCAGCGAGGACACCACCGCGTTCCAGATTCTCGGCGAGCGGTTCCCCGAGCTGAATCCGGTGCTGGAGGAGCTGCGGCGAGATCATCGGCTGGTCGCGGACATCCTCCGCAGGCTGCAACACCTCCTCGCGACGCTCACCCCGGAGAACGCCGAACACGTGGGGCGGGAGCTCGACGGGCTGACCGCCATCCTCGAATCCCACTTCCAGTGGGAGGAGAGGAGACTCGTGGCGGCCTTCGACGCGCTTCAGGCCCCGGCGGGCGAGGAGTTCTTCGGTCTGACCACCAACGAATCCGAGGAGAGCCGATGACAGCCGTGTCCATCGAGGAACAGGTCGTCGCCGACCAGGGCGCAGGCCCGTACGCGATCACGACCGGTCCGGACGGCGCACTGTGGTTCACCCTGGTCCACAGCGGCCGGATCGGGCGGCTGGTCCCCGGCGCCGAGCCCACGAGCCACCGGCTCGATCCGGTGTGCGGGCCGACGATCATCGTCACCGGACCGGACGGTGCGCTCTGGTTCACCGAGTACCAGGTGCACCGGATCGGACGGATCACGACCGGCGGCACCGTCACGGAGTTCTCGCCGCCCACCCCGGACTGCGGGCCGTTCGGCATCGCCGCCGGGCCGGACGGCGCGCTGTGGTTCACCGAGACCGCCGCCGACCGCGTCGGGAGGATCACCACCGACGGCGAGGTCAGCGAGTTCCCGCTTCCGGTCACCGGCGCGTTCCCGTCCGCGATCAGCGCCGGCGCCGACGGCGCGATGTGGTTCACGATGAACCAGGCCAACGCCATCGGCCGCATCGGCATGGACGGGCAGATCACCGTCCACCCGCTGCCGACCGAGGCCGCCGCGCCGGTGGGCATCGCCGCGGGCCGGGACGGCGGATCGTGGTTCGTGGAGATCGCCGCCGGCCAGATCGGCCGGATCGGAACCGACGGCCTGATCAAGGAGTTCCCGCTGCCCGACCGGTCCGCCCGCCCGCACGCCATCGCCCCCGGCGACGACGACCGGCTGTGGTTCACCGAGTGGGGCCGTAACCGCGTCGGCTCCATCACCCCGGACGGCACGATCCACGTGTACGAGCTGCCGACGGCGAACTCGGAGCCACACGGCATCACCCTGGGCCCGGACGGCGCGCTGTGGACGGCGCTCGAGATCGGCGCACTCGCCCGCGTCGCCGTCACTCCCTGACCGCCCCGGCCGCGAGGGTGCTCACGGCCCTGCGGGATGGACCACCGCCCAGGCCGGCCCATCCCGCGGAGCGCGTCAGCACCGCCGCAGCTGCGCGAGCATCAAGTTCGGGTTGTTACCGGCCAGGTTGGCACCGTTGGTCACATAAACGTGATTCCCTCGAACGCGGACGGCCGTGGTCCCCTGCATGCCGTTCTTGGCGTCCAGCAGGGTCTCTTGGGCGCCGTCCGCGCTCACCCGCACGAGCTTGCTGCCCTCGTTGATCGCGGCGAGGATCTCGGTGCCCCGACCGGTGAAGTCGAAGTCGTCGATGCCCTCCAGCCCCGTGGCCCTGACCTCGGCGCGGCCGGAGCCGCCGTCCTTGGTCACCGGGATGCGGACGATGGTGCCGCGGTCGGAGTTGCTCGCCCACACGGCACCGTCGTGGATCTTCATGCCGTTGGCGCCGAAGAAGCCGGCGGGCGCCAGGGCCGGGTCCGCCGACCACACCGAGGCCTCACCGCCGCTCAGTGGGGCCTGCCAGATGCGCCCGCCGGCGGAGTCGGTGACCAGGAAGCGGTGCCGCCTACCGTCGATGACCAGTGCATTGGGGAAGGTATCGGCAGGCAGTGGCACGACGAGCCGGGGCTCACCGGAAGGACGGAGCTGCCAGATGCCGGTCAGGCCGCCCTGCCCGGAGGAGTAGAGGAAGTACACCGCGCCGCTGTCCGACCGGGCGACCCCGGTGACATTGGGGGCCCCGACGATCGGGGTGGTGGTGCCGCCGCCCGGGGGCAGCGGCATGGTGGCGAGTACCTGGACGGCCCCGTTCCGCGCGACCCGGACCACCTGGCGGGCGAGGATCATGCCGATGACCACGCTGCCGCCGGGCTCGGGGGCGATGCTCTCGGCGACCTGGCCCGCGCCCCGGTCGAAGTGGGCGAGGACGCGCACGTCGCCCAGGCAGGTGTGGGCGGGGTGCGCCGGGATGGTGGCCGGGGCCGCGACGGCCGCCGGGGCCGCCGGGGCCGCGGCGAGCAGGGCGGTCAGGCCGAGCGTGGCAGCGCGCCGCCGCAGCCCGGTGGGTCGGTAGGGGGACATGGTCTTCCTCTCGGCCGCATGGACAGACTGTATTGCTTAGTACAGAGCAGCTGCTGCCAGACTGTATCAGCAAATACATAGAGCCTGTACTTTGCGGTACAGAACCGGAGGAGGGTTCCATGGGACACACGCCGACCACCGCGCGGGGCCGCGCGACCCGGGCGCGCATCCTCGATTCCGCGGCAGACCTCATTCAGCGGCGCGGCGTCGCGGCGGTCACGCTGGACGATGTCGAACGCGCCGCGGGGGTCGGCCGCAGCCAGCTCTACCACTACTTCGACGACCGCGACGATCTCGTCCGCGCCGTAGTTCATTGCACCGTTGACAAGGTCTTGGCCACACAGGAACCGCTGCTTCTGGAGGCCGACTCGATGGCCGGCATCGACCGCTGGTTCGACGCGATCGTGGCCAACGGCACACGGCAGGACGCGGTCGGCGGCTGCGCGATCGGCTCGCTGGCCAGTCAGCTCAGCGACCGGGACGACCTCACCCGACAGGCGTTCGTGGACGCCTTCGAGCGCTGGGAGGCCCCCCTCATCGCAGGACTGCGCCGGATGCAGGAGTCGGGCGAGTTGCGCTTGGACGTGGACGTGACGGAGCTGGCCGATCTCACCATGGCCGCGATCCAGGGCGGCCTCCTGCTGGCCCACGTCCGCCGTACACCGGACCAGCTCCGTCTCGCCCTGCGCGGCGCGCGGGCGGCGTTGGAGGACGCGCTCACCCCCCCGCCCTGAACGCCGTCCATCCGCCGCTCAGCGCGGGCGACCTCCCACGCCGTCCCTGGTCCCGGGGTCGGCCGGTCAGCGGTGGGGGCGGGGTTCGGCCCGGTGCCGGGTGGCGTGAACGGAGCCGAGGAGGTCGAGTGCCTGGGCGTCGGTGCCGCCAGGTTCGGCGTGGTAGATCACGAGCTGCTGGCCGGGGGCGTCGCGCACGTCGAAGGCCTGGTAGGTGAGCGTGAGAGGGCCTACGTCGGGGTGCAGGAAGCGCTTGGCGTCCCGGGTCTTGCCTCGGACGGTGTGGGCGTTCCAGAGGCGGGCGAAGTCCGCGCTCTGATCGGTGAGGGTGCGGACGAGTTCGGCCAGCCGCGGATCGTTCGGGTCGAAGCCGGCTGCCTGGCGGAGGTTGGCGACGGTGGCCTGGGCCGCCCGGTCCCAGTCCGTGTAGAAGGATCGGCCCGCGCGGTCGAGGAAGGTCATGCGGGCCAGGTTGTCCGCCGGATCGAACGGGGCGTAGAGGGCGTCGGCCAGAGCATTGGTGGCGAGGATGTCCAGGGTCCGGTTCATGACGTACGCCGGAGTGTTGGGGTAGCCGTCCATCAGCCGGCGCAGCGCCAGGCTGACCTGGCCGGCGACGTAGGCGCAGGGCCGGTCGCCCTGCGCCGCCCCGGCCAGCCGGTACAGGTGTGCCCGGGCCTCCCCGTCCAGGCGCAGCGCGCGGCTGAGGGCGTCGAGCACCTGCGGTGAGGGGTGGCGCTCGCGCCCTTGTTCCAGGCGGGTGTAGTAGTCGGTGTTCACTCCCGCCAGGACGGCGACCTCCTCGCGGCGTAGCCCGGCGACCCTGCGGGTTCCGTGGCTCGCCATGCCGACCTCTTCCGGCCGCAGCCCGGCGCGGCGTGCGCGCAGGAATCCTCCCAGGTGGTTGCCGTCCATGTGCCCAGGCTATGGGGCGGCTGTGCGTGCCGCCCGTGCCCTGCCTGGGTGCGCCGCACCCAGGCAGCACACGTCCTGGTCACCGCCTGCCGACCTGCGCAGACTCGGTGGCACACGGCCGGACGGCCGCTGAACGAGAATCCGGAGGATCTCCCATGACAGGACGACGACTCGCCGGCAAGGTCGCGCTGATCACCGGCGCGACCGGCGGCATCGGCGCCGCGACCGCCGAACTGTTCGCCCGCGAAGGCGCTCGGTTGGTGATCACCGATGTCGCCGACGGGCCCCTGCGGGACCTGGCCCGCCGGATCGAGGCGGGCGGCGCCGAGGTCGTCGCCGTCCGCCTCGACGTCTCCTCTTCACAGGAGTGGGACAAGGCGAGCGGCGTCGTACGCGACCGCTTCGGCGCGCTGAACGTGCTGGTGAACCTCGCCGGCATCGTGGACTGGCCGGGCATCGAGGACACGCGGGAGGAGGCCTGGGACCGTGTCATCGACGTGAACCAGAAGGGCACCTGGCTCGGCATGAAGGCGGCGATGCCGCTGCTGCGCGCGAGCGGCAACGCGTCGGTGATCAATACCTCGTCGGTGCTCGGACTCGTGGGAAGCGGCGCCGCCGCGGCCTACCAGGCGTCCAAGGGCGCGGTGCGCCTGTTGAGCAAGACCGCCGCGGTCGAATACGCCCGGCAGGGAGTGCGGGTCAACTCCGTGCATCCCGGGGTGATCGCGACGCCGATGATCCAGGACATCCTGGACGAGCAGGGCGATCAGCAGCCGGACATCCAACGCACCCCGATGCGCCGCGCCGGTCGCGCCGACGAGATCGCCCCCGCCTTCCTCTTCCTCGCCTGCGACGACTCTTCGTTCGTCACCGGCTCGGAACTCGTGGTCGACGGCGGGCTCACCGCCTACTGAGCAGGGCACCGCCCCCTTGCGCGTACGGCATCCTGGGGGGAGGCCGCCGGACGGCGGCGCGGGGTGTCGCTCTGACCGTCCTGAACGGACGTCGGCCGCGGCGGGATGAGGTCGGCCCGGTGCGGGGTTGAAAACTCTGAAACGGTGTTGTGTTCAGTTGAAGTTTCAACTAAACTGGCCCGCATCAGTCGTTGAAGATTCAAGCACAGGAGCCATCATGAGCGTTACCGCCACCGAGCTGGGCCTCACCGCGGGGACCTGGAACATCGACCCGACCCACTCCGAGGTGACCTTCAGCATCCGTCACCTCATGTCCAAGGTGCGCGGCTCCTTCACCGAGTTCTCCGGCGCCATCGAGATCGCCGAGGACGTGGCGGCCTCCACCGCCACCGCCGAGATCCAGCTCAAGTCGATCGACACCCGCAACGCCGACCGTGACAACCACGTCCGGTCCGCCGACATCCTCGACATCGAGAACCACCCCGCGATGACGTTCCAGACCAAGAGCGTCCGCGTCGAGGGCGACACGAACCTGGTCGACGGCGAGCTCACGATCAAGGGCATCTCCCACCCGGTCACCCTTGAGGTCGAGTTCAACGGCGTCGGCGAGGACCCGTGGGGCGGCACGCGCGCCGGCTTCACCGCCACCGGCTCCATCAACCGCAAGGACTACGGCATCGAGTTCAACGTGCCGCTGCCCGGCGGCCAGAAGGCCCTCCTCGGCGACAAGGTCGACATCACGCTGGAGATCCAGGCCGTCCGCGCCTGAGACCTTCGCATCGGTCGCCATGACGCACCATGGCACAGAGCACCCGTGGCAACGCCTCGGGTGCTCTCTGTCATGTTGAGGCTGCCCGCAATCGGGTATCGCGGAACAGCAGAGGGCACATCCGCGTTGATCCGTTTGGGATTCGATGTGAGAGCGAGGTGGCCATGGCGGCGACCACGAGTGACGGCAGGCGCGTCAGGCGTCCGGGGCGGGCGGCCGACGGCGATCTGCTGGGGGCCTATCTGGACGAGATCGCCGCCACGCCGCTGCTGAGCGCCGAAGAGGAGATCGAGCTCGCCCTGGCGATGGAGGCCGGGCTGCTGGCCCACAATCACCTCGACGAGGGCACGATGCCGGACGGCGCGACCCGCGAGGAGCTGGAAGAGGTCGCCGCCCGCGGCGACGCGGCCAAGGACCGCTTCATCCTGGCCAACCTCCGCCTCGTCGTCAGCGTCGCCCGGCGGTACCCGACGGACGGCCTGAGCCTGCTCGACCTGATCCAGGAGGGCACGATCGGCCTGATCCGGGCCGTCGAGGGCTTCGACCCGCGGCGTGGTTTCAAGTTCTCCACCTACGCGACGTGGTGGATCCGGCAGGCCATCGGCCGGGCGCTGGCCAACTCGTCGCGGTCCGTACGCCTGCCGGGCGCGGTGCACACCGACGTCAACCGGCTGCGCAAGGCCCGCCGCGAGCTCGTGCTGCTGACCGGTTCGGAGCCGACCAACGAGGAGCTGGCCGCCGAGCTGGACCTGCCGGTCGAGCGCATCGGCGAGCTGGACCAGTGGGACCGTACCCCGGCGAGCCTGGACGCGGTGGTCGGCGAGGACGAGGAGACCTCGCTCGGCGACCTGCTGGCGGACGAGACCACGCCCTCCCCCGAGGACGAGGCCATGGCCGGCGTCCAGCTGGAGATCATCGACGACATGCTGGAGCGCCTGGAGCCGCGCGAGGCGACCGTGCTGCGGGCGCGGTTCGGCCTGGAGGACGGCACCGAGCACAGCCGCCGGGAGATCGCCAGCCGGCTCGGCGTGTCCGCCGAGCGGGTCCGGCAGATGGAGCTGGCCGCCCTGCGCCGGATGCGGGAGATGGCTCAGCGCATGGACGTGCCCCTGGCCGCGTGACGCGGTCGACCCGACGAAGACGACGAACGGCCCGGTCCGCGAACAGCGGACCGGGCCGTTCTCTTGCGCTCCCCGGTCAGGGCGCGGCGGCGAAGTCGGGCAGGGTGAGCGCCGAGTGCTCGGGGCGTTCGGTGTCGCCGGGGAGGGCGGTGAGCCCTCGCAGCGCCGCGTTGCGCTCGGCCAGGGCCTCCGGCGTGCTCGGGAAGAGCGCAGCGTTCCCCTCGGTGACGAGCGCCTGGTTCATCTCGGCGAACGTGCGGGTGGATCGCTCGTACGCGGCGAACGCCGCCGTGTGGTCCGGTTCGGTGGCCAGCGCGCCCGCGAGCATGTACGCGCCGACCAGTGCGAGGCTCGTGCCCTGCCCGGTGAGGAACGACGGCGCGTGCGCGGCGTCCCCGACGAGCGCGACGCGTCCGGCGGACCAGCGGGGCAGGTGGATCTGGCTGACGACGTCGAAGAAGAGGTCGTCGGCGGTGCGCATCGCCGTGGTCAGGCGCGGGATCTCCCACCGGTCGCCGGCGTAGACCGACGCGACGAGGTCGCGCTGCGCGTCCGGGTCGCGGAAGGCGGTGAAGGGCGGCTCGGGGCGGGCGAAGGGCAGGAAGCCGAACAGCTCGTCGCCGTCGCCGACGGCGTAGAGGGCCGCGGCCCTGCCGGGTTCGTTCCAGATGACACCCTCGTGAGAGAGCCCGAGGTCGTTGGGCAGGGTGAATCCCGCGAAGCAGTAGCCGAGGTAACGGTGGAACGGCTCCTCCGGGCCGAGGACGAGGCTCCTGGTGTTGGAGTGCAGGCCGTCCGCGCCGATGACGAGGTCGAAGGTGCGCCGGCCCCCGCCGCGAAAGGTCACGTCCACTCCCCCCTCGCGATCGTCGAGGGCGGCGATGGAGTCGTCGAAGATGAACTCGGTGTCGTCGCGGATCGCGTCGTACAGGACGTCGGCGAGATCCCCGCGGCGCACCTCCAGATCGCTGCTCTCGTCGCCGCCGGCCAAGGCGGCGGGCCGGAGGGAGGTGATCGGACTGCCGTCGGGGTTCAGGAAGGTGATCCGGCGGGTGTCGACATGGGCCGCCCGTAGCCGGGACAGTATCCCCATGCGCCGGACGACCTCGAGCGCGGTGCCCCGGATGTCGATGGGGTATCCGCCGTTGCGGAGTGCCGCCGCCTTCTCCACGACCGTGACGTCGAAGCCGTACCGGCCGAGCCAGAAGGCCAGGGCCGGGCCGGCGATGCTGGCTCCGGAGATCAGGACCGTGCCTCTCGTCGAGCTGCTCATCTCCGCTCCTCCCAGCCGCACGCCGGGACGCGCGACTATATAGCTACCTTAGGTATCCTTTTCAACGGCGCGATGGACCCCAGATCTCCGCGCCGCCACCCAGACTATATATCTAACTTAGGTATCCAAAGAAGGATTCATGGACGACGAGCAACCCGCCGACGGCTCCGGCGCCGTCGAGATCGATCTGCTGGCGGTCCTCCCCCGCCTCATGCAGGTCGGCCAGGTGATGAGGCGCAGCGACCTGGTCGAGCGGACCATGGAACGTGTCGGCATCGCCATCGACCGGCCGGCGATGACGATCCTCGTGACCCTGCACATGGCCGACCGGCCGCTCCGCGTCGGAGAGATCGCCGAACGCATGCAGGTCGTGGGGCCGCACGTCACCCGCCAGATGAACGTGCTGGAGCGACGCGGGCTGGCCCGCCGGATCACCGATCCGCAGGACCAGCGGGCGCGCCTGATCGAGCTGACCACCGAGGGGGCGGCGGCCGCCGACCGCTACCTGACGACCATGCTCGGCTGGTTCGCCGGCGCCCTCGCCGGCTGGTCCCCCGAGGATCGGCAGGCCTTCGGCCGTCTGCTCGGCCGGTTCGCCGACGACCTCACCGCCCACCTCGCCGCTCTCGGCGACGACCGGCCGCCGGCGTCCTGAGAGGGGTGCTGCGGGAGGCCACCGCCGGGTGTGGCACCGTGGAGATGCATCCCGTCGATCACCTGACGTGGCCCCGCCGGCGTGGGCCGCGCAGCGCGGAAGGAGGACGCGTCATGTCGAAGCCGCCGCTTCCCGAGGACGCGATCGCCATGCTGAAGAAGCCCAACCCCGCCGTCATCGCCACCGTGCGGTCCGACGGGCAGCCGGTCTCCACGGCCACCTGGTACCTCTGGGACGACGGCCGGGTGCTGATCAACATGGACGAAGGCCGCAAGCGGCTGGACCACATCCGGAACGATTCGCGGGTCACGCTGACGGTGCTCGACTCCGATGACTGGTACACCCACGTGTCCCTCATCGGCCGCGTGACCGAGATGCGCGACGACGAGGACCTGAGCGGCATCGACCGGCTGTCCGAGCAGTACACAGGCCGCCCGTATCCGCAGCGGGACCGCGGCCGGGTCAGCGCCTGGATCGAGATCGACCGCTGGCACGGCTGGGGGAGCTTCCAGGACACCGACCAGGCGAGCGGCTGACGCGGTCCCCGCGTACAGGAAACGCCGGGGGGAGCGGGAGACGAATCGCTCCCCCCGGCGTCGGTGCCTCCTGACGGTATCCGAACGCTATCCGCTAGGCACTCACCTCCTCTTTCGCGCCTTTCGCGCGAGCCCTCAGGCGACGTCGGCGGTCAGGCCGGCGACGGTCGCGTCCAGGGAACTGGTCGTGAGCGGCATGAGCACCGGTTCGGTGACCCGGAACCGTTCGACTCCCCGCTTGGTCAGATGCACCCGCAGGTCGATCCAGCCGCCGGCGGTGCGGCAGCGGCCCCGTTCGGGAAAGTGCAGGTCCCCGACGGAGACGCGCGCGCCGGGCACGTGCACGGGGAGCAGGATCTGCGACCGTGACGTGAGGGCCCGGCACGAGGCCCGTTCGCGGTACGCCGCGACGTGGGCGTGTCCGGCCGTGGTCGGCGGGACGCGGCCGAGGACCGCGCCGACCGGATCGCCCGCGGGGTCCCGGAGCATCGCGTGCGACGGGGCGAGACCGAGGATGCCCGGGTGTGCTCCGGCGGTCGAGCGGCCGTCCGTACGGCCGATGCCGAGGACCTCCACCATGAGGAGGTCGCCGGGCTCCGCGCCGACCACTCCGACCGGGCCGCACAGCGGCTCGCCGCCCTCGCACCGCATCCGGACGGAGCCACCCGCGACCAGTTCGGCGACGGGCGGGAGATCGGGATGCCAGCGATCGTGACCGGGCGTGTCCCACACGGTCGGGACCGGGGCGGCGGACGTGAACAGCAATGTGTCGGTCCCTTCTCTCGCCGGCTTTCGGAACACCTCAATCCTGCACTTGGTGCTGTTTCGGGCTGGTTTCACCGCGCTTAAACCCCCGTCAACTGCCCTTCACCGGGGTGATCCACCAGGGAGGTGAACGCCCCATGGCCTACGGGCGGCAGAGGGCCGTACGCGGCGGGGGCCGGCGCTGAACGTTCCCGCGGCGCACGAGGAGGCGGGCGGCCCCTCGCCCAGGCCGTACAGCGTCATGGGCGATTTGCTCCAAACTCAGCGGCGTTAGCAAGCAACAGATGATATTTCCGCGTCTGTCGCGTTCGGCGACTCTCCGTATGTCGATTGCTCCGTATCTGACCGGTCCCCCGCCCGGCCGGAGCAGCCGGCAGAAGGAGAGAGCTCGTGAAGCGAGCCTTCGCCGCCGTCACCGGCGCGCTGGCGCTGGTCGCCGCGCTGACGGCCGTCACCGCCGGAACGGCGGACGCCACCCCGCCCAACATCCCCTCCGCGAGCACCGCCGCGTCACGGCTGGCCACGCTCACCGTCGCCGCCGAGAGCCACCAGTCGACCTACGACCGCTCCCTGTTCCCGCACTGGATCACCATCAGCGGGACCTGCAACACCCGCGAGGAGGTGCTCAAACGGGACGGCACGAACGTCGTCACCGACTCGAGCTGCGCCGCCACCTCCGGCACGTGGTACAGCCCGTACGACGGAGCGACCTGGACGGCCGCCTCGGACGTGGACATCGACCACCTGGTCCCGCTCGCCGAGGCGTGGCGGTCGGGCGCGTGGGCGTGGACGACCGCGCAGCGCCAGGCGTTCGCCAACGACCTGAACGAGCCCCAGCTGTGGGCCGTCACCGACAACGTCAACCAGGCCAAGGGCGACCAGGACCCGACCACCTGGAAGCCGTCGCTGACCTCGTTCTGGTGCACCTACGCGCGCGCCTGGATCCAGGTCAAGTGGTACTACGGCCTGACCCTGCAGAGCGCGGAGAAGACCGCGCTCACCAGCATGCTCAACACCTGCTGAGCCGGTGTCGTACGGTCCCGGGCACCGCTCGGGGCCGGACGACCGGTCGAGGGCCTCCGGCCACCGTGAGCGGCCGCACGATCGGTTCCGCCGGGCCTTCACCGTCCCCGGCGCGTGTAGGTACGGACCGACAGCGGGACGAACACCACCAGCAGCGCGGCCGACCAGAGCAGGACGGCGGCCACCGGATGCGCGAGCGGCCAGGCCACGTGCCCGGACCGTACACCCGGATCGCCGAACAGCTCCCGGGCGGCGGCGGTGATCGCGCTCACCGGATTCCAGTCGGCGACGAACCGCAGCCACCCCGGCATGCCCTCGGTCGGAACGAACGCGTTGGACAGCATCGTGACCGGCAGGAACAGCGGCGCGAGCTGGACGACGAGCTCCTCGCTCTTCGCCACCAGTCCGACGTAGACGCCCATCCAGCTCAGCGCGTACCGCAGCAGCAGCATCAGCAGGAACGCCTCGGCGGTGGGGATCAGGCCGCGGTGCGGCTGCCATCCCACCAGCAGACCCGTCCCCACCATCATGGCCAGCAGCGGCAGGCCGACCAGAGAGTCGGCGCCGGTCTGCCCGAACGGCACCGCCGGCCGCGCCATCGGCATGGACCGGAACCGGTCCATCACCCCGCGGGAGGCGTCGGCGGCCATCCGTCCCATGACCCCCTGCATCGCCGTGAAGGTCACCATCGAGAACAGCCCCGGCATGAGGTACTCGCGGTAGTCGCCGCCGCCCGGCACACGGATCGCGCTGCCGAAGACGTACCCGAACAGCACCACCATGACGACCGGGAAGATCAGCGCGGCGATGATCTGCCCGGGTTCCTGCCGCAGCCGTCCCAGTTCGCGGCCGACCAGGGTCAGTCCGTCGGTGAAGGTCCAGCGCAGGCCGAGTGGCAGGGTACGGACGGTCATCGAACGGGCTCCTTCCGGCCGGTGAGGCGCAGGAACACCTCGTCGAGGGTGGGGCGGCGCAGGCGCACGTCCGCCGCGGCGACCCCGGCGCGGTCGAGCTCGCGCACGATGCCGGCGAGCCGCAGACCGCCGCCGGGCAGGGCGACGCTGAGCCGGTCGGCGTCCGTGATCGTGGGTTCGGTCCCGGCCAGGGCGGTCAGCACGGTCGCCGCCGGGCGCACGGCGGCCGGGTCTTCGACGACGACGTCGAGGCGGTCACCGATCGTCGCCTTCAGCTCGTCGGGGGTGCCCGAGGCGACGACCTGCCCGTGGTCGATCACGACGATGTCGTCGGCCAGCCGGTCGGCCTCGTCCAGGTACTGCGTGGTGAGCAGCACCGTCGTGCCGTCCGCGACCAGCGCGCGGACGCTGTCCCAGATCTCGCCGCGGCTGCGGGGGTCCAGGCCGGTGGTCGGCTCGTCCAGGAAGAGCACCTCGGGGCGCAGGATGAGGCAGGTGATCAGGTCGAGGCGGCGCCGCATGCCGCCGGAGTAGCCCGCGATCTGACGATCGGCGGCGTCCGCCAGGCCGAAGCGTTCGAGCAGCTCGTCGGCCCGCCGGTGCGCCTCGCGCCGGGACAGGTGGGAGAGTCGCCCGAACATGCGCAGGTTGCCCCGGCCGGTGAGCTTCTCGTCCACGGCGGCGTACTGGCCCGCGAGCCCGATCCTGGCCCGCACCTCCCCGGCCTCGCGGACGACGTCGTATCCGGCGATGCGCGCGTGCCCGGCATCGGGATCGGACAGGGTCGCCAGGATGCGCACCGCGGTCGTCTTGCCCGCACCGTTCGGCCCCAGCACGCCGCAGACCGTTCCTCTCGGGACGCACAGGTCCAGGCCTCGCAACGCGTGGGTGACACCGAAGGACTTGTGCAAGCCCTCGGTGATCACGATCGGATCCGTCACCGTTCCTCCACTGAGTACGTCGTACGCAGTCATTTCGACGAATCTAATCCACTGGGTACGATGTACGCAACTGGGAGAATCGAACGGTGTCCCCTACCGAGTACGTGAACATCTGGATGCGGCCCGAGCGCCCGGCCCGTGGGCCGAAGCCGGCCTACAGCCGCGCGCAGATCACCGAGGCCGCGGTCCGGATCGCGGACGCCGAGGGGCTGGAGGCCGCCACCATGCGGCGGATCGCCGCCGAGATCGGCGCGGGCGCGATGTCGCTCTACCGGTACGTCCCGAGCCGCGACGACCTCCTCGAGCTCGTGGCCGACCGGCTGATGGGCGAGATCGACGTCGAGGGAATGCCCTCCGGCGACTGGCGCGCGGACCTGACTCGCTACGCGGACGGGCTGCGGGCGATGTGGCTGCGGCACCCGTGGATCGCCACCGTGAACCGGTCGCTCCCGGGCCTCGGCCCGAACCAGCTCCTTTTGATCGACCGGGTGATGGGGGTGCTCGACCCCTACGTCTCCATCGACGAGAACCTCGGCCTCATGGCCATCCTGAACGGCTACGTCGAGGGCGCCGCCCGCGAGGAGGTCAGCGGGGCCGAGGAGATCCGCCGCAGCGGGCTGAGCGAGTCGGAGTGGACGGCGCGGACCTACCCGCGCGTCCAGCAGGTGGCGGAGAGTGGGAAGTACCCGATCTTCACCAAGATCGTGATGGAGGCGCGCCGACCGCGGCTGAGCCGCGAGGAGCAGTTCCGGTACGGGCTGGAGCGCGTCCTCGACTGCATCGCCACGGCCCTCCCGTCAACGGCCGGGCCCGGTACTCGAAGCTGACCCGTTAGCGCAGGCCGAGCGGGCGGGCCAGGGCGGTGCGGATCCAGCGGTCGACCAGGGCCGGATAGTCCAGGCCCGTCGCCGCCCACATCTTCGGGAACGCCGAGGCGGGCGTGCAGCCGGGCATCGTGTTGATCTCGTTGAGGATCAGCCGGCCGTCCGGGGTGTAGAAGAAGTCCACCCGGGCGAGCCCCTCGCAGCCCAGCGCGTCGAACGCCTGCACCGACAGCCGCCGGACCTCCTCGATCACCGTCGGCGGGAGCTTCGGCGGGATGTCGAGCGCGAGGCCGTCGTCGAGGTACTTGGCCTCGAAGTCGTAGTAGTCGTGGCCGGAGCCTACGCGCACCTCGGCGGGCAGGCTGGCCTCGGCCGGCTCGTCGTCCAGCCCTTCGAGCACCCCGCACTCGATCTCGCGGCCCGGGATGGCCGCCTCGACGATCACCTTCGGGTCGTGCTCGCGCGCGGCCTCGACCGCGGCCTCCAGCGCGTCCTCCGACTCGACCTTGGAGATGCCCATGCTCGAGCCCGCCCGCGCCGGCTTGACGAACACCGGCCAGCCCAGCTCCTTGATCTCGTCGACGACCTGCTTGCGCTCCCGCCGCCACTGCCGGTCCTTGACGACGACGTACGGGCCGACGGGCAGCCCGCAGCCCTGCCAGACCAGCTTCATGTACGCCTTGTCCATGCTCGCGGCGCTGGCGAGCACCCCGGCGCCGACGTAGCGCACGCCCGCCAGTTCGAGGAGGCCCTGGATCGTGCCGTCCTCGCCGTACGGGCCGTGCAGCAGCGGAAGGACCACGTCGACGTCGCCGAGCGTGCGCGGCACCTGCCCCGGCTCCACGACGACCAGGCCACGGCTGTCCGGGTCGAACGGCAGCGCCAGCGGCAGCCCGTCCGCGGCGACCTCCGGCAGCCGGCCGTCCTCGATGGCGAGCCGCTGGTCGGACGCGAGGACCCACCGGCCGTCGCGCGCGATCCCGATGGGAACGACCTCGTACCGGTCCTGGTCGATCGCGGCCATCACGCTGCCCGCGGTGAGACAGGAGATCGCGTGCTCCGAACTACGCCCGCCGAAGACGACGGCGACCCGGATCCTGCCCATCGATCCACCTCTTCTCACCTGCACCGACAGTCGCGGGCACCGACATTACACGTCATTTCGCCTCGTGATGTTCTTCCCCGCTCGACGGGAAAGAGGTGCCCCCGGATCAGACGCCGTAGCGTTCGGGCTTCGGAGTCCGCGACATGAGCAGCCGACCGGCGTCGGCCGGGCTGAGCCCGCCGTGCATGACCGCGACGATGGCCTCGGTGATCGGCATCTCGACGTGGTGACGACGCGCCAGTTCGAGGATGGCGTCGCAGGACTTGACGCCCTCCGCCGTCTGCCGGGTGGCCCTGACGACCTCCTCCAGGCTCATCCCGCGCCCGAGGTTCTCGCCGAACGTGCGGTTCCGCGACAGCGGCGAACTGCACGTGGCGACGAGGTCGCCCATCCCCGCCAGCCCCGCGAACGTGTGCTGGTCGGCGCCGAGCGCCGCCCCCAGGCGGGCGATCTCCGCCAGGCCGCGCGTCATCAGCAGCGCGCGTACGTTGTCGCCCATGCCCATGCCGACCCCGATGCCGACGGCGAGGGCGATGACGTTCTTCACGGCGCCGCCGAGCTCGCAGCCGATGACGTCGGCGTTCGTGTAGGCGCGGAAGTACGGCGTCATGCAGGCGAGCTGGAGCTTCTGCGCGGTCGCCTCGTCCACGCACGCCACGGCCGCGGCCGAGGGCTGCTCGGCGGCGATCTCACGGGCGAGGTTCGGGCCGGTGATCACCGCGACGCGCTCCTCGGGCACGTCGGCGACCTCGCGGATCACCTCGCTCATCCGCTTGCACGTGCCCAGCTCGATGCCCTTCATGAGGCTCACCAGCACCGCGTCGGCGGGCAGCAGCGGCCGCCACTCCGCCAGCCCGGGCCGGAGCGTCTGGGCCGGCACGGCCAGCATGACGTAGGTCGCGCCGGCGAGCGCCTCGGCGGGGTCGGTGGTGGCGGTCAGCCGGTCCGGGAGCCGTAGGTCCGGCAGATAGTCGGGATTCTCATGCCGATCGTTGATCGCCTCGACCAGCTCCGCGCGGCGCCCCCACACCGTGACGTCGCCGCCCGCGTCGGCCACCACCTTGGCGAAGACGGTCCCCCATGACCCTGCCCCGAGCACCGCGATCTTCAAGAGGCCTTGGCCTCCTTGCCCGTGTCGGTCCCGTCGGTGTCCGCGGCGTCCGCCGTCTCGGCACCGGCCGTGGCGTCGGCGTCGGCCGCACCCGTGGCGTCGGCGTCGGCGTCGGCACGCTTCTCGGCGCGCTTGGCGCGTGCCGCCTCACGGGGGTCGTAGAGCTTCTCCGGCGCGGGCTCACCGCGCAGCTCCCCGAGCAGATCGGCGATGGCCCGCATGATGTCGGCCGTCGCGGCGTTCAGCGTCTCCGCGTCCAGGGGACGGCCTTCGTACTTCGACAGGTCGACCGGCGGACCGGCGATGACGTGCATCGTCTTGCGCGGGAACGGCCGGAACCTCTTGGTGCCGTACGGCCAGAGGATGTGCGCGCCCCAGTGCGCCACGGGGATGACCGGGACGCCGGTGGTGAGGGCCATCCGTGCGGCGCCGGTCTTGCCGGTCATCGGCCACAGGTCCGGGTCCCGCGTGCAGGTGCCCTCCGGGTAGAAGATCACGCACTCCCCTGCGCGCAGGCCCTTCTCGGCGTCCCGGAGCGCCAGCGCCGCGTCGGACCGGTCGCGGTACACCGGGATCTGCCCGGTCCGGCGGATGATGCGGCCGATCACCGGCGCCTTGAACACCCCGGCCTTGGCGAGGTAGACGGGGAAGCGGCCGGCCTTGTAGATGAAGTGGGCCATGGCGAGCGGGTCGGACCACGACAGGTGGTTGACGGCGATGATCACTCCGCCCTTGCGGGGGATGTTGTCCTGCCCCTTCCAGTCCCGCTTCAACAGCGTGTGCAGCAGCGGGCGCAGAATCCCCACGACGATCGCGCGCCAGACGGGCGAATGACCCATGCCCTCCTCCTCACTTCATCCCGGCCGTGCCGGGGGTGTCGTCAAGTGTCGCGGGTGTTTCCGCGTAGTGTCGACCCACGATGTCTGGTACCCATCGCCTCATGTGGATGCTCGTCGTGCCGGTCAAACCGCTGGCCCGCGCGAAGTCACGGCTGTCCGGCGCCGTCGGCCCTCACCGGGAGCGGCTGGCGCTGGCCATCGCGACCGACACCGTATCCGCCGCACTGCGGTGTCCGCGGGTCCGGGGGGTCGTGGTGGTCACCGACGACCCGGTCGCCGCGCCCGCACTCGAGGCGCTGGGCGCCCACATCGTGCCGGACGAACCGGACGCCGGGCTGAACCCCGCGCTGGTCCACGGCGTCGAGCGGGCGCGGTCGCTGGCACCCGAGGCCGGTGTCTGCGCGATGTCCGCCGACCTGCCGGCCCTGCGGCCGGCCGAACTCGACCTCGTCCTGGCGGCCGCCGAGGACGCGCCGAACGCCTTCCTGCCCGACCTCGCCGGGGTCGGCACCACGCTGTACACGGCGCGGCCCGGTGCGGTGTTCGCGCCGGCGTTCGGAACGGACTCCCGCGCCCGGCACCGGGCCCTGGGTGCCCGGGAGCTCACGCTGGAGGAGGTCCTCAGCGTGCGTCAGGACGTCGACACGATCGACGACCTGCGGGCCGCGCTCGTTCTGGGGGTGGGCCCGCGGACGGCGTCCGTGGCGCCTCTGCTGCCGGTTCCCTGCCCGTCCGCCCCGTCGGACTGACCTCGCGCGGGCCGGTCGCGGCGCGGGCGGGATCCAGGCGGCCGTGCGGGCCGGTCGCGGCGCGACGGCATGGGCCAGGCGGCCCGCCGGCGGCTCGGTACCGGCCTGCCCGCGCGGACGCTCTAGTCTGTGCGGCATGCAGGGCACGGTGAAGGCGTACGACGCCGAGACGCGGACCGGCAGCGTGCTGCTGGACGACGGGAGCGAGATGGCCTTCGACACGGCGGCGTTCGAGGCCGGCGGCCTGCGGCTGCTGCGGTTCGGGCAGCGGGTCAACCTCGCGGTCGAAGGCGACCGCATCACGGTGATCACGCTGTCGACCTTCCCGCTGCCGTAGAAGCGCCCCGGAGACCACGACGGCGCCCGGCGGAGTGGCTCCGCCGGGCGCCGTCGACACGCCGTTATTCCTTCTTGGCGCCGGCCACCAGGTTCTTGAAATCCGAACCGGCCTTGAACTTCGGAACCGAGGTCGCGGGGACATTGATCGTGGCGCCCGTCGCCGGGTTCCGGGCCTCGCGAGCGGGCCGATCGGCCTTCTCGAAAGATCCAAAACCGGTGATGGCCACCTTCTCACCCTTGGCCACGGTCTCCTGAATGGTGTCCAGGATGGCGTCGACCGCTTCGGTCGCCGCTTTCTTGCTGCCGACTCGATCGGCGATCGCGTCGACGAGTTCGCGCTTGTTCATGGGTTTGCTCCTCTTCCCCCTTGCTCGCTCGAAACTAGGGGACCTCAGGGCATCTATACAATCACCCATGGCAGGTGTTTGCGCCTGTGTCGCAGGTAGAAGCGCCATTCAAGATGCGTTTTCATCGTCTTCAAGCTCGATCATGAAGGATTCGAGCCGCTTGACGGCGAGCGCCGGATCCCGCTTGGCAAGATCGGTTATGAGCAGGAGTTGCCTGGTCAGACGGGGTTTGAGCGCACCCGGGAGGCCCGCCACCCGCGTGTGCGCCTCGCGCAGCCGCCGGGCCAGGGCGTTCAGCCGCGGATCGTCCCACGCGGGGCCGGACGGTGTTGCCATCATCACACCTCGTCACCTGGTTTCCCACGAGGACGCGCCGTGGGATCGCGAACGCAGGAGGGGCCGGCCGCGTACGCTGCCGGCCCCTCCACCGTACGGGGACGTGCGATCAGGCGGTCACGGGGAGCCAGGGCTGCCGCTTGGCCTCGTAGTCGCCGATGGCGTCGGCGTGACGCAGGGTCAGGCCGATGTCGTCCAGGCCCTCCAGCAGCCGCCAGCGGGTGTAGTCGTCGATCTCGAACGTCTGCACGCCGCCCTCGTCGCAGCGCAGCTCGCGGGCCTCCAGGTCGATGGTGAACTCCTTGGCGGGGTTCGCCGCGATCTTGTCCTGCAGGCCCTCGACGACGTCCTCGGGGAGCTGGATCGGCAGGAGGCCCATCTTCGTGGCGTTGTTGCGGAAGATGTCGCCGAACCGCGCCGAGACGACGGCGCGGAAGCCGTACTGCTGCAGCGCCCAGACGGCGTGCTCGCGGGAGGAGCCGGTGCCGAAGTCGGGCCCGGCGACGAGGATCGACGCGCCCTGGTACTCCGGGCGGTTCAGGACGAACTCGGGGTCCTCGCGCCAGGCGGCGAACAGGCCCTTCTCGAAGCCGGTGCGGCTGACCTGCTTGAGCCAGACCGCCGGGATGATCTGGTCGGTGTCGACGTTGCTGCGCCGCAGCGGCACGGCGCGGCCCGTGTGCGTGGTGAAGGCTTCCATGGCTGGCTCCCGAATTACAGGTCGGCCGGGGCGGTCAGACGCCCGGTGACGGCGGTGGCGGCGGCGACGGCGGGCGAGACCAGGTGGGTGCGGCCGCCCTTGCCCTGCCGGCCCTCGAAGTTGCGGTTGGAGGTCGAGGCGCTGCGCTCGCCCGGCTTGAGCTGGTCGGGGTTCATGCCCAGGCACATCGAGCATCCCGCCTCGCGCCACTCGGCGCCCGCGGCGGTGAAGACCTCGTTCAGGCCCTCCTCCTCGGCCTGCGCCTTGACCTTCATCGAGCCGGGCACGATCAGCATCCGCACGCCGTCGGCGACCTTGCGGCCCTTGATCACCTCGGCCGCGGCGCGCAGGTCCTCGATCCGGCCGTTCGTGCAGGACCCGACGAACACGGTGTCGACCGTGACGTCCCGCAGCGGGGTGCCGGCGGTCAGGCCCATGTACTCCAGCGCGCGCTCGGCGGCGGCGCGGTGCGTCGGGTCCGTGAAGGACGACGGCTCCGGCACGCTCGCGGCCAGCGGCGCGCCCTGGCCGGGGTTGGTGCCCCAGGTGACGAACGGCGTCAGCTCGGAGGCGTCGATGACGACCTCCTTGTCGAACACCGCGTCGTCGTCGGTGCGCAGCGACCGCCAGTACTCCTTGGCGGCCTCCCAGTCGGCCCCGGACGGGGCGTGCGGGCGGCCCTCGAGGTAGGCGAAGGTCGTCTCGTCCGGCGCGATCATGCCGGCCCGCGCGCCCGCCTCGATGGACATGTTGCAGACCGTCATGCGGCCCTCCATCGACAGCGACCGGATCGCCTCGCCGCGGTACTCGATGATGTGGCCCTGGCCGCCGCCCGTGCCGATCTTCGCGATGATCGCCAGGATGAGGTCCTTGGCGGTCACGCCGTACGGCAGCTCGCCGTTGACCGTGACGGCCATCATCTTCGGCTTGCGCTGCGACAGCGTCTGGGTGGCGAGGACGTGCTCGACCTCGCTGGTGCCGATACCGAACGCCAGCGCGCCGAACGCGCCGTGCGTCGAGGTGTGCGAGTCGCCGCAGACGATCGTCATGCCCGGCTGGGTCAGGCCCAGCTGCGGGCCGATCACGTGCACGATGCCCTGGCCGGCGTCGCCCATCGGGTGCAGGCGGACGCCGAACTCGGCGCAGTTCTTGCGCAGCGTCTCGACCTGGGTGCGCGACACCGGGTCGGCGATCGGCGCGAGGATGTCGGTGGTCGGGACGTTGTGGTCCTCGGTGGCGATCGTCAGATCCGGGCGCCGGACCGTGCGGTTCGCCATCCGCAGGCCGTCGAAGGCCTGCGGGCTGGTGACCTCGTGAACGAGGTGGAGGTCGATGTAGAGGACGTCCGGTTCGCCCTCGGCGCTCCGTACGACGTGCGCGTCGTAGACCTTATCCGCGAGTGTTCGGCCCATCACTCCACCTCTTCCGGTTCGGTAGCTCCTCTGCCCGCGACTTGCATCTCAGATTCCGAGACGGCAGTATCGAAGCATGGACAACTCTAGCGGAGTCGGCGTGCTGGACAAAGCGGTTCTCGTCCTGAACGCCCTGGAGGCCGGCCCGGCCTCCCTCGCCCAGCTGGTGCAGACCACCGGCTTGGCCCGGCCCACCGCCCACCGGCTCGCCGTCGCGCTGGAGCACCACCGCATGGTCCACCGCGACACGCAGGGCCGGTTCATCCTCGGCCCCCGGCTGGCCGAGCTGGCCGCCGCCGCCGGAGAGGACCGCCTGCTCGCCATCGCCCAGCCGATCCTGACCCAGCTGCGCGACCTGACCGGCGAGAGCGCCCAGCTGTACCGACGGCAGGGCGACGTCCGCGTGTGCGTCGCGGCGGCCGAGCGGATGAGCGGCCTGCGCGACACCGTCCCGGTCGGCAGCGCCCTGCCGATGACGGCCGGATCCGCCGCGCAGATCCTGCTGGCCTGGGAGGAGCCCGACCGCCTGCACCGGGGGCTGCGCGGCGCGAAGTTCACCGCCACGACCCTCGCGTCCGTACGCCGCCGCGGGTGGGCGCAGAGCGTCGGTGAGCGCGAGCAGGGCGTCGCCTCGGTCTCCGCGCCGATCCGCGGCACCGGCGGCCGCGTGATCGCCGCCATCTCGGTGTCCGGCCCGATAGAGCGTCTGTCCCGCGCCCCTGGCCGGATGCACGCCCCGCCCGTGCTGGCCGCCGCCGAGAAGATCTCCGAGACGATGCGCCGCGGCTGAGCTCCGGATACCGAGATTCGCGACCACGACCCCCCGGCGGTCGTACGGCGCTAGTGTCCCCGCCAGGGGGGCGAATGAAGATCTCCGAGCTCAGCGACCGCAGCGGGCTGCCGGTTCAGACGATCAAGTACTACATCCGGGAGGGCCTTCTCCCGAAGGGCACGGCCACCGCGGCGACCCGGGCGGAGTACGACGGGCGGCACCTGCACCGGCTGCGGCTCATCAAGGCGCTCCGGGAGGTCGGCGGCCTGCCCGTCGCGTCCGTCCAGCAGATCGTCGCCGCCGTGGACGACGACACCGTCGCGCTGCACCGGCTGCTGGGCGAGGCGCAGTACGCGCTCGGCCCGCGCGCCGAACCGCGGCCCGAGGACCCCGGCTGGCGGGCCGCCCGGCAGGACGTCGACGCGGTCGTCGCCGAACTCGGCTGGCGCGTGGCGCCCGACGCGCCGGCCCGCGACCTGCTCGCGCAGGCGTTCGTGGCGCTGCGCGGGCTGGGCCTGCCGATCATCCTGCGCGACCTGCGCCCGTACATCGAGGCCGCCGAGCTCACCGCGGACCACGAGGCCGGCGGCCTGTCGGCGGGCACGGACCGCGAGACGGCCGTGCAGACCGCCATCGCGACCAACGTCCTGTACGAACGGGTCCTGCTCGCCCTGCGCCGCATGGCCCAGGAGGACGCCTCGACCCGCCACTCCGCCTCCGGCTGACCACGGAAGGCAGGCGGTCCGGCTCCGGCCGACCACGGGAAGGCGGGTGGGACGTCTCGCCTCCGTTAGCCTCGGGGCATGAGGGCGGCACGACTCATCTCCCTGGTCCTCCTGCTGCAGAACCGGGAGTCGATGACCGCCGCGGAGCTGGCCCGGCGGCTGGAGGTCTCCGAGCGCACCATCGCCCGCGACGTGCTGGCGCTCGCGGAGGCAGGCGTGCCGGTGTACGCCGACCGCGGCAGGGGCGGCGGATACCGGCTGTTGGAGGGGTACCGCACCCGGCTGACCGGCCTGGGCCGGGCCGAGGCCGAGGCGCTGTTCCTGTCGGGGGTGCCCGGCCCGCTCCGCGACATGGGCCTGGGCGACGCCGCGCTCGCCGCCCGGCTGAAGGTCTCGGCCGCGCTGCTGCCGGAACTACGCGACGCCCCCGCCACCGCCGCACAGCGCTTCCACCTGGACGCCCCCGCGTGGTTCCGGGTCGCCGGCCGGCCACCGCTGCTCCCCGAGCTCTCCCAGGCCGTGTGGGGCGACCGCGTCGCGACCGTCCGCTACCGGCGCGGCGAACAGGTCGTCGACCGCACCCTCGAACCGTACGGCCTGGTGCTCAAGGCGGGGGTCTGGTACGCCGTCGCCCGTACGAGCGGCGATACGGGCGGCGGCGCGGGAGGCCGTTTCCTGGTGTACCGAGTGGACCGTTTCGAGGACGTACGGACCGGGACCGAGCGTTTCGTCCGTGACGAGGGCTTCGACCTGGCGGCGTTCTGGGACGCGCGGGCGGAGGATTTCGAGCGCTCGCTGCTCAGGACGCAGGCCACCGTCCGGCTGACCCCTGCGGGCCTCCGGACGCTGCGGCACGTCGCGGATCCGGCCGCGCTGCCGGACGCGATGGCCTCGGCGAGCGCGCCGGACGGCCACGGCCGGGTCACCGTCGTCCTGCCCGTGGAGTCCGTCGAGGTGGCCTACTCCCAGATCCTGCGCCTGGGCCCGGAGGCGGAGGTCCTGGATCCGCCGGAGCTGCGCGCCCTTCTGAGCGACGCCGCCGTGCGGATGCACCGCCTTTACGACCCCCAGCGCCGAGGATCCTCGTCGCCGTAGCGACGAAGACCCTCGGCGCAGAGCCGAAAGATCCCCAGCAGCACCGGCGCTCCACGGCTCGGCCGAGGATTCTCGTCGCCGCAGCGACGAGAATCCTCGGCGTAGAGCCGCAGGGGTCTCCGCCTCAGCGGTATCCGTTGTCGTTCGCCGGGAGGCCCGCGTCCCGGACCTCGGTGATGTACCGCCAGGCGTCCGGCCGGGTGCCGTCGACATCCGTGAAGCCGTACACCTTCGCGAGCTCCCCGCTCGACAGCGTCCGGCCGCTCCAGCGGGCCACGCCGGGGTCGGCGGCCAGCGCCGCGACGGCCCGGCCGACGTACGCCGGTGACTCGGAGATGCAGAAGTGCGGCTCCTCGGCGGTGGCGTCCCGCCAGGTCTCCTCGGTGACGCCGAACAGCTCCAGCATCGCCTCGGAGCGGAGCCAGCCCGGCGTGACGGCGACGGCCGTGCCGCCGTACGGGCGCAGTTCCTCCGCCTGGGCGAGCGCCATCCGCTGCACGGACGTCTTGACCAGATCGTAGAAGAAACCGGCGTCGGCGCGGTAGGCGGCGTTGAACTCCGCCGTCCCGTCCGTCATCTCGACGACCAGGCCGCCGGGCCTGCGGATGAGCAGCGGGAGCGCGCAGTGGCTCGTGATGGCGTGCGTGTCGATGCCGAGGCGGAGCATCCGCAGTCCCTCCTCCAGGGAGTGCTCCCAGAGCCGGCGGCCGAACCGGAGGTACGCGTCGCCGCCCCAGACGTCGTTGACGAGCACGTCGAGCCGTCCATGCTCCCCGTCTATGCGCTCGACCAGGGCCCGCACCTGGTCGATCTCCAGGTGGTCCACAGCGACGGCGACGCCCTCGCCGCCCGCCTTCGTCACCAGTTCGGCGGTCTCCTCGATCGTCTCGGGACGGTTCATCTCCGAGCGCCGCTCGCGCGTCGTCCGGCCGGTGACGTACACCGTCGCGCCCACCCGGCCGAGCTCGACCGCGATCGCACGCCCCGCCCCGCGGGTGCCCCCGGCGACCAGCGCGACCCTTCCCTGCAACGACATGCCTCGCCCCTCTCGTGTCGTGTCGTGTCGCCGGGGATGCTGACAGCGAAAGCGGACACCTTGTGTCCCCTTTTCCAGGGGGAATCATGGAGGGGTGGACTTCGACACCGCCGCCGACCGGCTCTACGGCGTTCCCCCGGCCGAGTTCACCGCCACGCGCAAGCGGCTGGCCGGCGAGCTGCCGCGCGAGGACGCCCGGCGTCTGACCGCCCTGCGCCGTCCCACCGTCTCGGCGTGGGCGGTGAACCACCTGGTCCGGGACGGCGGCGTGGAGCCGCTGCTCGGCCTCGGCGAGCGGATGCGCGAGGCGTGGTCGTCCGGCGGGGACGTCGGCGAGCTGGAGCGCGAGCGGGGCACGCTGGTCGACGGGCTGGTGCGCCGGGCGCGGGAGCTGGCGAAGGAGGCCGACCGGCCGCTCAACGAGGCTCAGAGCCGTGAGGTCGAGGACACGCTGCAGGCCGCCATCGCGGATCCGTCGGCGGCCGAGGCCGTACGGGCCGGGCGGCTGGAACACCCGCTGAGTCACGCGGGCTTCGGCCCGCTGGGGGCCGTGGCGCCGTCGGTGACGCAGCGCCGCGGAGCCGCCGCGCCGAAGGAGAGGCGCAAGAAGCGTGCCGCGCCGGAAGAGGATCCCCGCATCCGGGCGCGCCGGTTGGCGGAGGAGGCGCGGGCCGCCGCCGAGCGGGCCGAGGAGGCCGAACGCTCGCTCGCCCAGTGGCGGTCCGAGCGGGACGCCGCACGGGAGGCCGTGGCGGCCGCCGACCGGCGTCTCGACGAGCTGGAGGGCCACGTCGGAGAGCTGGAGCGGCGCCTCGAAGAGCTGCGGCGACAGGTGAAGGCCGCCGAGGGGGAACGGGCGGAGGCCGACCGCCACGCGCAGGTCACCGAGCGGGAGTACGACCGCGCCGCGCGGACCGCCGATGACGCCCGCCGTCATGCCGAGGAGGCGGACGCCCGCCGTCATGCCGAGGAGGCGGACGCCCGCCGTCATGCCGAGGAGGCGGACGCGCGCCGTCGTGCCGAGGAGAGCGGAAAAACCGCGGGACGTCGAAGCCGAACGCCCTAATGATCGGCGGCTTGCTGCATTTCGTCCCGTATCGGATGGCCGTTCGCGAGCGGCGCCGGCCGTGGGATCCGAAACGGTGGGCCCTGAATCTCGAGGTCGGAGCCCTGGGGTCAGAGCTCCTTGAGGATGCGTCCGAGGGTGTCGCGGATGCGGGTGGCGGGCTCGGCGTCGATGCACAACCGCTCCATCACCGCCAGATAATTATCCACATCCTCACGCTTGTCCAAATACAACGCGCTGGTCAACTGCTCCAAATACACCACATCAGGCAGATCCGGCTCCGCGAACCGCAAAATACTGAACGGCCCACCCGCCGCCGCATGACCCCCCAGATGAAACGGCACCACCTGCAACGTCACATGCGGCAACTCCGTCACCTCGATCAGGTGCTCCAACTGCCGCCGCATCACCGCGACCCCACCCAACGGCCGCCGCAACGCCGCCTCATCCACCACCGCCCAAAAATGCGGCGGATCCTCCCCCGACAGCAACGACTGACGCCGCATCCGCAACCCCACCCGCCGCTCCACCTCATGCCCCGGCGCATCCGGATGCCCCAGCAACGTCACCGCACGCGCATAATCCTCGGTCTGCAACAACCCAGGAACGAACTGCACCTCATACGCACGGATCCGAGACGCCGCCTCCTCCAACCCGATGTACACCTCAAACCAGCCCGGCAGAATATCGGAGTACGAATGCCACCACCCCGCCTCATTCGCCCGCTCCGCCAACGCCAGCATCGCCGACCGCTCCTCCTGATCGGCAACCCCGTACAAACTCAGCAGATCCGCCACATCCCGCGACCGGAACCGAACCCGCCCCAACTCCATCCGGCTGATCTTCGAATGCGACGCCCGGATCGCCTCACCGGCCTCCTCACACGTGATCCCCCGCGCCTCACGCAACCGCCGCAACTGCGCCCCCAGCACAATACGCAGCACCGTCGGCCCACCACGATGATGACCGAACATACTGCTCACGGCCTTCTCGCCATCAGGCGCAGAACCGATCATGCGCTCCCCTCAGGACACCGGAATCCGCCCAGTGTCCCACCGGCGGCACTGATTGCAAAGTGCTCAGGTCAGCGCGACACACGCCCCGCCAGGGGTGCGTGTGACGCGACGCGCCCGATGTGACCTCAGAGGACCATGTGGTCGAAGTCCCCGTCCTTGGCTCCCTGGATGAAGGCGTCGATCTCGGCGCGGGTGTAGAGCAGCGCCGGGCCGTCCGGGAAGCGGGAGTTCCGCACCGCGATGACGCCGTCGGGCAGCTCCGCCAACTCGACGCAGTTGCCGCTCGGGTTGCTGGCCCGGCTCTTGAGCCAGCTGACCTCGCTCAGCAGCGACGCCGACATTCCGTTGTAGGCCTGATACATCTCGCCCCTCCTGGCCTCTGTCGTGAATGCCCGGTCGCGCCTCATGGCGCCGGCCGGGCGCCGCTCCCCCCATGTTGCACGCTCAGATGCACGTGCATTTGAGTGTGCAAGCGTGCTTGCATATGCACGACTTGAGGAGCAAGATAGCGGAAGCGGCGCACCGGGCGCCTCGCGACGAACACGACTTCCCCCAGGGTTCGCCAATGACCACGTCTCCGCTCCGCGAGACCACCGGTATCCCCCTCGCCCACCGAGGTTGGGATGACTGGCTGACGCGTCTCGACAACCCCCCGCATCAGGTTCCCGAACGCCCGTGGGTGGCGACCCGGAATCTGCCCGCGGAGGCCGAGTCACCGAAGATCGCCCGGCACGTCACGAAGACGACTCTGGCGGAGTGGAGTCTCGCCCGGTTCTACGACGACGCGTCCGTGGTCGTGTCAGAGCTCGTGACCAACGCGGTCCGCCACGGCCTGCGCTGCGGTGCCGACGCCGAAGAGGCCCTCCGGCTCGTCCTCGTCCGCTACCGCTGCCACCTGGTGTGCATGGTCACCGACCCGGCGGACCGGGCCCCGAGGATGCGGGAGCCCGACTTCGTCGCCGAGACCGGCCGAGGCCTGCACATCATCGACGCCATCAGCAGGGCCTGGGGCTGGACTCCCCTGCTGGGCGGCGGCAAGGCCGTCTGGGCCGCGTTCTCGATCGCCTGATCCCGGCCGCCCTCACCGCCACGCCGTTCTCACCGCCGCCTGATCGGTCCCCTTCCACCGCCGTTTCACCGTGACCGGGCCGGCGGTTCCCCGTCACGGTCACCGGGCCGGCGGCTCTGCGATCCACTCGACGTGGCCGTCCGCGATGGCGAGCCGTTCGGCGCCGTCGCCGTGTCGCAGGCGTAGCGCGAAGGCGGCCCCGCGGAGGCCGGGCTCCGCCTCCAGGGACAGATGGAACAGCGCGTGCGTCCGCCCGACGGCCGCGATCGCCTGGTCGAACCGATCGCGCCGGTCCGCCGCCACGTGCAGGCGGGTCGCGGCGTGGAACACGACCACCGGCGTGCCTGAGGGCACCTCCGCGACGAGCCGCGGAAGCACCTCCACCGCGTCCCCGGCGACGGTCCTCGGCGGATCCGCGGCGACCACGCTCAGCGCCGCGTCCTGGAGATCGGCCTGGGCACGGTTCTCCGGCCAGATCAGCGCGCGCAGCCAGAGCCGCTCGTCCGGGTCGGTGACGTCCACCGGGTGCAGGTCCACGCCCACACGATCGGCGATGGCCGGCAGGGGACCGAGGTCCGGCGCCGGCGCGGCGCCCTCCCACCGGGTACGGATCTCGACCGGTGAGGCGGGTCTCCCCCACGTTCGCCCGCCGAAGTCGTAGCGGTACTCGTCGAACCGCAGCAACAGACCCGCGCTGCAGCCCACCTCGATCACCGTGACGGGCTCGCCGGTCAGGCGGGCGACGAGAGCGAGCCCGAGCCGCAGGGCCGTCGCCCGCTTCACGACGTTCGTCTGGACGAGGCGGCCGTGCATCAACTCGACGATGTCCGCGCGCCGGGTAAGACAGAAGTCGGTGAACGCCGGACCCGGCTCGCCCTCCGGCGTCCGTGCCGCACCCGTGGGATACCAGGCCGCGAGCTCGTGCGACGGATCGCGGAGCAGCAGATAGTGCACCGCGGCGAACAGCAGATTGGAGGGAAGCTGCCCGGGGCGGGCCTCCGACGCGATCGCCAGCAGCCGCTCGTCCGCCGCGACGACCGCGCCGAGGCGGCCGTAGAGCGGCGAAGTGGCGAAGTGGGACGGGGCGGCCTCGAACAGCCGAGCCAGGTCGTCATAGGGCATACCCCGATGCTGGCCAGCGTCATCGATACCGGTCAACATTGATTTTCGTCAACGTTACTTCCGCCGTCGACCTGATCATCAGCGGCGATCCGCCACAATCGGGGCATGCGATTCCGCGTCCTAGGCCCGATGGAGATCCGCGCCTCCGACGGATCCCCGGTCTCGGTCGGAGGGCCGCGCGTACGCTCCCTGCTGGCCCTGCTCCTCCTCGACGCGGGCCACGTGGTGACCGTCGAACGCCTGATCGACGGCCTGTACGGCGCGGAGCCCCCGGCAGGCGCGCCGAACGCCCTGCAGTCCCAGGTGTCCCGGTTGCGGCGCGGCCTCGGCACCGCCGACGGGTCAGGAGACCTGGTCGAGTTCCGCCCCGCCGGGTACCGTCTCGCGGTCGATCCCGGCCAGGTCGACGCCCTCCGCTTCGAACGGCTGGCGCGGGACGGCCGGCGCGCCCTGACGGCCGGTGACCCGAGCCGTGCCGCAGCGCTCCTGCGCGAGGGCCTCGACCTGTGGTGCGGACCCGCCCTGGCCGACGTGGCCGCCGCGCCGTTCGCCGAGGCGCAGACCGCCCGGCTCGAAGATCTGCGGCTGGAGGCGTTCGAGGACTACGCCGAAGCGCTGCTCGCCCTGGGCGACCACCGCGACCTGGTGATCGAGCTCCGGGAGCTGGTCGCCGCCCATCCTCTGCGGGAGCGCCTGCGGGCCCTGCTCATGCGCGCCCTGTACGGCGGCGGCCGCCAGGCCGAGGCCCTCGCGGTGTTCGAGGACGCGCGGCGTGCGCTCGCCGACCAGCTCGGCGCCGACCCCTCGCCGGAGCTCATCCAGGTTCACCTCGCCATCCTCCGGGCCGACCCGTCCCTGACGGCCGATCCGCCCCGGAAACGGCCCCCGGCCGACCGTGAAGGCGCGGTCGATCGCGACCGGCCGGCCGACCGTCAAGAACCGGCCGACGGTCAAGAACCGGCCGACCGTCAGGAACCGGCCGACCGTGAAGAAGCGATCCATCGCGAGGAACCGGCCGTACGGGAAGGAGCGGCCGGTTGGGAAGCGCCCGCGTCCCGCGAGAGGGCCGCCGCCCGTGGAGGGCTGGCCGCCCAGCTCACCAGCTTCGTCGGGCGTCAGGACGAGCTGGCCCGCGTCGGCGGGCTGCTCGCCGCCGAGCGCCTCGTCACGCTCGTCGGCCCCGGCGGAACCGGCAAGACCCGCCTGGCGGTCGAGGCAGGAGGCCGGGCGCCGGGTGAGGTCCGGTTCGTCGACCTCGCCGCGGTCGAGCGCCGCCCGGAGGACGGCGCGGGCCCGGACGGCGCGGTGGCCCAGGCGGTCATCGACGCGCTGGGCGTACGGGAGGCCGGCCTGATGGCCGTCCCCGTCGGCGCGCAGTCCGATCCGGCGGAGCGGCTCGTCGAGGCCCTCGCCGATCGCGATCTCCTGCTGATCCTGGACAACTGCGAGCACGTGATCGACGAGGCGGCCAGGCTCGTGCACCGACTGCTCGGCGCCTGTCCGGGCCTGCGGGTGCTGGCGACCAGCCGTGAGGCCCTCGGCATCACCGGCGAGGCCCTGTGCCCGCTGACGCCGCTCGCCGCACCGCCCGCCACGGTGGATCCGGCCGACGCGCTCGCCTATCCGGCCGTGCGGCTGTTCGCGGACCGGGCGGCCGCCGTACGGCCCGGTCTGGAGCTCGACGCCGACACCGTCGCCGCGGTGGCGCGCATCTGCGCCGCACTGGACGGGCTCCCGCTCGCGATCGAACTGGCCGCCGCCCGGCTGCGCACGCTGTCCGTCGAGGAGGTCGCCGCCCGCCTCGGAACGAGCCGCCCGGCGGCGTCGGCGGTCGCCGACTCGAGCGGAATCGACACGACTGCGGTCGGCACGACCGGGGTCGGTACGACCGGGGTCGGCGCGGGCTCCGAGGCGGCGCCGGGCGATCCCGCCGCGCCGTACGACCGGTTCCGGCTGCTGTCGCGGGGCGACCGGACCAAGGCCCCCCGCCACCGGACCCTGCGCGCCGTGGTGCAGTGGAGCTGGGACCTGCTCGGCGCGGACGAACGCCTGGTCGCCCGGCGGCTGACCGTGTTCGCGGGCGGCGCCACGCCGGAGGCGGTGGCGCGGGTCTGCGGCCTCGCCGAGGAGGAGGCCGACGATCTGCTCACCGACCTCGCCGACAAGTCCCTCGTCGAGGGTGATGGCGGGCGGTACCGCATGCTCGACACCATCCGTGAGTTCTGCGCCGAACGGCTGGCCGAAGCCGGCGAGGCCGAGCGCGTACGCACGGCGCACGCCGCGTACTTCTTCGAACTGGCGGAGGCGGCCGAACCCCACCTGCGCCGGGCCGACCAGCTGGAATGGCTGGCCCGTCTGAACGCCGAGCGCGGCAACCTGCTGGCGGCGCTCCGCCTGCTGGTGCACACCGACCACGCAGGGGCGCTGCGGATGCTGGCGGCGATGTCGGCCTACTGGTGGTTGCGCGGGCTGCGCAGCGAAGGCGCCGCGGCGGCCATCGAGTTGCTCTCCCTGATGGGCGACGAGCCGCCGCCCGGAGCGGCCGAGGAGTACGCGCTGTGCGTCATGCTCGCGCTCCACGGTGGCGGAGACGATCCGGCGGTGGAGTACTACCGGCGCCGGATCGACTCGCTCATGGCGGAGCTCGGCTCGGACCGGCCGACGCTGCGGCCGATGTCGACCCTCCTGTGGGCGATCAACGCCGGGCCGTCCGTGACCAACACCGAGTTGCAGGAGGCGCGGATGGGCCGGGACCCGTGGTCCCGCGCCCTGCGCCACTTCGGCTACGGGTACCGCCATCTCCTCGCCGGCGACCTCGCCGGGGCCGAAGGCGAGTTCGCGCGGGGAGAGGCGGGATTCCGCGCGTTCGGTGATCGCTGGGGACTGTCGGCGATGCTCGGCGAGCGCGCGCGCCTCGCCGTGTGGCGCGGCGACTGGGACACGGCGCGCGCCCTGCTCGACGAGGCGTACGAGCACGTCCGGCGGCTCGACTCGGCCGAGGACATGGCGGACTGCCTGCAGCTCCGTGCCGAGATGCTGATCCGCCGCGGTGACCTCGACAGTGCCGGGGAATGCTACGAGCACGCCCACGCCCTCTCCCGCCGGTCCGGCGGCGTCGAGAAGATCGCGGAGACGCTGATCGGCCTGGGAGAGGTCGCCCGGCTCCGCGGCCACCTGGCGGAGGCCCGCCGTCACTTCGAGGCCGCGCTGAGCCGCTGTACGGCGGAGGCGTTCATCGTCCGCCACTCCCGGGCGATGGCGCTGATCGGGATCGGCCGGGTCGCCGAGGCGGCGGGCGACGTCGCCGAGGCCGGGGCGTGGTTCCGCCGGGCGCTCGCCGCCGGTCTCCCCCAGATGGATTCCCGGATCATGGCCCATGCCGCCGAGGCCCTCGCCGGACCGGCGGTACTCCGGGGTGAGGGTGAGCGGGCCGCCCTTCTCCTCGGGACGGCGGCCGCGTTGCGCGGTCTGTCCCTGGCGGGGGACCCCGACGTCGCCCGGGTCACCGCCCGGGGGCGGGAACTCCTCGGCGCGGAGGCGTTCGCCGCCGCACGGGCCCGGGGCGCGGCGATGTCGCGGGACCAGGTCGTCGCCCTGCTCACCGCCGAGGCCGGCGAGGCCTGAGGCACACTCGCCCTGCTCACCACTGTGACCGACGACACCCTGGAGGGCGTTCGCTAGCTCACCGCCGAGGTCGACGGGGCCTGAGGCACACTCGGCCTGCTCACCACTGTGACCGACGACACTTCAAGGGGCGTTCGCTTCGTTCGCCGCCGAGACAGGCGGCGCCCCAGGTGCGTTCGCGCGGGCGGTCCTCGGAGAACGCCGGAAAACGACGAAGACCTGACCACCCTTGGGTGATCAGGTCTTCGACCTGTGTAGTCCCGACCGGATTTGAACCGGCGTTACCGCCTTGAGAGGGCGGCGTCCTAGGCCACTAGACGACGGGACCTCGTATCTCGCTCGCTCGGTCTCCCTCGCGGGCGACGCCCAGCTTAGCGGACGTTCTCCTCTTGCACGAACCGGGTTTCGGTGGACCCGGGCCCTACATGAGAAGCGGGCCGCTTCCGGTGTGATCCGGAGGACCCTGTCGGCTGTCAGGTCCGGACCGGTCCGTCCCTGCCTTCCGACGTCCCTAACTCTACCGGGTGATCACATCGACGCCAAACCAGACGGACCGGCATCAGTTCGTCGAGGCTGCTGCGACGAACAGGTCCACGTCGCGCATCAGCTCGCTGAAGACGGTGGGGGGCACCTCCGCCGGCGCCACCTCACGCCACCCGTCCTCCGTACGGCGCTCGAACCTGACCCGGCCGGTCGTGGCGAGGTCCTCCTGCCGCGCGGGGTCGGCGTACTCCAGGAACAGGCGCCCTCGCCAGCCGCGACCGGCGATCACGCGCGTCGCCTCCCCTTCGTCCCCGCCGTCCCAGGGGCCGAGCATGACCGGCTCCCAGCCGCGGGTCTTCATGAGCGCGTAGAGCGCCCTGAAACGCAGGGTGCGCGCGGCGTAGCGGGTGGAACAGCCCGGGGCCTCCCGCTCCGCCGGGCCGACCACGTAGATCTCCCGGAACACCTGCGCGAACGGTTGCCGGATCTGCCGCTCGGTCAGGTGGTCGCGCCAGGAGCGGATCTCCTCCGGAGTGGAGCGGGCCGGGTGCCACAGCCGGATGACGGCGTCTTCCTCCGCGGCGGCCCACGGCTCCCCAGCGGCGTCGATGAAGCGCCGGCCGCCTTCCACCGGCAGGCCGGCGCGCCACTGCCCGGGAGCGACCTCGACCTCCCAGAGCAGGCGTTCGGTGAGGGGACGGCCGATCGGGTGCTCCGCCTGCTCCGCGCGCCACCGGCCGTACGGCTGCCCGGCCTCGCCGAGGAGCGCGGCCTCCAGGGCGCGGGTGAGCGTGGCGAGATGGGCACGGGTCCGTTTGACCAGCTCGCGCAGCTCCGCCAGCCGGGCGGCCCTGTCACGCCTGATCGCCGCGGGCACGCCGCGCGACTCCCGCCCGTCCGGGCGATGCCAGGTCAGCGTCACGTCGTCGCCGACCGTGATCCGCGCCTCGTACTCGCCGAACGGCACGCGGCGTACGCCGTCCGGCCCGAACCCGAGGTCGGGCAGCCGGAAGGCGACCTCGGGGCGTTCGCTCAGCGCGGCGTCGATCCGTTTCAGGTTGCGGTCGAGCTGCTTGGGCACCCCCGCGTGGCGGACGACGCCGCGGACGGCGCGCAGCGCGGCGGCCGCCTCGGGTGTCGGGAACTCCTGCGCCGACCGGGCCAGCTCGAACAGCAGAGCCTGCGACGGGAGGGTACGGGCCGGTGTGGGGGCGACGGCGATCGCCGGCAGGAGCCGCTCGAACAGCTCCGGCAGCCAGGGCTCGTCACGGAGGAGGGCGACCCGGCAGGCCCGGCCGAGCGCCGCGACCTCCTCGGGCGTGAACGCCTTGTCCGCGGCGTAGGGGATGTCCCCCGCCTGGATCGCGGCGGCCCGGGCGGCGGCGGCCTCCATCGCCGTCCGCGCGAACCCGGCGTACGCCGAGTCCGCGAGCCGCTCCCAGTGATCCAGGGTCGGAGGGGAATCGTGGCTCTGCTCCCGGATCCGGTCCAACGCCTGACGGGTCGTGTGGCCGAGCCGTCCGGCCAGCGCGTCCTCCGCCGGGACGATCCGGACGGCCGGAGCCGGCCGCTCATCGACCGGCGCGGGGTCCCCGGCGGGGAGGACGGAGCTGAGCGTTCTCGGCGACATGCGGCGATCCTGGCATCCGGCAACGACAAAACGGCGCCCTCGCGGCCGGACGCCACCGGCCCGCTGTTCCGCAAGGGCCACGAACCGCTGGCCGAACGGCGACTCGCCATTTACTTCCGGAAACTCTCCTGGTCAGACGCACGTCTCCCCCTATGTCCCGCCGAACGGCGGGGGAACCACCATGGGGAGGTGGATCGCATGACCGAACCGGCATGGCCGGTCCTACGGCAGGGCGGCAGGGGGCCGAACGTCACGACGCTGCAGTACCTGCTGCGCGGCGCTCGTGACCAGTGGCGCACGCTCGCGGCCGACGGGGAGTTCGGGCCGGCCACGGACAGCGTCGTACGCGGCTTCCAGAGCGTCGCGGGGCTGACCGTCGACGGTATCGCCGGCCCGGCGACCTGGCAGAGGCTGACCGACGGAACGACGATCGGCTCCACCGTGCGCGAGGGCGACCAGGGCGAGGTCGTCAAGGCGGCCCAGACGGAGCTACTGAAGCACGGTGACCTCAAGACGGCCGCCCAGGTCGACGGGGTCTTCGGCCCGGACACCGACACCGCCACGCGCCGCTTCCAGGAGCGGGTGGCACTGACGGTCGACGGGATCGTGGGCCCGGCCACCTGGCGACGGCTGATCTCCACCGGGAGCTGACCACCCGGTCCGGTGGCCGACCGGCCGAGCCGGACCGCACGACGGCCGCACGACCCCTGGTCGTGCGGCCGTTCGCGTCTCCGGCGCTCACCCGGATGGACACGGCGGCGATCAGCGCAGGGCGCCGGCGAGGACCGTGGTCACGACCTTCTCGACGGCTTCGGCCTCCGGGGGCGCGCCCTTCCGGTCGGCGAACAGCAGATGCCCGGCGCCGATCAGGGTGGGCGCGAGCACGTCGATCTCGGCGTCGGCCGCGATGCGGCCGAGATCACGCTCGGCGGCGAGATAGGAGGCGATCATCGTTCCCGCCTCCGTCAGGACGGGGACCCCGACCGGCCACCGCTCGCGCAGCCGGGCGCGCACCTCGTCGCGGAAGGTGACGAGGGCGACGATGGCCACGGCGACCGACCCGAACAGCTCCGTCAGCGCCTCGGCGAGGTTGCCCACGACGGTGCCCGTACCGGCGGAGTCGCGCAGGGCGGCCGCCTGACCGCTCACCCGGTCGGCACGGTCCAGCACGAGTTCGGCGAGGAACGCGTCGAAGTCGGCGAAGTGCCGGTGCAGGACCCCCTTGGCGCAACCCGCCTCGATGGTGACCGCCCGGCTGGTCAGCGCGCTCGGCCCGTCGCGCAGCAGGATGCGCTCGGCGGCGTCGAACAGCTGCTCACGAACATCGCGGAGGGCCACTCCTGTCGGCACCGCGCAACCCGCCTCTCTCTGCCCGGTTGACGAGTGGGCACTCGCCCACTCATAGTGGGCATATGCCCACTCTACCTTCGGAACAGACGCCTTCCTCTCAGCGCCGGCCCCATGAGGCCCGAGAGTACGCGGAGTCGTTCGGCGTGGACGCCGAGCGCTACGACCGGACCAGGCCCGCCTATCCCGGCGCCCTGGTGGAGCGGATCGTGGCCGCCGCGCCCGGGCGCGACCTGCTCGACGTCGGCTGCGGCACCGGCATCGCGGCCCGGCAGTTCCAGGCCGCCGGCTGCACGGTCCTGGGCGTCGAGCCCGACGCGCGGATGGCCGCGTTCGCGCGGCGCAGCGGGGTCGAGACCGAGGTCTCGACCCTGGAGGCGTGGGACCCGGCCGGCCGGCGCTTCGACGCGGTCGTCGCCGGGACCGCCTGGCACTGGATCGACCCGGTCGCGGGAGCGGCCAAGGCGGCGCAGGCGCTGCGCCCCGGCGGGCTGCTCGCGGCGTTCTGGCACACACCCGACCTCCCGGCCGAGGTGGCCGAGGCATTCGCCACGGTGTACGCGCGGGTGGCGCCCGACTCGCCGTTCGACCTGCGGGCGGCGCGATCGGCCCTGGACGCGTACCAGACGATCATCGGCAGGGTCGGCGACGGGATCCGTGAGGCGGGCGCGTTCGGCGAGCCGGAGCAGTGGCGGTTCGCGTGGGAGCACACCTACACCCGCGACGAGTGGCTGGACCAGCTGCCCACCCAGGGCCCGCTGACCCGGCTCGCGGCGGACAAGGTGGCCGAGGTCCTGGAGAGCGTCGGGGCCGCCATCGACGCGCTGGGAGGCGCCTTCACGATGCCGTACACCACGGTGGCGATCGTCGCGAAACGAACCGACGACGCTCGATGACCCGGCTCAGGCCCGCCGCGAAGAAGCGTCAGCCGTTCAGCCAGGCATGCGCGTCGTCGTAGAAGCGGGTGGCCTCTTGGGGGCGGTCGTCCCCGTAGAGGTCGTCGCCGATGGTGTAGCCGCGGCGGGACAACACGTAGGACAGGAATCGGTAGGCAGGCCGGTAGGCCGCGACGTCCTGCGGGCCGACGGCCAGCTGGACGCCGGGGTGGGCGGCGGTGAGGGTGTCGCGTTCGTAGACCGGGTCGATCTGGACCACCAGCCAGCGGTCGCGGCGTTCGACGCGGTAGTAGAGGCGGGCGGCGGAGGCGAGGTCGACCTCGGTGCCGTCGAGGTCGGTGCGCATCTCGATGAGGGCGGGCAGTTCGACCAGGGCGCGGTCACCGTGCTGGTGGACGACGGGAGGGCTGAGCCGGTGGACGGTGGTGTCACCGCGGCGGGCCATCTTCTCGGACTCGGCGACGAAATCGGCGCCGCTGCCGCGGAACCAGCTCAGGCGGACGGTCGCGTCGTCGGCGAAACAGGACCGCATCTGGTCCCACCAGCCACGGTCACGGCCCTGCCGCTCGCGGAGTACGAGTTGGGTGATCTCGGTGATGTCGCTGCTCATGTCTTCCCTTGTGGTGTGCGGGTCGTCGGCATGGTGGGGCCGGTCCTGCCCGTGGTGGCGCGGCCGGTGGTCAGGCCGGTGGTCAGGCGCCGGCGGCAGGGGTGATCCGGTGGCCGGCGCACCAGATGGCGCGGATCTTGCGGGTGGCGGTGATGTCGGTGGTCGGGTCGCCGTCGACGAGGACGAGGTCGGCGCGCAGGCCCGGTTCGACGGCGCCGCGGTCGGTCAGGCCGAAGGCGCGGGCCGGCAGGACGGTCGCCGAGCGCAGGACGTCCACGGGGCCGATCCCGGCACGGGCCATGAGTTCGAGTTCGTGGTGGAGGCTCTCGCCGTGCGGGACGGAGTGGGGTGAGCCGGGCTGGGTGTTGGCGTCCGTGCCGGCCAGGATCTCGATTCCCGCTCGGTGCAGGTCGGCCACGCTGGTGAGCAGGTCGGCGATGGGCGCCTTGCCCACCAGGTCGGAGATAGGGGCCTTGCCTGCCAGGACGCCTTCCATCATGGTGATCGTGGGAATGGCGACCTGGTCGCCGGCCCGCATCGTGACGATGTCCTCTGGCCGGATGGTGCCGGTCAGCGGGGCGTGGGTGATGAAATCCGCGCCCGAGTCGACGGCGACGGTGTAGGCGCCGACGGTGACCGCGTGGACGACGACCTTCAGGCCGTGCGCGTGGGCGGCGGCGACCAGGGCGTGGAGGGCCTCTGGGGTGGGTCCGCCATCGCCGGGAGCCTCGGCGACCCCCTTGATGTAGTCGACGCCTTCGGCGGCACGGACTGCGACGTGCCTGCGGGCGTCTTCGGGAGTGAGGATGATCGCCTCAGCCGGCATGCCCGGCATGCGGGCGTGGTTGCCGGCGGGACCGATCGCCGGCAGGCCCGCCGTGCGGAAGTCGGCGGAACCGGTGACCTCGCGCAGGGACATGACCAGCTCGTGCGGCCAGCACGCCATGTCCAATCCGGTGGTGACGCCCCAGGAGGCCAGCGCATCCAGCGTCTGCGGACCGTGCAGGTGGACGTGGGCGTCGATCAGGCCGGGCAGGAGCACCGCGCCAGAGGCATCGATCTGCCGCGCGCCGGTGGGGTCGGTGCCGATCACCGCGCCATCGATGACGACGGTGCGCGGAGCGGTGAGCCGGTGGCCGTCGAAGACCCGGACATCGGTCAGGACGGTCTTGGTGAGCGTGGTCAAGGGAACCCCCAAAATAAGGGACAGATTTGTTCACTAACGTGACTGTACATCCGCCCCTTGGTCGACGCTCACTTGCCTGGCGGCTATAACGAACAGGTGGCCACCACCTCGCGCGCTCCCGATGCATCCGCCGCGGCGGCCCGGCCGCCCGGGTCCGCCGCTCCCCGCGCCACCCGGCGTCGCGGTGAGGCCCTGACCCGCGCCATCTACCAGGCCACCTTGAAGGAACTGGCGTGCACCAGCTTCGAGGAACTCTCCTTCGACAAGATCGCGCCCCTCGCCGGCACCGGGAAGTCGGCCCTCTACCGCCGCTGGGCCACTCCCAAGGAGCTGGTCATCGCCGCCTTGACCGACCCGTCCACCGGCTTCGGCGACCCGGTCGCCCCCGACACCGGCTCCCTGCGCGGGGACCTGACCGCGCTCCTCGGCCGCTTCGCCCGCGTCCTGGACGAGCCGCGAGGCCGAGCGCTGCGCCCCCTGCTGACTCAGCGAGCCCGCCATCCCGAGGTCTTCGACGAGGTCCGCCGCCTGGTCGTCCTCCCGCACCAGCGGATCCTGCTGGCCGTTCTGCAGGCGGCCGCCGACCGCGGCGAGGCGGCCCACCAGTGCGTCACCCCGCGCGTGGCGTCCGTGGGCCCTCGCCTGATCATCGCCGAGTCACTGGAGAAGGGAACCGTCGACCAGGCAGAGGTGCAGGCGATCGTGGACGAAGTGCTGATGCCACTGACGGCGCCACGACGCGGCACCGGTCAGAACGAAGCTCCTGCTGGATCAGGCGATCTCTAGAGATCAGCCCTGGCCCGTGGTGCCGGTAGGCGGACGGCCCGCCGGGATTCCGGCGGGCCGTCGTGAGAGGGGTTCTGTCAGGGGTCAGTTCCCGTCCGGGCCCGGCAGGTAGCCGCCGGGGACCTGGTCCGGGGTGTAGATCTTGTCCTCGCCCGGGTAGGGGGTGCTCCAGTTGTGCACCTGGTACCAGGTGAGGTGGCTCATGAGCCGGGGGTTGGCGACGTCGGGGATCGCGTTCGGGCCGGTCAGCTGCTGCTTCTGCTCCCAGGCGGTCCAGACCTCGGCGGTGTGCCGCATGTCGGTGGGGACGGTCGACTCCGTCGCCAGGGAGCGGGCCTTCGCGGCGGCCGTTCCGGCGGGGACGTCGTTGCCGCAGGCCGGCGGGGTGGCCAGGCCGCCGGTGAGGGAGACCTGGTTGGGCACCGCCGTGAACGGCGTGTAGTCGGGGTCGGTGGTGAAGGCTCCGGCCATCGGGGTGGCGGCGCTGTCCTTCTGGTTCATCGGGTGGATCCCGAGGATCTGCTCGATGGTGCGGATCATGGTGATCTGCGTGTAGTAGTGGCTGTCCACGGTGCCGTGCTGGGCGTAGGGGCTGATGATCTGCACGGGGCCGCGCGCGCCGTCGACGTGGTCGACGCCGTTCTGGGTGTCGTCCTCGATCACGAAGATCGCGGAGTCCTTCCAGTACTTGCTGTGCGAGATGGTGTCGACGATCTTGCCGACGGCCAGGTCGTTGTCGGCGACCTGGGCGACCGGGTTCGGCGCCCCACCGGTGTGGTCGCTGGACAGCCAGAACATGTTGAGGTTGGCCGGGCCGTTCTTCTCGAAGTCGCGCTTCCAGATCTCGTACCGGTACTGGTCCGGGATGTTGGTGTCGAACTTCGGGTAGTCGTGCACCGTGACGGCGTTGAGCGACGGGATCGGCGACTCGGTGTCCGTCTTCAGGGTCGTGTCCTGGCCGGTCGCGTCCATGTTCTTGGCGTCGCAGTAGAAGCTCTGCCAGGTCGCGCCCGCCGGGATGGTCTCGAATTGGTTGAACTCCCCGAAGTTGCGCACCGTCTTGCCGGCGGCCTGGGCGCCGGTCCAGATGAAGCCGGAGCGCTGGTGGCCGAGCGCGTCGTCCTCGGTGTCGTAGCTGCGCTCGTACTCGCCGGCGCTGGACTCGGTGTACTCCGGGTCGTCGGCCTGCATCAGCCAGTTGTGGCCCTCGGCGGAGTTCGTGCCGATGTCGTAGGTGTTGTCGTACAGGCCGAACTGCTTCGCGAGGGCGTGCTGGTTCGGGGTGACCTTCTGGCCGAACTGCGCCAGCGTCGGGTCGCCGTTGCCGCGCGCGTCGTCGCCGAACACCTGGTCGTACGAGCGGTTCTCCTTGACCAGCAGGAAGACGTGCTTGATGGTCGACGGGTCACCGAGGCGCTTCGGGACGGGCACGGCCTTCCGCGACTTGCCCTGGCTCTCCTTGACGTCGTGCTTGCCCCAGGCGTTCAGCGCGAAGACCGTGTCCGTGGACTTGGTGATCGCCCGGTCGGACGGCAGCTTGAACCGGAGCAGCGAACCGGTCGAGTCGTGGGTGTTGTGGCCCGTGGCCGGCGTGGTGCCGGCGCCCTCGCTGATCGTGCGCGTCGGGCCGCGCTCGCCGATGCCGCGGGTGTTGGTCACGATCACGTCGTCGCCGACGGTGGTGACCTCCTCCGGGTAGTAGTCCGTCGGGAGGAGGCCGACGTAGCTGACCGGCTCCTGCGGCTTGGTGTAGCGGTAGACGGCGACCGCGTTGGCCCGGCCGAGGGTGACGAGCAGGTGCCCGTCATTCGTCAGGGTGACGCCGTCCGGGGCGTAGCCGACCTTGGCCTCCGGCCACGGCTGCGTGGCGATCGTCTGGACGACCTTGTCCTTGGACGTGTCGATGACCGAGACCTGGTCGCCGAACGTGTCGGTGACGAACAGCGCGCCGCGGGCGGCGTGCATCGCGGTCGGGTGCAGACCGACCTCGATGGAGCCGACCGAGGCGGCCGGGTCGGCGACGTCGATCACGCTGACGGTGCCGGTGGTCGTGGCGCCCGTCTTCGGGTCGGCGGGCACGTCGGTGCCGTAGGAGTTGATCGTCGTCTCGCCGGGCTTGGCCTGACGGCCGCCCTCGTTGCTGACGTAGAGCTTGCCGCCGACGAGCGCCAGGCCCCGCGGCGCGATGCCCACGTTCCAGTTCTGCTGGATCGTTCCAGTCGCGGCGTCCATCGCCACGACGCGGTTCTGGCCGTTGACGGCCACGTACACGGTCTTGCCGTCGGCGGAGAAGACCGCCTGGGCCGGGATCGCGTGCTTGGAGCCCTGCGCGGCGATGGGGATGGAGGTCGGCTTGCCGAGGGTGCCGTCGTCGTTCACCGGGAACCGGCTGAAGCCGTCGAGCTGCGGCAGCCAGAGGGTCTTGCCGTCCGGTGAGTAGGCCGGTCCCTCCTGCCCGACGCTGTTGCTGGAGATGCGCACGCCGGCGGTGGAGGCGGTCCCGGCCTGCTGCAGCACCTTGTAGTTCTTCAGGTCGACGATGGTCAGCGCGATCGAGCGGTCGTTGGTGAGCGCCGCGAGGAACCGGCCGTCCGGGCTGACCGTCGAGGCGAGCAGCTTGCCGTTGTCGACGAGCAGGCGGTCACCGATCGGGTTGAGGGCCTGGTCGCTCGCGAGCTGCAGACCCGCGTCGGTGGTGGAGCCGACGTGGTTGCCGCCGAAGACATCAGTGGAGGCGTAGGCGATGCTCGCGCTCGCTATGGCGAGAGCTGCGGTTCCGGCGGCCACCAGGCGGATGCGGTGGCCGGTGCGTCGGCCGAAGAGCCCACTGGGGGCCTTCTTCGTGACGCGCTGGCGGGTGACGTGCATGAATCAATCCTTCGAAGTGCTCGCGAGCAGGTCGACGTTCCCGTCGAACTGCCACAGGGGGTTAGGTGCGTCCCCGGTCGAGGTGCGCACCTGGAAGTAGCCGTTCACCTCCTTCGGCCCGTCTCCGTCGGCGACGTACCGCCCATCCGCGGTGACGTCGAGCTGGTAGATGGCGGTGCCCACGGCGGTCGCGCCGGGGAGGTGCCAGGACACGACGCACCGCCAGTCGTTGCCCGGTCCCTGGTCGGCGACCCGGGAGCCGCCCTTGTCGCAGGACGCGGTGGCCTGCAGCCGGGCCTCGGTGACGTCGGGGCGATGGAGCTCCCGCGTCTGCATTCGGTAGAGGTGGGCGTACGCCGTGGCGAGCGAGCCCTCGACCTTGGCCCGCTCGATCCCGGAGCCCTTGGCCGGGGTCGTCGCGGTGACCACCGCGAAGGTGAGGAGGACCAGGGCGGCGAGCGGCAGCGCGCCCGCCACGAGGACGCGCCGGCCCGACCCGTCGTACGTCAGATCGGTGAAGTCGCGGCGCAGGAACAGGTGGTAGGCCGCCACGGTCGCGACGACCGCCCACGCCAGGCTCACCGCGAGGCCGATGAGGAGGGGGCCGGTCTGCGCCGGGCCGGTGAAGAGCCCGCGCCAGGCGAGGAAGGCGTGGCTCGGCAGGGCCAGCCGTACGGCCACCGGCAGGGGAAGCAGCTGCGCGAGCTGCAGCGCGAAGGCGAGCAGCGCGGGCATCAGCAGCCCCATCGTGGAGCGGCCCAGGGCCACCGAGCCGAGGAGTCCGATCGCGGCGAACGCCAGCGTCGGCGCCAGCACGCAGGCCCACGACAGCAGGACCGTGCCGGCCGCGTCCGCCGGGGCGAGCAGATGGCCGTCCAGGCCGACGAGCGGGTGGTTCCCGACCGCGGCCAGGCCGCCGGCGATGCTCGATCCGGCCAGCCCCACCACCAGCAGCAGGAGCACGGTGAGGCTGGCGAGGCCCTTGGACACGAAGATCCGTCTCGGCGAGCGGACCGCCACGAGGAGGTGGCGCCAGGTGCCCAGCCGGTCCTCGGCCGCGAAGACGTCACCGGCGACCAGCGCCGTCAGCAGCGGAAGCGCCCAGCTGCGCGAGAAGTCCAGCACGACGAGCGATCCGGCCCAGCCGGTGGCGTGCATCCAGCGGCCGAAGACCGTGTCGGCGGGCAGCACGCTCTGCAGGCTGACCGCCGCGACGAAGCCCGCGGGGGCGATCCAGCACGCGAGCAGCAGCACGCGGATCCGCCACTGGGAGAGCAGCTTGACCAGCTCGAACCGATAGCCGCGCAGCACCGGCGCCGGCCGCGCCTCGACGGCGGGCGGCGTGGCGGTGGTGGTCATGAGAGCTCCTCATCGGTCGGTACGGCTCCGGTCAGGGCCAGGAACGCGGCCTCGAGCGGCGCGACGACGGGCGCCAGCTCCCGTACGGCCACCTCGGCCCGTACCAGCCGCACCATCAGCTCCTCGATGGCCGGCACCGCCCCGCGGACCACGAGCACGTCGGCGTCCGGCCGCTGGGCGCGGTCGGTGCCGGAGGGGACGCGGATCCCCGGCGCGTCCAGAGCCACCCGGCGGGCCGCCGCCGTGTCGGAGGTGAGCAGCCGGTAGTCGAGCTCTCCGCTCTCGGCGGCGAGCTTGGTCACCGGCCCGGAGAAGACGACCCGCCCGGTGGCGAGGACGGTGACCTCGGAGCACAGCGCGGCGAGGTCGTCCATGCGGTGGCTGGACAGGACCACGGCGACCCCGTCCGCGGCGAGCCCGGTGATGACGCGGTGCACGTGGTGCTTGCCGGCGGGGTCCAGACCGTTGGCCGGCTCGTCGAGGACGAGCAGGCGCGGTCTGGTGAGCAGTGCGGCGGCCAGCCCGAGCCGCTGGCGCATCCCGAGGGAGAATCCCCGGATGCGGTCGTCGGCGACGTCGGTGAGGCCGACCTGCTCGAGCGCGTCGTCGACGCCCCGGCCCGCGTCGTAGCCGCGCAGTGAGGCCAGGGCGGAGAGGTTCTGCCGCGCGGTCAGGGAGGGGTAGAGGCCCGGCCCGTCCACGAAGCCCGCGACGCCGTCGGGGACGGCGAGCGTCCGGCCGACCGGGGTGCCCAGGATCTCCAGCTCGCCGCCGTCCGCGACCGCCAGGCCCAGGAGCAGACCGAGGAGCGTCGTCTTTCCCGCGCCGTTCGGGCCGACGAGACCGTGGACCTGACCGGCCGCCACGTCGAGGTCGACGCCGTCGAGTGCGACCACGTCGCCGAAGGACTTCTTGATTCGGCGACCCCGGACCGCGGGGCTTTCGTGCATGGCGTCTCCCTCAGCTTGATCATCAGCAAGGGGAGCGTCTCCCTCAGCTCGATCTTCGGCAAGAGGACGTTAAAGATCGCGGTTGGCCGGAAGGGAGCGAGAAGTCGAACGTTTGGCAAATCCCGGCAAAGCTGCCGATATGTGCTTAATCCGACGAACACGCCGACACGATGCGGTGCACGGACACCGCGTACGGAGGCGCGGGCGGCCGGCCCCACGGCGGCGCTCATGAAAGCCGATGAAAGGACGTACGGCGGCCGGCCGGGCCGCACGGCTCTCATCAGGGCGAACGCGACCCTTTCGCCGCCGGCCGTTGACCGCCCCGGAACCCTTTCGTAACATCCGGCCGATCGACCTTTCGAACCGATATGACCGGCGTCCGCTTCTGGCCGTCGGTGCCGAACGGTCGGATTCGAGGGGTCGTCGTCGGTGACGGTGCCCAAGGGAGTCGGCATGACCCGCGCAGCACGGCCTCGCATCCCTCTCCTCGCCGTCCTGATCCTGCTGCTGGGCTTACTGGCCGGGGTGACCACCGCCCGTACCGCGCACGCCGCGGCCGCCACGTCGATCACTCTGGACGGCACCAAGTCCGGTCTGGTCTTCGACGGCGTCGGCGCGATCAGCGGCGGCGGCGGGAACTCCCGCCTGCTGGCCGACTATCCCGAGCCGCAGCGGAGCCAGTTGCTGGACTACCTGTTCAAGCCGGGGTACGGCGCCGCGCTGCAGACGCTGAAGATCGAGATCGGTGGCGACACCAACTCCACCGACGGCGCCGAGGCCAGCCACGAGCACACCCGGGGCGCCGTCGACTGCGGCCAGGGGTACGAGTGGTGGCTGGCCGAGCAGGCCAAGGCCCGCAACCCCGCCATCAGGCTGTACGGCCTCGCCTGGGGCGCGCCGGGGTGGATCGGCGGCGGGAACTTCTGGTCCCAGGACATGATCGACTATCTGATGTCCTGGCTCGGCTGCGCCAAGCAGCACAACCTGAGCATCGACTACCTCGGCGGCTGGAACGAGCGCAACTGGAACGCCGGCTGGTACGAGAACCTCAAGTCCGCCCTCGCCGCGAACGGCTACGGATCGATCAAGGTCGTCGCGGCCGACAGCGGGTGGGACGTCGCCGACGCGATGGCCTCCGATCCGGCGTTCAAGAACGCCGTCGACATCGTCGGAACGCACTACCCCTGCGGCTATATGACCGCCTTCACCTCCTGCCCGAGCACCTCTGCCGCCCAGGGCCTCGGCAAGCCGCTGTGGGCGAGTGAGAACGGCTCGGAGGACGCCGACGGCGGCGCCCCGGCGGTCGCACGCGCCATCAACCGGGACTACATCGACGGGCGGATGACCTCCTACATCAACTGGCCCGTCATCGCCGCCCTGTACCCCAACCTCCACTACAGCACCGACGGCATGTCGATCGCCGCGCAGCCGTGGTCGGGCAACTACTCCATCGGCAGGACGACCTGGGTCACCGCGCAGACCACCCAGTTCACCAAGCCCGGCTGGCACTACATCGACTCCGCGAGCGGCTTCCTGGGCGGCGACCGCGCCAACGGCAGCTATGTGACGCTCAAGTCGACGAACAACACGGACTACACCACCGTGATCGAGACGGTCGACGCCACGGCGGCGCAGACCGCGTCCTTCACCGTGACGGGCGGCCTGTCCACCGGGCAGGTCCACGTCTGGTCCACCAAGGTGAACTCCTCCAGCCCCGCCGACCAGCTCGCGCACGTCGCGGACGTCACGCCGTCGGGCGGGGCGTACTCCCTGACGCTCCAGCCCGGGACCGTCTACACCCTCACGACCACGACGGGCCAGGGCAAGGGCACCGCGACCCCTCCGGCCGCCGCCGCGATGGCCCTGCCGTACTCCGACGACTTCGAGACCGCGGCCACCACCACCTCGCCGAAGTACTTCTCCGACATGAACGGCGCGTTCCAGCGGGTGGCGTGCGGCGGCGGCAGGTCCGGATCCTGCGTACGGCAGATGGCCCCGACCATGCCGATCCGCTGGACCGGCGAGTCGTACACCGCGCCGTACACGATCATGGGCGACGGGTCGTGGAGCAACTACACGGTCGCGGCGGACGCCATGCTGGAGCAGTCCGGCAGCGTCGAACTGCTCGGCCGCGTCAACCTCCAGGGGACCAACAACAACGGCCTGAACGCCTATCACTTCCGGGTCGCCGACAGCGGGGCGTGGTCGATCGTGAAGAGCGACACGTCGTGGCACTTCACGACGCTGGCGAGCGGGACCACCTCGGCGCTCGGGCTGAACCGGTGGCACCGGCTGTCGCTGAAACTGCAGGACACCACCCTGACCGCCGCCGTGGACGGTGTGACCGTCGGCAGCGCCACCGACGCCTCGTACACCACCGGCCAGGCAGGCCTCGGCGTCACCGGCTACCAGACCGACCAGTTCGACAACTTCGCCCTCACGCCGGGCACCGTAGGGCAGCAGCACCTCGGCCCGGTCAGGTCCGGCCTGGCCGGCAAGTGCCTCGACGACAACGGAGGCTCGACCGCCGACGGCACCCGCGTCCAGATCTGGGACTGCAACGGCGGCGCCGCCCAGACGTGGTGGTGGGGCAACGGCATGCTGCGGCTCGGCGGGCCGGACGGCAAGTGCCTGGACGTCACCGGCCAGGGCACCTCCAACGGCGCCCTCGTGGAACTGTGGGAGTGCAACGGCGGGACCAACCAGCAGTGGACGCCGCAGGCGGACGGCACGCTGAAGGGCGTCCAGTCCGGCCGCTGCCTGGACGATCCCGCGTCCAGCACCACCAACGGCACCCAGCTCGAACTGTGGGACTGCAACGGCGGGGCCAACCAGAAGTGGACCCTGCCCGGCTGACGCCCGTCCCGGCCGGGACCGTCACCCGCCCGTGGCAGACGCCCGGCCGTACGCGTCGCGCTCGCCCCGATCCCGCCCGGCCTGCGGCATCGCGGCCAAAGGTCGTCGATCGGCTCGATCGGGGTAAGAGGGGCTCGCCGTCGTCTTTCGACGCCGGCTGTGGCCTTCTCGACGGGGAGACGCTGTGAACGATCCCAAGACCGCGTTCGTACTGGGTGGCGGCGGGCTGCTGGGCGCCCATGAGGTCGGCATGCTGCGGGCGCTCGCCGAGGCGGGGATCCGGCCGGACCTGATCGTCGGGACCTCGGTCGGCGCCTTCAACGGGGCGTTCGTGGCATCCGACCCGGAGAAGGCCGCCGACCTGCTGACCCAGGCGTGGCAGGGCGAGGGAGCGGGGTCGGTGTTCGCCGGCTCGTTCTTCAGCCGCGTGTCGACCCTGATCCGTTCCGGTACGCATCTGCACTCGACCGAGCTCCTGGCGACCGCGCTGGACGCACTGATCCCCGCCGACCGGATCGAGGACCTGGCCGTGCCGTTCCACTGTGTGGCCGCCAACATCGAACGCGCCGAGGCGCGGTGGTTCACGCGCGGCCCGCTCGTCCCGGCGGTGCTGGCCTCGTGCGCGGTCCCCGGCGTCCTCCCGCCGGTCCGCATCGGCGACGAGCACTTCTACGACGGCGGCCTCGTGCACAGCATCCCCATCGGCCGCGCCCTGCGGGAAGGGGCACGGACGGTGTACGTCCTGCAGGTCGGCCGCATCGAGAAGCCCCTCACCGCGCCGACCCGACCCTGGCAGGTCGGGCTGGTCGCCTTCGAGATCGCCCGGCGGCACCGGTTCGCCGAGGAGATGGGCGAGCTCCCCGACGACGTCACGGTCCACGTCCTGCCCACCGGGTCGAACGGCCAGAGCGTGGGCCTGTCCCAGCTCCGCTACCGTGACGCCTCGCGGGTCGAGACGAACATCGAGCGGGCGTACGAGGCGAGCCGCGCGTACCTGTCCGAACTGCCGGATTCGTCGGATCGCTGACCTGCGATGCTGCCCCCGCGGTTCGTCAGGCGCCTGGTCCTGACCCCGTTGCTGTTCGCGGTCGCGATCGCGGCGGTGGCGGCCTCACCACTGCTGCTGCTCATCGGCGTGGTGGCCGCCGGCCACCGCCACCGGCTCCTGCGGGTCGTGGTCCTCACGGTCTGCTGGCTGGCTCTGGAGTGCGCCGTGCTCACGACGTGCCTGGGCCTCTGGGTGGCAGGCGGGTCCACCGAGACAGTACGGGCGCGGCACTACGCGTTGTGCGGATGGTTGCTCGCGCGCGTGGACGCCGTCGCGGCCCGGACGCTGGGGCTCGTGGTCGAGATCCAGGAACCGCTCGGCGTGGTTCCCGGGCGGCCCGTGATCGTGCTCAGCCGGCACGGCGGGCCGGGGGACTCCCTGCTGATCGTGCACTACCTGCTCAACGTGTACGGGCGGCGGCCCCGGATCGTCATGAAGGCCGCCCTGCAGCTCGACCCCACGGCCGACGTGCTGCTCAACCGGCTGCCGAACGCCTTCGTGCCGCCGAACGGCTCCGCGTCGCGCGAGGGGATCGTCGACGAGATCGGCCGGCTGGCGACCGGCATCGGCCCCGCCGACGCGCTGCTGATCTTTCCCGAGGGCGGGAACTTCACGCCGCGACGCCGCGTGCGCGCGATCCGCCGGCTACGCCGGCAGGGCCGTCGGGACGCGGCCGAACGCGCCCGGAACATGGCCAACGTCCTGCCACCGCGCCCGGCCGGCTCACTCGCGGCGATCGACGCCGCCCCGCAGGCCGACATCGTCTTCGTCGCCCACACGGGGGTCGACGACCTCATGACCGCCGGGGACATCTGGCGGAGTATCCCGCTGGACCGGCCGCTGCGCGCGCGGTGGTGGTGGGTTCCGCGCGAGGAGATCCCCGAGGACGGCCGGGAGCAGTGGCTGTTCGACTGGTGGGAGAAGATCGACGCCTGGATCGCGGACAACCGCCCGCGATCCGCCGTATGACGGGCCGTGGCCCGGTCCGCGATCGCGAGACGGGCCATGGCCACGGCAGGAGACCTCAGAACTCGAATATGGTCGGCTCCGGACCGTCGTCGTTGAAGTACGTCGTGGCGACGGCCAGCCACTGGCCGTTGACCAGCCGGTAGCCCACAGCCTCATCGTTGGCCATACCGCTGAGCGGGGTGACCCAGCACTTGGCCTCCGACACGCCCGACGTAATGACCGGCGACGTGGACCATCCGCGGTACGGGAACGCCACATACTCGGAGACCGGGCTGGGGATATTTCCGTGATTGTTGCAGAATTCGAAATATCCGTTACTCGCGTGCGCCGCCGGAGCGACCAGAGTAGACGCGGCCAGCCCCGCCGCGGTCAAACCCACCAGTGCCTTGATACGAGCTCTCACGAGATTTCTCCTTCATATTGAGCACTACTTTTAGACTGCCGAGCGGTCGGCGCTACGACATGTCATGCCCTCTGCCGCCTGGTCGGGGACGACTCAGCGTTCGTAGACGACCCACGACCCATCGGGTGCATGCGCGCAGTAGTACCAATTCCCCGGGTATCCTTCGGCCTGCTCTTTCCGTGCCTCCAAAAAGGAGGCCACGGCAGTACAGCCGATCCTGCCGGCCTCGCTGTTCGCCCAGACACTGATCACCGTGTCGGCCCGCGCCGGAGCGACGAACAGGCCGACACCGGAGAGTGCGACAGATGCGACGACGGCGATGCGCTTGAGGTTCACGGCTCGACTCCCATCGATGGGGTTGTTAGGCGCGATTTCGGAGCCCACGGCAAGTTGGCGCCCGCCGACGGTAGGGCCGGTACACGGAGTGCTTCCTAGACCTTCTGCATTAACGTTCGCGTGCACATCTTCGCACGCCGTCCGCCTCCACGATCTCCTCCGCTGTACGGAGATTTCCAATCACGGACGTAGGCAATCTGCCTACGAACAGTCCCGCCCGACTAGGCAGTTTGCGTAGGTCTCAAGCAGATCTTCGACGCTGCGAGCGACCTCATGTTGCTTCACACCTTCGCCAGGCAGCAGGAATGGCGCGGTGGAGCGTACGGTCTCTGGGGGTGCCGATCGAGTACCTGATCGTCCAGTACCGGATCAGCCAGACGCCGGCGACCCCGACCGGTGGGGGCCTCCCCCGCCGGGTGGGTCCCCTGGCCGGGATACGGAGTCCGCGCTGCCTCGGGTGGCGCTATGGCCGCTCGTCCCGGCGGTGGCACCGCGGCACACCCGGTCAAGGTCGTACGGACGCCGCGCCGACGCCGGTGCGGGTGACGAGACTGGCGAACTCGCGTATCCGTTGACATGGCAGCCGTCGTCGCGAGAAGGTCCGGCCGATGAAAATCGCCGATCTGACAGCCTTCGAGCGCGAAGTGTGGGATGCGTTCCCACGCGGCCGGGACGTCGAGTCTCCTGACGCCGGAAACGACAAGGCCGAGGAGGGCCGTTCCTGGGGTCCCGATCGGACGGTACGCGCCGAGGTGCTCCGAAAGCTCCTTCTCACCAGCTGTCCCGCTGACGGGGAGGTCGCGGCATTGCGCCTGGCGGGCGTACGTATCTCCGGCCGGCTGGATCTCAGGTTCGCGGAAGTCCCCTACGCAATTCGCTTTTGGGGCTGCTACTTCGAACGCGCTCCGCTCCTGTACGCCATGGCGGTCCGCCAGCTCAACTTCAGCGAGTGCTACCTCCCGGCTCTGGACGCTGCCACCATCCGCGTCGATGGCGTCCTCCGGATCACCGGCTCACGCATCCCCGGCGAAGTACGGCTCAGTGGCGCGCGCATCTCCGGCGCTTTCTTCCTCGACAGAGCGCACCTCGGTCGGGCACGCTCCGACGACTTGGAACGCAACCCGGTCCTGCAGCTCAACCACGCCACCATCAACGATGACGTCTCGGGACCACACCTTGTGGCGCACGGAACGGTCAGGCTGGCCGGAGCAACCGTCGCCGGGGCCGTCAACCTGGACGAGGCCGAACTGAGCGAGCCAGGCCGTACCGCCTTGGACGCCGAGAATCTGAAGGTCGGATCGAACCTGAGCGCCTCGCGGCTCCGCACCAGCGGCGCGGTCGATCTGCGCGGCGCGAAGATCCCCGGACACCTCGACCTCATCGAGTCTCGCCTGTCCAACCCCGGCGGAATGGCATTGTGGGCCAGCAGTTGCGCGATCGGCGAGCTCTGGCTGCACGACGCGGCACCCATCGACGGCTCGGTACGGCTGCGTCGCTCACAGTTCGATCTGATCCACGCCACTCCGGACGCATGGCCCACCAGCGTCGAACTCGACGGTCTTACTTTCAGCTCGCTCAGTCCGCAGCTTCCCGCCGACGAGCGGCTGGAACTGCTGGAGCGCGATGAGGACGGCTACGTGCCGCACTCCTACGAACAACTCTCCGCCGCATACCGGCGTGTCGGTGACGACGCCGGCGCCCGCGCCGTGCAACTGGCCAAGCAACGCCGCCACCGCAGAACGCTGTCCTGGTACGCCAAGCTCTGGAGTGCCGCTCAAGACGTGACCGTCGGCTACGGCTATCGACCGACACGCGCCATGACCTGGCTTCTGGCGCTGCTCCTCACCGGAACGATCGTCTACGGCCTCCACCATCCTCAGCCGGTCGAGCCCGGCAAGGCGCCAGACTTCAACGCCCTGGTCTACACGCTCGACCTGCTCCTGCCGATCATCGACTTCGGCCAGGAGAAGGCGTTCAACCCCCACGGCCTCTACCAGTGGCTCGCCTACCTCCTGATCGCGGCAGGCTGGATCCTGGCCACGACCGTGGTCGCCGGCATCACCCGAGCCGTCAGCCGACAGTGAGCAGGCCGTCCCACCGCCGCCCGAAAACGAAGAAGGCGGGGTCTCTGTGAGACTCCCGCCCTGCTCAGGTACTTGCTGGGGTACCAGGACTCGAACCTAGACTAACTGAACCAGAATCAGTCGTGCTGCCGATTACACCATACCCCACTGGCCTGCGGATCTTCCGATCTCCAGCGCCTCAGGAAGTCTAGCGGACCTTCGCAGTGCTCGCGAACGCGATCCGGCGCCGGCGGATACCGCGAGCGATCTCGCCGAGGGGGCGATGTCCGGGCATGTTCCGGAGCGCCCGGCGCGGATAGTCTCCGCTTGTGGATCAGACGGGCGGGCTGACGCGCGACACCGCGACCTGGGTGCTGTACGCCGTGCTGAGCTGTATGAGCTACCTGCTCAACGGGATGGGGGCGGTGCTGGCGCCGCTACAGGACGACCTCGGGGTGGACCGGGCGCAGGTGGCCTTCTACCCCACGCTGTTCGCGGCGGGACTCCTGCTGATCGGCCTGGTGGGCGGGCCGCTGGTCGGCCGCGTCGGCAGGGTCGTGACGCTCCGCATCTCGGTCGTGTGCATGATCGCGGGCGGGCTGCTGCTGGCCACGCCCGTGCGGTCGCTGACCCTGGCGGGCGCGCTGCTCCTCGGGATCGGCGGGGCGCTGCTCGTTCAGCTGGTCCCCGCGCTGCTGGGTGCGCTGCACCCGCATGCTCCGACGGCGGCGGTCGGTGAGGCGAACGGGCTGGCGAGCGCCGTGTCCGTGCTGGCGCCGCTGGCGGTGGCCGGGGCGCTCGCCGCCGGTCTCGGCTGGCAGGCCGGCTACCTGGTGGCTCCGCTGGTGCTGCTGGCGATCGTCGCACTGCTCTCCTGGAACGTGCCAATGCCGAACGCCGCCGACGTTCCCGACGACGCCCCGGCGGGCTCCAGGGCGGCGCTGATCGGTCCGTGGATTGAGGTGCTGCTCTCGGTCAGCGTGGAGTTCTGCATGGTCTTCTGGGCGGCCTCAGCGGTCGGTGACTGGCACCACGCCTCGTCGGGCCTGGCTCCCGCCGTCGCGGCGCTGTTCCTGGTCGGCATGGCCACCGGGCGTTCCCTCGCGGTCCCGGTCACCCGGCGGGTGCGCGGGCACCGGACGCTGCTGCTCGGTTGCGCGGCGGTCGCCGCGGCCGGGTTCGCGCTGTTCTGGGCCGCCCCGACGCTGCCGCTGGCGGGCGTCGGGCTCGCCGTCGCCGGGCTGGGCGTCGCGCTGCTCTACCCCACCACCGTGAGCCGTACGATCGCCGCCTGGCCGCACGCTCCGGACAAGGCGGCGGCGCGGGCGGCGATGGCCTCCGGCCTGGCGATCGGCGGGGCCCCCTTCCTCCTCGCCCGGCTGTCCGACACGGTCAGCCTGCGCACCGCGTACTTGATCGTCCCCGCCCTGCTCGTCGCCCTGGTGGCCCGCACGCTCACCTCCCGCAGGTGACCCCGAGGCTCAGCGCCGGGGCCGGGGCCGCCCCTCAGTACCGAGGATTCTTGCTGTTACAACGACGGAAATCCTCGGCGCTGAGGCTCAAGCGCGCCGCCCTCGCCGGCGGCCTCCCCTCAGGCGTCCGGCAAATAGAGGCAGAACGGGTGGCCTGCCGGGTCGAGGCAGACGCGTACGTGGTCCTGGGGCTGGTAGTCCGCGAGGACGGCGCCCTGGGCGAGAGCGTGCGCGACCGCGGCGTCCAGGTCGTCGACCGCGATGTCGAGGTGGGCCATCATCCGCTGGTGGCCCCGATCGCCGGGCCATGCGGGCCGTACGTAGCCCTCATCCGTCTGGAAGGACAGGCCGGCGCCGCCGTCGGGCGCGGCCAGCACGACCCACTCGGGTTCGTCCTCCACGGCCTCCCAGCCCAGCAGCCGCCGGTAGAAGCCGGCGAGTTCCCGCGCGTCGGTCGAGTCCAGGACGACACCGGTCAGTTTCAACCTCGGACGGTCGCTCATCGCACTCCTTTACCGGGCCGCCGGCCCAGGGGGGACGGTGATCAAGATTAGGCCGCCATGCTCCACCAAGGCGTACGGGTCAGGCGCCGGGCAGGGCCAGGCAGAACGGGTGGCCGACGGGGTCGAGGCAGACCAGAGCGCGGTCCTGGGGCTGGTGCTCGGCGAGGACGGCGCCCTGTTCGAGGGCGTACGCGACGGCGGCGCTCAGGTCGTGGACCCGGATGTCCAGGTGGGCCATCATCTGCTGGTGGTCCGCCTCGGCGGGCCAGGTCGGCGGGACGTACTCCTTCGCCGTCTGGAAGGACATGCTCGGTCCGCCGCCCGGCGGGGCCAGCTTCACCCACGCGGGGTCGTCGTGGACGGTGTCCCAGCCCAGCAGCCGCCGGTAGAAGCCGGCGAGCTCGCGGGCGTCGGGCGCGTCCAGGACGAAGCCGATCAGGGACAGCTCGGGCCGATCGCTCATGGCGCTCCCTCGGGCGTGGACGGTCGTGGCGGGACCGTCCATGCCCGTCGGGAGTCCGGCTATTCCGCCGAGAGCCGGTCGAGTGCCGCCCGTACGCGGGCGAGGGTGCGGTCCCGGCCGATGATCTGAAGCGACTCGAACAGCGGCAGGCCGACCGTGCGGCCGGTGACGGCCACGCGGATCGGGGCCTGCGCCTTGCCGAGCTTGAGGCCGTGGCGGGCGCCGATCTCCTCGGCCCGCGTCTTGAGCTCCTCGGCCGTCCACTCCGCGTCCTGGAAGGCCTCCAGGGCGCCCCGGAGGATGTCCGCGGCGGGCTCCTTCATGCCCTTCTTCCAAGAGGCCTCGTCGATCACCGGCTCGTCGAGGAACGCGAAGTCGACCATGGCCGTGATCTCCGACAGCACCGCGACGCGCGTCTGGGCCAGCGGCGCGAGCCGGGCGAAGACCGCCGGGTCGTACCGCTCGGGCGACCACGAGGCGTACGGCTCGCGGAGCCAGGGCTCGCACCGCTCGATGAAGTCCTCGACCGGCAGCGCCCGGATGTACTCGCCGTTGAACGCGCGCAGCTTCTTGACGTCGAAGAAGGCCGGCGAGGGATTGACGTCCTCGAGCCGGAACTCCTCCTCGATCACGCTCCACGGGACGATCTCGCGGTCGCCGGACGGCGCCCAGCCCAGGAGCATGAGGTAGTTGCGCATGGCCTCGGCGAGGAAGCCCTCGGCCTGGTAGTCCTCCAGCGCGACCTTGTCGCGGCGCTTGGAGAGCTTCTGCCGCTTCTCGTTCACGACGACCGGAACGTGCGCCCAGACCGGCGGCTGGGCACCGAGCGCCTCCCACAGCAGCTGCTGCTTCGGCGTGTTGGACAGGTGCTCCTCGGCCCGGATGACGTGCGTGATGCCCTGGATCATGTCGTCGACGACGTTGGCGAGCATGAACAGCACCGAGCCGTCGCCGCGCGCGATGACGAAGTCCTCGATGTTGGCGTTCTCGAACGTCGGCTTGCCGCGGATCAGGTCGACGACGGTCGTCACGCCCTCGTCCGGGGTGCGGAAGCGCAGGGCGCGCCCGGGGCCCGCCTCCAGGCCGCGGTCGCGGCAGTGGCCGTCGTAGCCGCGGTAGGAGTCGCCGGTTCGCGCGATCACGTCGTCGCGCGTGCAGTCGCAGAAGTACGCGCGGCCGTCCGCGCGCAGCCGCTCGACGGCCTTGCGCTGCTCGTCGGCGTTGGCGGACTGGAAGTACGGCCCTTCGTACTCGTCCTCGTCGATGCCCAGCCACGCGAGGGCGCGGATGATCCCCTCGGTCCACTCCGGGCGGTTGCGGGAGGCGTCGGTGTCCTCGATGCGCAGCACGAGCGTGCCGCCGTGCTGGCGGGCGAACACCCAGTTGTGCAGCGCCGAACGCGCTCCCCCGACGTGGAACATTCCGGTCGGCGACGGCGCGAACCGGACTCTGACGGTGCCGGAGGCGTGCTCCGGGGAAGAAGGGTCAGTCACGGGACACCACTGTATTGCTGAGCGTGCCGATCTTCTCGATCGTCACGGACACCTCGTCGTCGACCTGCAGCGGCCCCACGCCCTCCGGGGTGCCGGTGAGGATGATGTCCCCCGGCAGGAGGGTCATGACCCGGCTGACGTACTCGATCAGCTCGGGGACGCCGTGCAGGAGCTGCTTGGTACGGGACGACTGCCGGGTCTCGCCGTTCACCGTGGTGGTGATGGCCAGGTCCGACGGGTCGAGCTCCGTCTCGATCCACGGGCCGAGCGGGCAGAACGTGTCGAAGCCCTTCGCCCGCGTCCACTGCCCGTCGCGCTGCTGAAGGTCGCGCGCCGTGACGTCGTTGGCGCAGGTGTAGCCGAGGATGACGTCCGCAGCGCGCGACGCCGGGACGTCGCGGCAGAGGCGGCCGATGACGACGGCGAGCTCGCCCTCGTAGTCGACCCGCTCGGACAGGCTCGGATAGGCGATCGTCTCGCGGTGACCGATCACCGCGGTGGACGGCTTCATGAAGATGACCGGCTCGGCGGGCGGCTCGCCGCCCATCTCACGGGCGTGCTCGGCGTAGTTCTTGCCGATCGCGACGACCTTGCTCGGCAGGATCGGCGCCGTCAGCCGCACGTCCGCCAGGGGCTGACGCTCCCCGGTGAGCTGGATCTCACCGAACGGGTGGGCGGCGATGGTGGCGATGGTCTCGTCGTCCTCGACCACGCCGAAGGACAGGCCGCCGTCTTTGGTGAACCTCGCGATACGCACGATACGAGGCTATCGACACCGCGACAGTGCGCCCGCCCCCGGCCTCGGTCCGGCCGGGCCCGGTCACCGGGTTCGGCGGCTCAGCCTGCGACGAAGGCACACGGTGCGCCGTTGAGACGGCAGCCGGTCGGCATCGACGGCGCGCCGGAGCCCCCGAACCGCACCTGCAGGGACGCGCCGGGCGCGATCGGCGGGGAGGTCGGCTTTCCCGTGAGGACCGTCTCCGCTCCCCTGCGCTGCAGCACGGCGTCCCAGGTGTTGTGGATGTCGGCGCCCGGATACGTGAAGGACAGCGTCCAGGAGCGCATCGGCCGGTCCCCGTGGTTGGCGATCGTGACGGTGCCCTCGAAGTAGCCCGCGTCGCGCTCGACGGTGCGGTACGCGACCTGCGCGGCCGGGGTGAGTGCGTCGTGGGTCGGCGAGGACGGGCACGGCCCGTGCCCGCAGGGGGCGGGCGCCTTCACCGGGCCGCTCGACGTGCCGTGCGCCACCACCAGGATCCCGACCGCGGCCAGCAGCACGGCCGCGCCCCCGACGATCAGGGCGAGCCTCCGCGAGACCCGTCCGCCGGTCCCGGCCGGGTCCGGCGACCGCCGCGGGGCGCCCGGTGGAAGGGGGGCGCCCTGCTCCCCCGCGTACGGCAGCGGCTCCTCCACGGTCGCCGGCGTGCCGTACGGGCCCGGCGGCGGGGTGGGGACGCCCTGCTCCACGGTCGGCGGCGCGTCGAACCGGGCGGGGGCACCCTCGGCCACGGTCATCGGCGCGTCGTACGAGGTGGGGACACCCTCGGCGATGGTCATGGACGCGTCGTACGAGGCCGGGACGCTCTCCTGTACGGTCGCCGGCGCGCCGGGCGGCGGGACGACCGGCCGCAGCTGCACGTCGGTCGCCGGTACGGGCCGCGCGGGGCGCGGTATCTCCTCGGTCGCCCGCAGGTGCGGGAGAACCTCCTCGCCGTCCCGATCACCCACCGTCGCGCCACCTCCCTCTCTTTCTGGTTCTGACGATCGGCGGGCCGGGTTGGTTCAGAACGCGCGAGCGCCCGCACGGTCGGGTTCGTGCGGGCGCTCGCCGGTGTGGTGGCTACGAGGACTCGAGCGGCCGGTCGAAGGCCCGGCAGGCGGCGAGCCGCTGCTGCCGGTCCAGCATCGCCGTGATCGACTTGACGGCCTCAGGCCGCCGGCGGCCGGCGTCCGCCAGCCAGTGGCCGGCCTCGGCGATCAGCCGGAGCTCGGCGTCCCGGTCGTACCGCAGCGAGTTCGTACGTCGCTTGGAAGGCATGCGACCTCTCAATCGCCGATGATCTTGTCGAAGAACATGAAGGCGCTGACGAAGGCGACTCCGCCCGCCGCCACCGCCGCCGCGGGCCGGTGATCACCGATGAAGGTGAGCACCCCGGCGAGCACGGCGGTGACGAGGGCGTACAGGGCGATCAGCCCCGTCCGCGGCGAGAAGTGCGGACCACGCGGAGCCGCGGATTCACCGGGCCCCATCGCGTCGTTCCTCTGGCCACTGCGGCCGAAGACACGTACAGTCATGGTCGTTCGAACCTCCTGAGATTCGGACTTTCCGAAGTCGACGGCCTCCTGCTGCAACAGGGGGCCGTCGCTTTTTTGCGCCACGACGACCCTGGCCGTACGGGGAGAGTTTGGCGCTTAATGACCTTCGTCCGCTACCGATTCTCCAACCTCGGGTGACTTTTCGGTATCCCGAAGGTCTCTTCCTCTAGACGACGACGCCAGGATGAGGTTCTCACCTGTGGCGATCCGCGTTAAACAGAATTAGATTCCGAACGGTTCCCGACCCTACGGCGACCACTCATTGTGATCACGATATCGGCTTACAAAGAGGCGGAATCCCGACATACCGCCGCCGATGCACGCCCTATTCGGCCGTTCATTTGCACGTGCACAGGCACGTTCCTATTTCGTGGCACGTGCGCGTCGGAGCGACGCGGCGAACGACACGCCGGGCCTTCGGGGTGCCCCTGGCGGGGAGCGGCGGGCGCGTCAGGAGAGGATTTCCCCATGAGCATCGTGAAGATCAACGTGCTGACCGTGCCCGAGCCCATGCGCGAGGAGCTGGAGCGCCGGTTCGCCGGGCGCGCCGGGCTCGTCGAGGAGGCCGACGGCTTCGAGGGCTTCGAACTGCTGCGCCCGGTCGAGGGGACCGACCGCTACCTCGTCTACACGCGCTGGCGCAGCGAGGAGGACTTCCAGCGCTGGACGGAGAGCCGGGCGTTCGCGGAGGGACACGCCCAGGCCGCGTCCGAGCGCGGGCCCGCCGAGGGACACGGCCATGGGCACGGCGGCCCGGCCGCGAGCGGCGCCGAACTCTGGTCATTCGAGGTGGTCGAGCAGGCCGAGCCCAAGGGGTGACCCGCCGGCCGGTCCGGAGGACGGCGAGTCGGGGACCGGACGGACACCCAGGGGGGCAGAGCACTCTGCGTGAGGACGGAGCCTAGAGTACGTCGGGCAAGGTCCCGCGAACCGGACGCACCCGCGAGGGTCCCCGCCCCCACCGCGGCAGTCACTGCAGGAGGTCGTCATGCCCGATGTGGCAGGTGTTCGGGTGCTCATCACTGGAGGGACGAGCGGTCTCGGCCTGGCGATGGCGCGGGGTCTCGTCAACGGTGGCGCCCGCGTGCTGATCACGGGCCGTGACGCGGAGCGCGTACGCGGAGCCGTGTCCACGCTGTCCGGATGCCCCGGTTCGATCGACGGCATCGTCATGGACGTGCGCGACGAGGCGTCGGTGCGCCGCGGCGTCGAGGAGGCGGTCCAGAGGCTGAGCGGGCTGGACGTCCTGGTGAACAACGCGGGCCTGGGGATGAGACACGTCAACCCCCGCTTCCTCAGCGAACCGCAACCCTTCTGGGAGGTCGCCGCGGACGGCTTCCGGGACGTCGTCGACACCAACCTCACCGGGTACTTCCTCGTCGCCCGCGCCGTCGCCCCCCGCTTCGTCGAGCAGGGCCACGGCAAGATCATCAACATCTCGATGAATCACGAGACCATGCGGCGCCGGGGCTTCGTCCCGTACGGGCCGTCCCGCGCCGGCGCCGAGTCGCTGTCCGCGATCATGGCTGCGGACCTCGCCGACCACGGTGTCACCGTCAACATGCTGCTGCCCGGTGGCGCGACGGTCACCGGGATGATCCCCGACGACGTCCCCGCGGCGGTCCGTGACGCCCTGCTGGACCCGGCGATCATGGAGGACCCCGTTCGCTGGCTCTGCTCCGCGGACTCGGACGGGGTGACCGGCGAGCGGGTCGTGGCCACCGAGTTCGACGCGTGGCTCAAGGATCACTTCCGGCCCTGACAGCCAGGAGTCGGGTCACCCGGAGGGGTGACCCGCCCGGCCCGTACGTCAGGAGGCGCCGTATCCGGCGCGCAGGAGGCAGTAGGTCACCGACTCCGCGAGAGCCTCCCAGGAGGCGGCGATGACGTTGTCCTCGACGCCGACGGTGCCCCACTCGCCGGAGGCGTCGCTGGACTCGATGAGCACCCGGGTGCGCGCGTCGGTGCCGTGCGCACCCTCCAGGATCCGCACCTTGTAATCGACGAGCTCCAGGGCGGACAGCTCCGGGTAGATCCGCTCCAGGGCCAGCCGCAGGGCGCGGTCCAGGGCGTTGACCGGGCCGTTGCCCTCACCGGTCGCGACGATCCGCTCGCCCTTGGCGTGCAGCTTGACCGTCGCCTCGCTGACCATGACGCCGTCGGGCCGGCGCTCGACGATCGTCCGCCAGGACTCCACCTCGAAGTAGCGGGTGCGCTCCCCGTCGACCTCCTCGCGCAGCAGGAGTTCGAACGACGCGTCCGCCGCCTCGAAGGTGTAACCGGCCGACTCGAGCTCCTTGACCCGCTCCACGACCTGCCGCGCCTTGTCGCCGGACAGCTCGTACCCCAGCTCGCGGCCCTTGAGCTCCACCGACGCACGGCCCGCCATGCTGGAGATCAACATGCGCATGTCGTTGCCGACCAGCTCCGGGTCGATGTGCTGGTACAGCATCGGGTCGACCTTGACCGCCGAGGCGTGCAGGCCCGCCTTGTGGGCGAACGCCGACATGCCGACGTACGGCTGCTGGGAGCTGGGCGCGACGTTGGTCACCTCGGAGACGGCGTGCGCGATCCGCGTCATCTCCCGCAGCTCGACACCGAGGTCGTAGCCGCGCTTGAGCTGCAGGTTGCCGACGACCGTGAAGAGGTTCGCGTTGCCGCTGCGCTCGCCGTACCCGTTGGCGCAGCCCTGGACGTGCGTGACCCCGGCGCGTACGGCCGCGAGGGTGTTGGCCACCGCGCAGCCGCTGTCGTCGTGGCAGTGGATGCCCAGCCGCGCGCCTTCGGCCGCGACCGCGGCGACGACGTCGGCCAGTTCGTCGGGCAGCATCCCGCCGTTGGTGTCGCACAGGGCGATGACGTCCGCGCCGGCCTCGGCGGCGGTCCGCACGACCTCCAGGGCGTAGGCCGGGTTCGACCGGTAGCCGTCGAAGAAGTGCTCGGCGTCGAGGAAGACCCTCTGGCCCTCCGCACGCAGGTGGGAGACGGTGTCGCGGATCATCGCGAGGTTCTCCTCCAACGTCGTGCGGAGGGCCAGCTCGACGTGCCGGTCGTGACTCTTGGCGACAAGGGTCACGACCGGCGCGCCGGACTCGCGCAGCGCGGCCACCAGAGGGTCGTCCGCGGCCTTCGCGCCGGCCCGGCGGGTCGCGCCGAACGCGGCGAGCTGCGCGTGCTTGAGATCGAGCTCGGTCCGGGCGAGCCGGAAGAACTCGGTGTCCTTGGGATTGGCCCCGGGCCAGCCGCCCTCGATGAATCCGACACCCAGCTCGTCGAGGCGGCGAGCGATGATCAGCTTGTCCGCCACGGTGAGGTTGAGGCCCTCCTGCTGGGCCCCGTCGCGCAACGTCGTGTCGTAGACGTGGAAGCCGTCATCCCGCATGGGTCGATCCCCTTGGTAGTCCCGGATTGTGCGCCGGCGCCGCAAAACAAAATGACCCCTCACGGGACGTGAGAGGTCTGCGCGCCGGCGGAGTGCTCGTCTAGGTGCCGGCGCGCCAGCCGATAATGACCAGGCTGCTGCGCATGATGGCACCGAGTTTGCCACATCCCCGCCGCGACGGACACATCCGTCTCACCATCCGAGACGCAACCCGCCCACCAGCGCCTTCACCCTACCTTCACCTCTGATTGGTCCTCACGGGCCAGCGCATTGCAGCTACGATGCGTTACTTGCCGCGACGGACCGTATGGATGGACGGACGAGGGGGCCGAGGTTGGAGACCGACGCACGCACCGACATCGAGCGCCGCTTCGAGGAGCTGAGTGAGCACTGGCCGGACCGCAGAGTCGAGGTCATCGATGGCCGGATAGTGGTCAGAGAGCTGTCGACCGCCGGGCACGCCGACATCGTCTTCCGGCTCCTCCTCCAGCTCATGCCGTACGTCATTGAGCGCAGTTGGCAGATCTGGCCGGAGGTCACGCTCTTCCTCGGCCCACAGGTGGACCGGTACCGGCCGGACGTACTGGTCGTGCCGCAGGATCCGCTCCTGTGGGGTGACGATCACGTCTACGGGACCGCCACGTACCTTGTCGTGGAGGTCGTCTCGAAGAGCAGCGCCCGCGACGACCACGAGGTCAAGCCGCGGACCTGCGCGCGCGGGAACGTACCGCTCTATCTGGTGATCGACGCATTCGCCGGGAAGGCCCGGTTGCTCAGCCACCCCGGCGAGGCCGGGTACGCGCAGGAGGTGCACGTCAACCTCGGGGAGCCGCTGCGCCTGCCGGAACCCTGGGACCTGGTGATCGACACCGGCCGGCTGACCGGTCAGAATTCTTCTGACCGGCCTTCGGGAGGAATCGGGTGAGCACGGGGCAACGACGGCCCGTACCGGGACAGGTCGTCTCTTGGGACGCCGAGGCGGGTTGGGGGGTGCTGACCTCGCCGGAGGTGCCCGGCGAGGTGTGGGCGCACTTCTCCGCCATCCGCCTCGCCGACCCCGGCGGCTACCGCGTGCTGTGCCCTCGGGAGTCCGTCCTGTTCACCTGGGAGGAGGCCGATCAGGACGGCTACTCCTTCCGGGCGGTCGAAGTCCGCCGGGCATCGGATGTCACCGGCTCACCGGCCTGGGGACAGGACGAGTCCGGCGACCACCCCGGATACAGGTCCGAGCTGGACCTCCGCTGGGACTCGGACCGGTAGCGCGCACCGCGGAGGAGACGAGCGTCGGCCGGCGGCCCGGCCGAGGGCGCGTCCCCCGTCGGGAGACGCCCCCTCGGCGGGGTCGCGTCAGGCGATCTTGTGGATCCAGCCGTACGGGTCGGGGCGGTCGCCGTACTGGATGCCGACGAGTTCCTCGCGGAGCCGCATGGTGACGGGGCCGGGCTCGCCGGAGCCGATGAGCCACTCGTCCTTGGCGCTCTTGACCCGGCCGACCGGGGTGATCACGGCGGCGGTGCCGCAGGCGAACACCTCGGTCAGTTCCCCGGAGGCGTTGCCCTCGCGCCACTGGTCGGTGGAGATGCGGCCCTCCGAGGCGGGGATGCCTAGGTCGGGGGCGAGCTTGAGGAGCGCGTCCCGCGTGATGCCGGGCAGCAGCGTGCCGGTCAGCGAGGGCGTCATGACGCGGGCGTCCGCGCCGGAGCCGTACACGAAGAAGAGGTTCATGCCGCCCATCTCCTCCACCCAGCGGTGCTCGTTGGCGTCGAGCCACACGACCTGGTCGCAGCCCTCCTGGACGGCCTGGGCCTGGGCGACGAACGCGGCGGCGTAGTTGCCGCCGCACTTGGCGGCGCCGGTGCCGCCCGGGGCGGCCCGGGTGTACTCCTCCGACAGCCACACCGAGACGGGCTTGATCCCGCCGGTGAAGTAGGCACCCGAGGGCGAGGCGATGACGATGAACAGGTACGACGAGGACGGGCTGTTCACGCCGAGGCCGCGCTGCGTCGCGATGATGAAGGGACGCAGGTAGAGGCTGTGGCCCTCATGGGTGGGGACCCAGTCGCGGTCGGCGTCGACGAGGAGCTCCAGGGACCGGACGAAGGTCTCCTCGGGGATCGGCGGCATCGCCATCCGCTCGCAGGAGGCGTTGAAGCGGGCGGCGTTGGCGTACGGGCGGAAGGCGACGATCGATCCGTCGGCCCGGCGGTAGGCCTTCAGGCCCTCGAACAGCTCCTGGGCGTAGTGGAACACCGCGGTCGCCGGGTCGAGGGTCAGCGGCGCGTACGGCTCGAGGCGCGCGTCGTGCCAGCCGCGCTCCGTGTCCCACCGGATCGTGATCATGTGGTCCGTGAAGACCTGGCCGAAGCCGGGCTTCTCAAGGAGTCGTTCGCGCTCGTCCGCCGACGCGCGGTGGTCGGAGAGCCGGATGTCGAAGTCGATGCTCATCTGAGGTCCTCTCGCGGTACGGCCTCGTCGCCGCTCCGTACCCATTGTCGCCTTTTGTCGCGTTCAAGTCTCCTTACCGCACGGCAGCCCAAAACGGGCGCGCCGTGGGGCGCGCCCGGAGGGTTTCCTTATGGAGAGGCGCGCCCTAGCCGGCTACTCGCTCGGCGATGTCGTCGCCCGCTTCACGGGTCGAACGCGCGGCCCAGGCGCCCTGACGCTCGATGAGGTCGTCGGCGACGGCCTGCTCGACCTTGCGCGCCTCGTCGGTCAGCCCGAGGTGGTCCAGGAGCAGCGCGACGGAGAGGATCGTGGCGGTCGGGTCCGCCTTGCCCTGCCCGGCGATGTCGGGAGCGCTGCCGTGCACGGGCTCGAACATGCTCGGCGCCGCGCCGGTGGGGTTGATGTTGCCGCTGGCGGCCAGCCCGATGCCGCCCGCCACCGCCGCGCCCAGGTCGGTGATGATGTCGCCGAACAGGTTGTCGGTGACGATCACGTCGAAGCGCTCCGGCTGGCTGACGAAGAACATCGTGGCGGCGTCGACGTGGGAGTAGTCGACGTCGATGTCGGGGAATTCGGCGGCCACGGCGTCGACCGTACGCGACCAGAGGTCTCCCGCATAGACCAGAACGTTGTTCTTGTGCACGAGGGTGAGCTTCTTGCGCGGGCGGCGGGCCGCCTGCTCGAAGGCGTAGCGCACGACGCGCTCGACGCCGAACGCGGTGTTGAGGCTCTCCTGCGTCGCGACCTCGTGCGGCGTGCCCTTGCGGAGGACGCCGCCGGCCCCGGCGTACGGGCCCTCGGTGCCCTCCCTGACGACCAGCATGTCGATGTCCTCGGGCCGGGTGTCGGCGAGGGGCGTCTCGACGCCCGGGTAGAGCCGGACCGGCCGCAGGTTGACGAAGTGGTCGAGCTCGAAGCGCAGGCGGAGCAGCAGGCCACGCTCCAGGACGCCGCTCGGCACGCTCGGGTCGCCGACGGCGCCGAGCAGGATGGCGTCGTGCTGCCGGATCTCCTCCAGCACGGAGTCGGGCAGCGTCTCACCGGTCTTGTGCCACCGGGCCGCGCCCAGGTCGTACGGCGTCTGCTCGATCTTCATGCCGAGCGCGTCGAGGACCTTGAGACCTTCGGCGACGACCTCGGGGCCGATGCCGTCGCCCGGAACGACGGCCAGCCGGATGCTGCGGGAAGCCATGAACGTACCTTAGCGGCTCGTCTCAATTCATGAGAACTCGTCTCACACTATGGGCGATTCGTGACCGTTCCGGGGAGGTCGGCCGCACCGGTGATGGCCCGGTCGAACACCAGCGCGCGGGCGGTCGCCAGCCCGGTCGCCAGCGTGCCCAGGACGACGGCCTCATCGCCCAGCGGCGACACCTCGACGCGCGGCGCGCCGAGCGGGGTCATCGTCTCCAGCCGGTCGCGGACCTCGCCGAGGAAGACGTCGGCGCCGTGCCCGCCGATCCCGCCGCCGAGGACGATGAGCTCCGGGTCGAGCAGCGCGATCACACCGGCCAGCGCGTGGGCGACGTGGTCGGCCTCCCGCGCCACCGCGCGCACCGCCGCCGGTTCACCGTCGCGCGCCTCGTCGAAGACGCGCTTCGCGGTGATCTCGCCGGTCATCCCCATCCGCCGTGCCGTGGCGACCACCGCCGGGGCCGAGGCGACCGACTCCAGCATCCCGTGCCGCCGGGAGTCCGCGGCGTGCGCGAGCGGGTCGGTCTCCCCCATCGGCAGGAAGGCGATCTCCCCGGCGGCGCCGCGCGCGCCGCGGTACAGCCGGCCGTCGACGATGATCCCCATGCCGATGCCGGTGCCGATCGACACGTAGACGAAGTGCCGCAGGTCGGCGCCCAGGCCGTAGCCCTGCTCGCCGAGCGCGGCCAGGGCGATGTCGTTCTCGATCGCGAACGGCGCGGGCAGCCGCTCGGCGAGCTTCGCGGTGACGCCGGGTTCGTTCCAGCCGGGGATGTTCGGCGCGAGGTGCAGGCGCTCGTTGTCGGGGTCGTACACGCCGGGCGTGCCGAGGACGATGTGCGTGATCTGCCCGCCGGCCGCGGCCGCGAGGTTGTCGACGATCTCGCCGAGCTGGTCGATCAGCGCGCCGGCGTCGCCGGAGTCCGCGGGGACGTCCTCCCGTACGGCGATCTCCCCGCCGAGGTCGGCGAGGGCGGCGCGCACCCACTGGCGGCCGACGTCCAGGCCGATCACCCAGCCGGCCTCGGGGCGGATCTCGTACAGCAGCGCGGCGCGGCCCGCGTTGCCGGTCCGGTGCCCCACCGGGCGGACGAGTTCGGCCCGCTCCAGGTCGGCGAGGGCCAGGGAGATCGTCGGCTTGGACAGCCCGGTCGCCTCGGCCAGCTGCGGCCGTGAGACCGGGCCGAGCAGGCGGATCCGCTCGTACACGGCCCGCTCGTTCATGATGCGCAACACGCTCGTCGTGTTGGCCGTCTCCCCGCCGCTGGGCACCGCCATCCCCTCCCCGTGGGTCGCTGACGGAAGTGTCGCACGTCCCTCTGGGCTTGCTTTGTTAGGGAGCCTCTCTTACATTCTCTGCAACGTCGCTCACCAGCGAGAAGGCGGTAACGCGCCACGAAAGGGAGTGGGGAGTCATGTCGTCTCCCACGGCTCCGGGGTTCGAACGACGCCTCGGACTGTTCCAGGCCACCACCGTGAACATGACCCAGATGTGCGGCATCGGGCCGTTCGTCACCATCCCCGCCATGGTCAGCGCTCTGCAGGGCCCGCAGGCCATGTTCGGCTGGCTGATCGGCGCGATCATCGTCGTCGCGGACGGCCTCGTCTGGGCGGAGCTCGGCGCGTCGATGCCCGGCGCCGGCGGAACGTACCTCTACCTGCGCGAGGCGTTCCAGTACCGCACGGGCCGCCTGATGCCGTTCCTGTTCGTGTGGTCGGCGGTGCTGTTCATCCCGTTGATCATGTCGACCGGCGCGATCGGGCTCGTGCAGTACGCCGGCTACCTGTGGCCCGCGCTCGTCCACGGCAACGGGCTGTCGGGACTCGGGCACGTCTTCGCCGTGGGCGTCGTCGTGCTGGTGGTCCTGGCGCTCTACCGCCGGATCGACGACGTCGGCAAGCTCACCTCGATCTTCTTCGTCGTCATGCTCGTCACGGTGCTCGGCGTGATCATCGCGGCGTTCACCCACTTCCACGGCAGCGTCGCCTTCGGCTTCCCGGACGACGCGGGCTCGAAGTTCTTCAGCGGGCTGGGCGCCGGCCTGGTCATCGCGGTCTACGACTACCTCGGCTACAACACCAGCGCCTACCTCGGCGCGGAGGTGCGCGACCCGGGCCGGGTCATCCCGCGCTCGATCGTCTACGCGATCCTCGGCATCATGGCGCTGTACTTCCTGCTCCAGGTCGGCGTGCTCGGCGTCGTGCCGTGGCAGGAGGCGAAGAACTCCAGCTCGGTCGCCTCGCTCGTGCTCGAACGCGCCTGGGGCAAGGGCGTCGCGCAGGTCTTCACGGTCGGCATCATCATCACGGCGTTCGCGTCCGTCTTCGCCGGGCTGCTCGGCGGCTCGCGGGTGCCCTACAACGCGGCGCGCGACAAGGTGTTCCTCCCGTGGTTCGGGCGGCTGCACCCGCGCCTGCACTTCCCCACCGCCGGTCTGTACGCGATGGGCGTCATCACGGCGGTCGGCTCGCTGTTCACCCTCACCGACGTGATCAGCATGCTCACCACGGCGTTCGTGCTCGTGCAGTCGATCGCGCAGATCGTCGCCCTCACCGTGCTGCGCAGGCGGCAGCCGGACCTGCCCCGGCCGTACAAGATGTGGCTCTACCCGCTGCCGAGCATCGTCGCGCTGGCCGGGTGGGTCTACATCTACCAGGCCGCCGGGGCCAAGCCGATCCTGCTCTCCCTCGCCTGGCTGGCCCTCGGTGTCATCGCCTACCTGCTCTGGGCCCGCGCTGAGAAGACCTGGCCGTTCGGGCCGAAGGAGATCAGGGAGTCCTTCGTCGGGCCCGCCGAACCCCAGGGGCAGGCCGCCGCATGACGACGGGCATGACGTCGGTCGGCGAGTTCGTGCTCGGGATCGACTTCGGGGGGACCAAGGTGGCGCTCGCGACGGCTAGCGCCACCGGAGAACGGCTGCGCGGCACGCGCCTGCCGACCCGCGCCGCCGACGGCGCGGACGAGGTGATGCGCCGGGTCCTGGACGCGGCGCACGGCCTCATCGCCGAGACGCCCGGCCGCCTCGTCGCGGCCGGCGTGTCGACGTTCGGGGTGATCCGCGAGGGCCGCGTGCGCCTCGCGCCGAACGTGCCGGGCTGGGACGACCTGCCGCTGCCCGCCCTGCTCCAGGACGGGCTCGGCGTGCCGGCCGTACGCGTCGACAACGACGTCAACGCCGCGGCCGCCGCGGAACTGCGCTGGGGACGGCTCCAGGACGCCGACGTGGGCCTCTACGTCAACTTCGGCACCGGGACCGGCGCGGCGCTGGTGGTCGGCGGCCGGGTGGTGCCCGGGACGCACGGCGCGGCGGGCGAGATCGGGTACCTGCTGCGCGAACCGGCCGAGCCGGGATACGCGCAGGGGCGCGCGCCGCTGGAGGAGTACACCTCCGGAAGCGGGCTGGCCGCCCGCGGTTCCGCGCTGCTCGGCGAGCGGGTCACCGCGGAGGCGCTGTTCGCGCGCCGGGACGAGCCGGCGGTGGCGGCCCTGCTCGACGACGCCGCCGCGGCGGTCGGGATGGCGGTCGCCAATCTGACGACCTTCCTCGACCCCGAACGCGTCGTCGTGGGCGGCGGGATGACCGAGGCGTTCCTGCCCGCCGTACGCGCGGCGATCGGCCGGGCCGTGCCCTTCCCGCCGCCGGTCGAGGCCGCGCGGTTCGTCGACGACGCGGCGCTGATCGGCGCGGTGGCCCTCGGCGTCGGGGCCGTCGGAGACTAGCGGCCGGCGGCGCCGCCGTTGTCGCGGCGGTCCAGCGCGGTCTGCACGGCTCTGACCGCCTCTTCGGCGGCGTCGTCGGCAGGGGTCCAAGCGGAAGTGGCGTCCATGGGAATCGTCTCCGTGAAGATCGTCATCAGGGCGAGCGGATCAGTCGGGACCGACGGCCGGCGGCACACTCCGCGGCGGGTCGCCGGCCTGCCCGGGATCAAGCCCCGCCACGGCGGCGAAGGGTGAGCACGAAGCGCCGCATGACCTTCTCGACGCTACCCGCTGCGTCCCGGCGTGTCTCGCCTCGCGACCAGGAATCTCACATCGCAAGACACGTTCCGGGGTGAGCCTCTGTCACCTGCGGACTCTCCGCCGCCCGCCCTGATGGTGGATCTCCCCGTCAGAGATCGACGCGACGGCCCTGCTCGGCGCCGATCTCCTCGACGATCGCGTCGACGAGCTCGGGGGTCAGCGCGGAGTCGACGGTCAGGGCGATCAGCGCCCGGCCGCCCTTCTCGTGCCGCCCCACCTGCATGCCGGCGATGTTGACGCCCGCGTCGCCGAGCAGGCGGCCCACCACACCGACCATCCCGGGCCGGTCGGCGTAGGTGAAGAAGCCCATGTGCGCCGCCGGGGTGATCTCCATGGCGTAGCCGTTGACCTCGACGATCCGCTCCACGTGGCGCGGCCCGGTCAGCGCGCCGGAGACCGAGACGACCGCGCCGTCGGGCATCGTGCCGCGGACCGTCAGGAGATTGCGCCAGTCCGGGCTCTCCTCGTCGCCGGTCAGCGTCACCTCGACGCCCCGGGCCCGGGACAGGAGGGGCGCGTTGACGTACGTCACGGCCTCCTCGACGACGTCGGTGAACGCGCCCTTCAGCGCGGCCAGCTCCAGGACCTTCACGTCGTGGGCGGCGATCTCCCCGCGCGCCTCGACCTCGACGCGCACGGGCAGGCCGCCGGCGAGCGCGGTGAAGATCCGCCCGAGCTTCTCCGCCAGCGGCAGCGCCGGCTTGACCTCTTCGGCGACGACGCCGCCGCGTACGTTGACCGCGTCCGGCACGAACTCGCCGGCGAGCGCCAGCCGTACCGAACGCGCCACCTGGGTGCCGGCCTTCTCCTGCGCCTCGTGGGTGCTCGCCCCGAGGTGCGGCGTGACCACGACGTTGTCGTGCTGGAACAGAGGGCTGTCCGTGCACGGCTCGGTGCGGAACACGTCGATGCCCGCGCCCGCGACGCGCCCCTCCTTGAGCGCGAGGTCGAGGGCGTCCTCGTCGACGATGCCGCCGCGCGCGGCGTTGACGATCCGCACGGACGGCTTGACCAGCCGCAGCTCACGGTCGCCGATCAGGCCGAGCGTCTCGGGGGTCTTCGGCAGGTGGACCGTGATGAAGTCGCTGTCGCGCAGCAGCTCGTCGAGCGGGACGAGCCGCGCGCCGAGCTGCGCGGCATGGGCCGCCTGGACGTACGGGTCGTAGGCGATCACCCGCATCCCGAACGCGGCGAGCCGCTGCGCGACGAGCACGCCGATGCGGCCCAGCCCGAGCACGCCGAGCGTCTTGTCCTGCAGCTCGACGCCGGTGTACGCGGCGCGCCGCCACTCACCGCGCTTCAGCGAGGAGTGGGCCTGCGGGATGTTGCGGGCGGTGGCCAGCAACAGCGCGATCGCGTGCTCGGCGGCCGTCACGATGTTGGAGGTCGGCGCGTTCACGACCATGACGCCGGCCCTGGTCGCCGCCTCGACGTCGACGTTGTCGAGGCCGACTCCCGCGCGGGCCACGACGCGCAGCCGGGTCGCGGCCGCGAACACCGCCGCGTCCACCGTGCTCGCGCTGCGGACGATCAGGGCGTCCGCGCCGGCGGCCGCGGCGACCAGCGCGTCGTGGTCGGCGCCGTCGACGCGGCGGATCTCGAAGTCCGGCTCCAGGAGTGCCAGACCGGCGGGTGAGAGCTCTTCGGCGATGAGGACCACAGGCCTGCTCACGAGGACCCCCTACGTGTGGCTGCACGGCGTGGGGGCGTGCGTCGATCCCGAGCGCCCTCGGCGTGACCTCGCCCTACACGATGGTAGTAACGGCCGGTGAACATGCCAGTGAGACGAGGCGAATAACCGGTCCGGTGGCCAGGATCGGCCCATGGGGCATCGCCCACGCACTAGTGTCGGGCGTATGGCTAATGGAAACCCGAAGCTGGCCGACGTGCTCGCTCAGCGCGGTGAACCTGAGGAGATCCTGCGCGCGCTCGTCGACGGCGGGGTCCTCATCGTGACGAACCCCGACGGCTCGGTCCTCGTGGGGCAGCTGGAGGACGAGTCCGTCGCGCTGGCCGCCTTTACACGCCCGGAGGCGTACAGCGAGAAGTCCGCGAGCGAGGAGTTCCAGCACGCCGACGCGGCCCTGCTGCTGGAGATCGCCCGCAGCGGCGAGGTCCAGGCGATGGTGATCGACCCGGAGAGCGACGACGCCGCTCTCATCCCGTTCAGCGACGTCCAGGGCTTCCTCGTCACCCAGGGCATGGGCGTCGACGAGGACGTCGAGGTGGCGTTCCGCGCCAGCGAGCACGAGCTGGTCGGGCCCCTGAAGGAAGGCGTCGCCGAGCGGCTCTCGGACTACCCCGCGGTCGAGCGGGTGTGGATCTCCGACGTCCGGATGCCCAGCGGCGTGGAGGGCATCATGCTGCACGTCGTGATCTCCGAGGGCGGCGACCCGCAGCTGGCCAACGAGCTGCTGCAGGCGACGATGGAGAAGCTGCCGGCCAGCGACGTCCCGGTGTTCGCCCACGTCGCCGACGCCGAGAGCGAGGAGTTCCTCGCCGACATGAACGCCGACGTCGTCCGGCGCTGACCGATCGGCCCTCACCGCCGGGTGCCGGGCGGGACGAGCGCGTTCTCGTACGCGTACATCACGGCGTGCACCCGGTCCCGCAGGCCGAGTTCGTCCAGGACACGGCCGAGATGCGTCTTGACCGTCGTCTCGGCGATGGACAGCGTCCGGGCGATCTCCGTGTTGGTCCTCCCCTCCACCACCAGGTCGAAGACCTCGCGTTCACGGGCGGTGAGCCGGGCCAGGGCCGCCGGCGGCCGGGCCCGGGCACGCCGCCTGCCGGTGAACGCCTCGATCAGCGGCCCGGTCACCCCCGGGGAGATGAGCGCGCCGCCGCCGGCACGACTGATCCTCATAGGCGACGCCGGTGTGCGATCCCGTCTGGAGGAGTTCTCGCACACCGGCGCCGGGCGAGGCCGTCACGACACCTGTGATCAGGATCCGGTCGGTGCACTCTCGGCGTACGGTGGCGACCCAGCGTTCGGCTATCGCGTTCGCTCCTGGTGCGCGGACCGGTGCGCGGATCACCCGCGCGCCCAGCGAGGTGAACACCTCGTCGAGGTTCCTGGTCCCTGGCCGGCAGTGGCGCGTGCCGGGGGCATCCCCGAGCCGGAGAAGCCCCGCCGGAGGCATGTCCGGCCGATCCTGCCGGTGACGCCGAGCGTGATCACGATCACGCGTAGGTCCGCAAACCGTCCCGCTCTCCCTCGCGTCGCAACACCTTGATCGGCTATGGGCGGAAGGCGGGTGCGGCGGTGGTACTCCTGGGTTTTTCGGTCCTGGCGGGGCCGGCGTGCCTTGTCGTCCAGATACGTGAGGTGCGGCTGCAGGGCCGGCTGCAACGGCAGGGCATACGGGTCCAGGGGACCGTGAGCCGCTACAAGAGGGAATGGTCCGGAGCGGGCGAGTCCGCCGGCCGGGTCACGTTCGCGATGGTGAGCTTCGCTGACGCGTACGGCAATGTGCACGAATGCAAACCCACCCGCTCGGGCGTCCGGCACCGGCCGATCGGCCTCGCTGTCCCGGTGATCTACCTGCCCGACTCCCCCTCCACCACCGCCCGCATTGACCGGCGCTCGGACCGACGGCAGCGCATCATCCTCGGGTTCGTGGCCAGCGCGGTCTTCATAGTCTTCCCGTTCGTGCTCCTCGCTTTCGGCGGTGTCCGATAGTCCGTCAAAGCGGGTTAGGTTCAGCCACGCACCTGGAGGGTTCATGTTCCCGCTTGTTCGCACGCGCCGGTTCGCCTTCGCCGCCGTCGCCGTCGCCGTCGGGGTCGGTGTGTTCGGGGGGCTTGCCCTGCTAGCCGCGTCCGTCTTCATCAACAACGTCAACAGCGGGATCAGCAAGGGAGATCCGGATCCTCAAGGGAACAGCATCATCGCGGTTTGCTCAGACGTGCCGTTCCACGTGTGGTACACCGCGAACATCGGGACCGAGACCCGACCTGACAACAGGAAATTCAGCGAAGCGGTGAGGGGTGGCACCGATCACGCCCGTAACCCGTTCGACAAGGACGGGCACCGGCGCTGCCCGCAGTACGGTTCGGCCTTCGGGTCCCGGGTGGACTTCAAAGCGCCGGGTCTGAACGACGGGCAGCCGTTCTCGGTGACCGCGCTGGTCGATCACAAGCATTTTCTGGTCGTCCGCTTTACCAAAAACGCCGACGGTACGGTCACCGGGACCCAGGAACCGGTCGGTGTGCCTGCGTCCCCATGAGCCGGTCGGCTACTGGGCTGACCCGTCGCGCATCGCCGGCCCCACCGTACCCGGTGTCGCGCGGGTGGAATGGACCGGCAAGCCGGGAGGCGGGCTGGCACATGCGAGGGAGCGATATGGGATTCGATAGGGGACGGCAGCGCGGGGAGACCTCCCGGCGGCAGATGCTTGCCTTGTCCGGAGGTGCCGTGCTGGCGGCCCTGGGGACGGCGGCCTGCGGCCCGGACGGGAACGATTCCTCTCCCGCCGCGAGCTCCTCCTCCAGCCCGGGCACGGTGAGCGCGCCGCCTGCCTCCGGCGTACTCGCTGCCAATGTCAACCAGGCCCTGGAGAAGATCGACTACGCCGAGCTGCAGGCGGTCTCGGGCACCTGGATACGCGGCTTCTATCTGATGTCCAACGCCGACCAGGGGAACCCCGCGACCCAGACCGGATTCGCGAAGTTGCTCCAGGCGGCCGCCCACGGCTACGGCACCGTGCTGACCACGAAGTTCCAGTACCAGAACAAGCCCATCCCCACACCCGGCAGCCCGGCCATGAAGACCGCCCTGGCCCGGCTGGACAAGGTCCTGGCCGCGACCATGGGCAAGGTCGACATCCTGACCATCGGCAACGAGCCCTTCTTCGAGACGAGCAAGACGGACCGCGAAACTCCCCGTATCAACACCTTCTACGAGGCGCTCGCCCTGCACGCCGCCCAATACCGGCAGAAGCACTTCGGAGCGAACTGCAAGACCAAGATCTACATGGGAGCGCTCACCGCCCTCTACCGGCCCGGCGCCGAAACCGCGCAGACGCGGCGCTGGATGACCTTCACCGCCCACACCCCGTCCATCGCAGGCGTGGACATCCACCCGCACGTACCCAGCCCGGCCGCGGCGAAGAAGTACCTCGACTACGTGCTGCCGTTCCTCCGCAGCGACCAGAAGTTCCTCGCCACCGAGTTCTCCCTGGTACAGCTCTGGAAGCGACACATGGGCGACGCGGTGAACCCGGCCTTCGCCCGCAGCCACGGCATCGCGAAGGGGACCCCCGTGTGGCAGGTCATCAAGGACGCCGCCCAGCACCCCTTCGACGAGCAGGAGTGGAACGACTTCCTACTCTCCAACACGTGGTACGCGGACAACAAGAACTTCCTGACCGACCAGATGGAGCGCTTCCGCAGCACCGGGAAACTCGCCGTGGCCGCCTACGGCATCACCCAGGCCTCAGCGATGCCAAAGGACTTCGGCCCGAACAGCACTCCCTGGGTGCTCAACAGCATGTTCTGCCCGTACGTGTGCAAGCCCGAACCCAGCGGCCTGCCCGGCCGAAACCGCACATGGTGCCGCCAGTTCCGCGCCCTACAGCACTACCGAGCTTGACCTCTGATCCCAGGAACGCGGACGTTGCGCATGCGCACGCCGACGTCGTCCGGCGCTGACCGATCGGCCCTCACCGCCGGGTGCCGGGCGGGACGAGCGCGTTCTCGTACGCGTACATCACGGCATGCACCCGGTCCCGCAGGCCGAGTTTGTCCAGGACACGGCCGAGATGCGTCTTGACCGTCGTCTCGGCGATGGACAGCGTCCGGGCGATCTCCGTGTTGGTCCTCCCCTCCACCACCAGGTCGAAGACCTCGCGTTCACGGGCGGTGAGCCGGGCCAGGGCCGCCGGCGGCCGGGCCCGGGCACGCCGCCTTCCGGTGAACGCCTCGATCAGCGGCCCGGTCACCCCCGGGGAGATGAGCGCGCCGCCGCCGGCGGCGGCGCGGACGCCCAGGAGCAGTTCCTCCGGCGGCGCGTGCTTCAGCAGGAACCCGCAGGCCCCCGCGCACAGCGCCTCGTAGACGTACTCGTCCAGGTCGTAGGTGGTCAGGACGACGACGCGCGGCGCGGGGCCGGGCGATCCGGTGAGGATCCGGCGGGTCGCCGCCAGGCCGTCCAGCACGGGCATCCTGATGTCCATCAGCACGACGTCGGGGTGGACCTCGCGGGCGCGTGCCACCGCCTCCGCACCGTCGGCTGCCTCGGCGACCACGGTGAGATCCGCCTGTGCGCCCACCAGCGCGACGAGACCCGCGCGCACGAGCGCCTGGTCGTCGGCGATCAGCACGCTGATCGGCGCGCTCGCCGTCATGATCCGCCCTTCCACGCGCCGTACGGAAGCGCCGCGGTCACCCGGAATCCCCCGTCCGTGGCCGAGGCGCGCAGATCCCCGCCCAGCGACTCAGCGCGCTCGCGCATGCCGAGCAGGCCCCGGCCGCCGGACGCCGACCGGCCGCCGCGGCGTCCCCGGCCCGGCGGCCCGTTGGTGATCTCGACGGCGAGGTGATCGTCGAGATAGCGCAGCGCCACCCGGGTCGCGGCGCCGGGCGCGTGCCGGGCGACGTTCGTGAGCGACTCCTGGACGATGCGGTACGCCGACAGCTGCAGGCCGGGACTGAGCTCTCGCGCCCTGCCGGTCACCTCCAGGTCCGCGGGGACACCGGCGTCCCGTGCCATCGCGATCAGCGCGTCGATCTCGGCCAGAGAGGGAACCGGACGCCGGGGGCCGCCCTTCTCGTCGTCCCGCCGGAGCGTGCCGAGCAGGTGGTTCAGCTCGTTCAGCGCCTCGCGGGCGAGCCGCTCGACCGTGCCGAGCGCCTCGGCCGGGGCGGAGCCGGTCAGGCGGGCGGCACCGGCCTGGACGGTGATCGCCGAGAGCTGGTGCACGAGCACGTCGTGCAGCTCACGGGCGATGCGGGTGCGCTCGGTCAGGTGCGCGGCCTCTACGGCGAGCGCGGCCTCGGCCCGGCGCGCGGTCGCCGCGTCCCCGACGAGGAAGGCCGCACCGAGCAGCGCGAACGGCACCCCTGCGACGCGGTGGAGGTTGACCGCGACGCCGACGACCGCTCCGGTGATCAGACCGAGCCAGCCGAGCCACCGCGCGTGTCTCCGTGTCTGTCCGCCGTACGCGCCGACCCCGTACGCGGCGACCAGCACCGCGGCGAAGACCGCGATCGCGTGCTGGTGCAGGGCCGTGCGGACCGCGAGCACGCCGCTCGTGGCCAGCAGGACGGGCACCGGGGCGCGCCGCCGCCAGAGGAACGGGACGGAGGCCGCCAGCTCCAGGCCCAGGTAGCCGAGCACCACGGGCGTCGCCGGAACGTGTGAGGCCGGCTTCCACCACCACGGGACGTCCGGTGCGCCCCAGGCGAACAGGCCCGCAGCGACGGCGGCGTCGACCCGGCGCGGCGTCAGGACCCCACGGGGCACGGCCGGCCCCTTCCATCCCGACCCCTGGCGCGGCGTCACGTCCCCAGCCGACATGACCGGCTCCTCCCAGTCCACCCGGCGCGACCACACGTTCCCGGCAGGCAGGGCCGGTTTCTCCCCGCTCGCCGGTCCCATCACGATCTCATCAGCTCACGTCGGACCGGCGGAACAGCACGACGGCCACGAGCACGCCGGCGAGGGCGGTGGCCACGAGGCCGGCGAGGCCGGCCGACGCCCCCGGCGGAGAGCCGGTCGCGGGGATGAACCGCGACCAGAAGTTGTCCGGCAGCGTGGTGACCGACCCGAGCCCGGCCGCGAAGCCCATCCACTCCTGAACCCAGGTGGCGGGCGTCCAGCGCGCGGTGCCGGGCAGCCCGGCCAGCGCCAGCGCCGTCACGAAGATCCCGGCCGTGGCGGCCATCGTGCCGATGGAGCCGCGCGTGACGACGGCGGCGAGCACCCCGATCACGGCGAACACCGCGACGACCGCCAGCGCCCGCCCGAACTGCCCTGCCGAGTGCCGCAGCTCGTCGGTCGCCGAGGCGTGCGGGGACGGCAGGTGGTACGCCCGTACGAGGATCGGGCCGGCCACGGCGAGCGCCGCCCAGCACGCCGCGATGAGGCCCGCCGCCGCCAGCCACAGGCTCACCAGCTTCGCCGCGAGAACCCGCTCGCGGCGGCCGCAGTGGGTGAGCACGGTCTTCAGGGTCCGTCCGGACCACTCCCCTCCGACATGACCGCCGGCGAGCAGTGCGACGGCCAGCACACCGGGGAGCGAGGCCATGAGCCCGGCCGCCTCCGCGCCGGCGGCGGCCGGGTCGAGCTGCGCCGCGGTCCGCTTCGCGTCTTGCAGCCGCCGAACGCGGTCGAGCGCCGCCCGCGCGCGGACGCTCACCTTCGTGGCCTCGCACGCCGGTCCCTCCGGCAGCCTCAACTCGGTGCACGAGGACGGCACGTGTCCGGCGTCGGCGGCGTTCTTCGCGGCGTTGGACGCGCCGCCCACCGCCAGCAGGACGCAGAACAGCATGACGGCGAACGCCACGCCGTACAGCAGTGGCCGGTTCAGCTTGAGCAACTCAGCGCGCAGGGGTCGCACGGTCGTCCTCCTCGGTCGCGGTAAGGGTCAGGAACGCCTCTTCCAGGCCGGGTCGTTCGACGAGGATCTCCCGGGCCCACACGCCGGCGCGGCCGAGCGCCTCGTTGACCTCACGGCCGTCGGCCTCCTCGACCAGCAGCGTCCCCGGGCCGTCGACACGGGCCGGCCGCCCCGCCAGGACCTCCCGGGCACGATCCCGATCGCCCTCGTCGAGGACGACGCGCACCCGCCGTCGTACCGTGGCCAGCTCGGCGACCGGTCCCTCCTCGACCAGGCGTCCCCGGTTCATCACCGCCACCCGGTCGCAGACCTGCTCCACCTCGGCGAGCAGGTGACTGGACAGGAACACCGTCATGCCGTCGTCGGCCAGCGCGCGCAGCAGGGCACGGAACTCCCGGATGCCGGCCGGGTCCATGCCGTTCGTCGGCTCGTCCAGCACGAGCAGCGCCGGGTCGCGCAGCAGCGCCGCCGCCAGTCCCAGCCGCTGCCGCATTCCCTGGGAGTACCCCTTGACCTTCCGGTCCGCGACGGAGGACAGGCCGACCCGGTCCAGAGCCGCCGCCACGGCGTCACGGCGTCGCGGCGGCGGCCCGTGCAGGGCGAGAACGTCGAGGGTGCGCCGTCCGGTCAGCCACGGATGGAACGCCGGCTCCTCGATCATCGCGCCGATCCGGGCCAGGCCGTCCGGATCCGGGAGCGGCCGGTCGTTCACCCAGGCCCGCCCGGCCGTCGGCGTGATGAGGCCGAGCAGCATGCGCATCGTCGTCGTCTTGCCCGAGCCGTTCGGCCCCAGGAAGCCGAAGACCTGACCGCCCCCGATCGTCAGGTCCAGCCGGTCGACCGCGACGGTGTCGCCGTACCGCTTCGTCAGTCCCTCACATCGGATCACCTGCATGGCACCGACCGTAGGGAGTCACGGCAGCGCGGTCCTCCCCCGGCGGGCTGAACCGGAGGTCGTCCAATCGACGACGGGACGGCCGGGCCGTACGTGTTCCGTCACCGCCGTGCCGCCCACCGCCGGCCGGCCGTGCGGCGTGGATCCGGGGTGGCCGGGGTCCGCCCGCCGGTCGGGCGGGTCGTCGAACGGATGAGGCGCCGATCGGCCGCCGGCACGAGGACAGACGTCCGCGCCGCTCCTAGCGTCGTCACGCATGAAACGGTTGATCTCCATCGCGGCCGCCGGAGCGATCCTGCTCACCGGGTGCTCCGGTTCCGGTACGGATCCCGACGCGGGCGAGGCGAGCCCGCACCCGCGCCCGGCCTGGGCGTTCTACCGCCCACCGGTGCCCTTGCCGCGGCGAGCGCCCGGCACCCTCATCCGCAGCGAGCCGGTCGCCGCGCCGGCGGGAGCGCGCGGCTGGCGCATCCTCTACCACTCCCGCGACACGGCGGGCCGGGACGTCGCCGTGTCCGGCTCGGTGTTCGTTCCGGGGGGCGCGCCGCCGCCCGGAGGACGGCCCGTCGTCGCGTGGGCCCATGGGACGACGGGACTGGGCGACTCCTGCGCTCCGTCCACCGACCCGGACCCGATCGGCGGGATCGAGGACGGTCGCGCGCTGCTGGCGGCGGGCGACGCGATCGTCGCGACCGACTACGAGGGCCTGGGCACCCCCGGGCCCCATCCCTACCTGGTCGGGAAGAGCGAGGCGCACTCCGTCCTGGACGCGGTCCGGGCCGCCGCCCGCCTGCCGGGCGCCGCCCTGGGCAGGTCGGTCGTGGTCTTCGGCCACTCGCAGGGGGCGCACGCGGCGCTGTTCGCCGGTGAGGTCGCCTCGTCCTACGCGCCCGGCCTCCGCCTCGTCGGCGTGGCGGCGGCGTCACCGCCCATCGACCTGCCGGCGCTGGCACGCCATGTCACGGACCTCGACTACGGCACCGGACGACTCGTCGAGGTGGCCGCCGGGTACGGCGCGGCCGACCCGTCGGCACGGCTGGAGTCGATCACGACCGCGGCCGGCCGGGCCCGGCTGGGCGTCCTGGAGAAGGGATGTGACGACGAGGTGATCGAGGCGTACTCCAAGCTGTCCGCGGGCGAGGTCTTCACCCGGGATCCGCGCACGACACCGCCCTGGTCCACCGGTCTGGCCGGCGACAGCGTCGGCGCGCTCCCCCGTGCCGTCCCCGTCCTCATCCTGCAGGGCGGACGCGACCCGATCATCCCGCCCGGGGTGACGAAGGCCGCCATGGGGCGGATGTGCGGCCGTGGCGGCGTCATCGCCTACCGGGTCTACCCGCACGCCTACCACAACGTCGTGCCCTCGGCGGCGCCGGATCTGAACGCCTGGATCAGGGCGCGCTTCCACGGCGATCCCGCGCCGGACGACTGCCGCTGACCGCGCTCGCTCAGGCGGCGCCGCGCATGGCGGTCCGGGCCAGGACGGCGGTGACGGCGCCGGTGTCGGCGATGTACACGTGCGGCACGTCGACGAAGACCCGCATCGTCCCGGCGGGGAGGCCGACCGCCCCGGCGACCTCCACCTGCACCGCGCGCAGCGGCAGGTAGTTCAGATAGCTCGTGAAGGCGTTCTGCGAGCGGAACGTCGCGGTCATCGACAGGCGCGAGGACCGTACGCGGAACGCCAGGGCGGCGAGGCACGGCACGGCGTCCTGCCGCTCGCCGGGGACCGTGAGGGAGATCCACCCGCTCTTGGTCCACGGACGGACCCGCAGCAACTCGATCACCCAGTCGATCTGGTCGACGCCGAGCAGGTCGCGCAGCCGCGCCCCGTAGCTGTACTTGAACGGCGGCACGACGTCCGTCCGGGTGAACTTGGCCGTGTAGCGGGCGACGGCCTCGGCGTCGCCGTACGCGCGGACGATCGGGTCGTCCCAGCCGAGCGTCGCTATCTCGAACAGCCGCGGCGGCGCCTCGATGACCGGGCCCCGGTCGTCCAGGCCCGCCACGCCCGTCGTCCAGACGTGCCGCATCAGGCCGATCCACGCCTCGCCGCATGTGTGCCAGCGCTCCACCTCAGGACTCCACCGACGGGAAGCCGTACGGGTTGGCCGGGCCCTGCCGCCGGCGGGCCGCGCCGAGGCGGACGTGGTAGATGAGGAACAGCAGCGTGGCGGTGACCGCGATCCAGACCGTCACGACGATCATGGTCGGCCGCGCGCCCGACAGCCCGAGCAGCCCGATCGAGATGTACGCCGCGTCGACGATCGCGAGCCCGATGGCGGTGAGGCCGGAGCTGGAGGTCGGCGCGAACGCCTCCGGGTAGGCGGGGTCGACCGGCAGGTTCGGGGCCCAGCCGACCTGGCTGAAGTGGTCGCGGAGCTCCTCGACGTAGAGCAGCCGGAAGTTGTTCACCGCCCGCGCGGTGCGCAGGTGCCGGGACGTCGCCTCGATGAGGCGGAGGTACGGCAGGACGCCCATCGCCCCGAAGATCGCCGTGAGGGCGAAGACGTACGCGGGGATGCGGTGCCAGGACGTCAGCGCGGCCGGGTCGAGGACCTTGGCGCTGGTCAGCGCGACCACCGCGGCGAACGGCGCGGCGAGCAGGCTCATCGCCAGCCGCAGCATCTTCAGCCGCTCGTCGGAGGCGGCGAGGTAGACCTGGTAGATGCCGCCGAAGTCGGTCGCCAGGAGGGGGATGAAGTCGGTCGGGTCGATCTCGGCCCGGCGTTCGTGGTGTTCGGTCTTCGAGGGTCCTAAAGATGTCTTACGCATGAGCCCGTCCCGCTCTCGCGCCTCAGGGCACGGCTCCGGGCACCCGCGGCCACCGGCGTCGAAACCGCCCATTTACCGCCGTAAGTATCCTCCTTCCCGCCGCCGGTCGGTGCCGAAATGAGGTTGAGGCGCGCCCCGAACCGGCATTCGTAGCACTGACTTACGAAGTGCTATTGACCATGCCCGAGGTTCCGGCGGTTGCCGACTTTCGCGCCCCGAACGACGTCGCCCCGGCGGTGCGGTCGCACACGCCGGGGCGAGGTTCACCCGATCCGGTGGATCAGTCCTGCAGCCAGGACATCATCGGGCGGAGCTTGGCGCCGGTCTGCTCGATCGGGGAGTTCTGCTCCTCCTCGCGGCGCTTGAGGAAGTTCGGCCGGCCGGCGTCGAACTCCTCCACGAGCTCCTTGGTGAAGGTGCCGTCCTGGATCTCCTTGAGGATCTTGCGCATCTCCTCGCGGGTCTCGTCGGTGATGATGCGCGGGCCGCGGGTGTAGTCGCCGAACTCCGCGGTGTCAGAGATCGACCAGCGCATCTTCGACAGGCCGCCCTCGTACATGAGGTCGACGATGAGCTTCATCTCGTGCAGGCACTCGAAGTAGGCGGCCTCGGGCTGGTAGCCGGCGTCAACGAGGGTCTGGAAGCCCGCCTTGATGAGCTCGGAGACACCGCCGCACAGCACGGCCTGCTCGCCGAACAGGTCGGTCTCGGTCTCCTCCTTGAAGGTCGTCTTCAGCGCGCCCGGACGGGTGCCGCCGATGGCCTTCGCGTACGAGAGGGTGAGCGGCCAGGCGTTGCCGCTGGCGTCGCGCTCGACGGCGACGAGCACCGGCACGCCGCGGCCCTCGGTGTACTGGCGGCGGACGAGGTGGCCCGGGCCCTTCGGCGCGACCATGGCCACGTCGACGCCCTCCGGCGGCTCGATGAGGCCGTAGCGGATGTTGAGTCCGTGCCCGAAGAACAGGGCGTCGCCCTCGACGAGGGACGGCGCGATCGCGTCGGCGTACACCTGCCGCTGCAGGTGGTCCGGGATCAGCACCATCGTGAGGTCGGCCTCCTCACAGGCCTCCTCGGGCGTGACGACGCGCAGGCCGTCGTTCTCGGCCTTCTCCCGGCTCTTGGAGTCCTTCGGCAGGCCGACGCGCACGTCGACGCCGGAGTCGCGGAGCGAGAGCGCGTGCGCGTGCCCCTGGCTGCCGTATCCGAGCACCGCGACGTGGCGGCCCTGGATGACGCTCAGGTCGGCGTCGTTGTCGTAGAAGATCTCAGCCACTTGATCTTGCCTCTCTAGATCTCACGCGCTGCGCTCGATGGCGCGCAACGAGCGGTCGGTGATGGAGCGGGCGCCACGGCCGATGGCCACCATGCCCGACTGCACCAGTTCCTTGATACCGAACGGCTCCAGGACCCGAATCAGAGCCTCCAGTTTGTCCCTGCTGCCGGTGGCCTCGACCGTGACCGCGTCCGTGGCCACGTCGACGACCTTCGCGCGGAAGAGCTGGACGGTCTCCAGAACCTGCGAGCGGGTCTCGGAGTCGGCGCGAACCTTGATCAGCACCAGCTCGCGCTGCACCGACGCCGAGGGGTCCAGCTCGACGATCTTAATGACGTTGACCAGCTTGTTCAGCTGCTTGGTCACCTGCTCCAGCGGGAGCTCCTCGACGTTGACGACGATCGTCATCCGGGAGATGTCCGGGTGCTCGGTCGTGCCGACGGCGAGGGAGTCGATGTTGAATCCGCGCCGGGAGAACAGCGAGGCGACCCGGGCGAGGATGCCGGGCTTGTTCTCGACCAGCACCGAAAGCGTGTGCCTGCTCATGTCAGTCAGTCACCGTTCTCCCAGTCGGGCGCCATGTCCCGGGCGATCTTGATCTCGTCGTTGCCGGTGCCGGCCGCCACCATCGGCCAGACCATCGCGTCCTGGTGGACCACGAAGTCGATCACGACCGGGACGTCGTTGATCTCCATGGCCTTGGCGATCGTGGCGTCCACGTCGGCGGCGTTGTCGCAGCGCAGCCCGACGCAGCCGTACGCCTCCGCGAGCTTGACGAAGTCGGGGATCCGGCGGGACTGCAGGTCGGTGTTGGAGTAGCGCCCGTCGTAGAACAGGGTCTGCCACTGGCGGACCATGCCGAGGTTGCCGTTGTTGATGACGGCGACCTTGACCGGGATGCCCTCGATGGCGCAGGTGGCCAGCTCCTGGTTGGTCATCTGGAAGCAGCCGTCGCCGTCGATCGCCCAGACCGGGGTGTCGGGACGGCCCTGCTTGGCCCCCATCGCGGCCGGCACGGCGAAGCCCATCGTGCCGAGACCGCCGGAGTTGATGAACGATCCGGGGTTCTCGTAGCCGATGAACTGGGCGGTCCACATCTGGTGCTGGCCCACCCCGGCGACGTACAGCGCGTCCGGGCCGACGACCTTGCCGATGCGCTCGATGACGTATTGCGGCGCCAGGCTGCCGTCCTCCGGCTGGTCGTAGCCCAGCGGATAGGTGTCGCGCCAGGCGTTCAGCTGGCGCCACCAGTCCTCGTAGTCGCCCTTGCGGCCCGCCGCGTGCTCGGCGCGCACGGCGTTGACCAGGTCGGTGAGGACGTCGCGGGCGTCGCCGACGATCGGCACGTCGGCGTGGCGGTTCTTGGAGATCTCGGCCGGGTCGATGTCGGCGTGCACGACCTTCGCGCCGGTGGCGAAGCTGTCCAGGCGGCCGGTGACCCGGTCGTCGAACCGCGCGCCCAGCGCGATCAGCAGGTCCGAGCGCTGCAGCGCGCCGACCGCGCCGACGCTGCCGTGCATGCCGGGCATGCCCATGTGCAGCGGGTGGCTGTCGGGCAGCGCGCCCTTGGCCATCAGCGTGGTCACCACCGGGGCGCCGGTCAGCTCGGCGAGGGCGCGCAGCTCGTCGGCGGCCCCTGCCTTGAGCACTCCCCCGCCGACGTACAGCACCGGGCGCTTGGCCTCGACGAGCAGGCGGGCGGCCTCGCGCACCTGCTTGGCGTGCGGCCGCGTCACGGGCCGGTAGCCGGGCAGCTGCATCGGCTGCGGCCAGGTGAAGTCGGTCTCGTTCTGCAGCGCGTCCTTGGAGATGTCGACGAGGACGGGGCCCGGCCGGCCGGTCGAGGCGATGTGGAACGCCTCGGCGATCGTACGGCCGATCTCGGACGGGTCGGTGACCAGGAAGTTGTGCTTGGTGATCGGCATCGTGATGCCGGAGATGTCCGCCTCCTGGAAGGCGTCCGTGCCGATCGCGCCGCTCGCGACCTGGCCGGTGATCGCGACGATCGGCACCGAGTCCATGTACGCGTCGGCGATCGGCGTCACGAGGTTCGTCGCCCCGGGGCCGCTGGTCGCCATGCACACGCCCACCCTGCCCGTCGCCTGCGCGTACCCCTGGGCGGCGTGGCCGGCGCCCTGCTCGTGCCGTACAAGGATGTGACGGATCTTCTGCGAGTCGAAGAGGGGGTCGTACGCGGGGAGGATGGCTCCTCCGGGGATCCCGAAGACGGTGTCGACGCCGACCTCCTCCAGGGCTCTGATGAGCGCCTGGGATCCGGTCATCCGTTCGGTCATCTGCTTCATCCTTGTGGTCTTGAGCGCTGGGCTCTGCCCCTGAGCGTGCCGGGCGGGCGGTGCCGTCCGGGACGCGGTGCGCGGGGCCGGGGTTATGGCCAACAAAAAACCCCTCGCGCCGGATGGCGGTCGAGGGGAGCGCGCAAGCGATCTACTCGGTCAGCTTGCGCGCCGACCAAGTACGAGAATCAGGTTGCGGTTCATGGTGTCAACCATGGTGGGTTTCCCGGCCCGCGTCAAATCCTTGGACGGTATGTCTCACTATACGAGATCAACACCGTGCTTCACGCACTGCGGCCGCCGGTCACGCCCAGCACGTGACCGGCGGCCTGCGGCGGCGTCACGAGAGGGCCGACACCCACTCCTCGACGGAGACCACGTCCGCCTGACGGGGGAAGACCTTCTCGGTGAGGACCCGGTGCACCTCGGGGTCGCCATCGAGGCAGCCGTCCGCGAGGACGGTGAGCCGGTAGTCGAGGTCGGCGGCCTGGCGGAGCGTCGACAGGACGACGCCGCTGGTGGCGATGCCGGCCAGGACCAGATGCTCGATCCCGCGAGCGCGCAGGACCATCTCGAGATCACTGCCGGCGAAGGCGCTGACCCGCTTCTTGGTGATCACGACGTCCTCCGGCCGCGGCGCGACGTCCGGGTGGACGGCCGCGCCGGGGTCCTCGGGCGTGAAGGCGCCCGCGGGCAGCGCCCCGAAGCTCTTGTTCCGCGCAGCCGCCTCAGGGTGGCCGAGCCGGAAGCCGATCACGACGTGCATCACAGGGATGCCGGCCGCGCGGGCCGCGTCGATCGCGCGGACCACGCGCGGCAGGTAGGCGGGGTCCGAGACGCGGCTCACGATCCCCTGCTGGACGTCCATGACGAGCAGGGCGGTGTTCTCCGTCATTTTTTCCATTTCCTGGTAGGTGATCAGGCCCGGGTCGTTCCGGGCCGGAGGGAGGTGTCGTCGTTGTCCTTGCCGATCCGGCGCAGCGAGCGGTCGGTCACGGTGACCGCCAGGAACGCGGCCCCGGCGGCGAGCATGAACCAGGCAAGGTGGTGCAGGCCGCCCGTGTCAGCGCGGTGGGAGAAGAAGGCGCCACAGGCGGCGGAGGAGACCATCGCGCCGAGGTAGGCGAAGGTGCGCAGCAGCCCGGCGGACGAGCCGATCCGCGCCGGGTCGGCCTGGTGGTACACCGAGTTCTGCAGGGCGAGGCTGTTCAGCCCCTGAGGGACGCCGCAGACGATGGCCACGGCGACGAGCAGCCACACCGCGCTTCCCCGGTGGAGCAGCAGGAGCATCGCACAGGCCGCGATCTGCCCGGTCGCGCCCACGAGGAGCTTGCCCCGGATCTCCTTGTGCCGCCCGGTCAGGGTCGAGACCAGGATGCCGGTCAGGAACAGCGGCAGCTGCGCGAGCCCGGCCTGCGACGCGGACAGCCCGCGCCCGTCCTCCAGCCACTGCGTGTAGCCGTAGGTGAAGGAGTAGGACACGACGTACGCGAGGAGCGCGCGGGCGTAGGTCAGCAGCAGGGGCACGTTGCCCCCGAGGACGCCCAGGTCGATGAACGGCTCGGCCGCGCGCGACTCCCGCAGGGCGAAACCGGCCGCCGCCACGACGGCGAGTGCCGGGAGGTACCAGTGACCGGCTCCGGGCTTCATCAGGAACAGCAGCAGCGCGACCAGCGTCACGGCGAACAGGGCCATCCCCGGCAGGTCCAGCCGCGCCGTCGGCCGCTCCCTGGTGGTCCGCTCGGGCAGGGGTGTCCTCGGCAGGCGCAGCATGCCCACGACCAGGCCGGCCGCCGCGAGCGGGATGTTGACGGCGAAGGTGGTCCGCCAGCCGCCCACTCCGATCAGCAGTCCGCCCAGGGTGGGGCCGACGACGGCGACGGTCTGGGTGCTGACCGCGATGACCGTCAGCACGCCGGCGGGGCTGCCCCTGCCGGTGCGCTCGGCCTCGCTGCGGATGAGGTACATCGCGGCGGGGTAGCCCGCGCACGTCCCGAAGCCCAGGATCACCCGCGCCACCACGAGCACGGCCAGGTTCGGGGCGAGGAGGCCGATCAGCCCCGCGACCCCCACCAGGGCGGTACCGGCGAGGAACAGCCGACGCGGCCCGTACAGGTCGATCAACCGCCCGACCATCGGCTGACCGATCGAGGTCGCGAGGTACAGGGCGGAGACCAGCCAGGCCGTCTGGGAGGGCGGCGCCCCGAACGCGGCGCCGATCGGCACCAGCGCGACCGCGACGATCGACGAGTTAATCGGGTTGAGCACCGCCCCGAGGATCATCGGGGCGAGCAGCCTGCGGTCGAAGGCCTCCTCCGCCTCGTCGCCGGCGCCGGGGCGTCCTGAGCGTTCGGCCTCGGTCGTCATCGGCGCGTCAGCCGGTCCAGCAGGGCCAGCGCCTCGATGATGGTCTGTCGTTCGTCCTCGGTGTAGTCGTCCTCGAGGGCACGGGCCAGCCACTCTTCGCCCGCGCGGCGCTTGTCCTCCAGATACGCCTGCCCGGTCTCGCTCACCGAGAGCAGTTGCCGGCGGCCGTCGCCGGGGTCGCGCCGCCGCTGGATCAGGCCGCGCTCCTCCAGCACCGCGAGCGTGGCGGCCATCGACTGCGGCCGTACGCGTTCGGCGGCGGCCAGGTCGCTCGCCGACGCCGGTCCGGTCTTGCTCAGCCTGCTCAGCGCGGACGTCTGCGACGGCGTCAGCCCTTCCGTGTCGTAGGTCTCCCGGAACCGCCGGCGCAGGCGGCCGACCACCACGCGGACCTCGCGCGCCGCGCGGACGGCCGATTCCGAGACGGCCGGATCGATCTCTGTCATACCGGCCACGGTAGAACCTTCAGTTCAAACTGTCCAGTTCAGCCTGAACAGTGTGAACTGCTCATTTCATCGCAGCGGAAATTGGTTGACACGTCACCTAATTGATCGTAATTTAGTTGAAGCTTGAACAACCCCTCCGGATTGCCAACGGAACAGGAGAGAACCATGGGACAGCTCGACGGAAAAACCGCCGTCGTCACGGGCGGCACCAGCGGCATCGGACTGGCCGCGGCCCGGCGGTTCGCCCAGGAGGGCGCCCGCGTCGTGATCACCGGACGCCGCAAGGAGGCCCTGGACGAGGCCGCCGCCGCCATCGGCGGATCGGTGACCGCGGTCCAGGCCGACAGCTCCGACCTGGCGGACCTGGACCGCCTCTACGCGACCCTCGCCGACCAGGGACTGCGCATCGACGTCCTGTTCGCCAACGCCGGCGGCGGTGAGTTCAAGACGCTCGAAGACGTCACCGAGGAGCACTTCGACGCGACGTTCGGCACCAACGTCAAGGGCGTGCTGTTCACCGTCCAGAAGGCGCTCCCGCTGCTGAACGACGGCGCGTCGGTCATCCTGACCGGCTCCATCGCGGGGACGAAGGGCAACGAGGCGTTCGGCGTCTACGGTGCTTCCAAGGCGGCGATCCGCTCCTTCGCCCGCACCTGGGCCAACGAGCTCAAGGGCCGGGGCATCCGCGTCAACTCCATCGCGCCTGGACCGATCGCGACCCCCGGCGTCGACGGGCTCGCCCGCGGCGACGAGCAGGCCGCGCAACTCCGGGACCAGCTGGCGAGCACCGTGCCGCTGGGCCGCATGGGCCGGCCGGAGGAGGTCGCCTCCACGGCCGTCTTCCTCGCCTCGTCCGAGAGCAGCTTCATCACCGGCATCGAGCTCTTCGTCGACGGCGGCGCCGTCCAGGTCTGACCCCCATGGCCGGGCCGGCCGGACTCCGGCCCGCCCGGCCCGGTCATCCGACCTCTCGCGCGGGCCGATGTGGCGGTTCGTCCCGGAATCAAAGCGTGACGCGTCAACTTTCCCGTACGGTGGTCTCATGAGCGCGGAGACCCGTTGGCTGACGGCGACCGAGGAACGGGCGTGGCGCGGCCTGTTGAGGATGAGCGATCTGCTGGTCAACCGGGCCGGGCATTCGATGCAGGCCGGGTTCGGGCTGTCCGCCACCGACTACACGGTGCTGGCCGAGCTGACCCGGACGCCCGACGGCCGGCTGCGCATCCAGGAGCTGTCTCGCGTCCTGGGCTGGGAGAAGAGCCGCGTGTCACACCACCTCGCGCGCATGGTGAAACGCGGCCTGGTCGCCCGCGAGGAGTGCGCGGACGACCGGCGCGGGGCGTACGTCGTGGTCACCGCCGCGGGCCGGGAGGCCATCACGGCCGCCGCACCGCGGCATGTGGAGGACGTCCGGCGCTTCTTCCTCGACCACCTCACGCCCGGCCAGATCACCCTGCTGGCGGAGATCGCCGACCTGATCATCGAGAGGAACGCCGAGGACCGCTGAGGGCCGCGGGCCCGGTCAGGCGGATCCGACGTCGGCCGCCTCCGGGGCCGTGTCCGCGACATCCGCCGGGCCGTGCTCCTCCCCGCCGCGGGGCGCGTCGTCCCCCGTACGCCACGGCAGGAGGAACGACGTCGCGATCAGCAGGACCCCGGCGACGGCGATGGCGGTACGGGCGCTGGTGAGGCCCGCCAGGGCACCCCACAGGGCCGTCGCCCCGGCGATGGACGTGCGGGAGCCGACCCTCCAGGTGGTGAGGACCCGGGCCACCTTGTCGTCGGCGGTCCGTTCGAGGCGGCGCGTGGCCATGACGGGGTTGTAGACCCCCATGCACGTGATGATCCCCAACTCGGTCGCCATCACGACGAGGAGGCCGGCCGTGCCCCGCCCCGTGAAGGCGAGCCCGGCGAGCCACAGGACCCGCCCGACGCCGAACCCGAGCAGGATCCTCCGCTGCCCGTACCGGCGGGTCAGGGGGGCGGACAGTCTCGCGCCCAGGATGCCGCCCAGGCAGGGCACCCCGAACGCGAGCCCGTACTGCAGCGTGCTGAATCCGAGGTCGTGCAGCATAAGGTAGATCAGCAGCGGGGACGTCGCCATGATCAGCCCCCCGACCAGCACGCCGTTGGCGAACAGCAGGCGCAGCTCCCGGTCGGCGGCGATCGCCCGCCAGCCCTCGCCGATCTCGGCGAGTCGCGACCCGCTCTCCGACCGGACGGGAGGCGCCGGCTCCGTCCGCGCGATGGCGCGGATGCCCAGCGCGGACAGCAGGTAGCTGACCGCGTCGAGGAGGATCGTCACGACGGGCCCGAGCGCCCCGATGAGCGCTCCGCCCGCCGGCGGGCCGATGGCCGTCGAGACCCAGGTCACGGTCTCGAAGCGGCGGTTGGCCTCCAGCAGGTGGGGTCGGCCCACCAGCGACTTGAGGTTCGCGCCGGCGGCCGCGGTGAAGACGATGTCGGCCACGGCGACGACCACGGTCACGACGATCAACTGCAGGTAGGACAGCGTCCCCGTCGCGTACGCGATCGGCACGCTGAGCATCGCGAGGAAGCGCAGCAGGTCGGCGCGGATCATCAGCCGCCGCTTCGGCCGGTACTCCACCCACGGGCCGAGCGGGAGGGCGAGTGCCGCCGCGGCCACCGCGCCGGCCGCGGCGAGGAGGGACACCTGCGCGGCGCTCGCGTGGACGACCCGCACCGCGAGGATCGGGAGGGCGTCGAACGCGAGCCACGTGCCCAGCGTGCTGACCGCGAAGGCGCGCCACAGCCACGCGAAGTCCCGTCCCAGCCCCTCACCCCGTGCCATCCCGCGCTCCCCTCTCCGCAGACCGCCCGTCGACCGTCAGCGATCCAACACCCGTCGGCGGCCCGGCCACAAACAACCGGGCGGGCGGCCCCACAACCGCCGGTTGTACGCTCCGCTGGTGAACCTCGAAGCGGTCCGGGCGTTCGTCCTCATCGCCGAGTACGGCCGGTTCCAGGACGCGGCCGCCGAGCTCCGCGTCAGCCAGCAGGCCGTGTCCAAGCGGATCGCCGCGCTGGAGCGGTACCTCGGCGTTCCCCTGTTCACGCGGGGCGGACACGGAGCGGAGCTGACCCTGGACGGCCGGGCCTTCCTGCCGCACGCCAAGGCGGTGCTCCTGGCGGTGCGCGGCGCCGTGGAGTCCGTCCGGCCGGGCCGCCGCGCGCTCCGCGTCGACGTTCTCGAACGGCGCCTGGCCTCGGCCGACATCGTGCTGGACTTCCACCGGCGGCACCCGGAGGTGGAGATCGACCTCGTCGGTCTCGGGGGCGCGCAGGCCGCCTTCGGCGCGCTGCTCGACGGCACGATCGACGCGGCCTTCTGCTGTGTCCGCGACCCCCGCGCTCTGCCGGCCACGATCTCCCATCGGCGCGTGTACGACGAGCCGCTGGAGCTCCTGGTGGGGCACCGGAACCCGCTCGCCACCGCCGCCGAGATCCGCCTGGTCGACCTCGCGGCGCACCGGGTGTGGGTGCCCGGCATCGTCGTCGGCACCGAATGGGGCGACTACTACGAGGCGATGGCCGAGGACTTCCGGCTCCGCATCGACGCGACCGGGCCCGACTTCGGGATGGAGCACCTGCTCGACACGATCACCGACTCGGCGACCCTGACGACCTTCATCGGCCCCCGGATGCGCATCGCGTGGTCCGCGCGGCCCGGGCTGCGGCGGATCCCGATCCGCCGCCCGGCGCCCATCTATCCGTGGTCGCTCGCGTGGCACTCGGTCAATCGCCACCCCGCGCTGGGAACGCTGCGCGACCACCTGCGGGACGCGGCCGCGCCCACCCCCGGGCCCGAAGAGGGCTGGACCCCGGAGTGGGCGCGGATCTGAGGCTCGTTACCGGACCGGCTTCAGGTCCACGTCGTCGGCCTTGACGAAGTAGACCCGGTGGCCGAACTGGATCTCGTAGTACTTCAGCTCGCCCCTGACGACCGTCGAGCCCGCCCGGTCGTAGGTGTTGGAGTAGTAGTACTCCCCGCGCTCGGAGCCGACGACGGCGTACGCCTGGCCCGCGGCGAAGGTGTACTGCATGGGCGTGAGGCTCTGGACCGGCACGCCGGCCGGGTAGGCCGCCGGCTCCGGGTAGGCGCGGCCGTAGACCGGAACCGACGTCGCGCCCGGTTTGGCCACGGCGACCAGGCCGTGGACGCCGACGGCCGTCCGCTGCTTCGGCGGGTTGTGGAACCACGCCTTCTGGCCGAGGTACCAGATCGCCGTCCAGTCGCCCTGCCGGTCCGCGACGGCGAACTTCTGGCCGGTGGCCGCGCGGGCGCTGTGGTCGTACACGCTCATCGTCGCGGTCCCGCCGGTCGTCGGGTGCTTGCCGATGTCCTTGACCAGCGGCGCGTCGTCACGGTGCTCGGTGCGCAGCATGATCGAGCCGCCGCCGTGCGGCGGGCACGGCGCCGACGGGTTCTTGTCGTCGCAGCCGGTGTAGGGGACGACGTTCTCGTCGTAGTCGGGGAGGATCATCACCTCGCCGGAGTTCTTGCCGGCGGTGGCGTGCAGCGGCCGGTGCAGCAGGTCGAAGTAGTGCGCCCAGTCCCAGTACGGGCCCGGGTCCTCGTGCATGCCGGACACGCCGCCGGGGTGGTCCCCGGAACGTTGTCGTGGCCGAGGATGTGCGCCCGGTCCAGCGGGATCTGGAACCTCCGGGCGAGGTAGCGCACCAGCTCCGACGAGCTGCGGTACATCGCCTCGGTGTACCAGGTGCCGCCCTGGGCCAGGAAGCCCTCGTGCTCGACGCCGATGGACTTGGCGTTGATGTACCAGTTGCCGGCGTGCCAGCCGACGTCCTTGGCCTTGAGGTGCTGGGCGACGTGCCCGTCGGCGGACCGGATGGTGTAGTTCCAGCCCAGGTAGGTCGGGTCCTTCACCAGGTTGATGCTGGTGTCGTAGGAACCCTCGGTGTCGTGGATGACGATGTAGTCGATCTTCTGGCTCGTCGGCCGGTCGCCCAGGTCGTGGTTGCCGTAGTTCGTCTGGTCGTTCGGGTCGAGGAGCTGGTACGGCGCGGGGACCCACTCGCAGCCGAGGTCCTTCGGGCACTCGGTCTCGGGGTCGTTGGCGGCCTTCGACGGGTTCCGTACGGCCGGGTCGGCGGCCAGGGTGACCCGCTGCCCGTCGTCGGTGGTCCGCGAGGCGCCCGTACGGATCAGGTCGTAGACCTGGCCGGCGAACCAGTCGCCGCCGCCGTACCGGACGGTGGCCGCGTACCAGGCGGCCGGGTCGGCGCTCGGCGACGCGCCCGAGTCCTGCTGGTAGCGCGCGAGCAGCGCGGCACCGCCCCGGATGTTGGCGGCGGGGTCGGTGCGCAGCTCGCTCGGCGCGTCACCGGTGATGCGGGCCGCGTCCTGCAGCGTCTGCTCGGTCCGCTCGGTCTGCTTCGCGGAGGTCGCCGGGGCCGTGGGGTGCAGGGCCGGGCGCGCCGTGTCGCCGCGAGGGTCCTCCTGACCGCCGGCGAGGTGCTCACCGGCCGGGATGAGCGTGCCGTCGACGAGGTGCATCGGCCCGAAGCCGCCGCTCATGCTCGGCCGCCCCTGGTTGGCGTCCCAGCGGGACTCCAGGTACGACACGGCGAGCAGCAGGTTCTCGGGGACGTGGTAGGCCTGTGCCGCCTGGGCGTAGACCTGCTGGCGGGTGGTGGGGGAAGGACGTGCGTGTTGCTGGGCGTGGGCCTGTCCGGTGCCAAGACCGGCCAGGACCACGGTCGCCGCGACGAGGGTACGACCTCGCAGGCTCATCGGCAGCCTCCGCGCTACGGGGTGAAGTCGCGGTAACGATCGCAGAGGACCCGAGCGGAGACAAGATCTTTCCAGAACCGTGATCAAAAGGAAGGATTTCTACCAACGCGGGTACGACGCGGTGGCGCACGGGGTGATCGGCGATCAACCTGCGGAAAGGGCGGAGCCGTGGAGCGGGATGGACGCCTCGCCGCGCGGGTTGGTCCGCACGAGCGCCTCGACCCCCTGGGCCGCCATCGGGCGGGCGACCAGGAATCCCTGACCGCGCGGGCAGCCCATCTCCTTGAGGAGCACGAGTTGCTCGGGCCGCTCGATCCCCTCGGCCACGACGCTCAGCCCGAGGTCGCGGCCGACCCGGACGATCGTGCGGGTCAGCAGCGTCAGGGTCTCGTCCCGGCCGAGGCCGGCGACGAACGACGGGTCGATCTTGATCACGTCGACCGGCAGTTGCCGGAGGAACGCCAGGGAGGCGTAGCCGGTGCCGAAGTCGTCGATGGCGAGCCGCACGCCGAGGTCGCGCAGCGCGGACAGCCGGGCGATCAGCTCGTCGCCGCCGTCGACGAGGACCTCCTCCTCGACCTCAAGGGTGAGCATCCCGGGGCACAGGCCGCTGTCGTCGAGCGCGGTCGCCACCGACTCGACGAACCGCGGCGCGGCGATCTCCCGCGGCCGGAGGTTGATCGACAGTCCGATGTCCCAGCCGGACGCCCGCCAGCGGGCCACCTGGGAGCACGCCTCGCGCAGCACCCAGTTGCCGAGCGGGATCATCAGGCCCGACTCCTCGGCGGTGCCGATGAACTCCTCGGGCGGCACGAACTCCCCGTCCCGCCACCAGCGCACCAGCGCCTCGACGCCCGTGACCCGCGACGTGGAGAGCTCGACGACCGGCTGGAACTCCACCGTGAACCGCTGCTCGGTGAGGGCGCGCTGCAGCTCGCCGCCGAGCTCGAGCCGGCGTACGACGTCGGCGTGCATCTTGGCGGCGAACACCTCGACCCGTCCTCCGCCGAGGTCCTTGGCGCGGGACAGCGCGACATCGGCGTTGCGGATGAGCTCCAGCCCGCCGATGTCGTCCTCGGTGAAGGCGACGCCGACGCTCGCGGTCAGCACGATGCTGCGGTCGCCGACGCGGTACGGCTCGCCCGCCAGCGTCCGCACGAGCCGCTCACCGAGGTCGACGACGGCCTGGACCTCGGTGGCGTCCTCCACGAGCACGGCGAACTCGTCGCTCCCCCAGCGGGCGACCGTGTCGTCGGCCGGGACTCCGGCCCGCAGGCGGCGGGCGGCCTGCGCCAGCACCTGGTCACCGCCGGCGTGGCCGATCGAGTCGTTCACGGCGGTGAAGCCGTCGAGGTCGACGAAGATGACCGCGACCGTGCCGTGGGACCGCTCCACGACCTCGCGGGCGCGTTCTTCGAAGTAGGCGCGGTTCGGCAGGCCGGTGAGCCCGTCGTGGAACGTCAGGTGGGTGACCTGCCGCTGCAGCGCGGCCTGCTCGCTGAAGTCCCGTACGGTGACCAGGAGCCGGTCCGCGGCCCCGCCGCCCGAGGAGCCGTACCGGCAGATCGTGCTCTCGGTGGGCAGCCAGGTGCCGTCGGGGGCGCGGACGCGGCACGCGAGGCGGGCGACGTCGTCGCCCTTCTCCCGGAGCAGCCGGCGCACCGCTCCGATGACCTTCGGCAGGTCCTCGGGGTGGATGAGCTCGGTCACCGAGCGGCCGAGCAGCTCATCGGCGGCGTAGTGGTACGACGGCTGGGCGCCGGCGCTGACGTACTCGATGACGCCGCCGAGGTCGCAGATGACCACGACGTCGTTGATGCTCTCGGTCAGCGCGCGGAAGTGCTTCTCGCTGGTCCGCGCGGCGCGCCGCAGCCGGTCGTTGTCGTGGACGAGCTCGCCGAGGCGGGCCAGGACGACGAGGACGGCGGAGCCGGCGATGATCGGGACCACCGGCCGCAGGCCCTGCGCGCCGGTCAGCGTGTGCCCGGCCACGAAGATCGCCGCGGCGGCGGCCGTGGCGGTCGGCGCGATGCCGGGCCCGACCAGCCGTCGCCGCGTCGCGTCGCCGTGCCACCGGCGCAGGACCCACGGGGCCGCGCCGAGGAGGAGCAGCCCGGCCAGGTGCGCCAGGTCGGCGGCGGTGTCGTACGGTCCGCGACCGTTGAGCCGGCCCACGACGTACAGGACGTCGGCCGCGGTGAGGACGGCGAGCGCGCAGTAGGCGACGATGGCGGAGCGGCGGTACCCGCGCACCGTGCCGACCGCCATCGGCAGCAGCCCGCAGAGCAGCACGGCGTCGAGCAGGGGGTACCGCAGCTCGATGAGGAAGTCCGCCCAGCCCTCCCCGGACAGCCGGTACAGGTGGTCGAACACGGCCACCCAGGCGACGACGAACAGGGCGCAGGCGCAGACGTACGTGTCGGCGAGGTAGCGCAGCCAGGGACGGGCGCTGCGCGGCAGGCCGATGGGCATGACGAAGCCCGCCGTCATCGCGCCGAGGGCGATCAGGAAGAACAGGTCGGCCGGGGAGACCGCCACCGCGGACCGGCTGAAGACGATCCGGGAGATCGCCTGGACCGCCGCACCGGCGGACCAGGCCATTCCGGCGACGCCGAACCAGCGCCAGGTGTCCCGGCCGACCTTGCCGGCGGGGGTCTGCGGTGTCCGCCGCATGGCGAACAGCAGAGAGGTCGACGCGGTCGCCGCGGCCCAGGCGGTGAGCCAGGCCCGGTCGATCCCCCGCCCGGACAGGAACGCGACCGCGTGGATGACGGCGAGCGCGAGCATGGGGTAGAACGGCCGCGCGGCCGCCGGTATCCCCCAGCGCCGCCGCTCGGTCCGCTCGCCGGTCATCACTTACTCGCTCTCTAAGTCTTGATCAGATTCTTCCGGAGCACCGGGTGCGCCGGGTGCCGAACGCATGACTTTTCGGGTGACGACTCGTGGCCGTCTCCGGTGCGGCGTATACCTGCCTGTCGAATGCCGTGTCATCCGGTAAGGGTGATGACCCGCGAACGGGACGTCACCGATGTGGGTCGCACCGGACGCGGACGTGCCGGGGTCTCCGGCGGCGCCCGCGCGGCGGTCACTCTGGTCAGCCTCGATGCTCAATGTACGGTCCGTAGGTCACGGAGCGATTGAGGCTGGGCGTCCACCCGGCGACAACTCGCGACGTTGCGTAATCGGACACTGAGCGCTTCAGGCCGCTTTCTCGGCGCGACCACCCGAATCGGCAAAGCGCCGGTCCGCGCTCGGTTCGAAACGGCAAAAGCCCGGAAGGGCAGCCTTTACGGAATCAGTAGGCCCCGGTGATGACGTTTTGTAGGGTTTCGGACCGTACGTAACGTTCGAGCTGTCGGCGGACGAGGTCGACGGCGCGCCGCCGCGACGCCGGCGTCGAGCCTCCGACGTGCGGGGTGATGAAGACCCCCGGCGCGGACCAGAGGGGGTGACCGGCGGGCAGAGGCTCCGGGTCGGTGACGTCCAGCACGGCGCGCAGCCGCCCCCGGGACAGCTCCGCGACCAGCGCCTCGGTGTCCACCACCGCGCCCCGGGCGGCGTTCACCAGCAGGGCGCCGTCCTTCATCCGCGCGAGGAAGCCGGCGTCGACCAGGCCGGTCGTCTCCTCGGTGAACGGCACGATCAGCACCACGACGTCGGCCCGGGGCAGCAACTCCGGCAGCGCGTCCACCGGGTGGACGCCGTCCCGCGCCGACCGCGCCACCCGGACGACCTCGGTCTCGAACGGGAGCAGGCGCCGCTCGATCGCCGCGCCCACCGAGCCGTACCCGACGATCAGCACGGTGCGGTCGGCGAGCGCGTCGGTCATGTGCCAGTCCCAGCGGCCCTCCCGCTGGGCGTCGGCGAAGCGCGGGAAGTCGTGCTGCGCGGCGAGGATCGCCCCGACCGTCCACTCCGCGGTGCTCGCGTCGTGCACTCCCCGGCCGTTGCAGAGCACGGCGCCCGGCGGGACGTGCGGCAGGAAGGCGTCCACGCCCGCCACCTGCAGCTGGAGGACCTTCAGGCCGCGCATCCGGTCCAGGATCGCGCGGCTCTGCGGCGTCGGGACGAACGGCGGGACGTAGAACTCCACCTCGGCCGGATCGCCGGGAAGATCGTCTCCTCCCGGGTAGACCTCGGGCTCCGCTCCGGCGATGCCCGCCAGCGCCTCCGCCATCTCCTTGTCCGGAACCCAGACTTTCATCCTGCCGCCTCCCTGAACGCCCAGACCGATCGTAGAGGCCGCTCCGGCGGAGCCGGATCCGGGCCGCCCCACCCGACGGCGGGAGTTCCGGCCCCGAACCCGCAGGGCCGGCCCGGAGCGGAGAGGTCCCGCTCGGGGCCGGGGTCAGCGGGTCAGCAGGTGCGCCGACGTGCTCTGGGTGGCGAGCGCGATCGCGCCCAGCGCCTCGGCGCGGTCGCCGAGGCGGCCGGCGGTGACGGTGACCTCCTGGCCGATCGGCGGAGGCAGCTGCCGGGCGAGCATGTCGCGAACGCCCTCCAGCAGGGGCCGGCCGACCGCCGCGACCTCGCCGCCGATGACCACACGGCGGGGTTCGAGCATGGCGCAGATGCCGACCAGGGCGCGGCCGACCATGCGCCCGGCGTCGGCGGTGACGCGCTGCGCGCCGGGGTCGTCGGCCGCGAGCAGCGCCACCACGTCGGCGATCGTGGTGTCCGGTCCGCGCGTGTGCGCGAAGGTGGAGGTGAGCGCGCGCAGGCCGACGACCGTCTCCAGGCAGCCTCGGTTGCCGCAGCGGCAGACGTACCCGCCGTCGTCCACGGGGATGTGCCCGAGTTCGCCGGCCGATCCGGTGGCCCCCTCGTACAGTTCACCGCCCAGGATGAGCCCCGCGCCGACGCCGTCGGACAGCATCACGTAGATCAGGTCGTCGGCGCCCTGGCCCGCGCCGAAGGTCCATTCGGCGAGCGCGCCGAGGTTCGCGTCGTTGCCCACGTGGACCGGCATCCCGACGCGCGCCTCCAGGCGCGCGGCGATGTCGACGCCCGTCCAGTCGGCCAGCACCGATGAGGTCCGCAGCGTGTGCGACCGCGACCGGATCGGGGCGGAGACCGCGACCCCCATGCCGAAGACGCGGCCGGCGTCGTGACCCCCGGCCGCAACGAGATCGAGCGCGGCGTCGGCGACGTAGGCGAGCGCGTCGTCCGGCCGATGATCGACGTCGATCTCGTGGTACCGCTCGCCGAGCACGCCGCCGGACAGGTCGGCGAACAGCACCCGGATCCCGGCGTGGCGCAGGTGGACGCCGAGGACGCCGCCGCCCTCCGGATTGAGGGTGAGCGGGGTGGCGGGGCGTCCGCCGCCGGGCGAGGCGCGGCGTCCGGTGCCGTCGGCCTCGGTGAGGACGCCCTCGGCGAGCAGGTCCGCGACGAGGCTCGAGACCGTGGTGCGCGAGAGGCCCGTGGCCCGGGCGATGCCGACCCTGCTGATCCGGCCGCGGCGCTGCACGGTCTCCACGACGAGCAGGCGGTTCCGCGACCGGAGAGAGGTGAGTGAGCCTGGAGCTTCCGACATGGCGGTCAGAGTACAGATTCGTACGGGATTCGTACGGGCTCCGGATTAAGGTTGGCCGTTTTCGGCCGTTATTTAGTCCTTGACGCTGACAAACTGCCCTTCCTACAGTCCCGCAACAAGTGTCAGTGACCAGAGCGTGAACGGTCGTGACACGCCACGTGCGTCCTGGGAGTATCTCTGTGAGAAGAAGACCACTCGCGCTGCTCGCGACAGGGGCGGCCCTGTTCGCGGCCGTCGCGACCGGCATGCCCGCCGCATCGGCGGACGACAACACGCCGATCTACCTCAACCCCCACTACTCGCCCGTCGAGCGCGCGGCGGACCTGGTGGGCCGTATGACGCTGGCCGAGAAGGCCCAGCAGATGAACAGCAACATCGCGCCGGCGCTCCCCCGGCTGGGCATCGCGCAGTGGGGCTGGTGGAACGAGGCGTCGCACGGCGTCGCCGCGATCACCGGCAGCACGTCGAACCCGCCGCCCGCCACGAACGCGACCTCCTACCCGGTCGACCTGGCGATGGGCAGCACCTGGAACCCCGACCTGGTCCACAAGGTCGCGAGCGCCATCGGTGACGAGGCGCGCGAGGTGATGCCGAACAACAAGGAGAACCTCGACTTCTACTCCCCCACGGTCAACCTCGGCCGCGACCCGCGCTGGGGCCGCAACGACGAGACGTGGAGCGAGGACCCGACCCTCACCGCCGCCCTCGCCGGCCAGTACGTCAACGGCCTGCAGGGCCAGGACGAGAACGGCAGGCTGCCGGAGTCGGCGAACGGCTACCTCAAGGCGGTGGCCACGCTCAAGCACTTCGCCGCCAACAACAGCGAGTACAACCGCCGCACCGGCACGTCCGACATGGACCAGCGGACGCTGCGGGAGTACTACACCGCCCAGTTCCGCGACATCATCGAGAGCGCCGGCCCGGGCTCGATCATGAGCTCGTACAACCGGGTCAACGGCGTCCCGGCCGCCGCGAGCGTCCAGTTGATGGACACGCTGGCCCGGCAGACATGGGGCTTCGGCGGGTACTTCACCTCCGACTGCGACGCGGTGTACGAGATCCAGGGCGGCCACCACTGGCAGCCGCCGGGCGCGTCCGCCCCGCTGGACCAGTACGGCCGGACGGCCTACGCCATCACCGCGGGTGAGGACCTGGACTGCAACGGCGGCTACCACGACGCGTCCAACTACGGGAACACCGTCCCCGACGCGGTCGCCAAGCACATCACCACCCAGACCGGCGTCTTCAACGAGAACGACGTCGACGTCTCCCTCGTCCGGCTGTTCACCGCGCGCATCGAGACCGGTGAGTTCGACCAGGAAGACCAGGTGCCGTGGGTCCGCGACGCCCGCGCCCGCCTCGGTGGGACCACCTGGGTCAACTCCGACGCCAACAAGGCCATCACCCAGACGCCGGAGCGGATCGCGCTCGCGCAGCAGGCCGCCGAGCAGAGCCTCGTGCTGTTGAAGAACGACCCGGTCGCCGGCGCCAAGGACAGCCTGCTGCCGCTGAAGGTGCCCGCCAAGGGCTCCTACAAGATCGCGGTCATGGGCGCCTACGCCAACCCGTCCTCGCTCTTCCTCGGCGGCTACGCCACCTATGAGGGCCCGTCCGGTGTGGCCAAGCAGGTCAACCCCTACCAGGGCATCAAGGCCGCGATCCAGAAGATCAACCCGGACGCCACGGTCGACTACTACCCCGGTGTCACGGGCAACGGCCAGAGCACCGTCGACGACGCGTCCGTCGCGGCGGCCGACAAGTACGACGCGGTCGTCATCGTCGCGGGCACGAACTCCAGCAACTCCCGTGAGGACGTCGACCGCACCACGCTGGCGCTGCCCGGCGCGCAGGCGTCGCTGATCAGCCAGGTCGCGGCCCGCAACCCCCGCACCATCGCGTACATGGAGACCGTCGGTCAGGTCGACACCAACAGCTTCCAGTCGCAGGTGCCGGCGATGATCTGGAGCTCCTACAACGGTGAGGAGCAGGGCGCCGCGCTCGCGAACGTGCTGCTCGGCAACACCGACCCGAGCGGGCGGCTGCCGTTCACGTGGTACAAGGACCAGAGCCAGATCCCCGCGATCGGCGACTACACGATCCGGCCCACCTCCACCACCCACGGCCGCACCTACATGTACTTCAACGGGGACGTCTCGTACCCGTTCGGGTACGGCCTCAGCTACACGCGGTTCTCCTACTCGGACCTGAACGTCGAGAAGAAGGTGGACGCGAACGGCACGGTCCACGCGACCGTGAAGGTCACCAACAACGGTGACACGCGGGGCACCACGGTGCCGCAGCTGTACGCGAGCACGCCGTTCGAGCCCGCGAGCAAGGAGCGTCCGGCCCAGCGGCTGGAGGCGTTCGACAAGGTCAACGTGGACCCGCACCGGAGCAAGACGGTCCGCCTGACCTTCCCGGCGTCCAAGCTCGCCTTCTTCGACGAGTCGGCGAACCGCTACGTGGTCGACCCGGGCACGTACGAGCTGCGTGTCGGCAACTCCAGCGGGGATGTGGCGGCGAAGGCCGACGTCCAGATCGACGGCACGCTCAAGCCGTCGCCGGCGGTCGTCACCGCCAAGCCGGCCCAGGCCGGGGACGCCGCCCAGGGCATCGTCCAGCGGGTGACCTTCGACAAGGGCACCACGATCGACCCGCAGCTCACGGTGTCGATGAAGGACGAGAGCATCTACGGCTACATCACCAAGGGCCAGAGCACGCCGCTGCCCGCGGGGATGCGGGTGACCTACCGCAGCGACAACCCGCAGGTCGTCGGCATCGAGGGTGACCGCGTCATCCGCACCGTCGGATCCGGCGTGGCGACCGTCACCGCGACCGTCCACTCCAACGACGGGGTGGCCTCGACGACCTTCGTCGTCCGGGTTCCCTGACAGTAGAGATCGCTAGAACGCGGCGGCCCCCCCCCCCGGTGGGGGGGGGGCCGCCGTCGTTCTCCGGCCTCCGGCCGGTTCGCCTCGTCCCGGCCGGTTCGCCTCGGTCCGGCCGGTTCGCCTCGGTCCGGCCGGGTCGCGCTCTGCCTGCCGGCCGGTTCGGCCGTCAGCTCGTGAGTTTCTCGATGATCAGCTCACGGGCCCGGCCGGCGTCGGCCTGACCGCGCGTGGCCTTCATGACCGCGCCGACCAGCGCACCCGCCGCCGCGACCTTGCCGCCACGGATCTTGTCCGCGATGTCGGGGTTGGCGGCGATGACCTCGTCGATGACCGAACCGAGCTGGCCCTCGTCGCTGACGACCTTCAGGCCGCGCTTCTCGACGACCTCGTCCGGCGTGCCCTCGCCGGCGAGCACACCGTCGAAGACCTGCCGGGCCAGCTTGTCGTTGATGCTGCCCTCGGCGACCAGCGCGCCGACCCGTGCCACGTCGGCCGGGGTCACCGGCAGCGAGGCCAGGTCGACGCCCTGCTCGGTGGCCCGCCGGGACAGTTCGTTCATCCACCACTTGCGGGCCGCGGCCGGATCGGCGCCCGCGCGCACCGTCTCCTCGATCAGGTCGAGGGCGCCGGCGTTGACGATGTCCTGCAGCTCCTTGTCGGCGACGCCCCACTCGCCCTGCACCCGGCGGCGGCGGGCGGCGGGCAGCTCCGGCAGCGAGGCGCGCAGCTGCTCGACCCACTCCCGCGACGGCGCCATCGGCACCAGGTCGGGCTCGGGGAAGTAGCGGTAGTCCTGCGCCTCCTCCTTGCTGCGCCCGCTCGTCGTCGTGCCGGTGGCCTCCTGGAAGTGCCGCGTCTCCTGGATCACCTTGCCGCCCGCGTCCAGCACGCCGGCCTGCCGCTCGATCTCGAACCGGACGGCGCGCTCGACGGAGCGCAGCGAGTTGACGTTCTTGGTCTCGGTGCGGGTGCCCCACTCGGACGCGCCCTTGGGCATCAGCGAGACGTTGACGTCGCAGCGCATCGAGCCCTGCTCCATGCGCACGTCCGAGACGCCGACCGCGCGTACGAGCTCGCGCAGCTCGGTGGCGTACGCCCGCGCGACCAGCGGCGCCTTGTCACCCGTCGCGACGATCGGCTTGGTCACGATCTCGACGAGCGGGATGCCGGCCCGGTTGTAGTCGACGAGGGAGTAGTCGGCCCCGTGGATCCGGCCGGTGGCACCGCCGACGTGCAGCGACTTGCCGGTGTCCTCCTCCATGTGGACCCGCTCGATCTCGATGCGGTACGTCTCCCCCTCGACCTCGACGTCGAGGTAGCCGTCGACGCAGAGCGGCTCGTCGTACTGCGAGATCTGGAAGTCCTTCGGCATGTCCGGATAGAAGTAGTTCTTCCGGGCGAAGCGGCACCACTCGACGATCGTGCAGTTCAGCGCCAGGCCGATCTTGATGATGCCCTCGATCGCCGAGCGGTTCGTCACCGGCAGCGACCCGGGCAGGCCCAGGCAGACGGGACAGACCTGGGTGTTCGGCTCCGCGCCGAACTCGGTCGCGCACCCGCAGAACATCTTCGTCTTCGTGCCCAGCTCGATGTGGGTCTCGAGGCCCAGCACCGGCTCGTATCTCGCCAGCGCCTCGTCGTACGGCACGAGCGTTTCAGTGCTCATCGGTAGTTCAGTCCCTTCGGCCCGATCAGAGTTCGGGGGCCTTGGCCAGGAGCGGGCCGCCCCAGCGGTCCTGCAGGGCCCGCTCGACGGCGGCGCCGACGCGGTAGACGCGGTCGTCGGCGAGGACCGGCGCCATGATCTGCAGCCCGACCGGCAGGGAGTCCTCGTCCGCCAGGCCGCACGGCACCGAGATCGCGGCGTTGCCGGCGAGGTTGGACGGGATCGTGCACAGGTCGGCGAGGTACATCGCCATCGGGTCGTCGGCGCGCTCGCCGATCGGGAACGCGGTCGTCGGCGTCGTGGGCGAGACCAGCACGTCGACCTGCTCGAACGCGGCGTCGAAGTCGCGGGCGATCAGTGTGCGGACCTGCTGGGCCTTGCCGTAGTAGGCGTCGTAGTAGCCGCTGGACAGGGCGTAGGTGCCGAGCATGATCCGGCGCTTGACCTCCGGCCCGAAGCCCTCGGCGCGGGTGAGCGCCATGACCTCCTCGGCCGAGCGGGTCTGGTCGTCGCCGACGCGCAGGCCGTAGCGCATGCCGTCGAACCGGGCCAGGTTGGACGAGCACTCCGACGGCGCGATCAGGTAGTACGCCGGCAGCGCGTACGTGAAGTGCGGGCAGGACACCTCGACGACCTTGGCGCCGAGCGACTCGAGCAGCTCGACGGCCTCGTGGAACCGCGCCAGCACGCCCGGCTGGTAGCCCTCGCCGCCGAACTCCTTGACGACGCCGACCCGCAGGCCGCCGACCTCGCCGCGGCGCGCCGCCTCGACGACGGGGGGCACCGGCTGGTCGATCGACGTGGAGTCCATCGGGTCGTGCCCGGAGAACGCCTCGTGCAGCAGCGCGGCGTCCAGGACCGTACGGGCCAGCGGACCCGGCGTGTCCAGCGAGGACGCGAACGCGATCAGGCCGTACCGGGAGGACCCGCCGTAGGTCGGCTTCATGCCGACGAGGCCGGTGACCGCGGCGGGCTGGCGGATAGAGCCGCCGGTGTCGGTGCCGGTCGCCAGGGGCGCCTCGTACGCGGCGACGGCCGCCGAGGACCCGCCGGACGACCCGCCGGGGATCTTGTTCAGGTCCCACGGGTTGTGGGTGGGGCCGAACGCGCTGTTCTCCGTCGAGGAGCCCATCGCGAACTCGTCCATGTTGGTCTTGCCGAGGATGACCAGCCCGGCCTCGCGCAGCCGCCGCGTGACGGTCGCGTCGTAGGGCGGGCGCCAGCCCTCCAGGATCTTGGAGGAGGCGGTCGTCGGCATGTCCGTCGTCGTGAAGACGTCCTTGTGCGCGATCGGTACGCCGGCCAGCGGGCCGAGCGCCTCCCCCGCCGCGCGGCGCTCGTCGACCGTACGGGCCTGTGCGAGGGTCGCCTCCGGATCGACGTGCGTGAACGCCTTGACGGAGTCCTCGACGGCGGCGATCCGGTCGAGGTGCGCCTGGGCGACCTCGACCGCCGACGCCTCGCCGGAGGAGATCAGCCCGGCCAGCTCGGCCGCGGTCTTCTTGATGATGTCAGCGCTCATTGGTCGCTCGCGCTCCTCACTCGCTCCGCGGACGGCCTTCGTCGTGCCGGAGGCGCGCCAAGGGGCACAGTACGGCCGGCCACTCCGCTCGCTGCGTCGTGTTCGCTCATGCTCACGCCTCCTCGTCGAGAATCCGCGGGACCTTGAAACGCTGCTCGTCGGCGGCGGGCGCGCCGGACAGCGCCTGGTCGGGCGTGAGCGAGGGCCGCACCTCGTCGGCGCGGAAGACGTTGGTCAGCGGCAGCGCGTGCGAGGTCGGCGGGATGTCCTCGGCGGCGACCTCCTGGACGCGCGCGACCGCGGAGATGATGTCATCGAGCTGGGTGGCGAGGTGGTCGAGCTCGTCCTCGCGCAGCGCCAGCCGGGACAGCCGGGCGAGGTGCGCGACCTCATCGCGGGTGATGGCTCCGCCGCCGCGGGCCTGGCCCGCGGCGGCGGAGCCATGGGCGGCGTGCTCGTTAAGCATGTCGAAACCGTTTCTGCGATCGATGGGTTCCCAGCCATCCTAGAGGGCGGGCGAAAGCGGCCACGACCGGTTAACGGGCGGTTTACACAGCGGTGATCAAGGAGCCGTCATCCGGGCCGGATCAGGAGCCGACCAGGTGGTTCGGCGGAGGGCGGCGTCATCGGCGCCCTCGGCCGTGCGGTGGCGGAGGCGGCGGGCACGGGTGCCCGGCGATCCTCCGTGCGCCCGCCGGGAGACGCGGTCAGAGTGCCGCGCCCTCGGGGGCCTGGAGTTTCGTGACGTGCTCGCGCAGCCAGTCGGTCGCCTCCGCGGCGGTCATCGGCGGCTGGAAGTGGTAGCCCTGGCCGGCGTCGCAGCCGAGGTTGCGCAGGAGGTCCTCGGTCTCGGCGTTCTCGACGCCCTCGGCGACCGAGCGGAGGCCGAGCGTGCGGGCCAGATCGATGATCGACCGGACGATGATCGCGTCGTCGCCCGCCTCGCGGAGCCGGCTGACGAAGGAGGAGTCGATCTTTATCTCCTCGACCGGCAGGCTCTTCAGCCGTACGAGCGAGGAGTAGCCGGTGCCGAAGTCGTCCAGGCTGAGCGGGATGCCCAGCGCGGCCAGCGCCTCGACGGTGTCGGCCGCGTAGGCGGGCTCGTTCATCAGGATCCGCTCGGTGATCTCCAGCTGCAGGGCCTGCGGCGGCACCTCGTGCCGGAGCAGGCCCGACGCGATCATCTCGGTGAGCGCCGAGTCGAGCAGGTCACGGCCGGAGGCGTTGATGGCGACCTGGACGCGGAGCCCGGCCTTCCACCAGCGGGCGACCTGGGTGAGCGCGGCGTCGACCACGAAGTCGGTGATGCCGCGCATGAGGTAGGTCTGCTCGGCGATCGGCAGGAACTGCTCGGGCGTGAGCAGGCCCTTCTGCGGGTGCCGCCAGCGCAGCAGCGCCTCCATGCCGACCGGGCGGCCGTTGCCGAGGAACAGCTTGGGCTGGAAGAACAGCTCCAGCTCGCGGCGGTCGATCGCGCGGCGCAGCTGCCCCTGCCGGCCGAGGCGCTCGGGCGAGTTGCGGTCCCGATCCGGTGAATAGATCTCTACCCCGGTGCGGTTTTCCTTCGCCACGTACATCGCGACGTCGGCGCGCTGCATCAGCAGCTCGAAGTCGGGCGCGTGGTCGGGGTGCAGGGCGATCCCGACGCTGGCCTCCAGGTCGAACGACATCCCGTCGAGGCGCACCGGTTCGTTCAGCGCCGCCCGGAGCCGCGCCGCGACCTCGCGGGCCCCGCGTGCGTCACGCACGGTGGGCAGCAGCACCGCGAACTCGTCGCCGCCGAGCCGCGCGACCAGGTCACCGGGCCGCACGCTGTGGGTGAGACGGTGCGCGACGAGCTGCAGGAGACGGTCGCCGGTCGGATGCCCGAGCGTGTCGTTGACCTCCTTGAACCGGTCGAGGTCGAGGAGGAACAGCCCGACCCGCCGGGGCGGCTCGTGGTCCCGGCCCCGGGCGGCCACGGCGCGCTCGGCCTGGTGGCGCGCCTGCGCGAGCGCCTCCTCCGTGCGGACGATGAGGAGCTTGCGGTTGGGCAGGCCGGTGAGGGCGTCGTGCAGGGCCTGGTACTCGCGGCTGACCGACACCGAGGCGTTGATATAGACCGCGATGAACGGCAGGACGAACAGCGGGACGAACGCCGCCGACCAGCTCATGGCCACGACCACCAGCGGCGCCAGCCCCAGCAGCGCGCTGTGCACGAGGAGCTGGAGGCCGAGGTTCCAGCGCATGGTCTTGAACACGGAGGTGCGCTCGTGCAGCGCGATCGCGGTGTTGACCAGCACGAGGTTGACGACGAAGTACGCCACCCCGGCCAGCAGCATCGTCGGCAGGTCGAGGGCGCGCGGCGTCCACGGGTGCGTCGGCGACGCCGAGATGCCGGCCGTCAGCAGCACCAGCCCCGCCGCGACGAAGCTGAGGGTGTACTGCCCGACGTTGAAGGCCGTGCGGTGCAGGGCGCGGCGGCGCAGCGTGCCGGTCGCCACCGTGGCGACGGCGTGCAGGAGCAGCGCGGTCGGCAGGCCGGCGTAGATCAGGGTGGCGAAGGTGAAGGTCGTGGAGACCGTCGCGCCGGTGGTCTCGGTGGAGCCCGGCGTGATGATCGGCTTGAGCTCTCCGCACACGATCAGGAAGGCCAGGATCCAGAAGAGCGGGCCGCCGACCAGCGTCCGGAGGTCGCCGCCGCTCAGGCCGGCGAACGAAGTGGCAAGGGCCGCGACGCCGACCACCGTGACACAGACGACGTAGCTCCACAGCGGGGAGCCACGCCGGGGGACGGTGTCCCGCGTGTTATTCGGGTCCTTCATCACGTCCTCGGGGGGTTACACCCAAACCTTGCGCTTTGGGGGGAGGCGATGGTGTTTGGACGGACACAAGTAGTGCTGAGGGGAGACTACGACGTCCGAGCAACTTCGCGGAACCGATTGCGCACGTTGCGTTACGCCTACGCCCGACCGCCGAGCAACCCCTCGGTAATCAATCGATACCGTACAGTATCGCCTCGCAGGTCAGCCTGAACAGATTCTTGAGGTTTCACTCCTCCCCGACGGTCGCGATTTCCTTGGCCGCATCCGGCCCCTTCTCCAGCAGCACCTGGAAACCCGCCTCGTCGAGCAGCGGGACACCGAGCTTGACCGCCTTGTCGTACTTCGACCCCGGGCTCTCGCCGAAGACGACGAACCCGGTCTTCTTCGACACCGAGCTGGACACCTTGCCGCCGAGGTTCTGCACGGCCTCGGTCGCGGAGTCGCGGCTGAAACCCTCCAGCGACCCGGTGATGACGACGGTGACGCCCTCCAGCGGCCGGGGGCCCTCCTCCGCGCCCTCGTCCTCCATCCGGACGCCGGCCGCACGCCACTTCTCGACGATCTCGCGGTGCCAGCCGACGCCGAACCACTCCTTGACCGACGCGGCGATGGTCGGCCCGACGTCCTCGACCGCCGTCAGCTCCTCCTCCGACGCGGCGGCGATGCGGTCGAGCGAACGGAACTCCCGCGCCAGCGCCTGGGCGGCCGTCGGCCCGACGTGCCGGATCGACAGCGCCACCAGCACCCGCCACAGCGGCTGCTGCTTGGCCTTCTCCAGCTCCTCGAAGAGCTTCTCGACCGTCTTCTTCGGCTCGCCGGACTTGTTCGCGAAGAAGGTGACGACCTTCTCCTCGCCCGTCTTGTCGTCGATCCTCGGCAGGCCGGTGCGCTGCTCGCGGACCACCGACTTGATCGGCAGCAGCTGCTCGACGGTCAGGTGGAACAGGTCGCCCTCGTTCTTGACCGGCGGGTCCTCCGGCTCCAGCGGCTGGGTGAGCGCGGTCGCCGCGACGTAGCCGAGCGCCTCGATGTCGAGGGCGTTGCGGCTGGCCACGAAGTAGAGACGCTCGCGGAGCTGGGCGGGGCACTTCCGGGCGTTCGGGCAGCGGATGTCGACGTCGCCCTCCTTCTGCGCGCGCAGCTCGGTGCCGCACTCGGGGCACCGGCTCGGCATGACGAACTCCCGCTCCGTGCCGTCGCGCAGGCCCGCCACCGGCCCCACGATCTCCGGGATGACGTCGCCCGCCTTGCGCAGGATGACCGTGTCGCCGATCTGCACGCCCTTGCGCTTGACCTCGTCGGCGTTGTGCAGGGTGGCGTACGCGACCGTCGAGCCCGCCACCTTGATCGGCTCCATCACGCCGTACGGCGTCACCCGCCCGGTGCGCCCCACTCCGACCCTGATGTCGAGGAGCTTGGTGTTGACCTCCTCCGGCGGGTACTTGAACGCGATCGCCCAGCGCGGCCACCGGCTCGTCGACCCGAGCCGCCGCTGCAGCGCGAGCTGGTCGACCTTGACCACGACGCCGTCGATCTCATACGCGGGCTCGTGCCGGTGCTCGCCGTAGTACTCGATGAACGCACGGACGTCGTCGAGGCCGTCGACGACCTTGACGCGGTCGCTCACCGGCAGGCCGAACGACCGCATGATCTCGTAGGAGTCCGACTGGCTTTCCGGCTGCCTCCCGCCGCGCCACGCACCGAACCCGTGAACGATCATGCTCAGCGGGCGGTGCGCCGTGACCCGCGGATCCTTCTGCCGCAGCGACCCGGCGGCCGCGTTGCGCGGGTTGGCGAACGGCGCCTTGCCCGCCTCGACCAGCCCCTCGTTGAGCTTCTCGAACGCCTCGACCGGGAGGTAGACCTCCCCGCGCACCTCCAGCAGCTCCGGAACGTCGTCGCCCTCCAGCTGGAGCGGCACCGCCTCGATCGTCCGGATGTTGTTGGTGACGTCCTCGCCCGTACGCCCGTCGCCGCGCGTCGCGCCCCGTACGAGCCGGCCGTTCTCGTACGTCAGGTTCACCGCCAGACCGTCGATCTTCAGCTCGCACAGGAAGTTCGCCACGGAGCCGACCTCCTTCTCGGCCCGCGTCAGCCACGCCGACAGGTCATCGCCGCTGAACGCGTTGTCGAGGCTCTGCATCCGCTCGATGTGCTCGACCGTCGCGAAGTCGGTCGTGATCGGCGCGCCGACCTTCTGCGTCGGCGAGTCCGGCGTGACGAGCTCGGGATGATCCTTCTCCAGCGCCTGGATCTCCCGCATCAACCGGTCGTACTCCGCGTCGCTGATGGTCGGGGAGTCGAGGACGTAGTAGCGGTAGTTGGCCTCGTCGAGCTCCTGAGCCAGCTCCGCGTGCCGCTGCCGAACCGCGTCGGGTGCGCCTGTCGCCACGTGTCTCTCCCTGCCTAGCGACTACCACTGCTCATAGTGTCTCGCGTGCCACTGACACTTTGACCTGCGCCTCGATGTCCGGCACGGCTCTTTGCGCGGATCTTGTGAGCCTTCGAGATCGACGAGGCTCACGCCCCCGAGGGCTCCGGCCCCCTGACCGGAGACCCGCCATGGCCTCTCTCGCCGTCGCCGGGACCCGGCGGGAGAAATCACGGAGCGCTGCGCGCGGGACGCCCGTACGTTGGCTTCATGACCATGCTCAACGAGACCGTGCGCGAACTGCTCGACGACGTGAACCCGGCCGTCCTGGGGACGATCAACCCCGACGGCAGCCCGCAGACCTCGGTCGTCTGGGTCGGCCGGGACGGAGACGACCTGCTGATTCCCAGCGCGGCCGGACGGCGCAAGGAGAGCAACCTCCTCCGCGACCCTCGCGCCAGCCTGACCGTCTTCGACCGGAACGACCCGCTGCAGTACGCCGAGGTGCGCGGCACGGCCGAGATCACCGAGGACGTCGGAAGGCGGCTCGCCATCGAACTGGCCGAGCACTACGAGGGCCCCGGCGCCGGCCAGGAGTACCTGGAACTGCCCCCGGAGATCGTCCGCATCGTCATCCGCATCACTCCGCACCGAGTGGTCGGAACCGCGGCCGGCTGAGCGGCGCCTCAGAAGATCAGCGAGAGCAGGAAGCCGATCAGGGCGCACAGGGCGGTCAGGGCCAGGGCCGTCCCGAACACCGGGACGAGGACGGACAGAAGGGTTCCCCAGGGAGGAGGGTTCTTCCGCAGCCGCTTGTATCCGCCCGCCGAGACGCCATTCGGCGACACGCAGAGCACCACGAGCAGGAAGGCGGCGAGACTCACGATCCCGAAGGCGGCCGCCAGGTTCATCCCGGCGCTCCTCGGTCCGGGCTGTACGTACCCGCCTTCGGACGTGCGGCGCAGCTTCGCGGGCTTGCCGACGTCGATCCGAGCGCCACGGATCCGAGCGGATGGATCGACGAAACCGCCGTGCGCCGCCACGAACGTCCCGGTGCAGACGCGCGTGCCCTTGCCGGTTCCGGTCTCATGACACTGGGCGGCCGTGAACGTCCCCGGCGTCCCGGCCATCCCGGACGAGTAGCGGAAGTCGTCGAGCGGGAAGGTCACCAGCCAGCCCGCGAGGGCGAGGATTCCGATTGCGCCCAGCACCCCGGCCGCGGCGAGCGCCATGCGCGGCAGAGACCCCGCCCCGCCGCGCCGGCTCTTCTTCCCTGCGGTGGCCGGCCTTCTTCTCCTTCGCGCCTCCGCGGGCTCGGCCTTCTTTCGCCCGGCCGCCGAACCGACCTTCTTCTGCCCGGCCGCCGAACCGGTCTTCTTCCGTGCTGCGGCGGGCCTGCTCTTGGCTCGTCCGGCGGCGGAACCGCTCGTCCTCCGTTTGGCGGCAGAGCCGCCCTCGTCCTGCTCCGCCGCTCGCAACCGCGCCATGGCAGCTGCTCCTCCCTGTTCTGCTGTGACCCTGCCGGACCTTCGTCGCCGAAGATGATCAGACGATATTGATCATTCACGGTCCATGGGGGCCTATCAGGCGAGCAGCCCCATACAGGAGCAAAAAGGGCGAGGTCAGTCTTCGGCGGTCTCCTGCAGGACGCGGGCCGCCTCGCGGCAGTGCTTCAGCGCGGCGCGTACGTAGCCGGGACTCGCTCCGGCCAGGCCGCAGGCGGGGGTGACGGCGACGCCCTCGGCGAGGACGCGCGGCGAGAAGCCGAGCCGCCGCCACAGCTCCTGGGCCCGGGTGAGCGACGCCTTCGGCGTGGGCAGCGGCTTGTCCGTACCGGGGACGATGCCCAGGAGGAAGCCGGTACCCGCCTCGACGGCCTCGCCGATCGCGTCCTCGTCCGCCCCGCGCAGCAACGCGGCGTCGACCGAGATCGCCTTCGCTCCGGCGGCGCGCAGCAGGCCGTACGGGGCGCGCGGCGCGCAGCAGTGGACGAGCGGGAAGGCGTCGGTCGCCTCGATCACCCGGCGCAGACCGTCCTCCGCCACCGGAGCCTCGACGGCGGGAAGCCGGGAGAAGCCGCTCGCGGTGGGCACGGTTCCGGCCAGGACGCCGGGCAGGCCGGGCTCGTCGAACTGCAGCAGGATCGTGGCGCGCGGAAGCCTGCGCCGCACCTCCGCGACGTGCGCGGCGACGCCCTCGGCGAGCGAGGCGGTCAGGTCGCGTACGGCGCCGGGGTCGCGGAGCGCCCGGTCGCCGTGCCTGAGCTCGATCGAGGAGGCGAGGGTCCACGGCCCGGTCACCTGGATCTTGAACGGCCCCTCGTACTCCCCCGCCTGCTCTTCCAGCGCGTCGAGATCCTGGGCGAGCATGCTGCGGGCCCGCGTGGTGTCCCGGCCCGGCCGGTCGGCGAACCTCCACCCGGACGGTTGCAGCGCGACGGCCAGTTCGACGAGCAGGCCGGCGGTGCGCCCGATCATGTCCGCGCCGGGCCCGCGCGCGGGCAGCTCCGGGAGATACGGCAGGTTGGGAAGCTCACCGAGGACGACCCGCAGCGCCTCGGCGGGATCGTCACCCGGATGGGAACCGACGCCGGTCGCGGTCCCGATGGTCCACGGAAGATCAGGCACAGCAGAAGCCTAGAGGCTGGCCAGTGGATCTTCGGCCGCCGACCGCCCGGACACTACGGCCGGTGCGCCGCCTCCCCGTTGACCGGTCTTGGAGAATCGACTCTGCATCGCGGTCTTGACCTTGACGCTGCGGCAACCCTTCATGCTCGCTGCCATGAGCGTCCAGTCGACAATCGATCAGGTCCAGGGACCCGCGATCCACGTGCAGGGCCTGGAGAAGTCGTACAAGGAGCTGCGTGTGCTGCGCGGCGTGGACTTCGACGTGGAACGTGGCAGCATCTTCGCCCTGCTCGGCTCGAACGGAGCGGGCAAGACCACGGCCATCAGAATCCTCTCCACGCTGCTGAAGGCGGACGCGGGCACGGTCACCGTGAACGGCTTCGACGTCGCCGGACAGCCGGCGAAGGTGCGGGAGTCCTTCAATCTCACCGGGCAGTTCACCGCCGTGGACGAGATCCTCACCGGGCGGGAGAACCTCGTGCTGGTCGCGAAGCTACGGCATCTCAAGGATCCGGGCGCAGTGGCGGACACGCTGCTGCGGCGTTTCGCGCTGACCGACGCGGCCACGCGGAGGGTGTCGACGTACTCGGGTGGCATGCGCCGCCGCCTGGACATCGCGATGAGCCTCATCGGCGACCCGCCGGTGATCTTCCTCGACGAGCCGACGACCGGGCTGGACCCGCAGGCGCGCGTCGAGGTGTGGCGGACCGTCAAGAAACTCGCCGAGGACGGCACGACGGTGCTGCTGACGACCCAATATCTCAACGAGGCGGAAGAGCTCGCGGACCGGATCGGGATCCTGCACAAGGGCCGGATCATCGTCAACGGCACCCTCGACGAGCTGAGGAGGCTCCTGCCGCCCGCCGAGGTCGAGTACGTCGAGAAGCAGCCCACTCTGGAGGACGTCTTCTTCGCCGTGGTCGGCGAGGACGGGAAGGACGACGAGCACGCCGCCGCCGACGAGGGTGGCGAAGACCGATGACCACCCACTTCTTCGGCGACACCGCCGTCCTCACCGGGCGTTCCCTCAAGCACGTCACCCGCAGCGTGGACACCATCATCACCACCGCGATCGTCCCGATCGCCATGATGCTGATGTTCGTCTACGTGTTCGGCGGCGCGATCCGGCACGGATCGGGCACCTACGTGTCCTACATGCTGCCCGGCATCCTGCTCATCACGATCGCGTCGGGCATCTCCTACACCGCGTTCCGGCTCTTCACGGACATGCAGGCCGGTATCTTCGAGCGCTTCCACTCCATGCCGATCGCCCGCTCCGGCGTGCTGTGGGCACACGTGCTGACCTCGCTGATCGCCAACCTCATCTCGCTGACGATCGTCGTCGGCGTCGCCCTCCTCATGGGATTCCGCACCGGAGCGGGCGTGGGAGCCTGGCTCGCGGTCGCCGGCATCCTGATCCTGTTCACCCTCGCGCTGACGTGGATCGCCGTCATCCCGGGCCTCGCTGCGAACACCGTGTCCGGTGCGAGTGCGTTCTCCTACCCGCTCATGTTCCTGCCGTTCGTCAGTTCCGCGTTCGTGCCCACCGACACGATGCCCGGCCCGGTGCGCTGGTTCGCCGACCACCAGCCGGTCACGTCGATCGTGAACACGATCCGCGACCTGTTCGGCCGGCATCCGGTCGGCGCCGACCTCTGGACCGCCCTCGCCTGGTGCGTCGGCATCCTCGTCGTCGCATACGTGGTCGCCGGCATCTCCTACCGTCGCAGGATCTCCTGAGCCGGCGCCGACCGGGTCCGGGCGAGTTGAGGCAGGATCACGGCATGCTGACGATCGGTCAACTGGCGGCGTACGCCGGCGTCACGGCGCGAGCGGTGCGGCACTACCACCAGATCGGCTTACTGCCGGAGCCGGAGCGGGACGCCTCGGGTTACCGGCGGTACGGCGCGAAGGCCGTCGTGGCGCTCATCAAGATCCGCACTCTCGCCAACGCCGGCGTGCCACTGTCTCAGATCGGTCAGATGCTCGAAGCCGACGAATCGGCCTTCGCCGAAGCCGTCCAGGAGATCGACAGCCACCTGCGCGACGAGATCGAACGGCTTCAGACCAGCCGAGAGCAGATCGCGCAGCTCGCCGCCGGAGACAGTCTGGCGCTCCCCTCTGAGGTGGTCTTCTACCTGAACCGGCTCCGGGAGATCGGGGTGTCAGAGCGGATGGTGGAGGCCGAGCGGGACGGATGGATCCTGGTCGTGGCTCGCTGGCCCGATCGCGTCCACGATTCCATGCCCGGAAAACTCGCGCAGCTCGACGACCCGCGAGTCGTACGGCTCTACAAGGTCCTGTCGGAGATCGTCGAAAGCGACGCGGGCGACGACGACCCGCGGCTGCGGGAAGCCGCCGACATCATGGCCGGCATGGCCGAGCAGGCATACGCCGCCGGCGAGATCGATCTCGGCGAGATGGCGAACGACGATCTGTCGTTCGACCTCCTGGACGCACTCGCCCTCGAGTCCGACCCGCGGGCGCAGCGGATGCTGGACCTGATGCGCGAACGTGGCTGGGCCGGTTGGACCCGGCTGAAGCGGCTGGCGGACCCGCCCGACTCCTGATCAAGCCAGTGCGGTGATCGCAGACGTTCGCCGGGTCCGGTGGCGCGCGGCCGGCCCCAAGCGATCCGACGCTGTCCCCTCAGCAGGAACAAGTCCCTGCTGAGGGGACAGGGCCCGTAACGAACCCACCCGCTCCCGAGGTCCGTACGGCCGACAGCGCCGGCCCATGACAGCGCCGGGCATCTCATCCGATCCGGCGAACGTTCGTGGTCATCGCACGAGTGGATTCAGGCGGCGGTCACGTCCGGGAGCGCGTTCGCGCCCACGTAGTCGCGGAAGAGAACGATCCGGCCGTCGCGGATCCGGAAGACCTGGATGCAGGGCACCTCGAACGTCTCGCCCGTGGTGGTGAGCCGCGCGACGCTGACCAGTTCGAGGATCACCACCTCGGGGTCCGACGTCTGGTGGACCTGGACGGTGCGGAGCTCGACGACCTCGAACGGGATCCCGCCGGCGCGCGTCGAGAACTCCCGGATCGCCTCCCGGCCCTCCAGCCGCGAGGGGAGGCCGTCGACGACGAACGGCATCTCCAGCACGCCGTCCTCCGCGAAGAGACCGGCGAACGCCCCCATGTCTCCGTCGAGGAGCGCACGCCGCCGGCGCTCCAGCACCTCTAGTGGACCTTCCACCTCGCACCTCCATTGAACAATCGTTGAACGACTGATTCAACGACTGTAGAACGAAACTGCCTGCGATTCAACGCCCGTAGAATCACCGCGTGAGCACCAGAGCCGAGCAGCGGCGCAACACCGAGGCGCGGATCCTGGCGCAGGCTCGCCGGCTGTTCGCCGAGACCGGCTATGACCGGACCACGATCCGCGCCGTGGCGACGGCCGCCGAAGTGGACCCGGGCCTGGTCATGCACTACTTCGGCAGCAAGGAGAAACTCTTCGCGCGGGCCACCGAGCGCGGGACTCCCCCGATCCGCGGCGGCACACCGGAACAGGTGGCCGAGCAACTACTCGATCTTCTCCGCAGTTCACTCGCGGACGAACCCGTCGAGTCGTTGGCCGTCCTACGGTCGATGCTCACCCACCCCGAGGCAGCCCATGAGGTACGAGCCGCGTCCCAGGACCATTTCGGCCGGATCAGTGCGGCCATCCCCGACGACCACGCCGACCTGCGCGCCGCCGTGGTCAGCGCGGTCCTCATCGGCGTCGCCATCGGCCGGCACCTGATCAAACTGGATCACCTGGCCGACGCCGACCCGGATCAGATCGTCGAAATCCTGGGCCCCTCGATCCGCTCCCTCACCAAGGCCGACGACTGACCCTCATTCCTCGAACCGTGTCACTTCAACACAGTCGGTGGTCCCACCGGCGCCAGTGCTGTGGCTGCTCTTACGCCAAGCCGTCATAGATCTTCAGCCGCCCTCTTCCGAAGGTCACGAGTCTGACCCTCATTCAACGCCTGGGCAGCCGACCGCACCGGGCGAGGCGCGGGAGAGTCGACGCCTGGATGAGCCTCACGGTTCCGGCGGCGGCGGTAGTAGTGCACGGTCAGCAGGCCGAGCAGCGGCCCCCAGGCCACGAGCGGGCCGTACGCGATGACGAACGCGACGGACTGCCATCCGTGCACGACCAGGCCGCTGTGGTGAGAGCCGTCGATCATCCGGCCGAACCCCGCCATGACCAGGGCGTACGGGAAGATCAGCAGCGCGACGGCGCCGAGGCCCGCCGGGATCACGGCGGCGAGGATCGGCACCCGCCGGCCGCCCAGGCCGGGGATCCGGCGCGGGATCCTCTCACCCCATTCGCCGACCAGCCCGAAGGCGAGATAGGCCAGTGCCTCGCTGACGACGCTGAGCGCGACGACGTACCAGACGCCCCCGAACACCACGGGTCCGTGGCCCGGGGCGGGCTCCGTGCTCCGTTCGAGCAGCGGGGCGTGGAAGGTGATCGCCGCGATCCGCCAGACGCAGGAGGGCAGCACGGTCAGCGTCGTCGCGTACGCCGCCCGCACCGCCCATCGGGGAACGCCCGCCGCCGTCCGGCCGTGCAGCCCCGCCATGAGGCGTCGAGCGGGGTGACCCTCGGACGTGGGGGCGGCGCCTGTGCTCATCTGCGTCCCTCGTGCGGACAGGTGTCTGCGTGTCACGCCTTCACGATCGCAAGCGGTCCCGTGCCCGCGCCTCCCCCGCGAAAGGGAGGGCGTCCGCCCCGCGGGGGATCCGGCCGGAGGCAGGCGTGGTGGCCGGCCTCGGACCATCGGTCAGGGCTCGGGGTGCAGCATCAGGAGGACGGCGCGGTTGTGCGGGCCGCGTCCCTGGTAGACGTGCGGCCGGGCCGCGTCGAAGCGGATGGAGTCGCCCGCCTCGAGTTCCGCCGCCGCGTCCGCGGGGCCGATCGTGACGCCGCCCTCCGTCACGACGAGGCACTCCTCCACGCCGGGCAGGTGGGCGTCCGAGCGCTGCTCCGCCCCGGCGACCTCGATGTCGTACACCTCGACGGTGCCGCGAATCCGGATGCGATGGAGCAGTCGGGCGCCGACGGCGTCGCCCTCGACCCGGGGCCGGCCGTCCGTCGACCGTACGACCTCGACGGCCGAGGCCGGTGCTTCGAGCAGCTCGCCGAGCGGCACCTTCAGCGCCGTGGCCAGCGCCCACAGCGTGCTCAGCGTCGGGTTGGCCTGGCCCAGCTCGACGCCGTGGAGAGTCGTCTTGCTGATCCCGCCCGCCGCAGCGAGATCCGCCAGGGAGATGCCCGCCGCAGTGCGCAGCCTCCGTAGGTTGCCGCCGACCACTTGCCCAACGTCCATACGTATCAGCATAGTGGTATGCCCGTACCGACATAGTGAACAGAGGTCGCCCATGACCGTCACCAGGCTCCGCGACATTCCCGGGATCGGCGTGGACGTCATCGGAGACGCCGCCGACGCCATCGCCGACCCGGAGTTCCTGCGGCTGGAGAACCTCGACACCGACCTGCGGCCGCCCGCCGTCGCGCTCGCCGTGACCCGCGCGGCCATCGACGACGACACGGCCAACAGCTACCTGCCGTTTCAGGGGCACCGATCGCTCCGGGCGGCGGCCGCCGCGCACGTGGGCCGGATCGCCGGGCGCGCGTACGACCCGGCCACCGAGTGCGTCAGCGTGGTCGGCGGACTGAACGGCATCCTCAACACCCTGCTGGCGACGGTCGAGCCGGGCCAGGAGGTCGTGCTGTGCGACCCCATCTACGCCGGATTGGTGAACCGGGTCCGCCTCGCGGGCGGGGTGACGCGCTTCGTTCCGGCCGAGGCCACGGCGGAGGGCTGGTCCGTCGACCCGGAACGGCTCGCGGCCGCCGTCGGCCCGCGTACGGCGGCGGTCCTGATGATGGGCCCGGCCATGCCGACCGGTCTCGTACTCGACGACCGCCACTGGGCGGCGCTCGCGGACGCCTGCGAGCGCCACGACGCCTGGCTGATCTACAACGCGGCGATGGAGCGTATCCGGTTCGACGGCCGGCCGCCGAGCCACCCGGCGTCCCACGAGAGGCTGGCGCGACGGACCATCACCGTCGGGTCGGCCTCCAAGGAGCTGCGGATGATCGGCTGGCGGGTCGGCTGGGTCGTCGGCCCGGCCGACATCCTCGCCGACATCCGGCTGGTGGGCCTGACGAACGTCGTGTGCCAGATCGGCCTCGCCCAGGACGCCGTCGCCGCCGCGCTGGACGCGTCGGACGCCGACGCCGACGTGGCCGCCGCCACCGCCGAGTGGAAACGGCGCTGCGACACGGTGCTGCGCGAACTCGCCGCGTACCCGGTCGTCCGGCCACATGGCGGCTGGTCGCTGCTCATCGACACCGAGCCGCTGGGGCTCAGCCCGGCCGACCTGTCTCAGCACCTGTTCGACCGGGCGAAGGTGGCGGCCACGCCCATGGACGGCTGGGGTCCCAGTGGGAGCCGGTACCTGCGGCTGGTCTTCGCCAACGAGCCGGTCGACCGCCTGACGGGCCTCGGCGACCGGTTCCGTCAGGCGATCGGATGACCGTCAGGCGATGAGCTCGGCCATCCTGTCGAGGCGGCTCAGGGTCTCGTCGGCGGGCTTGGTCGGCAGGTACAGCAGGATCTCGTCGACCTCGGCGGCGATCAGCGCGTCCACGGCCTCTTTCTTCGCGGGCGCGGCGTACACCGTGACCGGGATGCGGCGTCCGGCGCGCTCGCGGAGCTCCCTGACGCCCTCGGCGATGCGGGCGGGGTCCTCGGCGATCGGCATCCACCCGTCGCCGTACTCCAGGACCCGGTCGAACGTCTTCGGCCCCCAGCCGCCGACCAGGACCGGCGGCGTCCGTACCGGCTTGGGCCAGGAGAACATCGGGTCGAAGTCGACGTACTCGCCATGGAACTCCGCCTCGTCGTTCGCCCAGATCTCCTTCATGGCGAGGACCCGCTCGCGCATGAGGGCCATCCTGGTCTTCGGCTCGGTGCCGTGGTCGCGCATCTCCTCACGGTTCCAGCCGCCGCCGATGCCGAGCACGGCCCGGCCGCCGGAGATGAAGTCGAGCGAGGCGACCTCCTTGGCGAACACGATCGGATCGCGCTGCGGGATCAGCGCGATCCCGGTGCCCAGCGTGAGCCGCTCGGTGACGACGGCCGCCGCCGTCAGGGCGACGATCGGGTCGAGCGTGCGGTAGTAGATGCGCGGCAGCTCCCCGCCGCCCGGGTACGGCGTCTCACGGCTCACCGGGATGTGGGTGTGCTCGGCGACGAACAGCGACGCGAACCCACGCTCCTCCAGCGCCCGGCCGAGGTCGGCCGGCGCGATGCCCTCATCGGTCACGAAGGTCGAAACACCGAATCTCATTCTGCCGACCCTAACGCGGTCGGCGCGGCGGAGGCGGATCATCACACCTACTTTCCTCTCAGGAAAGCACGTGCTACTTTCCTGAGAGGAAAGTGAGTCTTACAGGAGGAAGCATGACTCCAGAAGACGCCCTGCGCGAGATCCGGAACCGCGAGGACCAGACGACCGAGGCCGCCCTCGGGCCGGTGCCCCGGTGGTACCTCGTCAGCGTGGCCCTCCTGCTGTGCGCCGTGAGCGCCGTCCCCGACTACGTCTCCCCGAGCCTGCCCTACCAGGCCGCCGGTCTCGCGCTGCTCCTCATCCTGAGCGTGATCTCCAACCGATCGCGCAAGGCGCGGCTGCGCCGCTCCCGCTACACGAACAAGTCGGCGCTGCTCGTGCTGTCGATGATGGGAGCCATGCTCACCATCTTCATCGGGCTGTACGTCGTCGCCTCGCTGGCGGACTGGGCGTACCCCTCGACCATCGGCGCCGTCGCCATGGCACTGACGTGGGCTCTGATGACGCCCTGGCTGAACCGGGCGATGAAGGCGACGCTCCGCCGGGAGCGATGATGGAGGAAGGTTTCGACGAGTTCCTCCACGTGCCGGCGAGGCTGTCGATCGTGGCCCTGCTCGCCCCGGCCGAGTGGGTGGAGTTCCGGTTCCTCCGCGAGACGATCGGCACGAGCGACTCGGCCCTCTCCAAGCAGATCACGGCCCTGGAGAACGCCGGTTACGTGGCCGTCCGCAAGGAACGCTCCGGCACCGCGCGCCGGACGCTCGTCCGGCTCACCGACCACGGGCACGAGGCGTTCGCCGCCCACGCCGCCGCGCTCGAGCGCATCGTACGGACGGCCCGGCGGCGCCCCTGAGAGGTCTTAGGCGCCGGCCCGTACGGCGCTCGCCGCGAACGTCGCCGCGATCGTCGCGGAGCCCAGCACCCGGTCGTTGTCGTACAGCACGGCCGCCTGGCCCTTGGCCACCCCGCGCGCCGGGGTGCGCAGCACGATCCGCAGCACGTCCCCGTCCGGCGTCGCCGTGCAGTCGTACACCTCGCCGTGCGCCCGCAACTGCACCTGGCAGTCGTGCGGCGCGGCGAGCGGCTCACCCAGCCAGACCGGGCGCTCACCGTGGATCTCGTGGACGTCGAGGGCCTCGCGCGGGCCGACCGTCACCGTGTTGGTCACCGGCGAGATGTCGAGGACGTAGCGCGGCCGGCCGTCGGGCGCCGGACGGCCGAGCCGCAGACCCTTGCGCTGGCCGATCGTGTACGCGTACGCCCCGTCGTGCTCGCCGAGGACCTCGCCCGACGTGTCGACGATCGGGCCCTTCTCCGCGCCGATCCGGTCGGCGAGGAAGCGCTGGGTGTCACCGTCGGCGATGAAGCAGATGTCGTGGCTGTCCGGCTTGTCGGCGACCGCCAGCCCGCGCCGCTCGGCCTCCCGGCGCACCTCCGCCTTGGTGGTGTCGCCGAGCGGGAACATCGCGTGCGCGAGCTGCTCGCGCGTGCAGACGGCCAGGACGTAGGACTGATCCTTGCCGAGGTCGACGCTGCGGCGCAGTACCCCGTCGGCCAGCCGGGCGTGGTGGCCGGTGCAGACCGCGTCGAAGCCGAGCGCCAGCGCCTTGTCCAGCAGCGCCTGGAACTTGATCTTCTCGTTGCAGCGCAGGCACGGGTTGGGCGTCCGGCCCGCGGCGTACTCGGCGACGAAGTCCTGAACCACGTCGCGATCGAACCGCTCGGCCATGTCCCACACGTAGAAGGGGATGCCGATCACGTCGGCCGCCCGGCGGGCGTCGCGGGCGTCCTCCAGCGTGCAGCACCCCCGCGCGCCGGTGCGGTACGACTGCGGGTTGGACGAAAGCGCGAGGTGCACGCCGGTCACCTCGTGACCGGCCTCGGCGGCACGGGCGGCGGCCACGGCGGAGTCGACACCGCCCGACATGGCGGCGAGTACGCGAAGAGTCATGACCCACACGAGGGTACGCGCTCCCACCCACCCACCGCTCAGCCACGGCCAACGACATACCAGGAGGAACAACCCATCCCGACTGCGATCTGTAGCGATCCACACACAGAGTGTTCTGAAGTCCTCTACGGTGCGCCGCATGGGATCCTCGTGGAGGGCAAGGACAACTGGTCGAGGTGGTACGCACCTCACACGAGTCTGATCGAGGTGACGTAATCCCAGGAGAAATGCGCGAAGCCGGGCTCCCGGCTGTGCGGGGGTTCCCGGCTTCACTTCCAGACCCCGATGAGGTCGGCTAGTGGTCACTAGGTTCTCCTACAGCGGCGCGCCTGTCAAGTCGCTTCGTGTACGGCCGGTCACTGTGGGCGATTTTCGCCGGGCGTCCGGGTCGTGAGATCCGGGTGGGGAATCGGGCCTGAATAGGCTGGAGAGGTCACTGCCGGCCGTACGATTGGCCGCACCATGGGAATCTTCCGACGCTCTCCAGGGACGCCTTCGTCCGACCCAGCCATCGCCCGGTTCTGGGAGTGGTGGCCGGAGGCGCGGGAACGGCTGAACGACGGCGTTCCCGACGACCTCGCCCAGCAGCTCGCCACGCGCATCGAGGCGATGCATCCCGACCTCGAGTGGGAGATCGGCCCCGGGCCGAGCCTGACCGTGAGCGGCGGTGGGGTCGGCGAGCTGCGCGGGATCGCGGAGCGCTGGTATCAGGCGGCCCCGGACGACGGCTGGGAGTACCGCCCGGCGCGGGCCGCCGACCCGGCCATGCTGGAGGGCAAGCTGCAGCTCGAAGAGCACGAGTTCGACCTGAGCTACGTGCGGCTGGGCCTGCGGGCGGACACCCGGCGGGCCCGCGTCGACGTCACCGCCTATCATCCGGACTTCCTGTTCGTGCCGGAGGAGACGCAGCTCACCCTCACGTACCGCGTGCTGGACTGGGCGCTGGGCGAGGACGACGTCGCGCGGTGGATCGGCAACGTCGTGGCCGTCGCCGAGGAGCCGATGGACGCGCTGCCGCCGTCGATGCTGTCCGCGGTGGTCGAGCAGATCGCGGCCCCCTTCCGCGAGCCGGCGTGGCTGACCGGTGAGGGCCGTACGCCGCTGGGCCACGCGGCGCGGGTGGCCGTGCGCTTCCCGCTGCACCGGCAGGACCACCCGCTGTGCGACCTGTACGTCTCGGTGGCGCTGCCGTACGCCCACGCGAACCCGGACCGGCTCCCGGTCGAGCCCTCGGCGTCGGCGCTCCGCGACTTCGAGAAGGCGATCGAGGCGATGGGCCGGCGGGTCGTCCTGGCGGCGTACGAGAGCGGCGACGGGCGGCGGGTGTTCCACCTGTACGCCGATCCGGACTCCGGCGCGGTCGCCGAGCTCGACCAGCTCGCGGCGGGCTGGTCGGAGGGCCGGGCCAAGGTCTCGTCCCAGCCGGACCCGGCGTGGCAGGTCCTGGAGCCGTACCAGCCGTAAGGTTCTGGCCGAACCCGGCCATCGCCGTCGGCGACGCGAGCGCGGGTCGGTGCGTCCCATTGAGTCAGGTATCCACCGGGGGAACCTGCCGCCAAGGGGGCGCACATGGCCGACATGGTGTTCTTCACCGACAACTACCAGGACCGCTCGACGAACGAGGGCTACCAGTTCGAGTTCTTCTGCAAGCGCTGCGGCAACGGCTACACCTCGCCGTTCCAGCACTCGGTGACCGGCTTCGGCGGGCGGCTGCTGCAGATGGGCGGTGACCTGCTCGGCGGTGAGGTCGGCGGCAAGGCCGCCAACCTGGGCTTCGACGCCCAGTGGCTGCGCAGCGGCACCCGCGGCTCGACGCGGGACAAGGCGCTCGCCAAGGCCGTCGAGCAGATGAAGCCGCACTTCACCCAGTGCCACCGCTGCGGGCAGTGGGTCTGCGACCAGATCTGCTGGAACGCCGAACGCGGGCTCTGCGCGACGTGCGCGCCGCGACTCGACCAGGAGATCGCGGGGATGCAGGCGGCGGCCCAGGTCGACCAGGTGCGCGACAGGATCGCGGCGCAGGACTGGACGAAGGGCGTCGAGTACCGGCAGCAGGCGACCGGGCTGTGCCACAACTGTCATCAGGAGTCCGGCGGCGGGAAGTTCTGCCGGAACTGCGGCACTCCCATGGCCGCCGCGCCGACGGCGCTGAAGAAGTACTGCACGAACTGCGGTAATCAGCTCGGTGACGCGAAGTTCTGCTCGGAGTGCGGCTGGCCCGCGGGCTGAGGCGGACGCGTCGCCCGAGCGGACGCGCCCGGCGGGGTCGCGCGGGCGGCGCTCGAACGGAGCAGGCGGCGTGCCGCTCGAACCGGTCAGGCTGGGGGCGCGCTCGAACGGGTCACGCGGCAGGCCCGCTCGAACGGGTCAGGCGGCGCCGGCGCGGCGGGCGCGCTCGACGACGGGGGCGATGGCCTCGGCGACGGCGTCGACGTCGGTCTGCGTGCTCGTGTGGCCGAGGGAGAACCGCAGCGATCCGCGCGCCCGCGGCAGGTCGGCGCCCATCGCGAGGAGCACGTGGCTGGGTTCGGCGACGCCCGCGGAACACGCCGACCCGGTCGAGCACTCGACCTCCCGGGCGTCGAGCAGCATCAGCAGGGCGTCGCCCTCACAGCCGGGGAAGGACAGGTGGGCGTTGCCGGGGAGCCGGTCCTCGGGGTCGCCGTTGAGCACGACGTCGGGTACGGCCTCGCGGACCCGGCCGATGAGGTCGTCGCGGAGCTTCGCCAGGCGCTCCGCCTCGGCGGCCCGCCGAGAGACCGCGACGCGCATCGCGGCGGCGAACCCGGCGATCGCGGCGGCGTCCAGGGTGCCGGACCGCACGTCGCGCTCCTGGCCACCGCCGTGCAGGACGGGCACGGGGTCGAGGCCCTTGGCGAGCAGCAGTGCGCCGGCGCCGACCGGTCCGCCGATCTTGTGCCCGGTGACGGTCATCGCGTCCGTGGCGAAGGTGACGGGGAGCTGCGCGACCGCCTGAACGGCGTCGCTGTGGAACGGGATGCCGTGCTCGTGGGCGATCGCGGCCAGCTCGGCGATCGGCTGGACCGTGCCGACCTCGTTGTTGGCCCACATCACGCTGACGACCGCGACCGTGGCGGGGTCACGGTCGACGGCGGCGCGCAGGGCGTCGGGCCGGACCCGGCCGTCGGCGTCGACGGGCAGGTACTCGACGCTCGCCCCCTCGTGGTCGGCGAGCCACTGGGCCGAGTCCAGAACGGCGTGGTGCTCAATGGCGCTGACCAGCACGCGGGTCCGGGCCGGATCGGCGCTCCGGCGGGTCCAGAAGATGCCCTTGAGCGCGAGGTTGTCGGCCTCCGTGCCGCCGCTGGTGAAGACGACCTCGCTCGGCCGTGCGCCCAGCGACTCGGCGATGACCTCCCGCGACTCCTCGACGACGCGCCGGGCCCGGCGGCCGGAGGCGTGCAGCGAGGAGGGGTTGCCGATGCGCGCGAGCTCCGCGGTCATCGCCTCGATCGCCTCGGGCAGCATCGGCGTGGTCGCCGCGTGATCCAGGTACACCATGGCGGCCTCAGCCTATCCGCGCCGCCGCCGTCGGGCCACGGCGGCGGGGCCCGACGGCTTCGGGGCGGCACGGCCCGGACGCCCATACGGCGCGGGTGGCCGTACGGTGCGGGTGGCCGGATGGGTGCGGGCTGGCACCGTACGGTGGCGGGCCGCGTGGCTACAGGGTCAGGCCGCCGTCGCAGGTGAGCACCCGACCCGTGACGAAGCCGGCGCCCATCAGGTAGCGGACCGCGTCGGCGACGTCCTGGGGACGGCCGACCCTGCGGACGGGCGTCTGCTCGGCGTAGGCCGCGAACTGCTCGCGCCGCTGCTCCTCGGGCAGGAAGGACCACCACGGCGTGTCGATCACACCGGGCGAGACCGCGTTGACGCGGATCGGCGCGAGCTCGGCGGCCAGCGGCGGCACGGCCCGCTCCAGCGCCCCGTTGATCGCCGCCAGGCCCGCCGTGCCGGGCATGGAGCCCTGGGCGCTGGTGGAGGTGATGAAGGTGATCGACCCATCCTCGGCGATCGTGTCGAGGGCCGCCTGCGCGGCGATGAGGTGCGGGAACACCTTGCCCTCGAAACCGGCCCGCAGGTCGTCCATCTTCAGGTCCCGCAACGGGCCTCCGCCGCTCGCCCCGCTCAGCGCGAGCACCAGGTGGTCGAACCGGCCGTGCCGCGCGAAGAACGCCCGGACGTCCTCCGCCGACCGCCCGTCCACGGCCTCGGCCACGGCGACCTTCGCCGCGGCGGCCTTCAGCTTCTCCGGGTCACGCCCGGTCACGAGCACCTCGTCACCGTTCGTGGCACAGCTCTCGGCGATCGCCAGTCCGACACCCGATGTACCGCCCAGCACGACAACGCGCATCATGTCTCCAAATTTCTAGACGCTTCGTCTCGTAATCTAATCCGAGACACACCGTCTTGTAAAGTGGGGGCATGGCCGACGGCACCCGGCGCCCCGGCCGCCCGCGCAGCGAGGCGGCCCGGCAGGCGATCCTCAAGGCGACGCACGACGAGCTCCTGGAGCGCGGCTACGGCGAGCTGACGATGGAGGGGATCGCGGCGCGGGCCGGGGTCGGCAAGCAGACGATCTACCGCTGGTGGCGCTCCAAGGCGGAGGTCGCACTGGACGCGCTGCTCGCCGTGGCGGCGGAGGGCATCCCGATCCCCGACGAAGGCGGCCTCGAGGCCGACCTGACCGCCTTCCTCCGCCGGACGTACGGGATGCAGGAGTCGGAAGGGCCGATACTGAAGGGCCTGCTGGCCCAGTCGCTGCTCGATCCGGGCTTCGCCGAGACCTTCCGCGATCACTTCCTCGCCGGCCGCCGGGCCGCCCTGGGCACGATCCTGAACCAGGCCGTGGCGCGCGGCGAGATTCCCGCCGGCACGGATCTCGGCCTGCTGCACGACGTGGTGTACGGCGTCCTCTGGTACCGCCTGCTGTTCCGGAGCGCCCCCCTGGACGACGACGCGGCGCGGGACGTTGCATCACTCATCGCCCGGTCTGTCCGTATTGGGGAATAACTGTACCGTCCGGACGGTATAGTACGAGTGTCATGAAACGCGATGCTCTCCTCGATGCCGCCGAGGCCCTGCTGTGCGAGCAGGGCACCCAGGCGCTCACGCTGTCCGCGGTCGCCGAGCGCGCCCAGGTCAGCAAGGGCGGGCTGCTCTACCACTTCCCGAACAAGGAGGCCCTGATCAGAGGGCTGGTGGAGCGGCTGATCGAGGAGTTCGACGCGCTGATCGCCTCGTACGAGACGGGCGGCCCCGGGTCGTACACGCGGGCCTTCGTCGAGGCGAACTTCGCCGTCGTCATGGACCGCGACCAGTCGCGGCTGCTCCGACGATGGGCGACGGTCAGCGCGGCGGCGGCCGACCCGGCCCTGCTCGCCCAGATTCGCGAGGCGATGCACCGCTGGCACGACCGGGACCCCGCCGACGACCCGGATCCGGTCGCCGCCCAGATCGCGCGACTGGCGGCCGAGGGGCTGTGGGAGGTCGTGATGCACGACCCCGGCCTCTATGACGAGGCGCAGCTGGAGACGCTGCGCGAACGGCTGCTCGGCACGCTCTAGCAAGCCGACCACCACGGCCGGACCGCACCGGCCGACCCACCACGACCACACCGGCGCCCATCGCGGGCGCCGGTCCTTCCGTGCGCACCACGGCACAAAGAGAGAGGTGAAATCATGACGTCTCGCGTCCTCGTCCGGGCCCGCCTGGGCACCGTGCTGACGTTCGCCCTGGCCGGCATGCTCTGCGGAGTCTGGGTGTCACGGACGCCGGCCCTCGCGGACAAGTTCGGGATGAGCGAGGGCGACGTGGGGACGGCCATCCTCGTCTGGGGGATCGGCGCGATCATCGCGATGCAGGGGCTGCGCGGCGTCATGGCGCGGCTCGGCGGCACGGCCGTCCTGCGGATCGCGGCACCGCTGACGGCGGTCAGCGTGGCGCTGATCGGCCTGGCGCCCACCCGGCCGCTGCTGTTCGCCGCGGTCGCGCTGTTCGGCATGACGTTCGGCCTGACCGACATCGGGATGAACGCCCAGGGCAGCGCCGTGGAACGTTCCTACGGGCGGCCGATCATGAACGGCATGCACGCCGGATGGTGCGCCGGCGCCATCTCCGGGGGCCTGATCGGCTCCTTCAGCGCCTCGGCCGGGCTGTCGTTCGGTGAGACGCTCGTCGGCGGTGCGATCATCGCCCTCGCTCCGATCATCGTCGTGGGCCGCACGTACATCGACGACAGGGCGCCCGCCTCCGCGGGCCGGGGCCGCGCGCGGCTGCCGCTCGTCGTCTACCTCATCGGCGCGCTGGCGTTCGTCGCCTTCATGATGGAGGGCACGATCGCGGACTGGAGCGGGCTGTTCCTCAACCGTGAACTCGGCGCCACCCAGTCGGTCGCCGCCCTGGCCTACCCGCTGTTCGAGGCCGCCATGCTCGCCGGCCGGCTCGTCGGCGACCGCGTCCGCGCCCGGCTGGGCACGCGCCGGCTGCTGACGTACGCGGGACTGGGCACGGCGGTCGCCGTCTCGGTCGTCGTCCTCGCGCCGGCGACGCCGTTCGCGCTGGTCGGATTCGGGCTCGCCGGGCTGATGGTCTGCACCGTGGTGCCGACGACGATCTCGGTGGCCGGCTCGATCGTGCCCGGGCGGTCCGCCGCAGCGGTGGGCCAGGTGAGCGCGATCGGGTACGGCGGCCTCGTCCTGGGGCCCGTGGTGATCGGGTTCCTGGCGGACGCGGCCTCGCTGCGGGTCGGACTCGGCCTCGCGGTCGTCCTCGCGCTGCTGATCGCGGCCAGTGCCCGGTTCGTCCCGGCACGCCGCTTGATGATCCTGGCGGCCGAGCCGGAGCCGGACGTGGAGCCCGAGCCCGTACGCCTCGCGGCCTGACGGCACGTGGTCCGAGCGTCGTACCGCCCGCCGGTCAGGCCGCGGGCCGGTACGACGCGCACGGCCGACACGACAGGCGCGGTGAATGATTTACATCGCATAGCCGATGATCGTAAGTTCTCTTCCAAAGCCTGAGGAGAGAGCTTCATGATCCTTCGCCGTGTCCTGTCTCTCGCCACCGCCACGCTGCTCGGCGGCGCACTCGCCGCCGGGCCGCTCACCACTCCCGCCGGCGCCCGCACCGCCTCCTGCCCCGCCCCGGCCACCGCCGGCCGGCAGCTGCGGGGCGTATGGATCGCCTCCGTCACCAACATCGACTGGCCGTCCGCGCCCGGTCTGTCCGTCGCCCGGCAGCAGGCGGAGTACCGCCGGCTGCTGGACAACGCCGTGGCCCGCCACCTGAACGCGGTGTTCGTCCAGGTGCGGCCGACCGCCGACGCGTTCTGGCCCTCGCCGTACGAGCCGTGGTCGCAGTACCTGACCGGGACGCAGGGCAAGGACCCGGGATACGACCCGCTCGCCTTCCTCGTACGGGAGGCGCACGCGCGCGGTCTGGAGTTCCACGCCTGGATGAATCCGTACCGGGTGTCGATGAAGGCCGATCCGAGCCTGCTGTCCCCGGACCATCCGGCCCGGCGACACCCGGACTGGGTCCACCCTTACGCCGGCAAGCTCTACTACGACCCCGGGATCCCCGCCGTCCGCCGCTTCGTGGAGCGGGCGATGCTCGACGCGGTACGCCGCTACGACATCGACGGCGTCCACTTCGACGACTACTTCTACCCCTATCCGAGCGGCACCGCCGACTTCCCCGACGACGCGACGTACGCCGAGTACGGCTCCGGGTCCACGGACAAGGCCTCCTGGCGGCGGCACAACATCGACCTGCTCGTACGGGAGATGGACCACCGGATCCACGCCCTCAAGCCGTGGGTGAAGTTCGGGGTCAGCCCGTTCGGCATCTGGCGCAACAAGAGCTCCGATCCCGAAGGCTCGGACACGAACGGCCTGGAGTCCTACACCGCGATCTCGGCCGACACCCGCGGCTGGGTGAAGAAGCGGTGGATCGACTACATCGCTCCGCAGATCTACTGGTACATCGGGTTCACCGTGGCCGACTACGCCAAGCTCGTCCCCTGGTGGGCCCGCCAGGTCGACGGCACCGGCGTGCAGCTCTACATCGGCCAAGCCGACTACCGTGAGGGCGCCGCGGGGCAGGCCGCGCCGTGGCAGGACCCGGCGGAGCTGTCCCGGCACCTGACGTTCGACCGGGGCTACCCGCAGGTGGCCGGGGACATCCACTTCAGCGCCAAGGACATGGACGCCGACCGGATCGGCGGGGTGAGCCGGATGGTCGCCGACCACTACGCCCGCCCGGCGCTGGTCCCGCTGATGCCGAGGCTCGGCGGGCACGCCCCGCAGCGGCCGCATCCCGCCGTGACGGGCTCCACCGTGACCTGGCGGCCCGTCGCGGGCGCGGCGCGGTACGCGGTGTACCGGTTCGACGGCCCGGCCGCCGCCCGGTGCGGCGCCGGCGACGCCTCGCGGATCGCCGTGACCGGCGGAACGTCCTTCACGGACCCGACCGCCGAGCCCGGCAGGAGCCATGTCTACGCCGTGACGGCGCTGGACCGGCTCTGGCACGAGAGCCCGGCGGCGAGGGCGCGGCGGCACTGAGTGAGCGCGGCACGCCGTGGCTCCCGGGGGCCACGGCGTGCCGCGTTCGCCGTCCGTTAGGAGACGGTGGAGACCGTCACGTCCTCGGCCTTGACGAAGTAGGCGCGGTGGCCGAACTGGATCTCGTAGTACTTCTGCGGGCCGGTGACCACGATGTGCTTGGCGGGGTCGTACGTCACCGAGTGGAAGTACTCACCGGTCTCGCTGCCGATGACGGCGTACTTCTGGCCCTTGGCGAAGGTGTACTTCAGCGGCGCGGCCTTCTTGTCCGACGGCGGCGTGACCCCGGCGGGGAACTCCTCCGGGTAGGCCATCCCCCAGATCTTGGCCGACGACGTCTTCGGGGTGGCGACCAGGCCGGGGGCCGCGACCGCCCGGCGCTTGCTCGTGGAGTTGTAGAACCACGCCTTCTGCCCGAGGTACCAGATCGCCACCCACGAGCCCTTCTTCTCCGCGACGGCGTAGGTCTGGCCGGTCGACGCGCGGGCGGAGTGGTCGTAGACGCTCGTCGTCGCCTTTCCGCCCGTGCTCGGGTGCGCGCCGATGTCCTTGACCAGCGGGGCCGTCGAGCTCGGCTTCGTGCGCAGCATGATCGACGCACCGCCGTGCGCCGGGCACTTGGCGCTCGGGTGCGCGGCGTCGCAGCCGGTGTAGGTGACCTTGTTCTCGGCGTAGCTCGGCAGGATCATCACCCGGCCGTGGAGGCTCGCCGAGCCCTTGAGCGGCTTGCCGAGCAGGCTGAAGTAGTGCGCCCAGTCCCAGTACGGGCCGGGGTCCTGGTGCATCTGGGACACGGTGTCCATGACCCGGGCGGGCACGTTGTCATGGCCGAGGATGTGCCCCCGGTCCAGCGGGACGCCGTAGGTCGCGGCCAGGTGGCGGACCAGCGTCGCCGAGGCGCGGTACATCGCCTCGGTGTACCACGTGCCCTTGGCGACGTAGCCCTCGTGCTCGACGCCGATCGACTTGGAGTTGATGTACCAGTTCCCGGCGTGCCGGCCGACGTCCTTGACCCGCACGTGCTGCGCGACGTGCCCGTCCTTCGAGCGGATCGTGAAGTGCCAGCCCAGGTAGGCCGGGTCCTTGACGGACTTCACGGCCGAGGCGTAAGACGACTCGGTGTCGTGGATGACGATGTAGTCGATCTTCTGCTTCGCCGGGCGGTCGGCCACGTCGTGGTTGCCGAACTTCGACGGGTCCTTCGGGTCGAGCTGCTTGTACGGCGCGGGGATCCACTCGCACTTCAGGCTCGCCGGGCAGTCGGTCGCGGCGGCGGCGCTCGCGGCGGTCCGCGTGGCCGCGCCCGCCGGTACGGCCTTCGGATCGGCCGTCAGGGTGACCTGCTGCCCGTCGTCGGTGGTCCGGGACTCGCCGGAGCGGATCACCGAGAAGACCTGGTCGGCGAACCACCCGCTCCCCCCGTAGCGGGTCACGGCGGCGTACCACCGCGCCGGGTCGGCGGCGAGCGGCCCGCCCGCGTCCCGCTGGTACTTCGCGAGCAGGGCGGCGCCGCCCTGGATGTTGGCGGCCGGGTCGGTGCGGAGCCGGCCCGCGTCGATCCCCGTCAGCCGGGCGGCCACCGGGATCGTCTGCTCATCCGGGGCCGCGGCCGCCGTCGGCGCCGCCGAGGCGGCGGGGTCGTCGCCGTCGCCCTGCTCCGCCCTGACCCCCGGCGCGGCGGCGACCTGGGTGAGGTGCATGGGGCCGTACCCGCCGCTCGTGCTGGGCAGGCCCTCGTTGGCGTCCCATCGCGACTCCAGGTAGGAGACCCCGAGCAGGACGCTCACCGGCACCTTGTACCGCTTCCCCGCGGCGGCGAACGCCGCCTGCCGGGTCGGCGCGGAGGCCGCCTGGAGTCCCACGGCGGGCGAGGACCGGTGCTGCTGCGCGAGAACGGCTCCGGTGCCGATGGCGGCCGCCAGCACGGCCCCCGCGCCGATCACGCGACGTCGGTCGAACATTCGACGAATCCCCCAAGATCGAAAATGACTCGGGGAAGCCTGCTCCGATCCGTCATCACGCGTCAACCGAAACGTCAGATTTGGTGCTGATTCAGGTGGATGCCGTATGCGTGGATCAGCGTCCGGCCGGCGCCCGCCGTTCTCAGGATCCCGTCCAGGTGGCCCCGCTCCCCCGCTCCCGGGCGAGGACGACGTAGCCCCCGGCCCGGGCGACCTCGCGGTAGTTCGCGGTGGGGTGGAGGGCGCGCGCGAAGCCGAGAGGATCCCCGCTGGGCAGCGACCGCAGGGAGAACGTGAGGTAGTCCGGGGTCACGCCCTTGGCGTCGCCGATCCAGTAGACGGTCGTACGGCGGGTCAGCCGGCTGATCGGCGGGACGTCGCACTCGACGGTCGCGCCGTCCGGGATCTTCCGGAGCAGTCTCTTCACGGCGACGGTCCGGGCGTCCACCCGGTACGTCCCCCAGTGCAGGAGAGCCCCGAGGGGAAGGGTCGTCGTGAGCGCGAGGGCGGCGACCACGACGGCGGCCGGGAGCCGGGCCGCGCACGCCCGTGTCCAGCGCGGCCCGTCCGTACGGGCACGGGTCCGTGCGACCGCGTCCACGAGCGCGAGGAGCACCACCGGCATCAGCACGGCGCTGTAGTGCCAGTGGATCCCCCAGTAGTGCTCGTCCTGTGAGGCGAGGCGCCAGCCCAGCGTCGGCACGGCGACGAGGACGAGCGGGGACCGCAGCGCGTACAGGCCGCTCGTGGGCACCAGGGTCCACAGCACGGTGCGGATCGCGACGCCGGGCGGCACATGGCGGGCGCCGTGCACGCCGTGGCCGGTCAGCTTCTGCCAGTACCCGTAGTCGCCGCCGCCGTTGAACGCCGGGATCACCACCAGGAGGGCGAGGACGGTCGACGCCACGCCGAAGGCGACCAGCGCGACCGCGCAGGGGATGACACGGGCGCGCGCGGGGTCCCGCCGTGCCCGCAGGGCGACCGCACAGCCGATCGCGGCGGCCGTGAGCCCCATGTCCTCCTTGACGAGGACGAGCGGGAGCGCCCACGCCATCGCCGCCCACCACCGCCCGCGCAGCACCGCCTCCAGCGAGAGGGCGAGCAGCGGCATGGCGAACGCGATCTCATGGAAGTCGAACTGCACCGCGCGCTGGACGCCCCAGGACAGCCCGTAGGCGGCGCCGATCGCCAGGCCCTGTCGGCGGCCGAGGAGGTGCGCGGCGACCCGCGTGATCGGGACGATGGCGAAGGCGAACAGCGCGGCCTGGGCGACGAGCAGCGTGACCGGCGTCGGGAAGATCCGGTACGGCGGCGCCAGCAGCGCGACGATCGGGCTGAAGTGATCGCCGAGGACGTTCGTGCCGGGGCCCTTGATGTCGGCGATCGGGGCGCGCAGGTGCGCGTACCCCCGGACGGCCTGTTCGAAGATCCCCAGGTCCCAGGACAGCGTCTCCATGCGCCGGTACCGCGCGAGCGACAGCACCGCGTACGCGAGGAGGAAGGCGCCCGCGAGCCAGTACGGATCCCGGCGCGGCTCCCGCCAGGAGCGACGCGCTGCCCGGACATAGGTGATCATTTCGCGAAATGGTACGGGTCGGCCGGACAGGTCTGTAGGTGAGCGCACCTCGCGCGGGACACCGACCGAGAGGAGAGGGGCTTGGAACCTCTCGACGAGAGAAGGCGAAGATTCGCGGAGATCTACGCGGCCTGTCATGACCCGGTCCTCGGATACGTCATGCGCCGCGCGGAGAACGGGCACGACGCCGCGGACGTCCTCGCCGAGACCTTCCTGATCGCCTGGCGGCGTCTCGACGACGTTCCCGCCGGAGACGGGGCGCGTCCCTGGCTCTACGGCGTGGCCAGGCGGGTCCTCGCCAACCACCGCCGGGGTGAACGGCGGCGCAGCGCGCTCGGCGACCGGCTGCGGGCCGAGCTGGGACCCGTGATCCGTCCCGCCGAGGACCGCGATGGGTCCGGCGCCGTCGCGGAGGCGTTCCGCGGCCTGTCCGAGGACGATCGGGAGCTGTTGTCGCTGGTCGGCTGGGAGGGCCTGGACGCCGGGGAGATCGCCACGGTGCTCGGCTGCTCGCGCAACGCCGTACGGATCCGGCTCCACCGGGCGCGCAAGCGGTTCGCCCGCGCGCTCGCGGACCAGGAGGCCCGGGAATCCCGTGCGGAGACCCACCACCACCGAGCGCGCGTCGCGAAGGGGGAGCACGCATGAAGCACGAGGAGCTGATCGGGCGGCTCGCGCCCGTCACGGACGAGGAGGCGGCCCGCATGGTGAGCCCCGGGACGAGAAGCGACCTGGCCGACCGGATCACGTCCACCGCCGTGCCGGAGGAACGACCGGCACGGCGCCGCCGGACCCTGGTCATCGGCCTGCCGCTGGCCGGCGCGGCGGTCGCCGCGTCCGTCGTCGCCGCGTCCGTGCTGTCCGGTTCACCGGCCCCGCGGAGGCAGACACCGCAGACGACGCGGAGCGGCGCGCCGAGGGTCCAGCTGGCGGCGCTGACCTTCTCCACCCAGGGCCGGTACCTGATCGTCAAGGTCAAGGACCCGCTCGCCGATCCGGCGCGGTACCGGAAGGAGTTCGCCGCGCACGGCATGAACATCGACCTGCGGCTGGTCCCGGTGTCCCCGTCGATCGTCGGCACGGTGGTGATGTCGGAGTCGGAGGGTGACGCGATCAAGGTGATCACGGCGCGGGGCAGGTGCCGCACCGGGGGCGGCGGCGACTGCCCGGTCGGCTTGAAGATCCCGCTCGACTACAAGGCGCACTCGATGGAGGTGTTCGGGCGGGCGGCCCGGCCCGGCGAGCAGTACTCCTCCACCGCCCCGGCCGACGCGCCGGGCGAGGTGATGCACGGGCTGACGTACCGCGGCCGCACGGTCGCCGAGGTCCTCGCGATGCTGAAGAAGCGGCACGTCACCGTGCCGCAGTACCGGTACGTGGCGGCGAACGGCGACAACCGGCCGTACCAGTACGGCGTGCCGCCGGCGAAGGTGAAGCCGGGATGGTTCGTGCACGACGCCGACCCGTGGGCGCAGGGCCAGGTCATGCTGTGGGTCGGGCCGACCCGCCAGGTGCACGAGGGCCCGCCGTCGCCGGGGGCGCCCGTGCCCACCCCGACCGCGCACTGACGCTCCCCGGACACGGCGACGCCCCGGCGATGGATCCGCCGGGGCGTCGTCGCGCGCGAGGTCACTTGCGCTTGGTGATCTCCTCGGTCAGTTGCGGGGCGACCTGGAACAGGTCGCCGACGATGCCGTAGTCGACCAGCTCGAAGATCGGCGCGTCCGGGTCCTTGTTGATCGCGACGATCGTCTTGGAGGTCTGCATGCCGGCCCGGTGCTGGATGGCACCGGAGATGCCCACCGCGATGTACAGCTGGGGCGACACCGTCTTGCCGGTCTGACCCACCTGGAAGGTGTGGGGGTACCAGCCGGCGTCGGTCGCGGCGCGCGAGGCGCCGACGGCCGCGCCGAGCGAGTCGGCCAGCTCCTCGATGAGCTTGAAGTTGTCGGCGCCGCCGACGCCCCGGCCGCCGGAGACCACGATCGCGGCCTCGGTCAGCTCCGGGCGCTCGCCCTTCTCCTGGACGACCTTCTCGACGACCTTGGCGGCCTTGGCCGCGTCGGACAGCGTCACCGACACCTGCTCCTCGGCGGGCGTCGACGGCGCGGCCTCGGGGGCCGTGGAGTTCGGGCGGACCGCGATGATCGGCGTGCCCTTGATCACCTTGGCGTGCGAGACGATCGCGCCACCGAAGATCGAGTGCTCGCCGACGAACCCGTCCGCGACGTCGACGACGTCGGTGAGCACGCCGGACTCGGTCTTGACCGCGAGACGCCCCGCGATCTCCTTGCCCTCGCCCGTCGCGGCGACGAGGACCGCGGCCGGGGACTTCTCGGCGACGAGCTGAGCCAGCAGCTCGGCCTTCGGCGCGACGACGTAGGAGGTCAGCTCCTCGTCGGCGGCGACGTAGACCTTGGCCGCACCGTACTCCGCGAGCTTGTCCTTGGCGCCCTCGTAGCCCGGGCCGACCCATACCGCCGCGGCGTCGCCGTGCCGGCGCGCGAGCGTCAGCAGCTCGAAGGTGACCTTCTTGACCTCTCCGTCGACATGGTCGACGAGGACGAGAATCTCCGCCATTTCCCCGCCTCTCAGATGAACTTCTTGGACGCGAGGAACTCGGCGACCTTCACGCCGCCGTCGCCCTCGTCCTTGACGATCTGGCCCTTCTCGCGCGGTGGCGCGTCGGCGAAGTCGACGACCTCGGTCGAGGCCCCGGCGAGCCCGACCTTGGCGGCGTCGATCTCGGCGTCGGCGACGGCGAGCTTCTCGACCGGCTTCTTCTTCGCCGCCATGATCCCCTTGAACGAGGGGTAGCGCGGCTCGTTGATCTTCTCGACGACGCTGACGACGGCGGGCAGGCTCGCCTCGACGCGGTCGAAGCCGTAGTCGGTGAGCCGCTGCGCCTTGAGCGAGGACCCGTCGATCTCGACCTTGTTCGCCAGCGTCACCTGGGGTACGCCGAGCCGCTCGGACAGCATCGAGGCCAGCAGCCCGGTACGGGCGTCGGTCGACTCCGCGCCGAGGATGACGATGTCGAAGCCGATCTTCTTGAGCACCTGCGCGAGCGCGTACGAGGTCGACAGCGCGTCCGAGCCGTGCAGCGCCTCGTCCGACACGTGGACGGCCTTGTCGGCGCCCATGGCCAGGGCCTTGCGGATCGACTCCGTGGCCTTCTCCGGGCCCATGGTGAGGACGGTCACCTCACCGCCGTGGGCCTCCTTGAGGGTCAGGGCCTCCTCGACGGCGTACTCGTCGAGCTCGTTGATGACGCCGTCGGCCGCCTCGCGGTCGAGGGTCTTGTCGTCGGACCGCAGCTTGCGTTCGGTCGCCGTGTCGGGAACCTGCTTCACGCAGACGACGATGTTCATATGGTGTCCGCCCTCCCTGCACACTTCATCTACGCGCTCCTCCGGCACGACGGGCGCCGTCCCTGCGGGCGACGCGGGCTGACGCGTTGGACGCCCTAAGCCTGCCAAACACCCGAAGGTGGTTCGGCTCCGGGGCGTCCCCTCGTGTCGCCCCCGATGTTACCCACGGGTAGCGACTGTGCAAAAGTCCGTCCACCCCGTTCACGGTGCGGTGAACGGCCACCACGCCGGAAACGGGATCCCCACCACCGCCAGCGCCAGCGCTCCGGCGGCCAGGACCGCCAGGACCAGCCGGGCAACGCGGCGCTCACCGCCGTAGCGTGCGCGCACGACCGCCGCCACCACCATGAGCACCCCGAGGGGCAGCGCCAGGGCCCGCTCGCGCGGCACGACCGACCACCAGGTGATTCCCAGCACAGCGCCGTACCCCACGACCATCGCGACGACCAGCGCCACCAGCCGGACCACCGTCTGCGCCGGGACCGCGACGAGCGCGGCGAGCACCGAGCCGAGACGGGCAAGCCGGCCGACCCGTGCCGCCGTCCGGCGGCGGGCGCGGGCCACGGCGTCCCACGTGTAGCCGGCGGCGCAGGCCGACAGGATCGTCCCGACGGCCAGGACCGGCAGGGCGTAGCAGGCCGCCGGCACGGCGAGCGCCGCCGCCCCGCGCAGCAGGCGCATCGGCAGGCCGCGGCGCCGCTCCCCGGCACCCGGCCCGGCGGGCCGCTCCCCCGGCGGAACACCGTCGGGCCCCGGAGCACCGCCCGCCGCCGGGGCTTCCGGGGCGTCCGTCGAGGCGTCGAGCGCGGCGGGAGCGTCCCCCGCCGGCGGAACGGCGAGAGCGTCCGGCCCCGGCACGACGTCCGGCGCGCCGCGAACGCTCCGCGCCGGCGTGCCCTCAGCCGCGCCCCGAACCTCCCGCGCCGGCGTGACGTCCCACGCCGGCACGACGTCGGGCGCGGCACGAGGGTCCCGCGCCGGTCGCGCGTCCGGGGCGGCGACCGGCCGGGGGCCGCGCGACACCGCCGCCGGCCGGGGTCGGCGCCGTGCGGCGAACGCCTCCAGGAGGTCGCCGGTGCCCGGGCGCGCCTCCGGGTCGATCGCCAGCGCGGCCTCGAGCATCGCCCGCAGCTCGCCCGGGACGCCGCGGAGGTCGTGCCTTCCCCGCAGCACGCGGGAGAAGATCGCCTGCGCGGGCCCCGGCCCGTACGGCGAGCGGCCGGTGGCCGCGAACGCGACCGTCCCGGCCCAGGAGAAGACGTCGGCGGCCGGCCCGGCCCGCTCCCCGTCGAGGATCTCCGGCGCCAGGTAGCCGGGCGTGCCGATCGCCATGCCCGTACGCGTCAGCCGGGTCGCGTCCAGGACGTGCGCGAGACCGAAGTCGATGACGACCGGATCGCGGTCGACGATGATCACGTTGGCCGGTTTGAGGTCGCGGTGCACGACCCCGGCCGCGTGGATCACGTGCAGCGCGCGGGCCAGCCCGCGCGCCATCGTCGGCAGCGCCGCGCCGCGGAGCGGGCCCTCGCGGCGTACCCGCAGGTCGAGGGAGCGGCCCTGGACGTACCTCGTGACGACGTACGGACGGCGTCCGGTGAAGTCCGCGTCGACCACCTCGGCGACGTACGCGCTGCGGACCCGGCGCATGGTCGCGACCTCGCGTTCGAGGCGGCGGCGGGCGAGCGGGTCGCGGGCGACGGCGGGATGCAGGATCTTGACCGCGACCGTGCTGCCGTCCGGCGCCAGCGCGAGATGCACCTCGCCCATGCCACCGACACCGATCTCCTCCAGGAGCCGGTAGGGGCCGAGACTCTCGCGCAGGGACGTCATGGGGGGGATTCCGCGGTCGACGGGCTACCGCAAGATCGTAAATGCCCGGCCCGGCCGGTCCCCGGTCACGACACGCGCTGCTGGATGGAGTCCTGGAATCGCGAGAGCTCCTGGGCGATGGAGTTCTCCAGTTCGTACATGGGGGCGAAGCTCGGCCGCAGGACGATCGCGCCGGCCAGGACGGCGAGCGTCACCGCGCACAGGAGCGCTCCGATGACCGCGATCCGGCGCGGGCCGTACGCGAGCGCGGTGAAGACCTGCTGGAGATGCCGGCGCGGCGCCCGGACGCCCGGCGCGGCCAGCAGGACGTACGCCGCGGCCCCGGCCCCCCAGGCGGCCGCGACCAGCGGGGCGACCTGGACGTCGGCGGCCGCCGCCGCCATGATCACCATCGGCACCAGGACGGCGAACACCGCGGCGTAGGGCACGGTCAGCAGCGTCCCGACGACACCGCGGACGAGGTCCAGCGGCGCGGTCAGCGGGCCGACCGTCAGCCGCAGCGGGGTGGCGGGGTGTTTTCGCGCGTGGAACTGCCCGGCCCGCAGGTACGACGCGCCCGCCAGCGCCAGCAGGAGCCCGAAGAACGGCGTGATGACGGCGATCCCGAACACGCTGGCGACGACGAGGTACGTGAGGAGTCGTGACCAGCCCTCGACGACGGCGTCGACGGTCTCCCCGCCCTCCCGAGGCGGGTCGGAGACCACGCCGGATGTCTCATCCCACGTCATCGGCGCGCGGCGCGCATCCCGGCCGCCTGGCCGGCGAGAAACGCCGTTCCCTCCTCGGAAAAAGTCGCTGGGGTCCCGCATCGGGCGGACGTCGAAGGCGGTGCCACACTACCGCGCCGCGGGGGTCCATCCCGCGCGACGCGGCCGACACGCCGCGCGCATCCGGAGGGCGCATGCCGCCCCGAGCGGGGACGCCTCGCGCGTCACCGGTGCAGGAGCCCGGCGATCGTGTCCGTGAGATCGACGATGGCGCCCGCCCGGTCACCGATCGGCCACCACCGCGGGCGGAGCAGCCACCCCGCCGCGACCGCGAGCGCGGTGATCCCGGCGAGGCACAGGCCCACCGACGCGGCCTGCGCCCGGCTCCGGGCCAGCGCCGACAGCAGCCGGACCGCCTGGCGGCGCGGCCCCATGACGCCGGGCCCGGCGAGCGTCACCGCCGCGAACACCGCCGCGCTCCACCGGATGACGGCGTCCGGCCAGTCGACGTCGTGCCAGGCGGTCCAGGCGATCAGCGCCGCGCCGGTCACCGCCGCCGCCACGGCCGCGTACAGCAGGGCGGGCACCAGCGCCGCGGTGGACCGGCCCAGCGATCCCGGCAGGCGGAAGGGCGCCAGCACGAGGTCCTGGGCGCCGCGTACCGGCACCCGGCGGGACCGGACGGCCGAGTCCCCCGCCCGCAGGTACCAGACGGCCGCCACCACGACGGGCAGGCCGACGATGGGGACCACGGCACAGGCCGCCACGGCCGTGACGATGGCCAGGTAGGCGAGCAGCTTGTACCAGCCGAGCGCCACGCGCGGCGCCTGGCGAGGCGGGGCCCCTCCGGGAGAGGCCGGGACCGGCCCGGCCGCCGGGCTCGCCTGCGGCTCGGGAACGCGTGCCGCCGCGCCGGGGCCGGAGGCCGGGGAGTCCGGCGCCGCCCCGGCGGGACCGGAAGCCCGCGAGCCCGCCGGCCCGCCGGTGCCGCCGGAGGACCGGGAATCCGCCGGCGTGCCGATGCCGCCGGAGGACCGGGAGTCCTGCGGCGCGCCGGCGGGACCGGCGGCGTCGACGGCCGGGCCGAGGGCCGTCGCGGCGATGGGCGGTGGGGCGCCCAGGTCGAGCGCGCGGACCAGGCCCGCGAGCTCCGCCGCCGGCGGCCGGGCCTCCGGCTCGCGGGCGAGGGTCGCGCGCAGCAGCGGTTCGAGGGCCGGCGGCACGCCGTCGAGGTCGGGGTTGCCGGACAGGATCCGGGCCAGCACCGCCTCCAGCGAGCCGCCGCCGAACGGCGCGCGGCCGGTCGCGGCGAACGCGACGGTCGCCGCCCAGCCGTACACGTCGACGGCGGGGCCCGGCGGCCTGCCGTCGAGGATCTCCGGCCCGAGGTACCCCGGCGTGCCGACGACCAGGCCGGTCCGGGTGAGCCGCGTCGCGTCCGCCGCGTGCGCGATGCCGAAGTCGATGACCACCGGGGCGCCGTCGACCATCATGACGTTGTTCGGCTTGAGGTCCCGGTGGACGACGCCCGCCTCGTGGATGGCGGCCACGGCCTCGGCCAGGCCGATCGCCACGCGTGCCAGCGGCCCGCCGGACAGCGGCCCGGCCGCGCGGACCACACCGTCGAGCGGGTGGCCGTCGATGAAGCGGGTGACGATGTAGGGGCGTTCGGCGGCGACGTCGGCGTCGAGGACCTCGGCGACGTACGGGCTGCGCACCCGCCGCATCGTGTCGACCTCGCGGGCCAGCCGCCGCCGGAAGGTCAGGTCCTCGGCGTACTCGGCCCGCACGACCTTGAGGGCCACCTCGCGGCCGGCGTCGTCGACCGCCCGGTGGACCACGCCCATCCCGCCCTCGCCGAGGGCCGCGACGAGTCGGTAGGGGCCGACCTTGTCCACCGGGACGTCCTCCACTGGCATCGTTCGATCTTCCTCTGTCGGGCGCCGCCCCTGGTCAGGCGTCGGCTCTGGTCAGGGGTTGCCTCTGGTCAGCCGCCGAGCAGGCTCCGGATGCCGGAGCGGAGGTGGGCGAGGTCGCGCATCGACGACCCGGTCGCGAAGGGCCGCAGGTCCGGCGTCTGGCTGAGCGCGAACGACACGAGCAGGAAGACGACGAATCCGATGACCGCCAGCGCGATCAGGGCCTGGTTCCGCCTCGGCAGCGCGGCTCCCCAGAACCGCGCGAGCTGACGGCGTGGGGGCTCGCTGCCAGGCCCCAGGCACTGCACGATCACGAACGCCGCGGTGCCCAGCGCGACCGCGTGCGGGATCGTCAGCGCCGTCTTGGCGGCCAGCCCGATGAGCAGCACGATGACACCGGCCATGATCGCCAGCGGGCTGACCAGCAGCATGCCCAGCGCCGCGCGCACCGCCGTGAACGGCGACTTGGCGATGACCGCGACCAGGTCGCCCGAGCGCGGTCCGCGCCGGGTGCGCTTGGACGTGAGCTCCTTGTGGCCGCGGTCGGCGGTCCGCAGGACGAGCAGCACGGCGAGCACGACGACGAGCGCCAGCGTGGGCGTCACCAGGGACAGCCCGATCGCGGCGACGAGGAGCAGCAGGCTCAGGAACCGGTAGACGCCGTATGGCTTCGGTTCGTCCGGCCGCGGCGGCTTCGGCGGGCGCGGCACGTACCCCGGCGAGCCCTGCTGCGGCCCCGGCGCGCCGTACGGGGAACGCGCGTACTGCTGCGGAGGCGGAGGCGGCGGCGCCGGGGGCAGCTGCCCGACGAAGTCGCGCGGGCGGGCCGGTGCCGGTGGCGACGGCGGCGGGGACGAGACGGCGGTGAGCCGTTTGGTCTGGGACGACGGCGGGTCCAGCCGGGTGCTGTTGACGTCGATGCGCCGGGTCAGCTCGACGAGGGCGTGCGCGGTCGGCCGCTCGGCCGGGTTGCGCGCCATCGCCGCCCGGACGACCGGGAGCAGCGCCTCGGGCACGCCGTCCAGGTCCGGACGGCCCTCCATGATCTTGTAGAAGATCGACTCGAACGTGCCGCCGCCGAACGGCGCCCGCCCCGTCGCGGCGTACGCGATCGTGCCGGCCCAGGCGTGGACGTCCGCGGGCGCGCCGGCGTCCTCACCCTCGATGATCTCCGGGGCGAGGTAGCCGGGGGTGCCGATCACGAGGCCGGTCGCGGTCAGCCGCGTCGCGTCGACGCCCTGCGCGATGCCGAAGTCGATGACGACCGGCTCGCCGTTCTCCAGGAACATGACGTTGCCGGGCTTCAGGTCCCGGTGCACGATGCCGGCGTCGTGGATGGCGGCCAGCGCGGAGGCCAGCCCCGTCGCCAGCCGCTGCAGCGCGTCGCCGCGCAGCGGGCCGTCGTCGCGGACCGCCTGCTCCAGGGTCCGGCCGGGGACGAACTGGGTGACGACATAGGGCGGCTCGGCCGTCACGTCCGCGTCGACGATCTCCGCGACGTGCGGGCTGTGGACGCGGCGCATGGAGTCGACCTCGCGGGCGAGCCGGCGCAGGGCCGTCTGGTCGGACGCGACGCCGGGCCGCAGGACCTTCACGGCGACCTTGCGGCCGAAGGGGTCGGTGGCGAGGTGCACGACCCCCATACCGCCTTCCCCGATCTTCTCGATCAGGCGGTATCGGCCGATGCTCTCGCCGGACGTCTCGACCCCCTCCATAGATGCGTCACGATACCTGGGCATGTGTCACCTCACGGCCTTCCCGGCGGAACCGGTCACCACGCGGGAACCGGCCGCCGCTCGGTCAGACGACCCGCCAGCCAGGCCGCGGTCGGGCGCTCGGCCGGGTCGCGGGACAGGGCACGGCGCAGCAGCGGCAGCAGCGGCTCGGGCACGCCGTCCAGGTCGGCGGCCCCGCGCAGCACCCGGAAGCAGACGCCGTGCAGCGAGCCCGCCCCGAACGGCGGGCGGCCCGTCGCCGCGAACGCGACCGTCGCGGCCCACGAGAAGACGTCGGACGCCTCACTGCAGCGACCGCCGTCGATCAGCTCGGGCGCGACGTAGCCCGGCGTCCCGGTCAGCACGCCCGGCTGGGTGACCTCCTCGGTCCCCGTCTCCCGCGCGATGCCGAAGTCAATGATCTTGGGTACGCCGCCGAGCACCATGACGTTGCCGGGCTTGAGGTCCCGGTGCAGCACTCCGGCCCCGTGCACCGCCGCCAGGCCCCGCGCGAACCGCTCCGCGAAGCCGTACAGCGCCTCCTCCCACAACGGCCCGTACGTCGTCACCAGGTCGCGCAGCGGCACGCCCGCGACGAACTCGGTGACGAGGTGGGGACGGTCGCCGTCCAGGCAGGCGTCGAAGACCTCGGCGACGTACGGGCTGCGCACCCGCGCCATCGCCCGGGCCTCACGGGCCAGGCGGCGGCGGACGCCCGGGTCGTGCGCGAACTCGCGCCGCGGCTCCTTCACCGCGACCGTCCGCCCGAACCGGTCCGTGGCGCGGTACACCACGGACGTGGCCCCCTCGCCGACCCGTTCCAGCAGCTCGTACGAGCCCAGCGGCGCAACTCCCGTCGCGTTCATGCAGGGTTTGACGCCGAACCCGCTCCGGAGGTTCCGGATCGTGTCAACCGGGCGGGGCTCAGGGGCCCCGCCGGGTCCGTCAGCGGGCGAGGCCCTCGATGACCTCGGCCGAGCCGAGCGCGGCGAGCGAGGCGCCGGGGACGATCAGCTTGGACCGCCGCACCCCGCTGCCGACGACGACGTACGGGGTCTCGACGACGGCCCGGTCCACCAGGACCGGCCACTCGGCGGGCAGGCCGAACGGCGTGATCCCGCCGTACTCCATGCCCGTCTCCGTCACGGCCTGCTCCTGCGGCGCGAACGACGCCTTCCGCGCGTCGAGCCGGCGCCGTACGACGCCGTTGACGTCGGCGCGCGTCGTCGCGAGCACGACGCAGGCCGCGAGCCGCACCTCGCCGCCCCGCTTCGCGGCGACGATCACGCAGTTGGCCGACGTGTCCAGCGGAGTGCCGTACCGCTCGCAGAACGCGGCGGTGTCGGCGAGTTCCGGGTCGATCTCGGCCACCTGGAAGGCGTCCTCGCCCTTCCACCCGCGGATCGCCTCCGCCACGGGCGCGGCGAGCAGATCCGTACGGTCGAGGGCGGGCTCGAGCGACAGTCCCCACATGGGACGTCACCCTACCGACGTCTCCTGGACCGCCGGCGTCAGCCGTAGTGCCGGCCGGTGCAGCCGACGTCTCCGCCGATCGAGGCCAAGATGCCCAGAACCGCCATGATCTCGGCGTAGTCGTCGCTGGTGAACTCGACCGACCGGGGGCCGAGCCGCTTGACGCCCGGGATCATCGCGCAGGACTCCGCCATCGCGGTGGACGCCCAGTCGATGCCCAGCGTGTACGGGGACGGCACCGTGTACGGGCGGCGGCGGTCCAGGTCGCGCAGGGCGCGGGCGGCGCCCTCCCGGATCAGGGCCTGGGCGCGGGCGGGCGGCAGGAGCTGCGCGGAGTAACGGTCGATGCCCTTCTTCACCGCGACCGTCTCGACGTCGCCGAGCACCTCGCGGGCCTCCGCGCACGCCGCCTCGTCGCCCGCCACGAGCGCGACCGGCACGCCCATCGACCCGGCCAGCGCGGCGATCAGCCGGATCTCGCCGCAGATCTCGCCGTTCAGGTAGAGGTTCTGGATCTCGTAACCCATCCACGTGTGGTTGAGCACGCCGTGCGGCACGCCCGCGCGGGCATGGTAGCCGACGAACATCGCCGCGTCGTGGCCGGTGTCGAGCCCCTGCCCCATCCGCAGCGGGCGGTACGGCCCGCGGATCAGCGAGCACCGCTCGTCGATGAGGTCGGCACGGATGTTCTTCGTGCTGCCGTGCGCGTCGGTGACGATCACCTCGTCGGCTCCGGCGTCGAACGCCCCCGCCACCGCGGCGTTCGCGTCGGCGGTCATCAGCTCGCAGCCGCGCTCGTAGCCGCGCCCGCCCGCCCGCATCTCATCCGGGTCGGTGAGCCCGGACACGCCCTCCATGTCGACCGAGACGAACACCCGCACTGACGACTCCCTTCACGAAGACGGCGCCTCGACCGTACAGCGTGGACCTTCGCCGGTCAGCCGCCGGCCACCAGGCGGCGCAGCGCCTCGGCGGCACGGGCGTCCGCCTCGGCCTGGGCCAGGAGCTCCTCGGTGAGGGCGCGCACCCACACGTCGAGCGTCACCTGGTCGCGGGAGAGCACGACGCCGCGCACCTCGTGGTGGATCTCCCCGACCGGCCGGCCGGCGGCGGCCGTGAGGGACAGCGTGCGCTCGCCGAGCCGGACGACGATCCGGTGGGGCCGCCCGTCACGGCCCCGCAGCCGGTCGCCCAGGCTCCGCTCGTGCTCTACGGTCACGCAGCCGGGCGGCAGCGCGTCGGCGAGCGTTCCGGTGAGCACGCGGGCGTACGTGGCGAGGTCGGCGGTGTCCCGGCGCAGCGCGGCGGCCACCATGTCGAAGTCCATGGCCATCAGTGAATCAGCGGTCCAGCCCGAGCACCATCTGCGGCTTGGCGATGACGTGATCGGCCCGCAGCGGCCGTACGGCCGTCCCGATCGCGAAGAACTCCATCGTGTGGCCGCCCCACTGGTGGTGGAACTGGTCGAGGTAGACCCCGACGATCCCCTCGGCGTGCAGGGCCTGCGCCTCCGCCTGCATGCGGGTCATCGCCAGCTCCCGCGCGTCGTACAGCGCCTGGGTGAACTCCGGGATCTCGACGTTCTGCCCGAGGCTGCCGAGGACCGAGCCGAGCCGGCGGTGCGCGACGTGGTACACGCAGGTGCCCATCACCATGCCCAGCGGCGCGTACCCCGCCTGGATCAGGGTCCAGAAGTCCTGGCCGTTCAGGTCGGAGGTGAACGGCTGGTTCTTGTTGTTCCGCCAGGTCTGGGAGGTGTCGTCGGCCTTGACCGCGGTGCCGATCGCGATGAACTCGGCGATGTCGCTGCCGAAGTCGCGGAACTCCACGCGCAGCCGGACGCCGACGATGCCGTCCGCGCCGAGCTGGTCCGCCTCGGCCTCCATGCGGGTCATCGCCAGCTCCCGCGCGTGGTACATCGCGCCGGACAGCTGGTCCAGCTCCATGTTCTTGCTCCACCGGCCGACCTGGATGCCGACGTGGTAGATCGAGCTGCCCAGCACCAGCCCCAGCGGACGGAACCCGGCCTCCCGGACGAGCAGGAACTCGTTCACGGACAGGTCGCTGGTGAACAGCCCACCGGGCGCCCCCGGGCGCAGCTCGGCGAGCCGGGTCATCGCGTCGGCGGGAACTCCCTGAGCGACGGGATCGGTCATCTATCTCAACCTCATGATCGTCAACGGGCGGATCGGGCGGTGCGGAGCGCGGAACTCGGCGATCGCGGTGCCGAGGATCGTGGTCTCGACGACGTGGTCGTGCTGCTTGTCGGCCACCCTGCACTCACGTTCGTTCACGCGCAGGTCGACCCCGGAGACGACGACCCCGTCGGCGCCGGTGCGCCCCGCGTCGGCCAGCAGGCGCGCGCGGGCCTCGTGCCGGGTCACCGACACCAGCTCCGTCCAGCCGCCCACCTCCTGCGCGGGCGCGAATCTGCCGGTGGACCAGTTGACCCGCCAGTCGTCATGGCGGACGCCGACGGAGGTGCCCATCACCAGGTCCACGGGCACCCAGCCGGTCTCGATCAGCTTCACGAACTCCTGGCCGCTCACATGGGACAGGAACACCCGGCCCGGGCGTACGTCCCCGGCGGCGCGGACGGCCGTGCCCATCGCCTGGAACTCCAGATGGTGCGCCGAGCCCTGGAACGGCGCGACGGTCAGCCGTACGGCCACGACGCCGTCCCCGCCCAGCGCCGCGCACTCGGCGGCCATCCGGCTCATCGCCGTGTGCCGGGCCCGGTAGAGCGTGTCGACGTACGCGCCATAACCGCCCCACGCGCCCTGCATCCCGGACGTGATCGTCGTCGCGGAGCCGGGGCCGAGGAAGGCGCGCCGGTAGCCGCAGTCGATCGACGCGCGATACCACCAGGCCAGGTTGTGGACCGTGCTGCCCATGACCTGACCGACCGGCTCGAACCCGACCGACCGCAGCCCGGCGAACTCGTTCACGGTCAGGCCGGAGGTCCAGGTGCCGGACCCGCGGGCCTGCCCGAGCCTCGCCTGCGCCGCGGGCGGCAGCGGCTCGCCGGGCGCCCCGCCTCCTGACCCGTTCACGATCGTGTGACGTACGACCGGGCCGCCGGGTTCCGTCAGCGGCCGGTGAAGCGGGCCTTCCCGGGTCCTTCCTCCATGAAGCTGCGCATGCCGTTCTTCTGGTCCTCGGTGGCGAACAGGCCCGCGAACTGCAGCCGCTCGATCTCCAGCCCGGTGGCCAGGTCGGTCTCCAGGCCGGTGTCGATCGCCTGCTTGGCGGCGCGCAGCGCGATCGCCGGGCCCGTGGCGTACCGCGCGACCAGCTCGGTCGCGGCGGCGTACACCCGGTCGTCCGGCACGACCCGGTCCACCAGGCCGATCGCCAGAGCCTCCTCGGCGCCGACGTGCCGCCCGGTGAAGATCAGGTCCTTGGCACGGGACGGGCCGATCAGCCGGGGCAGCCGCTGGGTGCCGCCGGCGCCGGGGATGACGCCGAGCTGGATCTCCGGCTGGCCCACCTTCGCCGACTCCCCCGCGACGCGGAAGTCGGCGCAGAGCGCGAGCTCCAGGCCCCCGCCCAGCGCGTACCCGGTGATCGCGGCGACGACCGGCTTGCCGATCCGCGCGACGGCGTTCAGCGCGTCCTGCAGGGCCCGGGCGTGCCCGGTCGCCTGGGCGTACGGCAGCTCGGCCATCTCCTTGATGTCCGCGCCGGCCACGAACACCCGCTCACCGCCGTACAGCACGACGGCCCGGACGTCCGGGTCGGCGTCCACGGCCCGCGCCGCCTCGGCCAGCTCGGCCACGACCTGCGCGTTCAGGGCGTTCACCTTCGGCCGGTCCAGCCGGATGGTGGCGACGGCCTCCTCGACCTCCACGCGTACGAACTCGCCCAACACGACCTCCCTCATCGACTGCCTGCCTCGCGTCGTGAGCGTAACGAACGCTGTCGGACCGGTTTGATAGCTTCACCTGGTCCGGAGCGTCGTCACGGGGGGGCAGGGCGATCATGCTCGTCGCGCATGCCACCTGGCATGGCGGTGCGCTGTGCCTGTGGGCCGAGGACTCCACCCTCCCGCCGACCACGCGGATCCGCACGTCCCCGAAGCCGCACCCCTTCGCGGCCCCTGACTTCGAGGGCACGTCGTACGCGGCCGTGACGCACGGCGCGCCTCGGATCGAGCCGACCCTGATCCTCCCCGGCTCCGCCATCGGCCCGTTCCCCTCCCCCGAGCTGGCGCGCGAGCCCGCGTCCGGACGACCCGAGCCGCATCCCTGGCAGATTCCGGCGCTCGTGCTGGACCCGCTAGCCGCGATGACGCTGCTGCACCCGGCCGCCGATGCCGAGGACGTCGTACGCGGCGCCGATCTGCGGTTCTTCGCGCACGTCGCCGAGGAGGCGGTCCACCTCGCCGCCCGGGGCCGGGTCCTGCCCGCGCTCGTACGCGAGGACGGCGACCTGACGGCCCGGTGGCGGCCGGTGATCACCGGCGACGACGCCGTGCGGTTCCGTGAGCTGGCCGCCGCCATGCCGCCCGCCTGCCGCGCCGCCGACGAGGACCTCGCCGCGTCCGACGTCCTGCTGGACGCGCTGTCCGGCCTGGTCGACGCCGCCGTCCGCGGCGTCGTTCCGCACCCGCTGCTGCCCGAGCGCGCGGGGCGGGTGCCCGACCGGCTGCCGCTCACCGAGCGCTGGGCGGCCGCGCTCACCGGGCCCGACCCGACGGTGTCCCGGGAGCCGGGCGACGACCCGGACGCGCTCGCCGCCGAGCTGGACGCCTGGGCGGCCGCGGCCCGCCGGTCGCACGGCCCGCTCCGCGTCTGCTTCCGCCTCGTCGAGCCGCCGGCGCCCGAGGGCGAGGTCGCCGTCCAGGGGCCGTGGACGGTCGAGTTCGCCGTGCAGGGCACCGACGACCCCAGTCTCTACGTCCCGGCCGCCGCCCTCTGGACGGGCGAGGTCACCTCGGTGCCGAACGCCGAGGAGACCCTGCTCACCGGCCTGGGCCGCGCGCTGCGCCTCTACCCGGACCTCGCCCAGGCGCTGCGGGTCGCGACGCCCACCAGCGTGACGACCGACGCCGAGGGCGCGTTCCGGTTCCTGCGGGAGTCGGCGCCCCTGCTGTCCGCCGCCGGCTTCGGCGTCCAGCTCCCGCAGTGGGCGGGCCGGGCGCGGCTCGGCATGAAGCTCACCACCCGCGCCAAGACCGCGACCGACGGGGCCGGGGCCGCCACCTCCTCCGGCTTCGGCCTCGACAGCATGGTCGACTTCCGGTGGGACCTGGCGATCGAGGGCGAGGACATCACCGAGGAGGAGCTGGCCGAGCTGGCTCGGCTCAAGGCCCCCCTCGTACGGCTGCGCGGCAAGTGGGTCGAGCTGGACGAGCGGCAGCTCGCCTCAGCGCTCGACTTCCTGCAGCAGCGCCGCACCGGCGAGATGACCGCGGCCCAGGCCGTCCGCGCCGCCATCCACGCGGGCGACGACGCCCTGCCGCTGCTCCAGGTCGACGCCGACGGCCCGCTCGGCGACCTGTTCTCCGGCGAGGCCGACCGCCGCCTGGAGCCGATCGGCACCCCGGACGACTTCGAGGGAACGCTGCGCCCCTACCAGGAACGCGGCCTCGCCTGGCTGGCCTTCCTCGACCGCCTCGGCCTCGGCGCGATCCTCGCGGACGATATGGGACTCGGTAAAACCGCCCAGACCCTTGCCCTGCTCGTGAATCGGACAAATTCCCGGCCGACGTTGTTGATCGGGCCGATGTCGCTGATCGGGAACTGGCAGCGGGAGGCGGCGCGGTTCACGCCGAAGCTGCGGATCTACGTGCACCACGGCGGTGGGCGGCACCGCGGGGATGACCTCGTCAAGGCGGCGGCCGAGGCCGACCTCGTACTGACCACCTACGGGACCGCCGCGCGGGACCATGAGGCGCTCGCCGCGATCGAGTGGGACCGCGTCGTCTGCGACGAGGCGCAGGCGCTGAAGAACAGCGGCACCCGGCAGGCGCGGGCGGTCCGGAGCATCCCGGCGCGCAGCAGACTCGCGCTCACCGGCACGCCGGTGGAGAACCACCTGACCGAGCTCTGGTCGATCATGGAGTTCGCCAACCCCGGCGTGCTCGGGCCGCGCCAGTACTTCCGCGAGCGGTTCGCGGTGCCGATCGAGGCGCACGGCGACGAGGAGGCCGCCGCCGCGCTGCACCGGGCGACCGGCCCGTTCATCCTGCGCCGCCTCAAGACCGACAAGACGATCATCACGGATCTGCCGGACAAGCAGGAGATCAAGGTCTGGTGCAACCTGACGCAGGAGCAGGCGTCGCTGTACCAGGCGACCGTCGAGGACATGCTCGACCAGATCAGCGGCAGCGAGGGCATGGAGCGGCGCGGCCTCGTGCTGGCCACCATGGCCAAGCTCAAGCAGGTCTGCAACCACCCCGCCCACCTGCTCAAGGACGGCTCGCGCCTGCACGGCCGCTCCGGCAAGCTCGAACGCCTGGAGGAGATCTGCGCCGAGGTCGTCGAGCAGGGTGAGAAGGCGCTCGTCTTCACCCAGTACGCCGAGTTCGGCGCGATGCTGCGGCCGCACCTGGAGGCCAAGCTCGACCGCCCGGTGCTGTGGCTGCACGGTGGCGTCGCCAAGAAGCAGCGCGACGAGCTGATCCGCCGGTTCCAGGAGGACGCCGACCCGGCGATCTTCCTGCTGTCGCTGAAGGCGGCCGGCACCGGGCTGAACCTCACCGCGGCCAACCACGTCGTCCACGTCGACCGCTGGTGGAACCCCGCCGTCGAGGACCAGGCGACCGACCGCGCGTTCCGCATCGGGCAGACCAAGAACGTCCAGGTCCGCAAGTTCATCTGCGTCGGCACGATCGAGGAGCGGGTCGACGAGATGATCGAACGCAAGAAGTCCCTGGCCGAGCGCATCGTCGGCACCGGCGAGGGCTGGCTCACCGAGCTGTCCGTCACCGACCTGCGCGAGATCATGCGGCTCGACCCCGAGGCGGTGAGCGACTGATGCCGATCTACGGGAAGGCCCGGCCCGTCGAGGGCGGCCTGAAGGCGAAGTCGAGCGGGCGCGGCTCGATCGGCGAGGAGTGGTGGTCACGCCGCTTCATCGACGTCCTGGAGTCCTTCGCCGACCGCGGCCGGCTCACGCGGGGCCGCACGTACGCCCGCAAGGGCCAGGTGATGAAGCTGCGGATCGACGCGTACGAGGTGACCGCCCTCGTCCAGGGCTCCGACCCCGAGCCGTATGAGGTGTCGATCGGCATCGACCCGGTCCCGGACACGGTCTGGGAGTCGATCGAGCAGGCCCTGGCCTCCCAGGCGGTGTTCCGGGCGCGGCTGCTGGCCGGGGAGATGCCGCCGGAGATCGAGGACGTCTTCGCCATCTTCGGCGTCTCGCTGTTCCCGCAGTCGTCGGCGGACATGCACCTGATGTGCAGCTGCCCGGACTGGGGCGACCCGTGCAAGCACACCGCCGCGGTGCTCTACCTCCTGGCCGAGGCGTTCGACGACGACCCGTTCCTCATCCTCGCCTGGCACGGCCGCACGAAGGACGACCTCCTCGCCGGCCTCCGCCGCCTCGAACCCGCCGAGGTCGACCCGCTGACCATCGAGGAGACGCCCCTGGCCGAGCGGATGGAGGACTTCTGGGCGCCCGCCGTCGTCCGCGACCGCCCGCCCGCTCCCCCGGTCCCCCCGGCCCTGCTGCTCCGCCTCCTCGACCCGCCCAAGGTCAAGGTCCGCCGCCGGGACCTCATCGACGTCCTCAAACCCGCCTACGAGGCCCTCCCCGACCTCGAACAACCCGAATGACGCAGCACCCCTAGTCCGGTGCGGGCCGGAGTCCGGCCAGTACGACGGCGCAGCCCTTCTCGAGGATGTCGTCCTGCGGGTGCACGTCCATGTAGCTGCTCGACGGGGACGGCAGCCGCGAAAGCAGGAGGACGTCCTGCCAGGTCACGTCTTCCCGCATCCGTCCGTCCGCCTGCGCCCTCCGCACGCCGGCGGCGAACGCGGCCAGGAGGCGCTGCCGGGCGGCCTGGACGGCGGGGCCGCCGTGGTCCTTCAGTGACCCCGACAGCCCCGAGTTGCGGGCGTTCTCGTACGCCAGTGCGACGAACAACTGCTCGAACGCTCCCCATGCATCGGCCTCCTCGGCCAGGCGGTCGCTCAGTTCGTTGAGCTGGTCCAGGACGTCGAGCAGGACCGCCTCGAGCAGCTCGGCGCGTTCGGGGAAGCGCCGGTAGACGGTCGCGGCACTGACCCCCGCACGAGCCGCGACGTCGTGATACCCGACGTCGAGGCCGCACTCGGCGACCATCTCGCGGGCGGCCTGGACCACCCGGGCGGTGTTCCGCAGCGCATCGCGTCGTGGCGCGCGACCTCCGTTGTCCTGAGCACCCATGAACCCAAACATAGCAAAGTGGACAACTTTGTTCATATCATCCATACTGAACAAAGTTGTTCAGTTCGCAGACCGGAGGACAGCATGACCCCCCACGACGACCGCGCCGCCATCACCGACCTGCTGTTCGCCTACAACGTCGCCGTCGACGCGCTCGACATCGACGGGTGGGCCGAATGCTTCACCCCCGACGGGGTGTTCCACGGGGCCTACGACACGTTCCGGGCCGTCGAGGACAAGGAGCGCTTCGCCGCGCACGCTCGCGAACTCGAGTCGACGGGGATGCCGCGGCTCCGCCACTTCCTGTCGAACATCCGCATCGACGTCGACGGTGACGAGGCGCGCGCCCACTGCTTCTTCCAGATCGTCGCGACCCGGTCGGCAGGCGAGAGCAGCATCGTGATGGTCGGCGAGTACGCCGACCATCTCCGCCGTATCGGCGACCGGTGGCTGTTCGTCGAGCGCCGCGTCCTCACCGATGGCGCCGACAGCATCGGCGATGGCCGGTCTGCCGGGGCCGCGGCATGACGGCACCAGACCGGGTATGGCTCGTCACCGGCGCCGCCGGAGGCATCGGGATGGCCCTGCTCGAGCGGGTGCTGACCACAGGCGAGCGCGTAGTCGCCGCATCCCGCGACATCCGGGCATTCGCCGAGCTCGTCGAGCGCTTCGGCGACGCGATCCTGCCGGTGGCGCTCGACGTGACCAGCCAGGACGAGGCGCGAGTGGCGGTCGAGAACGCCCTGGCGCGGTTCGGACGGCTCGACGTCGTGGTCAACAACGCCGGTTACGCCCAGCCGGGCATGGCAGAAGAGCTTGCCGACACAGCCTTGCACGCCCAATTCGAGACCAACTTCTTCGGGCCGTGGAACGTCGTGCGGGCCGCGCTGCCCCACCTACGGGGACGTCGCAGCGGGCATATCATCCAGATCAGCTCGCTCGCCGGCCAGATCGGCGCGCCTGGCATGGCCGCCTACGTCGCGAGCAAGCACGCGCTCGAAGGCTTCTCGCTGTCCCTGGCCGCCGAGCTGCGCCCGCTGGGCATCCGGGTGACGATCGTCGAACCCGGTTCTGTCCGGACTGGATTCCGGGCCAGGTGGGCCCGGCGCCTGGGGCCGGACACGACCATCCCGGACTACGACGACGCGCGTGCGGGGCTGCGTGCCATCGTCGATGGAGTACGTGGTGCGCCGAGTGACGCGGCGGCCATCGCCGACGGGATCGCCGAACTCGTCGACCTCGAAAACCCGCCAGACCGCCTGCCGCTCGGTGCCGACGCGGTCGAGGAGATCCGCCGGGCCCGCACCCGGCAGCTGCGTGACATCGACCAGTACCTCGAGTTCAGCCTGAGAGCATCACGAGAGCCTGACCCGACCGGATCGGAGGCCCCGGCATGAGGCTCTCGATCCTCGACGCGACCCCCGTCCCTGAGGGCTCGTCCGCCGTCGAGGCTCTTCGGCACTCCGTCGAACTCGCCTCCCTCGCCGACGAGGCCGGCTACCTCCGCTACTGGGTGACCGAACTCCACGGCTCGCCGATGCAAGCCGGTTCCACCCCCGAGGTCGCGATCGCCCGCGTCGCGGCCGGCACACGGCGGATCAGAGTGGGGTCCGGCGCTGTCCTGCTCAATCACCGGAGCGCGTTCCGGACCGCCGAGACATTCGGGCAGCTGCACGCGATGTTCCCCGGCCGGATCGATCTGGGGATGGGCCGGGCGACAGCGGGACCGGTCATCGACGCGGCCCTGCAGATCCACCCGACTCGTCCGCGAGTAGCCGTCGACCATGAGGACCAGATCGGTGCGGTCCTGGCCTGGCTGGACCAGGGATTCCCAGCGGATCACCCTTTCTCGGCCGTCTCCTTCATGACCGGGGTCGACGGTCGGCCCGAACCGTGGCTTCTCGGCTCGACCAGGTCGAGTGCCGTCCTCGCCGCGCGGTTCGGCCTGCGCTACGCCTTCGCCGGCTTCCTCAACCCGCCCGGGGCCGCACCCGCGCTGCAGGCCTACCGAGAACAGTTCCGGCCGAGCGGCAGGCCGACCGGCACCCCGGAGCCGCACTCATTGCTGGCCCTCAACGTGGCATGCGCCGACACCGAGACCGAGGCACGACGGCTGCGCGCGTCCGCCGAACTCGTCTACCAGGAGGCAGCCCGGGGCCGCCGACTCCCGAAGGTTCCCTCCGCGGAGACAGCCGTCCGTGAACTGGGCCTGCCAACGGAGACCGGCTACTCCGGCGTACTCGTCGTCCCGACCTTGTCCGGAACCCCCGAGCGACTGCGAGACCTTCTCGAGCGCATCGCGGCGGACACCGGCGTCGACGAACTCATGATCCAAGATCTGATCGCCGACCCGGATGCGCGGCGGCATTCTTACGCCCTGCTCGGGCAAGCATTCGCGCTCGTACCGGCACCGATTCCGGCAATCCGGGATGACTGCCATGGGTGACGACGCGCCTCCCACACTGGAGCAGCCAAAATAGGGATCAGAACCCCAATTTTCGACAACGAGCCCATACCCGAACTCACTGGCAGCCACGCGAATTCGATGCCGTCTACTGGGGCGAGACAATTTCTCGCGTCAGTAGACGGCACGAAACGAATGCGCCTCTCCTGCGTGGGCGGGGTTCACTCCGGATCGGAATCATATCCGCCCCAGGCGGCCCAGGAATGACGTATACACACTCGCGACACGACTGGCCGAGGAATGCGGCAAGGTGGGGCTGAACGCGACGGTTCTCAGCCCGACGCGGGTTCACGTGAGCGCGAGTGCCCATTCGCGCCTCGCCGAGACGGTGCATTGCCATCCGGACGGTGACGAGGAGCTGATGTGGTGGTGGAGTTGGGGGGAGCCGATCTGCCCGGCCACTAGCATCGACCTCGCCGTACGGTACATCGCCCACGTGATCGCGCCGGGAAGACGATGAACGATCTTCAGCGTGCGATCGATGACTTCTACGCGACCCTCGATGTGGAAGCCACATGACTCCGCGTGCGTTCGCGAACAGACGAGAATGACGCAGGCGGCCCTCGCCAAGGCGATCTACGCGTCGGAATCGCTCGTCGCGGCATGGGAGACAGGTCGACGGGTGCCCAAGCCCAAGTACATCGCGCCCCTCATGGAGATCCTGGAGATCGATGCGATCCTCGCTCGGATGATCGCTGAACTCCTCACAAGCATATTCTGTGGCAGGCAGGGCGGCAGGACGTATACCAGGGTGGCCGCACACAGGACTCCGAGCACCACCAGGGGCCACGTACGCCGCCGTCCGCGTGCGCCCCGGTTCGGCCGCCCGGTCGTTCGCTCCGCCGTCGCCGTCATGGTCGCTCCTCTCACGGGTTCGTGAGTCGAGCGTCGCAACGACGGCGCGGAGAAGCAGGGGGCCGACCCCCGGTTCGTGGGTGTACCTGGCCCACTATCGGCCCGCCCTTTATCGGCAAGAACCGCCGTCTCATGCGAGCCCCCCGAACCCGGTGCCGGGTTCGGGGACGTTCGCGGTGGTCAGCGCAGGTCGCCGTTGGTCATGCCGATCGGCGCCGGGGGCAGGGCGATCAGGCCCGTCTCCGCGCGGGAGGCCAGCAGCTCGTGCCGGGGCACGACGCGGACGCTGTACCCGAACGGTCCGGTCCGGTCCAGGGGGACCTCACCGGTGAAACGGAACCGGCTCTCGCCGAGGTCCTCGGCCTGGTCGAGCTCGAGGTACGACGGCCGGACCAGGGCGTCGTTGTCGTCGACCCGGCCGTACGCGACCTCGACGGCGACGTCGTCCGGCCGCAGCTCGCCGAGCTGCACCGTGGCCCGCACGGTCAGGCGCGTGCCCAGGTGCGGGGTCTTGCCCGCGCCGGTGGACTCGACGTGCTCGACCGAGACGGACGGCCACGCCTTGGCGATCCGGTGCCGCCAGGTGGCGAGCGCCTTGGCGCCGGCGTTGCCGTCGGCGGACAGGCGGCGGGCCGAGGCGGCCGCCGGGGCGTACAGGTCCTGGACGTAGTCGCGGAGCATGCGCCCGGCGAGCACCTTCGGGCCGAGGGAGGCCAGCGTGTGCTTGACCATCTCCAGCCAGCGGCGCGGCATGCCCTCACCGGCGTGGTCGTAGAACAGCGTGGTGACGTGGTCCTCGATCAGCTCGTAGAGGGCCTGCGCCTCGATGTCGTCGCGGCGGTCCGGGTCGTCGGCGCGGTCGGCGGACGGGATCGCCCAGCCGTTGTTGCCGTCGAACCACTCGTCCCACCATCCGTCGCGGATGGAGAGGTTCAGGCCGCCGTTGAGGGCGACCTTCATGCCGGACGTGCCGCAGGCCTCCAGCGGGCGCAGCGGGTTGTTCATCCAGACGTCGCAGCCCTGGACGAGCGACTGGCCGAGCGCCATGTCGTAGTCGGGCAGGAACACGATCCGGTGCCGCACGGCGGGGTCGTCGCTGAACCGGACGATGTCCTGGATCAGCCGCTTGCCGCCCTCGTCGGCCGGGTGCGCCTTGCCGGCGATGATGATCTGCACCGGGCGCTCGGGGTCGAGCAGGATCGACTTGAGCCGCTCCGGGTCGCGCAGCATCAGGGTGAGCCGCTTGTACGACGGGACGCGGCGCGCGAAGCCGATCGTCAGGACGTCCGGGTCGAGGGCGTCGTCGATCCAGGTGAGCTCGGCCTCGCTGGCGCCGCGCTGGCGCCAGGACTCCCGGAGCCGCCGGCGGGCGTCCTCGACGAGCCGGGCGCGCAGGGTGCGGCGGATGCGCCAGATCTCGGCCGCGGAGACCTTCTCGACGCCCTCCCAGCCGCGGCCGAGCTCGACGATGTCGGGCAGCTCGCGGCGCGCCAGGTCGATGATCTCGGGCGCGACCCACGTCGAGCCGTGGACGCCGTTGGTGATCGAGCCGATCGGGACCTCGTCGGTGTCGAACCCGGGCCACAGGCCGCCGAACATCTCGCGGCTGACGTGGCCGTGCAGCTCGGAGACGCCGTTGACGCGCTGGGCCAGGCGCATGCCCATGACCGCCATGTTGAAGACGGCCGGGTCGCCCTCTTCGTAGGACTCGGCGCCGAGCGCGAGGATGCGGTCGGCGGGCAGGCTGCCCTCTTCGTTGGAGCCGCCGAAGTAGCGCTCGATCAGCTCGCGCGGGAACCGGTCGATGCCGGCCGGCACCGGGGTGTGGGTCGTGAAGACCGTGCCGGCCCGGGTGGCCTCGAGGGCCTCGTCGAAGGTCAGGCCGTGCTCGTCGATGTACTCGCGGATGCGCTCGAGGCCGAGGAAGCCCGCGTGGCCCTCGTTGGTGTGGAACACCTCGGGGGCGGCGTGGCCGGTGATGCGGGAGTACACGCGGATGGCGCGGACGCCGCCGATGCCGAGCAGCATCTCCTGGAGCAGGCGGTGGTCGGTGCCGCCGCCGTAGAGGCGGTCGGTGACGTCGCGGGCGATCGGGTCGTTCTCCTCGACGTCGGAGTCGAGGAGGAGCAGCGGCACGCGGCCGACGTTCGCGACCCAGATCTGGGCGTGGAGGGTGCGGCCCTCGGGGAGGCCGACGCCGACCCGCGCCGGCGTGCCGTCGGCCTCGCGCAGGAGCGTGAGCGGAAGCCCGGCCGGGTCGATCGGGGGGTAGCGCTCCTGCTGCCAGCCGTCCGGCGACAGGGACTGGGAGAAGTAACCGTGGCGGTACAGCAATCCCACCCCGACGATCGGCACGCCGAGATCGCTGGCGGTCTTCAGGTGGTCACCGGCGAGAATTCCCAGGCCACCGGAGTACTGCGGCAGCGCCGCGGCGATGCCGTACTCCGGGGAGAAGTAGGCGATCGCCGTGGGAGCGTCGGTGAGCGTCTGGTACCAGCGCGGGGCGGTGACGTACTCGCGGAGGTCGTCGACGGCGTCGCCGAGAGCACGCAGGAAGCGCCGGTCACCGGTGAGAGCGGACAGCCGCTCGGGCGAGACCTCGCCGAGCAGGCGCACCGGGTCGTGCCGGGTCGCCTCCCACAGGTCCGGATCGACCGATTCGAAGAGATCGAGTGTCTCCGGATGCCATGACCAGCGCAGGTTGAGTACGAGCTCCTCGAGCGGCTGGAGCGGCTCGGGCAGGACGGAGCGGACGGTGAATCTGCGGATCGCCTTCACGTGCGGCGACACTAATCGGTCCGGACCGGTGCTCGCGACCTTAACCCGCCCGGCGAGCCACATCTTGGCCGCGACTTGGCGCCGAAAACCCGTACGGCTAGGTCCGAAATGCGAGCTAGCTCCCTGAGTGCGAGGATGGAAGCGACAAGGCGGCGAGGGTGCCCCCGACCCCTTCGAGCCGAGGCATACCGGGTACGCGTCGCGCCCGGCGCCTCACCCGCGGCGATGAAAGAATCCGAGCGCGGACGGAGGTCGGCGCGCGCGGTCACCGAACGCGGCGATCCCGGGCGTTACCGGACGCAGCAGCACAGTCACCACTCCTGCGTGACGAACTCTGTTTCACACCCACGAAACCGGCAACGGAGACGTTATGCGCCAACCCACGCCGAGCACCCCCACCCCCTCCGGCGGCAGCAAGCCTCAGAAAAGATCAGAGCTTTCCGAAGAACAGGGTGATCGCGGATCCGCGTCTGTACGCTCCCCTGCGATGATCGGACGCATTCCCATTCTCGACGTGCAGCCAGTGATCGACTGCGGACGCTGGCCCGCCAAGGCCGTTCCCGACGAGGAGTTCGAGGTCGGCGCCACCGTGTTCCGCGAGGGCCACGAGATGCTCGGCGCCGGCGTCGTCCTGCGGGATCCGGAGGGCCGTGTCGGGCCGCTCGTCCGCATGTCCGAGGTCGCCCCAGGCACCGACCGGTACGCCGCGTGGGTGGCCCCGGCCACGACCGGGCTCTGGCACTTCCGGGTGGAGGCGTGGGGCGATCCGATCGCGCACTGGCACCACGACGCCGGCATCAAGATCCCGCGCGGTCAGGACACCGAGCTGATGCTCGAGGAGGGCGCCCGGCTGTTCGAGCGGGCGACGGCCGCACTGCCCAAGGGGAAGGTCGGCGTGCCGAAGAAGCGGGCCGCGCTGACCGCGCTGGCCCGTACGCTCCGGGACCGGACGATCCCGCCGATGACGCGGTTCGAGGCGGCGGAGGCACCGGAGATCCGCGAGGTCCTCGACGAACACCCGCTGCGCGACCACGTGACCACGTCGGAGTGGCATCCGCTGATCGTGCACCGGGAGCGGGCGCTGTTCGGATCCTGGTACGAGTTCTTCCCCCGGTCGGAGGGCGCGACCCACGACCCGATGGGCTACCGGGCACCGCAGTCGGGAACGTTCCGAACGGCGATGAGGCGGCTCCCGGCGATCGCCGAGATGGGCTTCGACGTCGTCTACCTGCCGCCGGTCCACCCGATCGGCCGGCAGTTCCGCAAGGGCCCGAACAACACCCTGCACGCCGAGCCGCACGATCCCGGCTCGCCGTGGGCGATCGGCTCGGAGGACGGCGGCCACGACGCCATCCATCCCGAGCTTGGAACGTTCGAGGACTTCGACGCCTTCGTCGCCCGTACTCGTGAGCTGGGCATGGAGGTCGCGCTCGACCTGGCCCTGCAGTGCTCCCCGGACCACCCCTGGGTGGGCAAGCACCCCGAGTGGTTCACGACGCGCGCCGACGGGTCCATCGCCTACGCGGAGAACCCGCCGAAGAAGTACCAGGACATCTATCCGCTGAACTTCGACAACGACCCCGAGGGGATCTACGAGGAGGTCGAGCGGGTCGTACGGCTCTGGATGGCGCACGGCGTGCGGATCTTCCGGGTGGACAACCCGCACACCAAGCCGGTGGCGTTCTGGGAGCGGCTGCTGGGCAGCATCGCCGCGACCGACCCGGACGTGCTGTTCCTCGCCGAGGCGTTCACCCGCCCGGCGATGATGCACACCCTCGGCAAGATCGGCTTCCACCAGTCGTACACCTACTTCACCTGGCGTAACAGCAAGGACGAGCTGGAGGAGTACCTCCGGGAGCTGTCGGGCGCGGCCGCCGCCTACATGCGGCCGAACTTCTTCGTCAACACGCCGGACATCCTCCACGAGTACCTCCAGCACGGCGGGCCGCCGGCGTTCGCGATCCGCGCCGTCCTCGCCTCGACGCTGTCGCCGACGTGGGGGGTCTACTCGGGCTACGAACTGTACGAGAACACCCCCGTACGGCCGGGCAGCGAGGAGTACCGCGACTCGGAGAAGTACCAGTACCGGCCGCGTGACTGGGAGGCGGCCGAGCGTGAGGGACGCAGCCTGGCGCCGTTCATCGAGACGCTGAACTCCGTGCGGCGGGCGCATCCTGCGTTGCACAGGCTGCGTGACCTACGATTCCACCATGTCGACCAGCCCGAGCTGATCTGCTACTCCAAACGCGTGTCGGACGGCTCCGATCGCCTCGGAGACGTCGTGCTGGTCGTCGTGAATCTCAACCCACATCAGGTTCGCGAGGCGACGGTCCATCTCGACCTGCCCGCGCTCGGACTCGACTGGTCGGACGAGTTCGTCGTCACCGACGAGCTCTCCGGCGAGTCGTATCGCTGGCGGCAGGCGAACTACGTACGCCTTGACCCCCACACCCGGCCTGCCCACATCTTCACGGTCTCGAGAGGCGAGAGTTGACGCAGTTGGATCCCCTACCCGGAGTCGGCCCCGTCGAGCCGGTTCCCGACACGTTCACGCGTGAGACGCCCAACGAGCCTCACTGGTACAAGAACTGCGTTTTCTACGAGGTTCTGATCAGGGGCTTCTACGACTCCACCGGTGACGGTACCGGTGACATCCGGGGCCTCACCCAGAAGCTGGACTACCTGCAGTGGCTCGGCATCGACTGCATCTGGTTGCTGCCGATCTACGAGTCGCCGCTGCGCGACGGCGGGTACGACATCAGCGACTTCATGAAGATCCTTCCGGAGTTCGGCGACCTCGGCGACTTCGTCGAGCTGGTCGAGGAGGCGCACAAGCGCGGCATCCGCGTCATCGCCGACCTGGTCATGAACCACACCAGCGACCAGCACCCGTGGTTCAAGGCGTCGCAGGAGGACCCCGACGGGCCGTTCGGGGACTTCTACGTGTGGTCCGACACGGACGAGGCGTACAAGGACGCCCGGATCATCTTCGTCGACACCGAGACGTCGAACTGGACGTACGACCCGGTGCGCGGCCAGTACTACTGGCACCGGTTCTTCAACCACCAGCCGGACCTGAACTTCGACAACCCCGCGGTCCAGGACGCGATGCTGGAGGTCCTGCGGTTCTGGCTGGACCTCGGCATCGACGGGTTCCGCCTGGACGCCGTGCCCTACCTGTACGAGCGGGAGGGCACGAACTGCGAGAACCTCAAGGAGACCCACGACTACCTCAAGCGGGTCCGGGCCGAGGTCGACCGGCTGTACCCCGACCGGGTGCTGCTGGCCGAGGCGAACCAGTGGCCCGCCGACGTCGTGGAGTACTTCGGCGACCCGGCCACGGGCGGCGACGAGTGCCACATGGCGTTCCACTTCCCGGTCATGCCGCGCATCTTCATGGCGGTCCGGCGGGAGCAGCGCTACCCCATCTCCGAGATCATGGCGCAGACGCCGAAGATCCCGGAGAACGCCCAGTGGGGCATCTTCCTCCGCAACCACGACGAGCTGACGCTCGAGATGGTGACGGACGAAGAGCGCGACTACATGTACTCCGAGTACGCCAAGGACCCGCGGATGAAGGCCAACATCGGCATCCGCCGGCGCCTGGCGCCGCTCCTGGACAACGACCGCAACCAGCTGGAGCTGTTCACGGCCCTGCTGCTGTCGCTGCCCGGTTCTCCCGTCATGTACTACGGTGACGAGATCGGCATGGGCGACAACATCTGGCTGGGCGATCGCGACGGTGTCCGCACGCCCATGCAGTGGACCCCGGACCGCAACGCCGGCTTCTCCAGCTGTGACCCGGCCCGGCTCTACCTCCCGGTCATCATGGACCCGATCTACGGGTACCAGGCGATCAACGTGGAGTCGCAGCAGAACAACACCGGGTCGTTCCTCCACTGGACGCGCAAGATGATCGAGATCCGCAAGCGGCATCCGGTCTTCGGCGTCGGCGACTACACCGAGCTGACCGCGTCGAACCCGAGCGTGTTGGCGTTCGTGCGGGAATACGGTCAAGATCGCGTGTTGTGCGTCAACAACCTCTCGCGCTTCCCGCAGCCGGTCGAGCTCGACCTGCGGCGGTTCGAGGGGGCCAACCCCGTCGAGTGCATGGGAGGAGTGCAATTCCCCACGATTGGGGAGCTCCCGTATCTTCTGACGCTTCCTGGGCATGGTTTCTACTGGTTCCTCCTGTCCCCGAGCCCCGGGGGTGATGGCGAAGCGCCATGACGTGCAAACAGGAGGCACAGGCGAGGTGACATAGTCAGTGCTGTTGGAACGACTCGACGATCTGTTGGTGAACTGGCTCCCGCGCCAGCGGTGGTTCGCGGGCAAAGATCGGAGGATCGACGGGATATCCGTCGTCTCCGACACCGAGCTCGTCGAGGGCGATCCCTCGCTGCACCATCTGATCATCGCCGTGCACCAGGAGGGGGGCACCGACCGGTACCAGGTGCCCCTCGGAGTTCGCAGCGAGCTGCCCGGCCGTCTCAAGTACGCCGCGATCGGGCAGCTCGACAATGGATCATGCGTCTACGACGCGGTCCACGACCCAGGGTTGACCCGGGTCTGGCTGGAGAACATGGCCGGCAACGTCGACGTCGGCCCCCTGACCTTCCGCTCCATCACCGGCATCGACACCGACCTGTCGAGCTTCGCCAGCCCCGCCGAGCAGAGCAACACCTCGCTGATCTACGGCGACGCCTACATCTGCAAGCTCTTCCGCCGGCTCACCCCCGGCATCAACCCCGACCTCGAGGTCAGCATCGGCCTCGCACGCGCCGGCAGCAAGCACGTCCCCGAGCTGTACGGCTGGTTCTCCAGCGACCTCGGCGGCACACTGTCCACCCTCGCGATGATGTCGGAGTTCCTGCGCAGCGGCACCGACGGCTGGCAGCTCGCCGGCACCAGCGTCCGCGACCTGTACGCCGAGGCCGACCTGCGCGCCGACGAGGTCGGCGGCGACTTCGCCGCCGAGTCCGAACGGCTCGGCGCCGCGACCGCCGACGTCCACCGGGACATGGCCGCCGCCTTCGGCACCGGTGAGATGGCCCCGGCCGAGGTCCGCGCGGTCGCCGAGCGGATGCACGACCGGCTCTGCGAGACCTGTGAGGTCGTCCCGCAGCTCCGGCCGTACGCCGGACGGCTCACCGACGCCTTCGACGCGCTGGCCGAGCTCGACGAGCCCCTCGTCGTGCAACGCGTCCACGGTGACTACCACCTCGGCCAGGTCATGCGGACCGACTCGGGCTGGATGCTGCTGGACTTCGAGGGCGAGCCCGTCAAGTCCCTGGAGGAGCGCCGGGCGCCCGCCCACCCGCTCCGCGACGTCGCCGGGATGCTGCGCTCGTTCGACTACGCGGCCCGTCACCTGCTCGTCAACGGGCAGACCTTCCGCGGCGACCGCGACCAGCTGGAGTACCGCGCCCAGGAGTGGGCCGACCGGAACCGCGCCGCCTTCTGCCACGGATACGCCGAGGCCGGCGGCGTCGACCCGGCCGCGCACGAGGTGATCCTGCGAGCCTTCGAGTTCGACAAGGCCGTCTACGAGGTGCTGTACGAGGCCCGCAACCGGCCCTCCTGGCTGCCGATCCCGCTGGGGTCGATCGCCGCCCTCAGCACCCGCCCGGAGTCCGGCTACCTGGCCTCCTGACGCGCACGCTCATCCCGTGTCCTCCGCCGATCGAAGATCCGGACCCCGCGAGGATTAGCCGACGCTCGTCGGGCAGGCTTAGGGAGAGCGTGGGCATACGAGAACATCTGAGGAGCGTCATGGCGCGGGTCACCAACGACGAGATCGACCGGTTGATCGGCGGAGATCATCACGACCCCCACAGCGTGCTCGGCGCCCATCCCGGGCGCGACGGCATCACCGTTCGCGCGTTGCGGCCGCTGGCCACCACGGTCGAGGTGGTCCTCCCGGACGGCGCCCGGCATCCGATGCGCCACGTGCACGAGGGCGTCTTCGCGGTCACGCTGCCGGCCGACGCCTCCCTGGCCGGGGACGAGCCCCAGGCGGTGCCGGACTACCGGCTGGCGGTGGCGTACGACGGGCCCGAGGTGATCCAGGACGACCCGTACCGGCACCTGCCCACCCTCGGCGAGCTCGACCTGCACCTGATCGGCGAGGGCCGGCACGAGGAGCTGTGGAAGGTCTTGGGCGCGCACACCCGCACGTACGCCTCGGTCTTCGGCCCGGTCTCGGGCACCTCCTTCGCGGTGTGGGCGCCGAACGCCCGCGGAGTACGGGTCATCGGCGACTTCAACCACTGGGACGGCCGGGCCCACCCGATGCGCTCGCTCGGCGCCTCGGGCATCTGGGAGCTGTTCATCCCGGACGTCGGCGAGGGCACGAACTACAAGTTCGAGCTCCTCGGCGCCGACCGGGTCTGGCGGCGCAAGGCCGACCCGATGGCGCGGTACGCCGAGCGGCCGCCCGCCACCGCGTCCACGGTCTTCACCTCCTCCTACGAGTGGGAGGACGCCGAGTGGATGACGCGCCGCAAGTCCTACGACGCGCTGCACTCGCCGATGAGCACGTACGAGGTGCACCTCGGCTCGTGGCGCGCCGACCTGGGCTACCGCGAACTCGCCGACCAGCTGGTCGGCTACGTCACCGAGATGGGCTTCACGCACGTGGAGTTCCTGCCGGTGGCCGAGCACCCGTTCGGCGGCTCCTGGGGCTACCAGGTGACGTCCTACTACGCCCCCACCTCCCGCTTCGGGAACCCCGACGACTTCCGCCACCTCGTCGACCGGCTCCACCAGGCTGGCATCGGCGTGATCATCGACTGGGTGCCGGGCCACTTCCCGAAGGACGAGTGGGCCCTGGCCCGCTTCGACGGCACGCCGCTGTACGAGCACGCCGACCCGCGCCGCGGCGAGCAGAAGGACTGGGGCACCCTCATCTTCGACTTCGGCCGCGCCGAGGTCCGCAACTTCCTGGTCGCCAACGCGAACTACTGGCTGGAGGAGTTCCACGTCGACGGGCTGCGCGTCGACGCCGTCGCCTCGATGCTGTACCTGGACTACTCCCGCGCCGAGGGCGAGTGGACGCCGAACATCTACGGCGGCCGGGAGAACCTCGAGGCGATCGACTTCCTCAAGGAGATGAACGCCACCGCGTACAAGCGCTCCCCCGGCATCGTGACGATCGCCGAGGAGTCCACCGCCTGGCCCGGCGTCTCCCGCCCCACCCACCTCGGCGGGCTCGGGTTCGGGTTCAAGTGGAACATGGGCTGGATGCACGACACGCTGGCGTACCTCGAGCGGGACCCGCTCTACCGGGGCTACCACCACCACGAGATCACGTTCTCGATGGTCTACGCGTACTCGGAGAACTACGTGCTGCCGCTGTCGCACGACGAGGTCGTGCACGGCAAGGGCTCCCTCCTGGGCAAGATGCCCGGCGACGAGTGGCAGCGGTTCGCCAACCTGCGGGCGCTGCTGGCGTTCATGTGGGCGCATCCGGGCAAGCAGCTGCTGTTCATGGGCCAGGAGTTCGGTCAGGGCGCGGAGTGGGCCGAGTCCCGCTCCCTCGACTGGTGGCTGCTGGACGAGGCCGAGGACAACTTCCACGTCGGCGTACGGCGACTGGTCCGCGACCTGAACCACACCTACACCGCGTCGCCCCAGCTGTGGACGATGGACACCGACCCGGCGGGCTTCCGCTGGATCGCCGCCGACGATGTCGCGGGCAACGTCATCTCGTTCCTGCGGTACGGGCCGAACGGCTCGCCGCTCGCCTGCGTCGTCAACTTCTCCGGCCTCCCGCACGAGAACTACCGGCTCGGTCTGCCCTGCGCGGGCCGCTGGCGCGAGGTGGTCAACACCGACGCGTACGAGTACGGCGGCAGCGGGGTCGGCAACCTCGGCGCGGTCGAGGCGGTCGAGGACCCCAGCCACGGGCTGCCGGCCTCCGCCTGCCTGCGGGTGCCTCCGCTCGGCGCCCTCTGGCTCTCCCCGGAGACCCCTGCGCAGTGACGCGCTCCCGCGCGGAATGACCGTCGTGGCCGTGCCGGTGGCGCGGCCACGACGGAACGGCGCGGCCGGGGCCGCGCGAGTGGCGATGATCACCGGGCCACATGTGGCAATGATGTTGTGGCAGGGCCCTGTGGTACGAGAGATTTCGCGCGCAACCCCAGGAGGTAGCGCGTGCGGATCTCAGCACGGCGAGGAGTTCTCGCCTCAATCGCAGTCGCGGCCGCCCTCACGGCGACCGGGGCGCCCGCCGCCCACGCGGCGAAGAAGCCGACGATCAAGGTGGCGGACGGGGTCACCCAGCCCGTCTTCTCGTACCAGAACGCCATCCGGGAGTTCGTCCGGGTGCAGTCGAGCGTCGACTCCGACGGCGACGGCAAGAAGGACCTCATCCGGGTCGACATCATCCGGCCGAAGGAGACCGACGCCGGCTTGAAGGTGCCCTCGATCATCGACGAGAGCCCGTACTACGACAACCTCGGCCGCGGCAACGAGGGCGAGCGCAAGACGTACGACGCGAACGGCAATCCCGTCAAGTTCCCGCTGTTCTACGACAACTACTTCGTGCCGCGCGGCTACGCCGTCCTGCAGGTCGACATGGACGGCACCACCAAGTCCGACGGCTGCCCCACCTCCGGCGGCGCCTCGGACGTACTCGGCGGCAAGGCCGTCATCGACTGGCTGGGCGGCCGGGCCAAGGCCTTCGACGCCCAGGGCAGGCCGGTCAAGGCCACCTGGTCCACCGGCCACGCCGGCATGATCGGCAAGTCGTACGACGGGACCCTGGCCAACGCCGTCGCGGCCACCGGCGTCAAGGGCCTGGACACCATCGTGCCGATCTCCGCGATCAGCTCCTGGTACGACTACAGCCGCATGAACGGCGTGATCTGGTTCAAGGGCGAGGAGGACGGCCTCGCGCAGGTGGTCGACACCGACCCGCCCGCCAAGTGCGCCGCCGTCCAGCAGCGGCTCACCCAGGGCCAGGACGACGCCACCGGCGACTACAACGCCTTCTGGAACGAGCGCAACTACCGCACCGGGCCGGTCGCCGACGCGAGCAGGGTGCACGCCAGCGTCTTCGCGGTCCACGGGCTGAACGACCTGAACGTCAAGCCCAGCCAGTTCTCCACCTGGTGGGCGGCCCTGGCGAAACGCGGAGTGCCCCGCAAGGTATGGCTGTCGCAGTACGGCCACGTCGACCCGTTCGACTTCCGCCGCGACGCCTGGGTGGACACCCTGCACCAGTGGTTCGACCACTGGCTCTGGAAGCTGCCGAACGACATCATGAAGCAGCCGCGCGCGGACGTCGAGGTCGGGCCCGACCAGTGGGCCACCCAGTCCGACTGGCCCGCGCCGCACACCCGGCAGCTCAGCCTGCGCCCCCAGGCGGACGGCTCCCTCGGCCTCAAGGCCGGGACCGGCGCCGGCACCTACAGCGACACCAAGCAGGCCGAGGACGACGCCGTGTCCGACCCGACCGCGGCGAAGCCGTACCGGCTGGCCTACACGACCCCGCCGCTGAAGACCGACGTACGGCTGTCCGGCTCGCCGCGGGTGAGCCTGAAGATCAAGCTCGACAAGCCGACGGCGAACCTCGGCGCGCTGCTCGTCGACTACGGCACCGACACCCGGGTGAACTACCTGGGCGCCGGATCGGGCGTCAAGACGCTGAACACCCAGGACTGCCACGGTGAGAGCACGGCCACCGACGACGCCTGCTACTACAAGGTCGTCACGGACACCGTGACCTCCGACGTCAACGTGGTGACACGCGGCTACCTCGACGCGCAGAACCGCACGTCACTCAGCCACCCGTCGCCGCTGACGCCGGGCAAGACCTACACGGTCCGCTGGAACACCCTGCCGCAGGACTACCGCTTCAAGGCCGGGCACCGGCTCGCCCTGGTCCTCATCGGCACCGACGCCGACACCCAGGACGACGACGCCACCGGCGCGGCCGTGACCGTCGACCTGGCCGGCAGCCAGATCACCCTCCCGGTGATCATCGGCGGTTCGTCATCGGCGCCGTCCTTCTCCGCCCAGCAGAAGTGGCGCGGCCCGACCCACGTCGTGCTGCCCAAGCAACCCCGCCAGTTCCGCTGATCCGCAGCTGAGACGGGCCCCGGGACGACCGTCCCGGGGCCCGCTCACGTACAGAGGTCCTCAGCCGAGAACGTCCCTTGTGCTCGCTGAGGTCAGCGGACTCGAGGCGCGCGTGGGCGGTCGACGGCACCAGCCCCTTGCACACGCAGTCCAGCAGGTCAGCCGCGAGCGCGGGGCGCTCCCGCGGATCAACTCCAACACCATCTGGTGGTCACGACTGGGCACGGGCCGAACACTATAGGTAGTTGAACGACTACGCAAAGCATCGGCAAAGGGGGTTCAGCTCCGTACGGGCCGGATCAGTGCGGCGTCCGTGCGGACCTGGCGGGAGAGCAGGTCGGCGAAGGCGGCGGTGAGGGGGTCCGGGCGGATTCGGCTGTAGGCGCTGAGGACGCGACGGATCGGGGGGTCGGGGCGGAGCAGGAGACCGTCGAAGCCCGAAGGGATGATGTTCGCGGGCACCAGGGCGGGGCCGAGGCCGGCGGCGGCCAGGAGGGGGACGGCGGCGGTCTGCTCGGCGCGGATCGCGACCCGCGCCTGGAAACCGGCCTGCGCGCAGACCTGTTCGAAGAGGCTCGCGAGGCCGTTCCCGGGGGCGTAGTGGACCCAGGCCCGGTCGGCGAGGGAGTCGAGCGCGACGCTCCCGGTCGTCTCTCGCGCCAGCGGATCGTCGGCCGACACGACCACGACGAACTCCTCGGTGCCGAGTTCCCGTACGGGGCCTTCCCAGTCCGGCGGCGTCGGGCCGACGGCGAGGTCCGCCTGTCCGGCGCTCATCGCGGCCTGCAACGCGTCGGCGTGCGGGTACTCGCGGAGGCGGACGCGTACTCCCGGATGACGCTCGCGCCAGTTGCGCAGTACGGGCGGAAGCACGCCGAGGCTGATCGAGTAGACGGTGGCGACTTCGAGTTCGCCGCCTTCCAGCCCCGCCGTGCGGCGGGCCGCCGAGTGGAGGCGTTCGGCGTCGGCGAGCGCGGCGCGGGCGTGTGGCAGCACCGAGCGGCCCAGCGGCGTGAGCCGGATCGATCGCGGAAGGCGTTCGAGCAGCGGGCCGCCGACGTCGCGCTCGAGCGCCCGGATCTGATGGGACAGGGCGGGCTGCGTGACGTGCAGCGACTCGGCGGCGCGGGTGAAGGAGCCCGTGTCGACCACCGTGACGAGGTACTCGAACTGCCGGAGCGTCGCCATGAAGGAAACTTATCGGTCGGTCAAAGAACAAGCATTGGACTTATCGAACCAGCGAGACGAATCTTGATCGTGGTCGCCGCGGACCGAACGGGGCGGCCGTCCACTGATTCGCGGAGGATTCGTCATGTCGAACGCCACCACCACTCTCGCCGGGCAGCGGCTCGTCGTCATCGGCGCGGGTTCCCACACCGGGCGCCGGATCGCGCAGGCCGCCTCGGCGGCCGGCACCGACCTCGTCCTGGCCGGTCCCGACCCCCGCAAGCTCGAATGGACCGCCGGGGAGCTCGGCGGCTCGGCTCAGGTGGTCCCCCTGGACATCACCGATGAGGGGTCGATCGCCGGGTTCGCCAAGGAGACGGGCCGCTTCGACCACCTGGTGTCCACGGCCGCGGTGCCCGCCAACGGTCCTCTGGCCGACCTGGACCTCGCCGCGGTCCAGCGGGCCTTCGCCGCCAAGGTGATCGGCCCACTGTTCCTCGCCAAGCACCTGGCCGGGCAGGTGAACGAGGGCGGGTCCTTCACCTTCTTCTCCGGGGTGGCCGCCTGGCGGCCTTCTCCGGAACGGACCGTGATGGCCACGACCAACGGGGCCCTGGCCTTCCTGGTCCAGGCGTTGGCCGTGGAGATCGCGCCCGTTCGCGTGAACGCCGTCTCGCCCGGCATCGTCGACAGCGGCGCGTGGGACGGGCTGGGCGCCGACAAGGAGGCGTTCCTGCGCGGGGTGGCGGAGCGCAACCCGGCCCGGCGCGTCGGTACGGCCGACGACCTGGTCCAGGCCGTCCTGTTCGCCATCGGCAACCCGTTCGTCACCGGCACCGTGCTGCACGTCGACGGCGGCGGCCGGCTCGTCTGAGGAACGCCGTGATGCGCGCCCCGGGCCGGTACCGCTCGACCGCGGTCAGCGGGCGCGGGCGGCCCGGCCGGGCCGCGGGTCCGGCTGCGGGAGGCGGGCGGCGAGGCGGCTCATGACGAGTTGCTGGGCGGCGAGGGTCACGCCGAGTCCCAGCCACAGGGCGTCGAGGTCGATCGGCTCGTCGAACACCGCGTGCCCCAGCGCGGTGAGCACGAGCCGGGTGGCGATCGTCGCCAGCCACAGCAGCAACGTGACACCGCCGCCCCGCCGGTAGACGACGCCGTCCGGGCCCCGCCACATCCGCATCGTCCGGCCGCGCACCGCGCCGAAGAACGCGGAGGCGATCAGCGAGACGACGAGCAGGGCGATGCCCGCGGTGGTCGCCCGGGCGGGGCCCGGCGGGACGAGGCCGCGGGCGACGCAGAGCAGCACCCAGATCCAGGCCTGCCACCGCACCGGCCGCGTCGTGAACTGCAGGGCGATGACGAGCGCGGTGATCCCCACCGCGAGGGCGACGTCGACCGTCACGCCGTTCACCGCTCCTCCTTGTCCCGGGGCACCAGCCCGGAGTCCTCCGTCATGTAGCCGGCGAGCACGGTCGTCAGGCTCGACCGGAAGGCGGCCTCGTTGTCCGGGTCGGCCGGGTCGTGGCCGAGCGCGGAGAGCCAGGACCGGCCGCCGATGGCGTACCCGTAGGAGGCGGACAGGCCGAGCAGCACGACCGCCTCGATCCGGTCCCGGCCTGGCACCTCCGGTCCGGGCAGTGCCGCGCGGATGCCCCGTTCCATGGCGTCGACGAGCTCCCGGAGGCCCTGGTCCGCCATGCCCAGATCGGCGTGCAGTTCGGCCCAGGCGAACAGGCGTACGTACCGTTCGTCGGCGAGCGCTTCGAACAGGACGCTCATCATGCCCGCGGCGGTCGGCACGCCCGCCTCGGCCCGGATCCGCTCGCGTACGCGTTCGCGCAGCAGCGAGTTCTCGCGTCGGAGAACCTCTCTGACGAGGGCGCCGTAGGTGCCGAAGTAGTGCGTCACCAGGCCGTGCGTGACGCCGACCGCCTCGGCCACCTGCCGGAGGCCGGCACCGTCCGGGCCGCGCTCGGCGATCAGTGCCGCCGCCGCGGCGAGGATCTCCTCGCGCGCCTCGTCGGGCGAACGGCGCCTGCGCCGTGGTGCCGTCACCGGGCCTCCTATTGTCAATTGTGACAATAACACGGCCGTCCGGCGCCGATCCGCTTCTTCGGCGAGATCGGAGTCAGGGCAGGCGGTCCAGGAGCCACGTGGGGCCGACGACCGAGGCGCCCGCCGCCTCGGCGCGGCGTCGCAGCTCTCGGTCGGCGGTGACGACGGTGCGCCGCTCCCCCGCCTCGGGTGCGGCCAGCCGGGCGATCGTGTCGTCGCCGCTGCCCGGCGCCTCGACGACGCGCACGCCGGCCACGCCGGGCACGCCACGGGCGGCGCCTTCCGTGACCAGGATGACCTCCGGCTGAACGGTGCCGGAGCCGGCTCCCGGCAGTCCCTCCACCGCGCCGAGGCGGGCGAGCCGGTCACGGAGGCGCGCCGCCGCACCGGCCCGGTCGCGCCACCAGCCGTCGGGCGTGGCGCCCACGACATTCGCCCCGTCGACGATCAGAACCGGTCTCCGGGGCGCCTCACCCGGGTGCTGCTCCGTCATATGGCCCCCATGCCCGAGCGCCCCGGTTCCAAAGCGGGGTTTGACTTCGAGCGCGCTCTAAAAGATTCGATCGTCGCATGGCATCGAAACTGGCCCTGGTGACCGGGGCGAACAAGGGCATCGGATTCGAGATCGCCCGCGGGCTGGCACGGTACGACTGCGCCGTGCTGGTGGCCGCCCGTGATCGGGCGCGAGGCGAGCGGGCCGTCGCCGAGTTGAGCGCCGACGGCGGTGAGTTCCATTACGTGCGCGTCGACGTCACGGACGAGTCGTCGATCGCCGAAGCGGCGCGCTGGATCGAGGAGCGCTTCGGCCGGCTCGACATCCTGGTGAACAACGCCGGAATCACCGATCGGCCCGTTCCCGGGCCGCCGAGTGAGACGGACGTGCCGGCGATGCGGGCCGTGTACGAGACGAACGTGTTCGGGGTCGTGGCCGTGACGAACGCGTTGCTGCCGCTGCTGCGGCGCTCCCCGGCGGGGCGGATCGTCAATGTGTCGAGCGGGCTCGCGTCGATCAGCGCCTATGCGGCCCCGGACTCGGCGATGCCGCCCTACCTCGCGTACGCATCGTCCAAGTCGGCGCTGAACGCGATCACGGTCCAGTACGGCAAGGAGCTGCGGAACACCGCGATCAAGGTCAACGCCTGCGAGCCCGGTTACACCGCCACCGACCTGAACGAACACCGGGGACTGCGGACGCCCGCCCAGAGCGCCAAGGTCGCCATCGACCTCGCGCTGCTGGGCGAGGACGGACCCACGTGCGGTTACTTCGACGAGAACGGCCCACTGCCCTGGTGAGGGAGCGCTCAGGAGAGGAGGCCGAGTAGCCAGCCCGGGTCGGCGGCCGTCGCGCCCGCCGCCTCGGCGCGGCGTCGCAGTGCCGGGTCGCCGGTGACGACGACCCGGTGCTCGTCCGGAGCCCGCGGCGCGACGAGCCGCGCGAGCTCCCCCGCGCCGTCCCGGACGGTGACGATCCGTACGCCGGGGCCCTCCTCCTCGATGGGGACGGCGTCCTCGGCGGCGAGGACGATCTCGGGGAAGGAAAGGTCCGCGACGGCGCCGGGGAGGTTCGGGACCGGGCCGAGCGCGGCGAGCCGGTCACGGAGCCGGGCGAGGTCGGTTCCCGCTCCGTCGAGGGCGGCGGCGTGGACGACCAGGACCGGCCGGACGAGCGCGGCGCGGAGCCGGGGCCAGCCGTCGGCGAACGCCGGGAACAGCCTCCTGCCGGGGACCTGGTCGACGTGGACCCAGGCGACGGCCGCCGTCTCGAACGACGCCCGGCGGACGTCGGGCCGCTCGGCGACGGACGCGATCACCGTCTCGTACGACCGGCCGCCGTGGTGCTCGCCGATGAGGCCGTGCACGCGGACGACGGACGGGTCGAGCGTGCTCTCCTCCCCGGCCTCGCGGAGCGCGCCGGCGACCGCGTCCTCGTGGCTGTGCCGCGCGCCGCCGAGGAGGCCCCAGGTGCCGCCGCCGATGGAGAGGCGGGCGCGTTTCTGGAGGAGCACATGGGGCTCCGGAGCCAGGTGGTACAGGAGCAGGCCGGCCGCGCCGTGGCGTCCCCAGTGCCGGTGGCCCGCGTCGCAATTCACCCAGCCGTCCCCGTCGCCCATACCAGTGAGGGTAACGGGCAGGTAGGGACGGCTGCCGGCGGAAACCACCCTTACCACCCGGCTGACCACTGGTTTTTCAGGCATTGACGGCGTCTCCCGACCGAGTTAGCTTCCGAGCACTGAAAAGAAAGTTTCTTTTCAGTGAGTACGGCGCCGTGCTCCTCCCGCCAGTCTCTGAGGAGCCAACTTGAGACGGATCATCCTCCGGCTCGTCGTCGCGTTCGCGGCGACGGCCCTCCTCGCCCTGCCCCACTCGACCCCGTACGCCCGCGCGGCCACCGCCCCCACCGCCACCTTCAGCAAGGACTCCGGCTGGGGCACCGGCTACCAGGGCAAGTACACGATCACCAACGGCGGCTCCACGACGCTCACCGGCTGGAAGGTCGAGTTCGACGTGCCCGCCGGCGGCTCGGTCGGCGCGTACTGGGACGCCCTGATGACCCAGAGCGGCACCCACTACACCTTCACCAACCGGGAGTACAACGGAACGCTCGCGCCGGGCACCTCTGCGAGCTTCGGCTGGACCGGCGCTCCCGAGTCGGCCACGCCGATCAACTGCAAGCTCAACGGGCAGCCGTGCGACGGCAGCGGAGGAGGAGGCGGAGGCGGCGACACCTCGCCGCCGACGGCGCCCACCGGTCTGCGCGTGACCGGCACGACGTCGAGTTCGATCAGCCTCTCCTGGACCGCGTCCACCGACGACGTCGGCGTCACGGGCTACCGGGTGTACGAGGGGTCCACGGTGGTGGCGACGACGACCTCCACCAGCGCCACGATCGGTGGCCTCGCCGCGAGCAGTAGCCACACCTACTCCGTGACCGCGCGGGACGCGGCGGGGAACGAGTCCGCCAAGAGCGCCACCGTGTCCGGCACGACGCAGCCCGGCGGCGGTGGCGGGGGCACCTACCAGAAGGTGGGCTACTACCCCCAGTGGGGCATCTACGGCCGCAACTTCTGGGTGAAGAACCTCGACACCGACGGCGCGGCCGGGAAGCTCACCGTGCTCAACTACGCGTTCGAGAACCTCGACCCGACCAACCTGACCTGCGCCGAGACCACGAAGGGCACGACGTCCAACCCGGAGGACCCCGACCAGGGCACCGGCGCGGGTGACGCGTACGCCGACTACGGGGCCTCGGTGTCGGCGGCCAACAGCGTCGACGGCGTCGGCGACACCTGGGACCAGAAGCTCAAGGGCAACTTCAACCAGATCAAGAAGCTCAAGGCGAAGTACCCGAACCTGAAGGTCCTCGTGTCGATCGGCGGGTGGACGTACTCCAAGTTCTTCTCCGACGCCGCCAAGACCGACGCCGGGCGCAAGAAGCTCGTCAGCTCCTGCATCGACATGTTCATCAAGGGCAACCTGCCCGCGTCGTCCGACGGCACCGGCGGGCCGGGCACCGGCGCGGGCGTGTTCGACGGCATCGACGTCGACTGGGAGTGGCCGGGCAGCCCGGACGGGCATCCCGGCAACCACTACGACCCGAGCGACAAGGCGAACCTCACCGCGCTGCTCGCGGAGTTCCGCAGCCAGCTGAACGCCCTCGGCAGCGGATACCTGCTGACCGCCTTCACCCCCGCCGACCCGGTCAAGGTGAACGCGGGCTGGGACCTGTCCAAGATCTTCAACTACCTCGATTTCGCCAACGTGCAGGGCTACGACTTCCACGGCTCGGGCAGCGACAACTCCTGGGAGCCGAACCGCACCGGCCACCAGGCGAACCTGTACGTCGACACGGACGACCCGTACTCCACCCACTTCAGCGTCGACTCGGCCGTGAAGGTCTACACCGACGCCGGAGTGAGCACCCGGAAGCTCACCATCGGGATCCCGTTCTACGGCCGGGGCTGGCAGCAGGTGGCCGACGGCGGCAAGAACGGCGAGTGGCAGACGGCGAACGGCGCGGCGCCCGGCGACTTCCCCGAGGAGGCGGGCACGCGCGGGTACAAGAACATCGCGGCCAACGTTCCGGGCTGCACCGTCTACCACGACGAACAGGCCGTGGCGACGTACTGCTACACCGGCGCGAACGGCCAGTGGTGGTCCTTCGACGATCCCTGGTCGATCGGCAAGAAGACCGACTACATCAAGTCCAAGAACCTGCTCGGCGCGATGATCTGGGAGATGTCCGGTGACACCGGTCCCCTGATGACCGCCCTCGACAGCGGCCTGCACTGATCCGTACGGGCCGGCGCTCTCTCCGGGAGCGCCGGCCCTTCGCCGCCTCTCCGGGAGCTCCGGCCCATCGCCGCTGCTCACCGGGACTCGTCCCGGCCCTCCCGTACGCGGCATAGGGTTGGGCCCATGGTGGATGCCGGAGCAGTGGTCGACCTGCTGAAGGACGCACGGGAGCGGCGCACCGCCCCGCTGATACTCGAACTGGACCTGACCGACGGGCTCGTCGAGGGGCCGCCCGCCGACCCGGTGTCCGCGGTGCTCTCGATGCGCCGGGCGCACCTGCGGGACGTCCTGGACGGGCTGCGCAAGGGCCGTTCGGACCCCCGCGTCAGGGCACTGCTCGTACGGATCGGCGGCAACCGGCTCGGCCTCGCCGTGGCCCAGGAGCTTCGCGCGGCCGTCCAGGCGTTCCGTGACGCGGGGAAGCTGACGGTGGCGTGGGCCGAGTCCTTCGGCGAGACCGGCCGCGGGACCGTTCCGTACTACCTGGCGACCGCGTTCGAGCGGATCTACCTGCAGCCGTCCGGGGACCTCGCGCTGACCGGCGTGGCCCTTGAGGAGCCGTTCTTCAACGAGGCCCTCGAAAAGGCCGGGATCACGCCGCGCTTCGCCAAACGGCACGAGTACAAGACGGCCGCGAACACCTTCACGGAGCGCTCGTACACCCCCGAGCACCGGGAGATGTCCGACCGCATCGTCTCCTCCATCGGCGAGCAGCTGATCGCGGGTGTGGCCGCCGGGCGCGGGCTGCCGGAGGACCGCGTCCGCGAGCTGATCGACCGGGCGCCGCTCCTGGGCCCCGAGGCCCTCGAGGCGGGGCTGGTCGACCGGCTCGCCTACCGCGATGAGGTCTACGCCGACGTACGCGCCGCGGCCGGTGGTCCCGGCGCGGAGGCCCGGCTGCGCTACGTCGCGCGGTACAACCGGGCCCAGGGGGTGAGCAAGCGCATCCCCCGCCCCCAGCAGGACGTCGTCGCGCTGATCCAGGGGCACGGGCCCATCCGGCTGGGCCGGAGCGGCCGCAGCCTCCTGCCGGGGCAGAGCGCGTCGATCGGCTCGGACACCATCGCGGCGGCGTTCCGCGCGGCGGTCGGGGACGACAAGGTCAAGGCCATCGTGTTCCGGATCGACAGCCCCGGCGGTTCGTACGTCGCCTCGGACACGATCTGGCGCGAGGTGATCCTCGCCCGCAAGGCCGGCAAGCCCGTCATCGTGTCGATGGGCAACGTCGCCGCCTCGGGCGGCTACTTCGTCGCGGCTCCCGCCGACGTCATCGTGGCGCAGCCGGGCACGCTGACCGGCTCGATCGGGGTCGTCATCGGCAAGCCGGTCGTCGGTGACCTGCTCGACCGGCTCGGCATCGGGCTCGGCAGCGTGGAGCACGGCGCGCACGCCCGGATGTACGCGCCGACGCGTGACTTCACCGACGAGGAGTGGTCGCGGGTCAACACGTTCCTCGACCGGGTCTACGACGACTTCGTCGGCAAGGTCGCCGAGGGCCGGGCGCTGTCCCCCGAACGCGTGCACGAGCTGGCACGGGGACGGGTGTGGACCGGCGCCGACGCCCACGAGCGCGGCCTGGTCGACGAGCTCGGCGGGCTGGCCCACGCCGTCGACCTGGCGCGGAAGAAGGCCGGGCTGGCCGCCGACGCGCCGATCCGGACCTACCCGCGCGTCTCGACGCTCGACCGCCTGCGCCCCGCCGAGTCCAGCGACGACCGTACGGCCGCGAGCGCACGCGTCGACGCGTGGGGACCGCTCACCGGCGTCGCCGCCCGTCTGGGCCTGCCCTCCGGCGGCCCGCTGATGCTGCCGGGCGCCTGGGAGATCCGCTGATGTCGGATGCGCTGACGGTGGCCGGCCGGGTGTCCGCGCCGGCCACGCGGTGACCGTGGGCGAGGTGGCGCCGGCCGAGTTCACCGAGGCGCTGGCCGCGTTCGCGACCGGCGTCGTGGTCGTGACCGTACGGGACGGGCGCGACGACATCGGCACGACGCTGACCGCGTTCGGCTCCGTCTCCCTCGCCCCGCCGATGGTCCTGATCGGCGTCGGCACCGGCTCGTACCTCGGCGAGGTCCTGCAGCGGTGCGACCGCTGGGCCGTGACGGTGCTGTCCGCGGCGCAGCGGGTGATCGCGGGCCGGTTCGCGGCGGCGGGCCGGCCGAGCGCCCGGCTGCTCATCGCGGGTGAGCCCCACCATCGGGGCGCGGGTTCCGGCGCGCTGGTGATCGAGGGAGGATCGGCCGCCCTGGAGTGCGAGACCCGGCAGCGTGTTCCGGCGGGCGACCATGTCCTCTTCATCGCCGAGGTCCTCGCGATCGACTACGTCGACGCGGGACGGCCGCCTCTGATCCGCGTCAACCGCCGCTACCGCTGACGCTCCCCCGGGCCGGTTCTCTACGCGAAGAGATGCGAAGCGAGTGACGAGCATCAGAAGAATTTCAGGCGCTCGACGTCCGTGGATTCGGCTTCCCGTATATAGACGGCGCCGCCCTCATTCATGACCTTTTCCAGAAACGCATAGACCTGGAGCGCCCGGTTGATCACATCGGTCTTGGTGTCCCGGGTCAACCGGACCACCTCGTCGAGCGCCGCGGCCGAACGCGGGGTCAGATTCACGGTGACCCGCTCCAACGGGCTCTGGGAACGGCCGGCCGCGGATGCCTTCCCCCGCTCCGGTTCCCCCGTCGCGGCCCCCGGCGTCTCGGGCATGGCGTCCATCAGCCTCTCGTCTCCGGGCCGGAGGGCCGGCCGGCGGTCCGCCACTGCCACAGCGAGCGGCCTCGACACAGCCGGTGTTCCCTCTGCGCGTGCTCGTACGCCACAGCGCCACCAGGGTCGGTGAGCCGGCCAGAGCGCCGCGTCCCGCACGTCGGTCCCCCGGCCGGGACGGCGCCTCGGCCGCGCACGGATACCGCACAGTAGCCATTCTCCGGAAAGGCGTCTATCTGCGTGGATACCGCATGGGACGACTTTGCCCCGGTTAGTAGTCCCATGTCGCCGTAGGACATGTTCACGGGTCATTCGTGACACTTGTCCCTAGGCGGCCCATCGGGCTCCCTGCCATTCTTTCTTCTCGTAGCGCCCGGGAAACACCCGACCAGCCCATCCCGAGCAGAGGACGCAGCGGTGGAAAAGCAGTACGAACTGTATTGCCAGAAAGACAGGCTCTTCTATGACGTCTTGGACGGTCAGGAGCGCCCGGCTTTCACCATCGCCGACGAGGCCCTCCCCGAAGGATGGCAGCGAGTTCGCCGGAATGAATGGCTCATCTACGTTCCGCCGGCGCAGGACATTCCCCAGCAGGGTTGGAAGATCCACGTCTCCGCGTGCCACGATAACGCCGAAGGCGTACTGACCCGGGTCCGTGACTACTGCGTTCCCCGGGCGATCTCGTTCAAGCACCTGCGCAGTTCCGACGTCCTTTTCATGCGCAACGCGAAATACGCGCCGCGCGGCGGAAGCGGGAAACTCGTCACCATCTACCCCCGCGACGAGGCCGAACTCGAGCGGATTCTTGACGACCTCGGCGAGATTCTGGCGGGCGAGCCGGGTCCGTACATCCTCACCGATCTCCGCATCGGCGACGGCCCCCTCTACGTGCGCTACGGCGGTTTCATGGAACGCCATTGCAAGGACGAGGACGGGCGACTCGTCTCGGCCATCGAGGACGGGAACGGCCGGCTCGTGCCGGACCGCCGTGACCCGGTCTTCCGGGTGCCGGACTGGGTGACCGTGCCGGACTGCCTGCGACCGCACCTCGACGCCCGCGCCGCCGTGACGATGGCCGGCCTGCCGTACCGCGTCACCGAGGCGCTGCACTTCTCCAACGGCGGAGGCGTCTACGCCGCCGAGGACACCCGGACCGGGGAACGCGTCATCCTCAAGGAGGGCCGGCCGCACGCCGGGCTCGCCGCCGGCGGCGCCGACGCGGTCACCCGCCTCCGCCGGGAGCACGAGATGCTGGAGCGGCTCGCCGGAATCGACGGCGTGCCCGCGGTCCACGACTACTTCACCCTCGGCGACCACGAGTTCCTGGTCCAGGAGTTCGTCGAGGGACGGCCGCTCAACACCTTCTTCGCCGAACGTCACCCGCTCCTCGACCCGGAACCCGACCCGGACCGGATCGCCGAGTACACGGCCTGGGCGCTGAAGATCTACGAGGGCACCGAGCGCGTCGTCGAGGCCGTGCACGCACGCGGCGTCGTCTTCAACGACCTGCACATGTTCAACATCATGGTGCGGCCGGACGACACGGTCGCGCTGATCGACTTCGAGACGGCGGCGCCCGTCACCGACGAGGGCCGGCAGATCCTCGCCAACCCCGGCTTCCTGGCCCCGCCCGACCGCCGGGGCGCCGCGGTCGACCGGTACTGCCTGGCGTGCCTGAAGCTGGCGTTGTTCGCGCCGCTGACCACGATGCTCCAGGTCGACCGTACGAAGGCCGCTCATCTGGCCGACGTGATCAGCGAGTGGTTCGCCCTGCCCGAGGGGTACCTGGAGTCGGCCGTCGAGGAGATCTCCCGCGACGTGGCCACGGGAACCCGGCTCGTCGGAGTCCGCCCCTCCCTGCGGCCCGACGCGGCCGGCTGGGAGGACGCGCGCTCGGCGCTGAGCAGGGCGATCCTCGCCAGCGCGACGCCCGAGCGGGACGACCGGCTCTTCCCCGGCGACATCCAGCAGTTCGGCGGCGGCGCGCTCGGGCTGGCCTACGGCGCGGCGGGCGTCCTGTACGCCCTGGACGTCACCGGCTGCCCGGTCGAGCACGAGGACTGGCTGATCCGGCACGCGACGAACCCGGAGCCCGGCAGCGGCCTCGGCCTGTACGACGGCCTGTACGGCGCCGCGTTCACCCTCGCGCACCTCGGTCACCTGGAGGCGGCGGGCAAGGTCGTCGATCTCTGTCTCGGCGAGCGGTGGGAGCGTCTCGGCACCGACCTGTACGGCGGGCTGCCGGGCGTCGCGCTCACGCTGGAGCGGCTGGCCGGCCCTCTGGAGGCCCCGGCCCTGCGCGACGCGGCGGCGAAAGCGGCCCAGATCGTCGCCGACCAGGTCCTGGCGGCGACGGAGGCCCCCGCTCGGCCGGGCCTGCTGCGCGGCATGGCGGGCCCCGCCCTGATGTTCATCCGGTTCTACGAGCGCACCGGCGACCCGAACCTCCTCGACCTCGCCGCGGCGGCCATCCGGCTCGACCTCCGGCGATGCGTGACCGACAAGGAGGGCGCGCTGCACGTCGAGGACGGGTCGCGGATCCTGCCGTACCTCGGCCGGGGCAGCGTCGGAATCGGCCTGGTGATCGACGACTACCTCGCGCACCGCGAGGACGAGCGGTTGCGTACGGCCCGCGAGGGGATCCGGCTCGCCGCCAAGTCGGTCTACTACGCCCAGGCCGGGCTGTTCGGCGGCCGCGCGGGGATGGTGCTGTACCTCGCCCGCCAGGGCGATCCCCGGGTGGCGGCGCACATCCGCGACCTGGCGTGGCACGCCCTCTCGTACGAGGACGGCCTGGCGTTCATCGGGGAGAACCTGCTGCGGCTCTCGATGGACCTGGGCACCGGCACCGCCGGCGTCCTGCTCGCGCTCGGCGCGGCACTGCACGACCAGCCGGTCCACCTGCCGTTCCTCGCGGCACCAGAGCTACCCGCGAGAACCCTCGCGGGTGTCGGAGACACGGACACGGTGAGGAGGTGAAACACGATGACGCTTCTCGACATGCAGGGCATGGAGTCCACCCCGGGTGGTGGCGGCGGCGAGGCCAACAGCAGCCTGAGCCTGCTGTGCCACAGCTCCAACAGCATCACGCTCTGCCTCTGATGACGAACGCATGGCACCGGGAGCCATGGCTCGGGCCATGCGGGCAGGGAGACCGATGACGGCGAGTGGGCTCGTGATTCGGGCGATCCGCGACGGCGGCGTCTGGGCGAGCCTGCTCGCCGTCACCTCTTTGCTGCGGGCGGGAGCGGAGACGCTCCTGCCGGCCGTCCTCGGCCGCGCCGTGGACGGCGTTCTGCACGACGGCGGGGCGTCCACCTGGCCTCTCGTCTACGCCGCCCTGGTGGCCGCGGCCATGACCGGGGACGTCCTCACCGAACTCGCGATCGGGACCAGCGCGGCGGCCGCGACCGCGCGGATGCGGCACCGCTTCGTACGCCGTCTGCTGGCCCTCGGCCCGTCGGCCGGGCCGTCCGGCCTCGCGGCGGGCGACATGACCAGCCGGGCCGTCACGGCCACCACCGACACCGGCCTCGCCCCGTCCGCCCTCGTCCTCACGGTCACCGCGGTCCTGCCCCCGGTCGGCGGGATGATCGCCCTCCTGCTGATCGACCCCTGGCTCGCGCTGGCGTTCGCGGTGGGCCTGCCGCTCATCATCGCGGTGCTGAACGCGTTCGTCCGGGACACCTCCGCCGTCGTCGGCCGCTACCTGGCCGTTCAGGGCGCGATCGCCGGCCGGCTCGTCGAGGCCCTGGCCGGCAACCGGACGGTCGCGGCCGCCGGAACGGCCGACCGCGAGACCGCCCGGATCCTCCAGCCCCTCCCCGAGCTCGCCGAGTACGGGCACCGGACCTGGCGGGTGCAGGCGGCGACCGCGGGAAGGGGCACCCTCGCCGTCCCGCTGCTGCAGCTCGCGGTCCTGGCCGTCGCGGGGTACGAACTGGCGGCCGGGCGGCTGACCCCGGGCGGCCTGCTGGCCGCCACCCAGTACGCCGGGCTCGGCGCGGACGTCGGCCCGGTGATCGTCCAGCTCGGCCGGCTGGCCCGCGCCCGCGCCGGGGCCGCCCGCCTGCTGCCGGTGCTCGACCGGGAGCCGCCCGCGTACGGCACCGCCTCGCCTCCCGAGGGGCCCGGCTGCCTGGAGTTCCGCGGGGTGTCGGCCGCCCCGGCGATCGAGCGCCTGGACCTCACCGTCCCCGGCGGCCGCGCCGTCGCCGTCGTCGGCCGGTCCGGATCGGGCAAGTCGGTGCTGGCCGCGCTGGCCGGCCGCCTCGCCGAGCCGGACGCCGGCGAGGTCCTGCTGGACGACGTACCGCTGCGGGACCTGAGCCACGCGGCGCTGCGGAGCGCGGTCGGCTACGCGTTCGCCCGGCCCGCCCTGTTCGGCGCGACGATCGCCGAGGCCATCGGCGGGGACGCCGTCCCCGCGGCCCGCGCGGCGCGGGCGGACGGGTTCATCCGCCGCCTGCCCGCCGGCTACGCGACCCCTCCGGACTCCGCTCCGCTGTCCGGCGGTGAGCTGCAACGGCTCGGCCTGGCCCGCGCGTTCGCCCATCCCGGGCGGCTGCTGGTCCTCGACGACGCGACCTCCAGCCTCGACACCGTCACCGAGGTGCAGATCGGCGAGGCCCTCACCCGCGATCCGCGCACTCGCCTGATCATCGCGCACCGGGCCGCGACCGCGGCCCGCGCGGACCTGGTCGCCTGGCTCGACGGGGGGCGGATCCGCGCCTGCGCGCCGCACCGGGAGCTGTGGGCCGATCCGGAGTACCGGGAGGTGTTCCGGTGATCTTCCGGCGGCGCACGCGTCTCACCGGCACGCGCGTGCTGGTCACCACGCTGCGGCGCCATCCGCGCGAGGCGGCGCTGCTGGGGATGTGGTCGGTGGTCGAGGCCGCGCCCGTCCTGCTCTTCGGCCGGTCCGTCGCGGGCGCGACGGACGCGTTCCTGGCCCACCGCATGGCGACCGGGCTGGCCTGGCTCGCCGCGATGGCGGTGACCGCGGCCGTCGGGGCGGTCGGCAGCGCGGGGACGTACCGGCCGCTGGCCGGGATCGTCGAGCCGTTCCGCGACGCGCTGGTCCGCCGGGTCGTCGGCAGCGCCGTCAACGAGGCCGTCCGCACCGGCCGCCCGGGCGAGGCGGCCGTCGCCCGGCTCACCCAGCACGTCGAGATCGTCCGCGACACGTTCTCGGGTGTGCTGCTGCTGGTCAGCGGATTCGTGTTCACCCTCGCGAGCGCGCTGGCCGGGCTGACGGCCCTGATGCCGGTGACGCTGCTCCTCGTGGTCCCGCCGGTCGTGGTGGGGCTCGGCCTGTTCCTCGGCGTCGTGTCGCGGGCGATGACCCGTCAGCGGGAGCTCATCCTCGCCGAGGAGCGGATCGCCGCGTCCGCGACCGGCCTCGCCGCGGGGCTCCGTGACATCACCGCCTGCGGCACCGAGGACGCCATGGCCGCCGAGGCCGGGCGGCTGATCGACGCTCAGGCCGCGGCCGCCCGGTCGGTGGCGCGACTCGCCGCCGCCCGCACGATCGCCCTGGCGGTCGGCGGGCGCCTGCCGCTCCTGGCGATCGTCGCCGCCGCGCCGTGGCTGCTGCGGCACGGCGCGACGCCGGGCGCGGTGCTCGGCGCGCTCACGTACGTCCTGCAGGGCCTCGCCCCGGCGCTGCACACCGCCATCCGGGGACTGGGCGGCAGCGGACTGCGCCTCGCGGTGACCCTCGCCCGCCTGATCGAGGCCGGTGAGGTCCCCGCCGTGCCGCGCCCGACCGGAGGCGGCGGCGACCTGCGGATCTCCGGGGTGACCTTCGCGTACGGACCGGACGCCGAGCCCGTGATCGACGACCTGTCCCTGTCGGTGCCCGACGGCGACCACCTCGCGATCGTCGGGCCGAGCGGCATCGGCAAGTCGACGCTGGCCCTGCTCGTCGCCGGGCTGCTCACGCCCGCGCGCGGCACCGTGCTCCTGGGCGGCACGCCCGCCTCGGAGGTCGCCCCGGAATACCGCACGCTCATCCCGCAGGAGGCGTACGTCTTCGGCGGCACGCTGCGGGACAACCTGTGCTACCTGCGCGGAGACACCGAGACGCCGGGCAACGACGAACTCGACGCCGCGGCGGACGCCGTCGGCCTGACCGCCCTGGCCGAACGCCTCGGCGGATACGACGCGGAGGTCGACCCGGCCGCGCTGTCCGCCGGGGAACGCCAGCTCATCGCGCTCACCCGCGCCTACCTGTCCCCGGCGCGGCTCGTCCTGCTGGACGAGGCCACCTGTCATCTCGACGCCGCGGCCGAGGAGCGCGCCGAAGCGGCCTTCGCCGCCCGGCCCGGCTCCCTCATCGTCATCGCGCACCGGATGACCTCGGCGCGGCGCGCGCGCCGCGTGCTCATGCTCGACGGCACGCGGGCCTGGCTCGGCGGCCACGAGGACCTGCTCGCCCGCTGCGAGCCGTACCGCGCCCTGCACGGACACTGGGCGGCGGACGGCCCGGCGCCGGCCCACGTCCTCGCCGACGCGGATGGCGTCGTACCAGAGCACGTCGCCGTCGAGACGGACGGCGTCTCCTCAGAGCCAGCCCGCGTCGTCGGCGATACGGATGGCGTCGACCCGGTTGCGCGCCCCTATCTTGCCGATGATGCGCGACATGTGGTTCCGGACGGTGCGGACCGACAGGAAGAGGTGGTTCGCGATCTCAGCGGATGACGCTCCCTGCGCGGCCAGCCGCAGGACGTCCAGTTCACGGTCGGTGAGGGGGCTTTCAACGGTCTCGAGGGCGGCGAAGGCCAGTTCCGCGTCGATGACGCGCTCGCCCTGCGCGACGCACCGGACGGCGTCGGCGAGGTCCTCCGGGGGTGTGTCGATGAGGAGGTAGCCCATCACCCCGGCGGCCACCGCACGCCGCAGGTCGCCCGGCCGGCGGCGGTCGGCCATGATCAGGATCCCGCAGGAGGGCAGTTCGTCATGCAACGCGCGCGCGACCGCGAAGCGGTCGCCCCCCGCTAACCCGGTGCCGATGAGGGCGACGTCGGGGTCGGTCTCCAGGGCAGTGGGCAGTGCCTTGTCCGCGGACTCTAACGCGGCGCCGACCGTCATATCGGGCTGTGCGTTGAGCAGGGCGACGAGGCCGCCACGGACCAGGTTTGTATTCTCCACGATGAGAACGCGTATCATTCCCGCCTCTTGGCATTTCGATTCCACCGAACCGACGATTCCCCGGGTCCGGCGAAATCCTTTGGTACGCCGGCTCAGTGCATCAGGTCACCGACGACTAACCGTGAGAGGCGGACTTCAGGCAGTAGGTGGCCACGCAGGTACATCAGGAGGCTCCCGAGGGGCTGGGGGCGATCCCCTCAAGAGTGGATGACGACGTGTTAACAGTCAATCCCGCATCGTGGCGTGGCCACCTCGGGCCGCGTCAGTAACCGGTTACATCGACAAGATCAATTAATAGGATAATTGACGAAAGCCATTTCTGAATTGTCAGGCGGGCAGTCCGGACCGCCATACCCGCGCGACCTGCGGCACTCCCGGCCGGTAGGCGAGATGGATGTGCGAGGGAGCGTCGAGCAGGAGCACGTCGGCCCGCGCACCGGGCCGCAGGTGCCCCACGTCGGTCCGTCGCAGGGCCCGCGCGCCGCCTTCGGTGGCCGCCCGTACCGCCTCCTCCGGCGTCATGCGCATCTCCCGCACCGCGAGGGCCACGCAGAACGCCATGCTCGAGGTGTAGCAGGACCCTGGATTGCAGTCGGTCGCCAGCGCGACCTTCGCGCCGGCGTCGATGAGACGGCGGGCGTCGGGGTACGGCTGGCGAGTGGAGAACTCCACGCCGGGCAGCAGGGTCGCGACCGTCTCCGAGTCCGCCAGCGCGGCCACGTCCTCGTCCGACAGGAACGTGCAGTGGTCGGCCGACGCGGCGTCGTACTCGACCGCGAGCCGGACGCCCGGACCATGGCCGAGCTGGTTGGCGTGCAGGCGCGGGATCAGCCCGGCGGCCCGGCCCGCCGCCAGGATCTCCCGGGTCTGGTCGGCGTCGAACGCCCCTCGTTCGCAGAACACGTCGATCCACCGCGCGTACGGCGCGCACGCCTCGAGCATCTCCCCGGCGACCAGCCGGACGTAGTCGCCGGCGTCCGTCCCGTTCGGGACGACGTGCGCGCCCAGGTAGGTGACCTCGTCGACCAGTTCGGCGGCGATGCGCACCGCGCGCTCCTCGTCGGCGACGGTCAGCCCGTACCCCGACTTGCACTCGATCGTGGTGGTCCCCTGCCGGACCATCTCCGCCACCAGCCGCCGTACGCCGGCCCGCAGCTCGTCGTCGGAGGCGGCCCGGGTCTTCGCGACGGTCGTGCGGATGCCGCCGGCGGCGTACGGCCGGCCGCTCATCCGCGCGGCGAACTCCTCCGCCCGCTCCCCCGCGAACACCAGATGGGCGTGGGAGTCGACGAACCCGGGCAGCACCGCCCGCCCGCCGGCGTCGACGACCTCGTCCGCGGCCGGCGCGGCGGCCGCCGGGCCGGCCCAGCCGATCCGGTCACCGTCGATGACCAGGGCGGCGTCCTCGATCGCCCACCGCTCCGCGTCGGCCCCGACCAGCTCCCCGATGTTCGTGATCAGAATGCTCACGCCCGCCTCCCTCTCCCCGCCAGCATGGCACCCCCACCGCGAAACCCCAGGGAGCGGGAAGCGGACACCGTCTGAGATACGAGACGGCCGGGCCGCCGCCCGCGGTCACCGCGCGCGCCGGCTTAGGCCGCCTCGCCCGCGCGGATCTATGGATCGGTCTCGGCCTCCGACGCCCAGTACGGAGCAGAGGCCAGCTCACGGTAGACGGGATCGGATCTCAGCAGGGCCGCATGCGGTCCGACGGCTCGTACGCCGCCCTCGATGAGCAGCACGATCTGATCCGCCTTCGCGGCGACCGACACCCGGTGGGTGGCGGCCAGGACCACCCGGCTGTCCGCCTCCCGCGCCAACGAGTCCAGGAGCGTGCGCTCGCTGACGGCGTCCAGTTGGGAGGTGGCCTCGTCCAGGAGCAGCACGTCCGCGCCGCGCAGCAGCGCCCGGGCGACCGCCAGCCGCTGCCGCTGGCCTCCGGAGATCGCCACCCCGCGTTCCCCCACCGGCGTGTCCAGGCCCCTCGGCAGGGAGCTCGCCCAGTCGTCCAGGGCCACGGCGCGGAGCGCGCCTCGCACGTCGGCCGAGCCCGGACTCGGCACGCCGTACAACATCGCCTCCCGCACGGTCTCGCCGAGCAGCGCGGCCTCCTGCTGCACGTACGCGAGCCTCCGCCGCAGCTTGTCACGTTCCAGTTCACGCACGTCGACCGCGTCGAGCAGGACCCGGCCCCGGTCCACATCGGCGAACCGCAGGATGAGGCCGAGCAGGGTCGTCTTGCCCGCGCCGGACGGTCCGACGAGCACGGTGAGGCCGCGGCGTGCCGCGAAGCTCACATCGCGGAGCACGGGCCGGTCGTCATAGCCGAACCACACGCCGTCGAACCGCACCTCGGGAGCCGGGCCGCCGTTCGAAGCGGTCCGGGTGGCCCGCTCGGTGCCGCGGCCTCTGGAGGGCAGTTCCTCCGCCTCCGCCGGCAGGGAACGCAGTGCCTCGATCCGCCGGACGGCCGCCAGGCCCTGGGCGATCTGGGGGATGGTGAAGGCCAGCGAATCGATCGGCTCTCCGAGGAACATCACGTAGAGCAGGAACGCGACCAGGTCGCCGACGCCGATACCGCCGGACACGACCCGCGCGCCGCCGACGGCGAGGACCACCAGGAAGGTCACGTCGACGGAGACCGCGGCGAGCATCCCGAGGAACGCCTCGACGCGCACCGCCCGCCTTCCGGCCCGGAAGGCGGCCTCGGCCTCGGCGCAGGCGTGGTCCGACTCCGCCTGTTCGGTGCCCGACGCCTTGACGGTACGGAACGCGATCAGCGCGCGCTGCATCGACGAGGTCATCGCGGCGACGCGTCCCTGGGTACATTCGGTGGCCTCTCTGATCCGCTGTCCCGCGACCATCTCTCCCAGAGCGGTGATCACGAGTACCCCGACGACCACCCCGAGCATGAGCACGTCGATGGTGCCCATCAGCACGAGTGCCGCCAGCACGACGACCGGGGTGGCGGCGGAGCGTACGAGGGCGTCGCCGACCGTGTCCCCCAGCAGAGTGGTGTCGGTGCCGATGCGGGAGAGGACGTCGCCGACCGGCCTGCGCTCGACCGTGGCCACGCTGCCGCCCAGCACCCGCCGCACCAGGGCGCACCGCAGATTCGTCACGAGCCGCAGGGCGCCGCGGCCGAGGAACAACGTGCAGGTGCCCGACAACGTCATCCCGATGACGGCGAGCCCACCGAGGACCATCAGCGGATGGGACAGGCTGCCGCCGGCCTTCACTTCGTCCAGGACCCAGCGTGCGATCAAGGGCTGGGACAGCGCGGCCGCGTTCCCCACCAGTTCGAGCACCATCATCACGGCGAGGAACCACCGCATGTCATGCACATAGCGCCAGAGAACGCGCAGTGATCCGCTCGACCCGTCGAGCCCGCTCATCGAGCTCACCATTCGACCGGTATGGCCAGCGGTGACTTGGCCGGTGACTCGTCCTCCCACGGCAGCTCGCTCTCGTCGACGGCCAGGCGCAGGCCCGGGAAGCGGTCGAGGAGGCAGTCGAGCGCCACCGCGAGTTCGGCGCGGGCCAGGTGCACGCCGATGCAGTAGTGGGCGCCCTGGCCGAAGGTCAGGTGCGGGTTGGGATCCCGCCGCAGGTCGAGTCGATCGGCGCCGGGGAAGACGGAACCGTCCCGGTTGGCGGCGGCGAGCACCGGCAGCACGGCCTCACCGGCGTGGATCGTGTGTCCGTGCAGGTCGATGTCCCGGGCCGCCTGCAGGACGACGACGCCGTTCATCACCGGCAGGTAGCGCAGCAGTTCCTCCACCGCCCGCGGCATGATCCCGCGGTCGTCGCGGAGACGGGCGAACTGGCCGGGCCGCGTCAGCAGGACGAGGATCGCGTCGGCCAGGAACATGGTGCAGGTCCGGTAGCCGGCCATGAGCATGGACAGGCCGAAACAGATCACCTCCTCCCGGTCGAGTTCGCCCTGGTCGCATCGGCGCACCAGCCGGGTGAGCACGTCGTCCCCCGGCCGGCGCCGTTTCCGGGCGATCAGCTCGGCGATGTAGCTCCGCAGCATGTGAGTGACCTCGCGTCCTTCGTCGAGGGTCACCAGCGCGCCGAGTGCGGCGTCGGCCATGGGCAGGAAGTAGTCCCTGTCCTCATAGGGGATGCCCACCAGGTCGCACATCACCAGGAGCGGGAACGGTTCGGCGAAGTCGGGGGCGAGGTCGGCCGGTCGGCCACCGGCCTCGATGTCGTCGAGCAGCCCCTCGGCCAGCGCCCGGACTCGCGCCAGACGACCCTCCACGGTGTGGATGGCGAACTCGTCGGCCAGCGCCCTGCGCAACGCGGCGTGCCGGGGGCCGTCCAGCTCCATCATGGTCGTCAGGCCGGGGCCCGGCTCCGGGACGTCCTCAGGGCGGATGGGCCAGGCGTTGATGGTCGGCCTGACCAGCCGGGCATCCGCGAGCAGCGCCCTGACGTCGGTGTAACGAGTGACGTACCAGGCGGCGGCGCCCATCGGCGTGCGGACCCGGGCGACCGGGCATTCCCGCCGCAGCCGTCGGTACTCCTCGATCGGCCCCATCGTCCCCGGCGGTCCGAGCGGGAAGTCCACGACCGGCGGCCGTTCCCGGTCCGCCGTCCTCCCGGCCGGCGACGCGTGGTCGGACGGTGTTCCGCTCGCGGTCATCTCGTCCCCCTTCCGGCCGCCAGGCGGTCACCCGCGCCCTGCCGCAGACGCGGGATGTATCCGGTCGAGAGGAAGTACGCGAGGTACCGGTCGAGCAGCGCCTGGTCGACCGGCGGGCAGCGCAGGCCGCTGCCGGCGAGGTCGCGGTCGACGTTGTCACGTCCCAGCGACGGGAAGGTGCCCTCGAAGTACATCTCCTTGACCGAGATGTCGGTCTTGTTGCTGCGGTCGACGCACAGCGGCAGGAAGGGCGCGGTCGGGCTGGTCGGGTGCTCGGCGATGTGCCGCACCAGTTCGGCCACCCACCGGGGATAGGGGAGTGTGGTGATGTCGCAGCCCGCCGCGCGCATGCGGTCGAGCATGTCGGCCAGCCGGGCGGGCCGGGGGTTCGTCAGGTGATAGACCCGCCAGGCGGCGGGACGGCTGGTCGCGAGGTGCACGACGGCGTCGGCCAGGTAGTCGACGGGGACGAAGTCCATCGGCAGTGGCACGTCCGGCGCGAGGCCGGTCTCGGCGATGGTCTTGAACAGCGAGCAGATCGCGGTCTCGGTGTTGCACGCACCGTTGCGCCGGTCGCCGGTGATCTCGTAGGGGCGGTACACGGCCACCGGGAGCCCCAGGGCGGCGGCCTGCCGGAGCACCCGCTCGGCGACCCACTTGCTCTCGGCGTATCCCATCGTCAGCCGGTCCGCGTGCGCGAGGGGCAGGTCCTCATCGACGCGCTGCACCCCGGCCGTCCCGAAGCCCGCGACCACCGCGACGGTGGACAGGAAGTGCACCGGGACCCGGCGTGGAGCCGCGAGCCTGATCACCGACCGCGTCCCGTCCACATTCGCCGCGCGCAGTTGCGCGTAGGGGTACAGGAAGTTGACCTCGGCCCCGGCGTGGAACACCAGGTCCAGCACTCCGGCGAGCTCGGCCGCGTGCTCGGCGGACAGCCCGAGCCGGGGCGCGGTGAGATCCGCGGGGAAGCACGCCACCCGTTCGGTCGCCCCTGGTGGGGCGAGGCCGAAGCGGGCGAGGTTGGCCGCCAGCCGTTGCGTCGCGCGTCGCGCGTCACGTGCTCGAATCGGGCAGTGCACCGTGGTCGAGGTCGACCGCAGCAACCGGTCGACCAGGAAGGCGCCGACGAACCCGGTGGCCCCGGTGACGAGGGTGTGCCGAGGTTCGTCCCAGCGTGGCGCGGGGCCCTGTCGCGGCGGGAGGTCGAAACCCAGGACCGCCTCGGCTTCGAAGTCCATCGTCCCGGGGGCCGCCGCGTCGGTGCGGCGAACCTCGTCGACCGCCTCGGCGTAACCGGCGAGGGTCGGTTCGCGCAACAGCCGGCGGATCAGTTCGCTGCCGTGCCGCGCGTCCATGCCGAGTGCGGCCAGTGTGCGGGCGACGACCTCGGCGGCCAGCAGGGAGTCACCGCCGAGGGCGAAGAAATCGTCGACGGGCGTGGGGCGGACGCGCAGCGTGTGCTGCCAGATCTCGGCGAGGACGTCGGCCGGGCCGGTCACGGCGCACGGCGCGGATCCCGGCCCGGCCCTGATGTCCTCGGCCGCCTCCGCCGCCAGGCGCCCTCTGTCGACCTTGCCGGCGGAGGTGAGGGGAAGGCGTTGCAGGACGACCAGCCGAGACGGCAGGGCCGGGGCGGGCAGCCAGTCGGCCAGGTATCGGCGCAGTTGCACCGGCGACACCGTTCCCCTGGGGCCGGCCGGTGTGACGTAGCCGATCAGGTGCTCGGTGTCCGCGGCGTCGCGGACGACCTCGGCGACGGCCTCGCCGACGGTGCGGTGCGCCCGTAGCCTGGTCTCGACCTCCTCCAGTTCGATGCGGTGACCGCGCAGCTTGACCTGCCGGTCCATCCGGCCGTGATAGCGGAGCGCGCCGTCGGGGAGCCAGGACGCCCGGTCGCCCGTGCGGTACAGGCGCGTGCCGGGTGTGCGGGGATCGTCGATGAAACGCTCGGCGGTCAGCTCCGGGTCGCCGAGGTAGCCCAGCGCCAGCCCGTCTCCGCCGACGAGGAGTTCACCCGGCTCGCCGACCGCGGCCGGAGTGCCGTCCGGCCGCAGCACGTGGCAGGTGGAGTTGGCCAGCGGGCGGCCGATCGGCACGTCGTCGGCTCCGGGCGGCAGGTCGCGGACCACGTGGGCGGTGGACACGACGCTGTTCTCGGTCGGCCCGTAGAAGTTGACCAGGGTCGTGTCCGGACAGGCCGCCTGGACCGCACGGGCCAGGGCCGGGTCCATCGCCTCGCCCCCCGCCGAGACGAAGCGCAGACACCGCAGCGCCTCGGGCATGGTCCGCGCCACGTTGTGCAGCACGCCCGTGGTCAGGTACGCCACGGTCACCCGCTCGGAGCGCAGCCGCCGGTGAAGCGCGGCGGGGGACAGCAGATCCTCCCGGTCGACCAGCACGAGGCAGGCCCCGTTGAGCAGGGCCGACCAGATCTCGATCGTGGACGCGTCGGAGGAGAGCTCGTAGGCGTGGAGCACTCGGTCGCCGGATCGCGGCCGTGACCCCGCGACGTCGGCGTAGGCGAGCCGGACCACGCCGCGGTGCGGCACTCCCACCGCCTTGGACCGACCGGACGAGCCCGAGGTGGCCATCACGTAGGCGCAGTCGAGCGGCGCCGCCTCCACGGGCGGTGGCCCGTCGACCGGCTTCGGCACGGGGACCGCGTCGTCGGACAGGTCGACCCGGGCGCGCAACCGGCGCACCCGGCACGTCGCGCCCGGCAGGACCACCGCCGTCTGCACCCCCGCGTCCTCGGCCAGGGCGCGCAGCCGCGCGGGTGGCATCGTGTCATCGAGCGGGACGTAGGCGGCGCCGGCCTTCAACACCCCCAGGACGGCGACCAGAGCGTCCAGTGAGCGCCCGCCGCAGACCGCCACCGGGTCCCCCTGCCGTACGCCCGCGCCACGCAGGCGCGCGGCCAAGGCGCCGGAGCGGTCCCGCAACTCGCCGAAGGTCAGCCGGCGGCCTGCGTGCACGGCGGCCACCGCGCCGGCCTCTTCCACCGCCCGGGCGTCGAACAACCCGTGCAGGCAGCCGTTCCGCGGATAGTCGGTCGCGGTGTCGTTCCACTCTGTCAGCGCGGAGTCGGTCCGGCAGCGCTGAACAGACATGCCGAACTCCTTTACCGATGATTGACACGACGCGCAACTACCGATTACTCGGTCGACTGGAACTGCCGCGCGAAGGCGGTGAAGTCGGCCGTTCTCCACCGCTGGGGCCGCATCCGAAAGGTCATGTACTCCTCGAGCTGGTGTCGGTTCGCCGCGAGATAGGCGACGGCGGTGTCCCGGTCGAGATAGCGATGGGCGACCGCCTCCCACTCGGCCTTGTCCAAGCCGTCCTCCACCGCGACGACGGGCCCCTCGACGCTGACATAGCGGTAAGGAGGGGACTCGCTCTGCGCGCAGAGACTGAACCGCCGGGCCCGCCTGATCAAATCGGCCTTGGTCGAGCTCCGGGCCGTCAGGACGGTCACCACACCGCCGGGCTCATAGCCGTACCAGACCGGCACGAGCAGAGGGGCGGACGTTCCCCGCGGATCGGTCACCCCGAGCACCCCCACGTGCAGGTCCGCGAGAAACCTCTCCCGACAATCGCTTGACATGGTGAGGTTCATCTACGCCCTCCACCCAAAAACTGTCGAGATGCGTCTTCTCCGGACGAAATGCCCGCCAACCCGCCGCTGAAACCCGCCACAACACGGAAAGGCATCACCCGGGCCAGGCGATTACCACGCTTTTCCAAAGAATGACCCGCCATTACGGAATGATTGACCGGATAAAGTTTCACGTGCCGATGAAGCGGAGACCACTGACCAGGTGAAGCCTCCCGAAGTCGCCGTGCGAACGCTGTACGAGGAGCTGCTCGCCGCGTGGAACCGACGCGATGCCCGGGGGTACGCGGCGCTGTTCGCCCCCGACGGCGCGCTGATCGAGTACGACGGCGGCCACGTTCCCGGCCTCCGGATCGAGGAGCACCTGACCCCGGTCTTCGTGGACGACGCCCTTCCGTCGTACGTGTTCAAGGTGCGTGAGGTGCGGCCGCTGAGCGATGAGGTGGTCCTGCTGCGCGCCATCGCCGGCATGATCCCGCCAGGGCGGACCGTGCTGGATCCGGCCGCCAACACCGTCCAGTCACTGGTCGCCCAGCAGCGGTCGGGGGTCTGGCGGATCGCGTTGTTCCACAACATCCAGGTGCGGTACCGGGGCCGGCCCGAACTCGCCCGGCAGCACACCGACGAACTCCGTCAAGTACTCCGCCGATCCGCCGATCGCGCCGACGGGAACAGGAACGGGCGGCCGATCTAATCCGCACCGGACGCGTTCGCGCCGGTCCCGCCGTGCTCTCGCAGCAGGGAGCCGAAGTCCTCCCGGCGGTTGCGGTGGGGAAACGGCGCGTCCGGCACCGGCCTGCCGAGGAATTCGCACAGCGGCTCCCAGCCCTGAGCCACTTCGAAGATCAGCAGCCGGTCACCGGGCAGTCGCCCGCGTACCGCCTCGATATGGTCGGCGAAGATCCGCAATGCGTGCCCGCGGTCCGTGAAACGCCCCTCGAACACTCCGTCCCATATGACCTCACGGACCATGAGGCGCATCTCGGCCAGAGTGGGTGAGGCGGGAGGCGAGTCGTCCATCGCGGCGCGGTGAATGGTGCCGAGGACACTGTCGTACCAGCGTTCCGGATCACGGATGGTGAGGATGACCTTCGCCGCCGGATAACGCTCCGCCAGCTCGCGCCAGAACCGTGCACCCGGCCAGTCCACGGTCGAGCGGTATCCGCGGTAGACCTCGTCCCAGTCCACGGCCTCGCCACGGGCCGCCCTCCGCCACAGCCGGACCTCGTCCGGCTTCTCGAGCAGTCCGAGCATGTGGTGGCAGGGGGCGAAGCCGAGCCGCTCCAGCGCCATCTTCAAGGAGAGCGTGCCGGTACGGCCGAAGCCGGCGCCGATGACCTCCAGCATGGCGGCTCCTTCCCGCAGGAGGGTCCGGTCGTTCGTCTCAGGCGCCGCGGAGAAGGACCGCCCAGATGGTCGCTCCCGGCCCGAACGCCAGCGCGACGCCGTGTTCTCCGGGTGCGAGCGGGCGCAATCTCTGAAGGCGCCCGAGTACACAGATGACGGCCGGCCCGGCGGTGTTGCCGTACTCCCGCATCACCGCGCGTGAGGCGTCCACCGAGCCCGCCGGCAGTGCCAGTTCCTCGGCCACCCGGTCGATGATCCGGCGTCCTCCGGGGTGGAGCGCCCACCACCGTACGTCCGCGCGGGAGAGGCCGTACCGGCCGAGCAGGCGGTCGGTCGGGCCGGCGACGGCCGCCGCGGTGACGTCGGGCATGGTGGGGGCGAGGCGAACGCGCAGACCGCCATCGCCGACGTGGATCTGCAGGTCGTCGGCGAACTCGGGCGCATAGAACGTCTCGGTGTCGAGGATGTCCAGTCCCCTGACGTGCTCCATTCCCGGGCGCACCACGACCGCGGCGGCACCGTCCCCGAAGATCGTGAGGACGACGGCCTGCTCTTTGTCGTACGGCGGTGGCGGCAGGTACGGCGAGAAGAGGTCGGTACAGACGAGTACGGCCGGGCGGCCATGGGTCTCGACCCAGTTCCGGGTCGTGGCCAGCGCGGGGAGCGCGGCGTAGCAGCCCATCGGGCCGAGCGATTGGAACTCGGTGTCAGGCCGCATCCCCACCTGGGTGATCAGCGCGTCCAGGCCCGGGGCGGAGTGCGTCGTGGTGGTGGCCGTGACCAGGAGACCGACGTCGTCGGGTCGCAGGCCGTCATCGGCCAGGGCCCGGCGAACCGCCTCCATCCCGAGGCTGCGGGCCACCGCCAGGCTGACCTGCATGCGACGCGCGGTTCCCCAGCCGCGAGGGTCGTCGGCGAGCGGGTTGACCGCCATCCCCTTGGTCTCTATCGCCGCGTTGCGGACCATGTCCACGACGTTCTGGCCGCCGGCGTCGTCGGCGAAGAACTCGGCGAACTCCTTCATCCTGATCAGAGGAGGGGAGGTGAACGTGATCCGGGTGATCCGCGCGGGAGACATCACCGCCTGCCACGAGTACCGATGCCGAGCACCCTGCCGCGGGCGTCCAGCGCCTGGACCTGGAGGTACGGCGCCGAGGCCGAGGCGCCGGGCAGCGCGATGGCGGTGTCCAGGCCGTTCCACGCCGCCTCCGCGACCGGTTTCACGGCCTTCGGCGTCGGACCGGCGAGGACGCGCCAGCGGGCGACGCCCGTCGCGCCGTTCCAGACCGCGTGCACGGTGCCGCCCCGCGTCATCACGGTCGGTGGTGTGGACGGCCGGCCGTTCCACGGCATCCGGTACATCCGGTAGGTGATCGTGCCCCTGGGGAGCGCGGCCTCGAACAGACTGCTCCCGTCAGGGGCGAACTCCGAGATCCGGCCGGCCGAGCCCCAGCCCACCGCGGTGTCGCCGTTCGGTAGTTCCTGAGCGTTGCCCTGGATGGCGACGGACCTGTGCCGGGGCTGCACGATCTGCCTGACGAGCGTCGCCGTCCTGGCCACGGGATCGAGTTCGATCCAGGCGACGCGCGCCGCGTGCCGCTTCTCGAGGGTTCCGTTGTCGAAGACTCGGATCAGGTTCTCCCCGGCCCAGTGTGCGTCGTGCTGCCCGCAGAACCGCACGCCGGGTCCGAGCCGGAACGTGCTGTGCCGCCCGCCCAGCCGCCAGATGATCCGCCCGGTCCGCCGGTCGACCTCGTAGAGGGTGCACGTATTCATGGCCGAGATGAGCAGGTCGCCGTCGCGGCCCTCCTCGACCGAATTGAGGTGCAGGTAGTCGAAGGGACGGGACTCTCGCGGCTTGAGTCTGTGACGGTGGTACTCGGTGACCGGTATGTGCTCCGCGCCGCTCCAGCGCCACAGGGTCCGGCCGGTCGTGAGATCGACCTCCCTGAGGATCCCGTCGCGGACGGTGTCGTTTCGGGCGCCGCCGATCGGTGACAGGTCCATTCGCCGACGCCGGGCGTCGATGACCAGCGCGGTGTTCCTCGGCGTGATCTGCAATTCGTGCGGGTCGGCGAGATGCTCGAGCCTGGCGATGACGTGATAATGCGCATCGGCGATGTATCCGGTGCCGTGATAATCGAAAACATGGGGATCGCCCCGGAGGGCGCCCTGAAACCAGGTCAAGACCGGTCGCCCCCGATAGCGCTGAACGCGCAGGTCGGTCATGAAATGCCGGGCCGGGACCCGCCTGAACCAGACCGGCCGTCCCCGCCCGTCGAGGATTTCGCTACCGTCCCTCGGCCCGGGGGGCAGACTCTGCGGAGTTATCAATATCATTCCCGGCGCCGTCCCCGGCCGGTCCCGCAGAACACGAAGCCCGGGCACCGACGGAATGGGCCGCTGCGCGGCGCCGGGGCCGCGCGACACGGCATGCGACGATCCGGCATCGATCATCGTCAGGCCGAGCACGGAGAACGTCACCGCCCCGCCGAGTACGCGAACGGACGATCGCGGCTTCTTCCGGAAGGCCGGCTTCGCATGCATGCCCATAGGACCGTTCGTGACAAAGGAGTGCCGCTCATATCATGCGATCGAAGTTCGTACCTGCCCGGGCGGTTCCCCCGAAAAACCCTGCCGGTGACACCCTGCACGAGATTTGGGCGAGAGCGAACGGCTCAATGGCGAATGAATTACTCGAGTGGCCGAGCGGGTCCCCGACTGCGTCGGGGACCCGGGCACCCGTCAGGCGGTCACGGCCGTGATCGCCTGGGAGAGGGCGGCGGGGACGTCGTCGATCAGCAGGTGGCGGCGGTCGCGGACGATCTGCTTTCCGGAGACCATGACGTGGCGGACGTCGGCGGGTGAGGCGGCGAAGACGGCGGACTCGGCGAGGTGGTCCGGGGCGGCGCCGGCGAGCCGCACGGAGTTCAGGTCCACGGTGACGAGGTCGGCGTACGATCCGGGTTCGATGCGGCCCGCCTCGGGCCAGCCGAGCGCCGAGTGGCCGCTGCAGGTCGCCGCGGCCAGGAGCTCCCCGGCGGTCCAGTGGCCGCGCCTGCGGGTGCGGAGCCGCTCGTCGAGTTCGACGGCGCGGGCCTCCTCGAACAGGTCGATCATCGCGTGCTGGTCGGAGCCGAGGGAGAGCGATGATCCGGCGCCGACCAGGTCGCGGGCGGGCCCGATGCCGTCGGCCAGGTCGCGTTCGGTGGTCGGGCACATGCACACGCCGCTCTGGCTCGCGCCGAGCAGGCCGATGTCCTCGGCGGTGAGGTGGGTGGCGTGGACGGCGATGGTCCGGCCGCCGAGCGCCCGTTTGTCGGCCAGCAGCTGCGTCGGCGTCAGGCCGTACGTCTCCAGGCACGCCTCGTTCTCGGCGGGCTGCTCGGACAGGTGCACGTGGAGCGGGGCACGGCGCTTGCGGGCCCACTGGGCGACGGTCCGGATCTGGTCGCCGGGGACGGCGCGTACGGAGTGGATGGCCGCGCCGATCCGGGCGTGGCCGTCCGCGCGCAGTTCCGAGACCCGGTCGGCCCAGGCGTCGGCGGTGCCGTCGCCGAACCGCAGCTGCGGGCCCTCCAGGTCCTTGCCGATGCCGCCGGTCAGGTAGCAGGCGTCGAGCAGCGTGATCCGGATGCCGGCCTCGCGCGCGGCCTGCAGGAGCGCCTCGCCGAAGGCGTTCGGGTCGGCGTACGGGGTGCCGCCGGGGGCGTGGTGGACGTAGTGGAACTCGCCGACGCAGCTGATCCCGGCCAGGGCCATCTCGGCGTAGACGGCACGGGCCAGCGCGAGGTAGGAGTCCGGGTCGAGGCGGGCCGCCACCTCGTACATGTGGGTGCGCCAGGTCCAGAAGGTGCCCCGCCCTGCCTGGACCCGTCCGCGCAAGGCCCGGTGGAAGGCGTGGGAGTGCACGTTGGCCAGGCCGGGCAGGGTCAGGCCGGGCAGGCGTTCGGCCTCCGGCGGCGCCGGCACGCCGGGCGTGATCCGGGCGAACCGCTCCCCCGCGATCTCGATGAGGACGTCGGCCGCGACGCGGTCGCCGAGCCAGGCGTGTTCGGCGTGCAGTTTCATCGGGTGACCAGGTCCTCCAGGACGGTGGCGAGCGCCTCGACGCCGGCGAGGCAGTCGCCGGTCTCGGCGTGTTCCTCGGGGGCGTGCGAGACACCGGTGGGGTTGCGCACGAACAGCATCGCCGTCGGGACGTGCGCGGACAAGATCCCCGCGTCGTGCCCCGCGCCGGTCGGCAGGACCGGTGCGCCGCCGAGCGTCGCGGCGAGCCGGTCGCGCAGCCCGGTGTGGAAGTCGACGACCTCGGTGTAGGACTCCTCGGCCAGCGCGACCTCGACGCCGTGCTCGCCGGCGGCCTTCTCCGCGGCGGCGTGGATCTCGGCGACCGTCGCGCGTACGGCGGCGTCGTCGGGCGCGCGGGTGTCGAGCCAGGCCCGTACGAGGGACGGGATGGCGTTGACGCCGTTCGGGGTGACGTGGACCTTGCCCATCGTCGCGACCGCCTCGTGCCGGGCGGCGGCGTCGCGGGCGGCCAGGATCGTGTGCGCGAACGGCAGCATCGGGTCCCGCCGGTCCCGCAGCAGCGTGGTGCCGGCGTGGTTGCCCTGGCCGGTGAAGTCGAACCGCCAGCGGCCGTGCGGCCAGATCGCGCTCGCCACCCCGACGGGAACCTCCAGGGCCCGGCCCTGTTCGACGTGGAGTTCGACGAAGCAGCCGATGCCGGTGAGCAGGTCGGGGTCGGGTCCGATCGCCTCCGGGTCGCGGCCGTCGGCGGCCATCGCGTCGGCCCAGGTGACCCCGTCGGCGTCGCGCAGGCCCCGGGCCCGTACCGGGTCGATGGCGCCGGTCAGCAGGCGCGAGCCGAGGCAGGCGACACCGAACCGGGCGCCCTCCTCCTCGGCGAAGACCGCGACGCCGAGCGGACGGGCCGGGGTCACGCCGCGCTCGCGCAGGAGGTCGATCGCGGCGAGGGCGGACACGACGCCGAGCGGCCCGTCGAACGCGCCGCCGTCCGGCACGGAGTCCAGGTGGCTGCCGGTCAGCACGGCGTCCCGTCGCTCACCGGGAACGTCCAACCAGGCGAAGAGGTTGCCGTTGCGGTCCTCCTCCAGGGTCAGGCCGCGCCGGCCCGCCTCCTCGGTGAACCAGGCGCGGCACTCCCGGTCGGCGGCCGTCCAGGAGTACCGCCGGTGGCCTCCGCCGGAGACCCGCCCGATCGGCAGCAGGTCCCGCCACATCTCTTCGTAGCCCATCGCCTCTCCTCACGCGAGCGCCGCTCCGCCCACGAAGGGCGGGCGGAGCGGCGGGAACGCCGGTCTACTGCTCCTGCATCGGGACGCGGACGCCGCGCTCGGCCGCGACCTCGGCGGCGCGGTCGTAACCGGCGTCGACGTGCCGGATGACGCCCATGCCCGGGTCGTTGGTCAGCACCCGCTCCAGCTTCTGAGCCGCGAGCGGCGTGCCGTCGGCCACCGACACCTGCCCGGCGTGGATGGACCGGCCGATGCCGACGCCGCCGCCGTGGTGGATGGACACCCAGGACGCGCCGGAGGAGGCGTTGACCAGGGCGTTCAGCAGCGGCCAGTCGGCGATCGCGTCGGAACCGTCGGCCATGCCCTCGGTCTCGCGGTACGGCGAGGCGACGCTGCCGGAGTCGAGGTGGTCGCGGCCGATGACGATCGGCGCGCTGATCTCGCCGGTCTCGACGAGCTTGTTGAACTCCAGGCCGGCCCGGTCGCGCTCGCCGTAGCCGAGCCAGCAGATCCGCGCGGGCAGGCCCTGGAAGTGGACCTTCTCCCCCGCCATGCGGATCCAGCGGGCGAGCTGCTCGTTCTCCGGGAACAGGTCGAGGATCGCCTTGTCGGTACGGGCGATGTCCTTCGGGTCGCCGGACAGCGCCGCCCAGCGGAACGGGCCCTTGCCCTCGCAGAACAGCGGCCGGATGTAGGCGGGGACGAAGCCGGGGAAGTCGAACGCGCGGGTGTACCCGGCGAGCTGGGCCTCGCCGCGGATCGAGTTGCCGTAGTCGAAGACCTCCGCGCCGGCGTCCTGGAAGCCGACCATCGCCTCGACGTGCGCGGCCATCGACTCGCGGGCCCGGGTGGTGAAGCCCTCGGGGTCCTTGGCGCGCTCGTCGGCCATGTCCTCGAACGCGACGCCGCGCGGCAGGTACGTCAGCGGGTCGTGCGCCGAGGTCTGGTCCGTGACGACGTCGATCGGCGCACCCATCTCCAGCAGCTTCGGCACGATGTCGGCGGCGTTGCCGAGCAGGCCGATGGACAGCGGGCGTCGGGCGTCGCGGGCCTCGACGGCCAGGCGCAGCGCCTCGTCGAGGTCGTCGACGCGCACGTCGCAGTACCGGTGCTCGACACGGCGGTCGATGCGGGACGGGTCGCACTCGATACAGATAGCGACGCCGCCGTTCATGGTGACGGCGAGCGGCTGCGCGCCGCCCATGCCGCCGAGCCCGGCGGTGAGCGTGATCGTGCCGGCGAGGGAGCCGCCGAACCGCTTGGCGGCAACGGCCGCGAACGTCTCGTACGTGCCCTGCAGGATGCCCTGCGTGCCGATGTAGATCCACGACCCGGCGGTCATCTGGCCGTACATCGTGAGCCCGAGCGCCTCGAGCCGCCGGAACTCCTCCCAGGTCGCCCACTGCGGGACGAGGTTGGAGTTGGCGATGAGCACGCGCGGCGCCCACTCGTGGGTGCGCATGACGCCGACCGGCTTGCCGGACTGGACGAGCAGCGTCTCGTCGGCCTCCAGGGAGCGCAGCGAGCGGACCATCGCGTCGAACGCGTCCCACGAGCGCGCCGCCCGCCCGGACCCGCCGTAGACGATCAGCTCGTCGGGGTGCTCGGCGACCTCCGGGTCGAGGTTGTTCATCAGCATGCGCAGGGCGGCCTCCTGCTGCCAGCCCTTGGCGCTCAGCGTCGTGCCGCGCGGCGCGCGTACGGGACGAGGACCCATGGTGTTCTCCTTACTCAGGCCAGCGGGCCGGTGACGGCTTCGGCGGCGGCGACGAGGGAGCCGTCGCGGACCAGGTCCACGGCGGCGGCGATCTCGGGTGCCAGGTAGCGGTCGGGGCCGGGGGCGGGCACCCGGGTGCGCAGGGCGGCGACGACCGCGCCGGTGGCGGGGCCGGGGCGCAGCGGCGCCCGCAGGTTCAATGCCCGGGCGGCGGTGAGGATCTCGATGGCGACGACACGGGTCAGGCCGTCGACGGCCCGCCGCAGCTTGCGGGCCCCGCTCCAGCCCATCGAGACGTGGTCCTCCTGCATGGCGGAGCTGGGGATCGAGTCCGCGCTCGCCGGGACGGCGAGCCGCTTCAGCTCCGAGACGATGCCCGCCTGGGTGTACTGCGCGATCATGTGCCCGGAGTCCACGCCCGGGTCGTCCGCGAGGAACGCCGGCAGCCCGTGCGAGCGGGCGGGGTCGAGCATCCGGTCGGTACGGCGTTCGGAGATCGAGGCGACGTCGGCGACCGGGATGGCCAGGAAGTCCAGGACGTACGCGACGGGCGCGCCATGGAAGTTGCCGTTCGACTCGACCCGCCCGTCGGGCAGCACGACCGGGTTGTCGACCGCCGAAGCCAGTTCGCGGGAGGCGACGAGGGCGGCGTACTCCAGGGTGTCGCGGGCGGCGCCGTGCACCTGCGGCGAGCAGCGCAGCGAGTACGCGTCCTGCACGCGCGTGCAGTCCGGGCCCCGGTGCGACTCCATGATCGCCGAGTCGGCGAGCAGCGCCCGGAGGTTCGCGGCGCTCACGGCCTGGCCCGGGTGCGGCCGCAGCTCCTGCAGGTCGGCGGCGAACACCCGGTCGGTGCCGAGCTGCGCCTCGACGCTCATCGCGGCGGCGACGTCCGCGGCCCTGAACACGCGGCGCAGGTCCTCGATGGCCAGCACGAGCATGCCGAGCATGCCGTCGGTGCCGTTCAGCAGGGCGAGGCCCTCCTTGGCGACGAGGCTCAGCGGTTCGATCCCGGCCTCGGCCAGCGCCTCGGCGGCGGGGCGCAGCCGTCCCTCGGCGTCGCGGACCTCGCCCTCGCCGATCAGCGCGAGCGCGACGTGCGAGAGCGGGGCGAGGTCGCCGGAGCAGCCGAGGCTGCCGTACTCGTACACGACGGGCGTGATCCGGGCGTTGAGGAGCGCGGCGAGGGTCTCGGCGGTCACGGGCCGCACTCCCGTACGGCCGGTGGCGAGCGTGCTCAGCCGCAGCAGCATCATCGCCCGGACGACCTCGGCCTCCACCTCCGCGCCGGAGCCGGCGGCGTGCGAGCGGACGATGTTCAGCTGGAGCCGGGCCCGAAGGTCCTCGTGGATGTGCCGGGTGGCCAGCGCGCCGAACCCGGTGGAGATGCCGTACGCGGGCGTCGGCCGGGCGGCGAGCTCGTCGACGTGCGCCCGTGCCGCGGCGATCGCCTTGAGCGCCTCTTCGGTCAGCGCGATCCGCGCACCGTACCGGGCGACGGCCACGACCTGGTCGAAGGCGAGCGGACCCACTCCGACCTCGACACACGCATCACTCGTCGTTTCCATACGCCCATTGCACTCGACCGGTCCGCGTGACGGGGACCGGGGGGCGACGGTGGTGTCTGAGATGCGAGACTCTTGGGAGGAGGGGGGCGAGGATGGCGGCCGAGCAGGTGCCCGCGGCGCGGCGCGCGCTGGCCGTCCTCCGCCTGCTGGCGTCCTCGGCCCGGCCGCTCGCCGCGTCCGCGATCGCCCGCGAGCTGTCCCTGCCGAGGTCGAGCACCTACCACCTGCTCACCGCCATGGCCGAGGACGGCTTCGTCACCTACCTTCCGGAGGACCGGCTCTGGGGCCTCGGCGTGACGGCGTTCGAGATCGGCTCGGCGTACCTGCGGCAGGGCCCGCTCGAACGGCTCGCCCGCCCCCTCCTCGTACGCCTCGTGGACCGGCTCGGGGAGATCGGCCAGCTCGGCGTGCTGCACGGCGCCGAGACGCTGTACCTGCTGAAGGAGCAGCCCCGGCACCATGCCACGCTCGTCACCGACGTGGGCGTACGGCTCCCGGCGTACCTCACCGCGAGCGGCCGGTCGATGCTGGCGCACCTTCCGGCCGCGCAGGTCCGCGCGCTGTTCCCCGGCGAGTTCGTGACCCGGACCGGCGCCGGGCCGCGGTCGCTGCGCGAGCTGCGCCGGGCGCTCGCCGAGGACGCGCGGCGCGGCTGGGCCGTCGAGGACGGCCACGTGACCGAGGGCTTCGCCAGCATCGCCGCGTGCAGCTTCGACCACGTCGGCCGCCCGGCCGCCGCGATGGCCGTGACCTTCCGCCGCGAGACCCACGACGAGGAGGAGTGGCCGGACCTCGCCGCCCGCGTCCGTGAGGCCGCCGCCGAACTCACCCGCCGCCTGTCCGGCCACGCCCCCGCCTGAACGGCGGGATATCCGGTCGACCACGCCACCCGTGATCGTTAACCTGGGTGGTCCCTGCGGCTGCTGAACCCGGGGAGCACGTCGCCGGAGGAGTCCGGCGACCGTCCCGTGCGCCATCGACTCGCGATGGCGGCGACATCGACCCATGTCCTCACCTCAGCGGCCACCAGGAAGGCTTCCATGACGACCGTCAAGCGGCGCGGTGCCGCCTCACTCTCCCCCGACCCGCGGCTCGTCCGCGTGGACGACCACTGGCTCACCCTGCCCAACCCATGGCACATCTCCGTCGACATCTGCGCGGGCCCGGAGGTGCCGATCGAGTCCAGCGCGGTCGACGAGATCCTCACCGTGCTGGAGACCGCCGGCACCCTGGAGCGGCTCGCGGCGGCGACCGGGCATCCCGGGGCGGCCGTCGACCGGGTCGCGCTCACCCCCGACCTGCACAAAGGGGCGGGCATCCCGATCGGCACCGTGCTGCGGACCCGCGGCGCGCTGATCCCGCAGGCCGTCGGCAACGACGTCAACTGCGGAATGCGGCTGGAGACGACCTCGCTGACCGTCGACCGGGTACGCCCGCACCTGGACGCCGTCGAGCGGCGGCTCCGGCACCTGTTCTTCGAGGGCGGCCGCCGGATCGCCCTGTCCGGCGTGCAGCGCGAGGCGCTGCTGCGCGACGGCCTGCCCGGCCTGCTGGACGCCGGGAGCCCGCCCGCCGACGGGGTCTGGTCGGCGCTGCGGCCGGGCGACGCCGACCCCGGACGGCTGCACGCGGCGCGGTATCCGACCACGACCGCGGACGCGTTCCGGGACTGGATCGAGAGCGCGGGCGGCACCAGCTACGACAGCATCATCGGCAGCGTCGGCGGCGGGAACCACTTCGCGGAGCTGCAGTACGTCGCGGCCGTGCACGATCGGCAGGCCGCGTACGCCTGGGGCCTGTCGGCCGGCCAGGTGGTGCTGATGGTGCACAGCGGCTCCCTGTCGCTCGGCCACCAGGCGAACGCCACGGGCCTGGAACAGGCGAGACGGATGTGGCTGGCCGGCGTCCCGATGCCGGACAACGGAATCCTGCCGCTGCTGCTGGACGAGCGATCGGAGCCGGCGCGGCGGCGTTACCTGGACGCGTTCGGGAACGCGGCGAACTTCGCGGTGGGCAACCGGTTCTTCCTCGCCCTGATGATGCGGGCCGGGCTCGCGGCGGAGTGCGGGGAGGTGTCGGGCCAGGTGATCTACGACGCTCCGCACAATCTGCTCTGGCCGGACGGCGATGACCAGGTGGTGCACCGGAAGGGCGCGACCCCGGCGGGCGGGTACGCCGAGACGGCCGGCGGGCCGTACGCCCTGTGGGGCGAGCCCGTCATCGTGCCCGGCTCGATGGGCGCGGCGAGCCACGTCCTGCGCGGGCACGGGAACCCGCGGACGCTCGCGAGCGCCTGCCACGGCGCGGGCCGGCGCGTACCACGCGGCGCCGCCGCACGCGGGAACGACGCCGACCTCGACGCCTTCCTGCGGGAGTTCCGGGTCGTGACACCCCTTGACCACCGCGACCCGGCCGTCACCCACCGGTCGGACGTGATGGCCGCGTGGCGCCGCGACCTCAAGCAGGAGGCGCCCTGGGTCTACAAGGACATCGGCCCGGTCGTCTCCAGCCTGAGCCGCGCGGGCGTCGCCGATCCGGTGGCCGAGCTCCGGCCGCTCCTGACGGTGAAGGGCTGACCGGAGACATCAGTGCCGAGGATTCTCGTCCTCCCAGGCCTGAGAATCCTCGGCGCTGATGTCACGGCCGAGCTGTCGCCGGGAGGGGCGGGCGGCCGGTGCCGAAGACCCACGACTGGAAGAAGGCGCTGAGGTCCTGGCCGGAGATCCGGGTCGCCAGGGCGGTGAAGTCGCGGGTGGTCGCGGTGCCGTGGCGGTGCTCGGCCGTCCAGGCGCGGAGCAGGGCGAAGAACCTCTCGTCGCCGATCTTCTCGCGGAGGAACTGCAGGGCCATCGCGCCGCCGTAGTAGACGCGGGGGCCGGAGTTCTCGTCGGGGGCCTTCGGATCGGCCAGCACGACCTGCCACATCGGAGAGCCGGCCGGGTACGCCTCGTAGACCTGCCGGGCCTGCTCGGCCGCCGGCCGCCCGCCCTTGACCTCGTCCCAGTACCAGGTGGCGAAGGTGGCGAAGCCCTCGCTGAGCCAGATGTCGTTCCAGGCGCGGATGCCGACGCTGTCGCCGAACCACTGGTGGGCCAGTTCGTGCGCGACCGTCCCGGCGGAGTCGACCTGGGAGTAGACCGGGCGCGTCTGCGTCTCCTCCGAGAACGGCAGCTCCTTGCCGTCGTAGCTCACCTTCAGCGCGATGGCGCCGGTGGAGTCGAACGGGTAGGGGCCGAACGTCTTCGTCCACAGGTCGGTGACCTCGGCGGTGGTCTTCCAGAAGAACGCCGCCGAGCCCGGCCGGGCCGCCTCCAGCCTCGGATCGACGGCGGTGTACTGCGGGATCCCGCCCGGCGTCGTCCCGGTCCGCACCTGCCACCTCCCGATGTCGATGGTGGCCAGGTAGGTGGACATCGGGTCCTTCTCGCGCCAGGCGAACGTCGTCCGGTCGCCGTCCGTACGTCGCGACACGAGCCGGCCGTTGGCGACGACGCCGAGACCCTGGGGGACGCGCACCCGGAAGTCGAAGGTCGCCTTGTCCGACGGGTGATCGTTGCAGGGGAACCAGGTCGAGGCGCCGTCCTCGACGCTCTGCACGACCGCCCCGTCGTCGGTCGGGACGAAACCGTACGGCGTGTCACCGCCGATGGGCCTCGGTTCGCCGCCGTACGCGACGGTGACGACGAAGGCGGCCCCCTCGGGCAGGCCGTGGCGGGGAGTGACGATCAGTTCCTGTCCCTCGCGGGTGAACCGGGCGTCCGCCCCGTTCACCCGGACGCTCCGGACCGTGAGCCCGCGCAGGTCCAGGTCGAAGCGGGACAGGTCCTGGGTGGCCCGCGCCCGGATACGGACGACGCCGTCGAGCCGCCGGGTCGAGGGGTCGTACGCCAGGTCCAGGGAGTAGTGCCGGACGTCGTACCCGCCGTTGCCCTCCAGCGGGTACCAGGGATCGCCGACGCCGGGGGAACCCGGCCGGAAGACGGGTCCGGCGGAGGCCGGGGAGGCGGCGGCGACCGAGCCCGCGCACGCGAGGGCCGTGCCGAGCGCGACGAGGCGGGAGGTCCGCGGGAGGGAGAAGCGCATGAAGGTCACCTCGAGAGCAGGTGGGGATCGACGCCTTCATGCTTCCGGCCGGCGGGCGCCCGATCGATCGTGCCCGCACGGGGATTCCCGGTTCGGTCCGCCCCACCCTCGTACGCGCGGACGTCTCGGACCTTGCCGCGCTGGAGTGGGCGGCCCACCCGTCGCCATCGCGGTGCTCGCGTGTTCGGTCGGAGCATCCGCGGCAGCGGCCGCGGGGCCGGTCAGAGGGGAAATCCGACTCCGGTGAACTGCTCGGAGAGGTTCCACAGGCGGCGTGCGAGGTCCGTGTCCTGTGCCGGGCCGGAGCGGCCGATGAGTTCTGGGGCGCCGCGCATGTGCGCGAGGTGGTTGGGGCCGGTGAAGCTGTCGGCGGGGAGGTCGGCGACGGCGGCGTACAGGGTCGGCAGCGCGCCGCGCCGGGCGTCTTGGGCCAGCAGCCGGAGCGCGATCGACCACAGGATGTCGGACGGGCGGCGGGGGCCGTCGTGGTGGTAGATGTCGGTCGCGACCAGGCCGGGGTGGGCGGCGTGGGCGCGCACGGCCGATCCGGCGGCGGTCAGGCGACGCTGTAGTTCGGCGGTGAACAGCAGGTTCGCCAGTTTTGAATCGTTGTAGGCGCGGGAGGGCTGGTAGGGCCTGCGTTCCCAGTTGAGGTCGTCGAGATCCAGCCTGGCGTATCGCTCGGCCTGTGAGGCGACCGTGACGACGCGGCCGGTGATGTGCTCGAGCAGCAGGTTGGTCAGGGCGAAGTGCCCCAGGTGGTTGATGCCGAACTTGGACTCGAATCCGTCGGCGGTGCGGGTCAGCGTCGGTCCCGAGACGCCCGCGTTGTTGATCAGCAGGTCGATCGGGCCGTCCCAGCCCGCGGCGAACGACCGCACGGACTCCAGGTCGGCCAGGTCGAGCTCGCGGACCTCGGTGTCGCCCGGTATGGCGGCCGCGGCGGCCTTGCCCTTGCCGGTGTTGCGGACGGCGAGCACGACGCGTGCGCCGGCCGCGGCCAGGGCGTGGGCCGTGGCCTGGCCGATGCCGCTGTTGGCGCCGGTCACGATCGCCGTCGTGCCGGTCATGTCAGGGATGTCGGTAACGTCAAAAGTAGTCACGAGCAACAATGTAGGCACCAACAACAATGCTGTCAACAGATACATTGGGTGTTATGGTGGGGCGCATGTCCGATCGGCCCTACCATCACGGCAATCTGCGCACCGCACTGCTCACCGAGGCCGAGCGGACGTTGCGGGAGCAGGGCATCGAGGCCCTGTCGCTGCGCGACCTCGCCCGTCAGGCAGGGGTGAGCCACGCCGCGCCGCGCCGCCATTTCGCCGACCGGCAGGCGTTGCTCGACGCCCTGGCCGAGAGTGGTTTCGCGCGCATGGGCGAGGAGATGCGCGTGGCGACGGAGGGGGCCGGTGAGGACTGCGGGGCTCAACTGCGCGCGGTGGCCGGCGCCTATGTGCGCTTCGCGACCACAGACGGCGCGCTGCTCGATCTGATGTTCGGCGCCAAGACCGCCACGCGGTCCGCCGGGCTGCGCGCGGCGTCCGAACGCCTGTTCACCGAATTCGGCGATCTGGTCCGCCGATGGCAGCGAGGGGGCGCGCTTCCCCCTGGGGACCCCGAGCGCCTGCGCCTGCTTCTCATGGCCACCCTGCAGGGCATCGCCTCACTCGTCGCCTCCGACCGGGTCCAGGCCGCGCAAGCCGACGCACTGATCACCGACGCGGTCACGCTTTTCGCCCCCTGCCGTCACCCCTGACCTCGGCTCCCGCACGGCGACGTCACTCAGGGCCCTGTAGGCGTCCTGGGCCGGTCAGCGTCGGTTGAGGCGGGGGCGCCGTGCAGGAGGCCGGCGAGGAGTACGTCGACCATGTGGCGGGCGCGGTAGCCGGGGAAGGTGTCGGCGCCGATGCACAGGTTGCCGATGGCGATCATCAGGTCCAGGGGGCGTACGTCCGCGCGGATCTGGCCGGCGTCGGCGGCCGTCCGCAGCAGCCGATCGAGCACCGGGACCAGGCGGTCGACGAACTCGGCGTGCAGGCTCTCCAGCCCCGCCTGATCCGAGTGCAGTGCCTCGGGCAGGCCGTGCTTGGTCACCAGGAAGTCGGTGAATCGGGCCACCCAGGACCGCAGAGCGTCGTAAGGGTTCTCGGGGCCTTCGCCGGAGGCGCCGGCCGGGGTGGCGGCGAGCGCGTCGACCTGGTGGCGGAAGACCGCGACCACCAGATCGGGGCGGGTGGGGAAATGCCGGTAGACGGTGCCCATGCCCACACCCGCCTCGGCGGCGATGTCCCGCACCGGAGCGTCCACCCCGGCACGGGCGAAGACGGCCGCGGCCGCGTCGAGCAGCGTCTGGGCGTTCCGGCGCGCGTCGGACCGCTTGCGCCGATCACCCGGGACCGACGGCGTGTCAGCCGATGACATGCGAACACCTCCAGGCTTGCCAAGCGGAGCGTTGCTCCGTATATTCGAAATCGGAGCGACGCTCCGGAACTGATTGTGCCAGCTCACCCCAAATCATCCCTCCTACTGGCGAGGACCCCTCATGAGTGACACCGCATCACCCCCTGCCGCCGAACCGACCGCGCCGGTCGTCTCGGTCGCACCGATCAGGCTCACCGCCCCCGACCGCGGCCAGGACCTGCTGGTACGGGTCACCGCGCCGACGACCGGCCGCGACCTGCCGGTCGTCGTCTTCTCCCACGGCATGACCTTGACCATGGACGACTACGCGCCACTGGCCGGCTACTGGGCCTCCCACGGATTCGCCGTCATCCAGCCCACCCACCTCGACTCCCTCGGTCTTCCCCCCGACGACCCGCGCACCCCGCACCTTTGGCGCATACGGACCGACGACCTCACCGGCGTCCTCGACCAGCTCGACGCCGTCGAAGCCGCCGTGCCCGGCCTGGCCGGACGCCTCGACCACGACCGCATCGCAGCCGCCGGGCACTCCTGGGGCGCGCAGACCGCCAGCACCCTCGCCGGAGCACGGGTCCTCCAGACCGACGGCACACCCGGCGACACCATGGCCGACCCGCGCGTCAGGGCCACGGTGCTGCTCTGCCTGCCCGGAAACGGCGGCGACGATCTGAGCCCGCTCGCCGCCCAGCACTTCCCCTTCATGAACCCCGACTTCACGGCGATGAAGACGCCGAGCCTGATCGTCGCCGGAGACCACGACGACTCCCCCCTGACGGTCCGAGGCGCGGACTGGTTCACCGACGGCTACCACCTCAGCCCCGGCGCCACCGACCTGCTGACCCTCTTCGGCGCGGAACACGGACTCGGAGGCATCCAGGGCCACCACGACACACGGACCACCGACGAAAACCCCGAACGCGTCGCACTCGTCCAGCAGATCACCCTGGCATACCTGCGCACCGCACTCGGCCTCGACGACAACGCGTGGCCCACCACCCGCGACTCCCTCACCACGGCCGGCAACCCGCTGGCAACGATCGACTCGAAGTGAGGACGACGATGACCCACCCACCGCTCGATCCGGAGCTCGCCGCAGTGCTGACGGTCGTGCACCAACATCTGTCACCGTCCATCACCGCCGGGGACATCGAGGGACTGCGGGCCAATCCCTTGTTCGCGGTCGCGGACGAGGACCTGACGCGCGACGGGACCGTCGAACTGCAGGACATCTCCGTACCGGGCCCGCCGGGCGCTCCCGAGGTCTCGCTGCTCGTCCTCAGGCCCGTGGGCCTGGCGGCCGGGGCGCCCGTCTTCTACTACATGCACGGCGGCGGCATGATCATCGGCAACAACCGCACCGGAGTCGGCGGCGCGCTCGACTGGGCCGTCGACAACGGCGCCGTCGTGGTGTCGGTGGAGTACCGCCTGGCGCCGGAACATCCCGACCCGGCTCCGATCGAGGACTGCTACGCGGGCCTGTTGTGGACCCACGAACACGCCGCGAAGATCGGCGGCGACCCGGACCGGATCATCGTCGCCGGCGCGAGCGCAGGCGGAGGGCTCGCGGCCGGCGTGGCACTGCTCGCCCGCGATCGCGGCGGTCCGCGGCTGTTCGGTCAGGTGCTCATGTGCCCGATGCTCGACGATCGTTTCGTCACGCCGAGCAGCCGGGAACTCGACGGCGAGGGCATCTGGGACGCCACCAGCAATACGACCGGGTGGACGGCGTTGCTCGGCGAACGCAGAGGCGGCGGCGACGTGAGCATCTACGCGGCGCCGGCGAGAGCGACCGACCTGACCGGCCTGCCCACCGCATTCGTCGACGTCGGCTCCGTCGAGACCTTCCGCGACGAGGCCGTCGACTACGCCGCTCGGCTGCTGCAGGCCGGCGTTCAGGCCGAGCTCCACGTCTGGCCAGGCGGCTTCCACGGATTCGACACCATGGTCCCGCACGCTTCGCTGTCACAGACCGCGTCCGCGACCCGATCGGCCTGGATCCGACGGCTCCTGGCCACGGGCTGACATCCGGTTCGTCGCACCCCTGTCGGCGGGCTCGCCGTGGCGAACGGGCGACGTCAGTGGGTGAAGGTGCGCCGATAGGCGGTGGGGGTGGTGCCCAGTGCGCGCCGGAAGTGCAGCCGTAGGTTGGCGGCCGTGCCCAGCCCGCAGTCCTGCGCCACCCGGTCCACCGAGTAGTCCGTGGTCTCCAGCAGTTCCCGCGCCCTGCCGAGACGGGCGCCCAGCAACCACTGCAATGGGGTCGTGCCCGTCTCTTCGGTGAACCGGCGCATGAACGTACGCTGCGAGAGCCCCGCGTGCCGGGCGAGCACGCGCAGGGTGAGCGGCTCGCCGAGCCGGTGCAGGGCCCACTCGCGGGTCTCGGAGAGCGACGCTTCACCGGCCTCCGCGACGGGAGCGGGCACGTACTGGGCCTGCCCCCCGTCGCGGTGCGGGGCGGCCACCAGACCGCGAGCGATCTGGTTGGCCACCACCGCCCCCAGGTCGCGGCGCACGATGTGCAGGCACAGGTCGATGCCGCAGCACACTCCGGCCGAGGTGAGGACCTCTCCCTCGTCGACGTAGAGCACGTCGCGGTCGACCTTGACGGCGGGGAAGTCCCGCTCGAGGTCCTCGACGTGCTGCCAGTGGGTCGTGGCGTGCAGCCCGTCCAGCACACCCGCGGCGGCCAGCGCGAACGCGCCCGTGCAGATCGACGTCACTCGCCGGCCACGGTCGCGGGCCTCGGCCAGTACGCCGAGCACGGCCTCCGGCGGCCGGAGGAGCGGCTCGAATCCCGGCACGATCACGGTGTCGGCGGCGCGCACCTGCTCCAGTCCCCCACCGGCGACCAGAGTGAAACCCGCGGTGGTGCTCACGTTCGAGTCGAGTGCGCACACGGTCATCTCATAGGGCGTCTCCGGCCGGGCGTTGAAGATCTGCGCCGGGATGGCCAGGTCGAGCGGGGTGACCCCGTCCAGCGCCAGCACAGCGACTCGATGGACTGCCATGGCAATATCCTAACGAAAGTCGGCAAACTTGCCACTGTCCAGGTCAGGACGGTGACGGCCACCCTGGGGACCATGACCGGACCGATCCCCACCGACCAGGCCGGCGCGGCGACCGCCGACCTGCTCGCGCTGCCCGGCACACCGCTTGCCGAGGCCATCGTGGATCTCATCCGACCTGTGGAATCACAGTCGGTGTTCAACCACAGCATCCGCAGTTATCTGTTCGCCCGGCTGGTGGCCGCTCGCCTCGCCCTGGTCGTCGACCGTGACTACAACGACGATCTGCTGTTCGCGGCGTGCGCGATGCACGATTTCGGCGTGGCGTCGGACGGCCCGCACAGTCAGCGGTTCGAGGTCGAAGGCGCCGACCGGGCCGCCGAGTTCCTCATCGAACACGGAACGTCCGCAGCCGACGCCGATGAGGTCTGGCAGGCCATCGCCCTGCACACCTCCTCGGGCATCGCGGAACGCCGCGGCACCCTGTGCCTGCTCGTCCGCGAAGGCGTCGCCCTCGACTTCGGCGGCCCGCTCGGCGGCGACCACCTCGAAGCCCTCACCGACGAGCAGGCCGACGCCGTCCACGCCGCCTATCCACGGCTGGAAATGATCCGCTCGCTCACCGACGCGATCGTCGAACAAGCCGCGAAGCACCCGAAGAACGCGCCTCGCTACGCGATCCCCGGTGAATTCCTCCGCGAACGCGAGGCCTTCGGCCAGACCCGGCTGGAGCATGCCTGCCGTTCGTCCCGATGGGGCGGCTGACTCCCCGAACTCCACGACCCCTACTCAGTCGACAAAGAAAAGGATTCACCCCGATGACCACCTACACCGTCGAGATCCCCGAGGACTCCGCAGTCTTCGGAAAGACCACCAGCGCCTTCTCGAGCTTCGGCTATTCCGCCGCGGTCCGCTCCCATGGCCAGCTCTTCATCGCCGGAACGATCGGCCGCCGCGCCGACGGAACCATCGCGGAGACGGTCGAGGAACAGACCGAGATCGCCATCCGGCGCATCGAGGAGATCCTTCGACTGGAGAACCTCGACCTCACGGCCCTCGTCGACGTCACCAGCTACCACGTCGACATCCGCGAGAACATGTCCGGCTTCCTCGAGGCCAAACAGCGCCTCATCAAAGCCCCCTACCCGGCCTGGACGATCATCGGCGTCAGCGGCCTCGCCAGCCCGGGTCTCCTGGTCGAGATCCGCGCGGTCGCCACCTATCCCGACACCGCAGCCCGATAGACCGATAGACCGACGCTCCCGGGCTCGGGGCCGGCCCCGAGCCCGGGAGCTCGTCACCATCGCATTGAGATTCGTCATGAAGACTTCGGCTCAGCAGGACGACGACGTCTCCGCGGCCGCCCGGCGGCCTGGCCTCGCCGGCCTTACGCTGCTGGCCTCGATGATCGTCTCGTTCCTGGCCTCCTCGAGTGCCCCCACACCGATCTACGCCATCTACGCGGGCCGATGGCATTTCTCCCCGATGACCACCACCATCGTCTTCGGCAGCTACGCCCTCACCGTCCTGGCCGCGCTGCTCGTGCTCGGCCGGACGTCGGAGTATCTCGGTCGCAAGCCGGTGCTCCTGGCCGCGCTGGCGTTGCAGATCGTCGCCATGGTCGTGTTCATCACGGCCGGCGGCATCGGCGCCCTGCTCGCCGCGCGGATCCTGCAGGGCGTCGCCACCGGCGGCGCGCTGGGCACACTCGGCGCCGCGATGCTGGACATCGACCGCGAACGCGGCACACGCGCCAACACCGTCGCCCCGGGACTGGGGTCCGGGGCCGGCGCATTGCTGTCCGGCCTGGTCGTCCAGTACCTGCCGGCACCCACGCGGCTCATCTACGTCATGCTCATCGGGATCTTCGTCATCCAGGCCGCCGGAGTGGCGCTGCTACCGGAGACCGTCGGCCGCAGGCCCGGGCTGCGCTCCGCCCTCGTACCGGAACTCGCGGTGCCACGGCACCTGCGCGGTCCCCTGCTCGCGGTGGCGCCGGTGCTGTTCGCGGTGTGGTCGCTCGGCGGCTTCTACGGCTCACTCGCCCCCGCGCTCGCCCGCCGGCTCTCGGGCTCGACGTCCATGGTGATCGGCGGCCTCGGCCTGTTCGTCCTCACCGTGGTCTCGACCATCACCACCGTCGCGCTCGAACGCACACCGCCCAGGACCGTGATGTTCCTCGGCATCGGACTGCTCGTGGTGGGCTCACTCGGGACCCTCGTGGCCGTCGAGTCCTCGTCGATCGTGGGCTTCTTCGCCTGCACCTGCGTGGCGGGGGTCGGTTTCGGCGCCGGGTTCCAGGGCGGGATGCGCACCGTCGTGCCACTGGTCGCCGAGCACGAGCGGGCGGGCGTCCTGTCGACGGTCTACGTGATCTGCTACCTGGGCATGGGCCTGCCGGCCATCGTCGCCGGAGTCCTCGTCGTGCACGGCGGTGGCCTGGCCGCCGCCACGCGGGACTACTCGCTGTTCGTGGTGGCGTTCGCCGTCGCGACACTGATCGCACTCCTGCGTACCGGCCGTACCGCACGGCCGAGGCGCCAGAGGCACGTGGCGTGCGAATCCGACGCCTGATCACGGCTTGACGGGATTCCCGGTCCGGTCCGCCCACCCCCACGGGCGGACCGGACCGGGACGTGCCGGGACGGCGCGTCAGGTCAGGCGGTCGGCGGTGATCTCGGCGGCGCCGGCGATGAGCTTGTCGTTCGGCGTGGCGTCCTTCGTCGAGCGGCTGGACATGACCGCGATCACGATGGGCGCCCGGTGCGGGGGCCACGCCACGGCGATGTCGTTCCGCACGCCGTAGTCGCCGGTCCCGGTCTTGTCGCCGACGGTCCAGCCCGCCGGGACGCCGGCGCGGATCACGTTGTCGCCCGTGGTGTTGCGCCGCATCCAGTCGATGAGCAGGTCGCGCTTGGGCGTGGGCAGCACGTGGCCGAGCGTGTACGCGCGCAGGTCGCTGCCCAGTTGCCGAGGAGTGCTCGTATCCCGGACGTCCCCGGGGATCGCGGTGTTGAGGTCCGGTTCGGTGCGGTCGACATGGGTGGTGCGGTCCCCGATCCGCCGCAGGGCGGCGCCGAGGCCGCTCGGCCCGCCGACCTCGCGGAACAGCAGGTTCGCGGCCGTGTTGTCGCTGAACCGGAGCGCCGCGTCGCACAGCTCGCGGATGGTCATCCCCGTGGCGACGTGTTTCTCGGTCACCGGAGAGTATGAGACGAGGTCGTCCGCCGTGTACTTCACCACGTGGTCCAGCCGCTTCATCGGGTCCTGGCGCAGGACGGTGCCCGTCAGCGGGACCTTGGACGTGGACGCGTAGGCGAACCGCTCGTCGGCGCGCCAGGCGACGACCTTCCCCGTGCCCGTGTCGAGCGCCCAGACGCCGAGCCGGGCGTCGTACTGCTTCTCCAGGGCCTGGAAGGCCTGGTCGTCCCGCCGCGCCGCGGGCGCCGACGCGGCGGTCACCGTGGCCGACGCGCTCGCGGTGGTCACCGTGGCCGACGCGGTCGCGGCGTCACCGTCCGCGCCGCACCCGCTCAGCGGGATGAGCGCGAGGGCGGCGACCGCGGTGAGCGGAGCCCGAAGGCGCAGGAGCTGCTTCTTCTGTCGTGCGTTCCTCATGCCGGGGAGTCTTCCGACGCGCCTCGTATGCGGTCAAAGACGTGAACGCGCGATTCAATGCGAAAACGACATAGACTCTGGTCGTGGATCTGCTCGGGGCGTGGCGTGCGTTCGTGAGCGTCAGCGAGCACGGCAGCTTCACCGAGGGCGCCGCGGCGGCGCGGATCCCCCAGCCGGTGGCGAGCCGCCGGATCGCCGCCCTGGAGAAGCACCTCGGCGAGCGCCTCTTCGACCGGTCCTCGCGCCGGGTGACGCTCACCCGATTCGGCCGCGACATGCTGCCGTCGGCCAAGCGCCTCGTGCGGCTGGCCGAGGCCATGGAGGACGAGGCCGAACGCGCCAAGCTCAGCCCGCTCCGGCTCGCCGTCCCCGATGTCTGCTCCGTGCGCGACCTGGCCCTGCTCACCGCCGAGGCGCGCCGCAAGGGCGTCTACCTGGACTTCCAGCCGGCGCCACCGGCCGAACGCGCCGAGCTCGTCCGGTCCCGTGAGGTCCGCGCCGCCCTGACGGCGGTGCCGCCGGACGACGGCACCTGGTCCGTGGCCCTCGGGCTGGCCGGCACCGCCGCTCCCGCCGCCCGGACCATCTACCTGGAGACCCTGCGGCCGGGCCGCACCGCCCTCGCGGCACGGCCGCGCCGGATCTGGATCCAGCCCGAGGACGACGTACCGCACGTCCGGGACCGCCTGTTCCGGGTCCGCGACGCGGTCGGCCTGCTGCCCGCGCAGGTCGCCGTCGCCGGTACTCTCGTCGCCGCGGCGGCGGAGGCGGTGGCGTCGGGGGATCTCCTCCTGTGCTCGCCGCACCAGGCCGGGGAGCTCGGGCTGCACTGGCGCCCGATCGGCGAGGTCCGCGTCGGGCGCGGTTTCGAGGTCGCCGCGGGCATCGGCGACGACGCCGAGCGCGTCCGGGTCCGGCTGCGCGCGGAGATCGCCCGCTGCCTGGGCGCCGACGAGACCGGGGGAGGCGCGGTACGGTGACGGGCGTCGAGGGCTTGCTCCGTGACCTGCGCACGGCCCTGGACGACGCCGGGCTGAGCGGGTCGTTCCTGGTCCGGGACCTGCGCTCCGGCGACGAGCTGGGCATCGATCCGGACGTGGAGTTCCCGGTCGCCTCCCTCGTGAAGATCCCCCTCGCGATCGCCACGCTCGATCGCGTACGGCGCGGGGAGCTCGACGGCTCGGCGCGGATCTCGATCGAGCCGGGCGCCGCGGCACCCGGGCCGAGCGGGCTGAGCAGGTTCCGGCACGCCACGCGGATCGCCGTCGACGACCTGCTCTACCTCAGCATGGCCGTCAGCGACAACGCCGCGACGGACGCGCTCTTCGCCCTCACGCCGCCGGCCGAGGTCGCCGCGATCCTGCAGGAGCTGGGCGTGCGCGGCGTCACGGTACGGCACACGATCCGCGAGCTGACCGGGACGCTCGCCGAACTGCTGCCCCCGGAGGACGCGCACCTGGCCCATGTCCTGGCGATCGAGGCGGGCACGACCGGGCGGGGCCACCGCATCCCGCAGCTCGACGTGACCCTCGCCAACTCCGGCTCCCCGCGGGCGTACCTGGACCTGCTGCAGGCGCTGTGGACGCCGTCGAAGATCGACCCGGACGTCGCCGCGCGGGTCCGGGAGCTCATGGGCGACAACGTGCTGCGGCAGCGCCTCGCGCCCGATTTCCGGTCCGACGCGACCCGCTGGTCCTCCAAGACCGGGACGCTCCTCAACCTCCGCCACGAGGTGGGGGTGGTCGAGCACGCCGACGGCCGGGCCTTCGGGGTCGCGGCGTTCACCGAGTCGCGGGTGCCGGCCCTGCACCAGCCCGAGGCCGAGGCGCTGATGGGACGGGTCGCGCGTGCCCTCCGCGACCGCCTGCGCGCGATGTGACGACGCGCCCCGGGGTTCGAAACGGCCGTCAGCCGGACTCGTCCACCGCGCCGGCCAAGGCCTCGGGCGTACGCGCCGCATCAGGCGTACGCGGCTCACCGGCGGCGGCGGGACCCGCCGTCGCCAGGACCGATCCGGCCAGGATCAGGGCGAAGGCGGTGACGACCCCGGGCGTCAGCGGTTCGCCGAGGAACACCGCCCCGGCCGCCACCGCGACCGCCGGGTTGACGTACGTGATGACGGTGGCGCGCGTGGGGCCCGCCTCCTTGATCAGCTCCAGGAAGGCCACGAACGCGATCGCGGTGCACACGACGCCGAGACCGGCGAGGGCGGCCAGGACCTCGGCGGACGGCATGGCGGACGGGCCGGTGACGGCGGCCGCGGGCGCGTAGACGACCGTGGACAGGGTCAGGCAGGCGGCCGTGAGCTGGAGTGAGGAGACGCCCTTCAGGTGGCGGGCGGCGATCAGCGGGGCCGTGGCGTACCCCACCACGGTCAGCAGCACCTCGGCGAGGGAGCGGGCGTCACCGCCGGTCAGGTGCGGTGCGGTGAGGACCGCGACACCCGCGAGGCCCACCGTCAGGCCGGCCGCCCGCCGGGGCCCGAGCCGGTCGGTGCCAGCGAAGAAGCGGGCCACGACGACTCCGACGATCGGCACGCCCGCGATCAGCAGGCCCGCCGTGGAGCTGGACAGATGGCGCTCCGCGTCGCTGAGGGTGAACCAGGGGACGATGATCTCGGTGCACGCGAAGGCCAGCAGGGGCCGCCAGTGCGCCCGTGCGGTGCGGACCAGGCCGCCCTGCCGCAGCGCGAAGGGCAGCAGCAGGACGGCGCCGAGCGCGCAGCGCGTGAACACCACCGTGGACGGGGACACCGCGTCCACCGCCACCTTGATCATCAGGTAGGGGATGCCCCAGACCACTCCCATCAGGGAGAAGAGGAACCAGCCACGTGCAGTCATGCGGCGAGTATCGGGCCGCCCGCCGGACGCCGTCTTGAACGCTGTTGCGGCTACGCCGCCCTTGCCACGCTGGTGCGGTACGCCGCCGGTGTCACCCCCAGCACCCGCCGGAACCACCGGGTCAGGTGCGCCTGATCGGCGAACCCGACGAGTGCGGCCACCTCGGCGGGCCGCAACCCGGCCTCCAGGAGCGCGCGGGCCCTGGTCACGCGGTACTGGGCGAGCCACGCGTACGGCGGGACCCCCATCGCCGTGCGGAAGGCGCGCAGGAGTTGGTAGCGGGAGAGGTCCAGCTCGGCGGCGAGGCCGGTGAGCGAGGGCGGCGCGGTGAGGTCGCCGGCCAGGCGGTCGCGGACGGTACGGGCGATCCGGGCGGCGCCCGGGACCGTGTCGCTCGCCGGGCGGGCGGTGGAGTGCCGGCGGGCGAGCGCGGTCAGCAGCCAGGGGAGGCGGCACTCCGCCTCCAGGGGGTCGGGGCGGCGGACGAGGTCGACGTGCGCGGCGCGCAGGGCCGCGGCGAGTTCGGGGTCGTCGAGCAGCGGCTCACGAAAGTGCGGAAGGCCGCCGCGGATGCCGTCGGTGAGCAGGGCCGGGTCGGCGTACAGGGCGAGGTAGGCGTAGCCGGCGATCGGTGTGGCGGGGCCGCCGGTGTGCATCTCGCCGGGCTCGAGGACGATGATCGAGCCCGGGCCCGTACGGATGCGGCCGCCACGGTAGTCGATGGACTCCACGCCGCCCACGCAGACGCCGACGGTGAGCTCCTCGTGGGCGTGCGGGGCGTAGACGTGCTTGTCGAAGCGGGCGGTGAGCAGGTCGAGCGAGGGCCCGTCCCGGCCGAGCCGCGTCCTGGTCCACCGAGCCTGTTCCCGTGCGCTCACCTCACACGCCTTCTTCCCTGGCCACGCGGCCCCTCGGCGATCGCCGAGGGGCCGCGGTGCCTGATCGGGGTCAGGAGGCGAGACCGGCCTGCTTGAGCCAGTCCTTGGCCACCTCGCTCGGGTCCTTCTTCTCGTCGTTGACCTTGGCCAACATGGCCTGGAGATCTGCGGTGGTGAGCTTGGCCGAGACCGCGTTGAGAGCGTCCTGGCCCGTGGCGTTGAGGCCGGACTTGTAGACCAGGGGCACGACGTTCTGCGCGCTGAAGACGTTCTGCGGGTCCTCCAGCACGACGAACTTGTTCGCGGCGATCGACGGGTCGGTGGTGAACAGGTCGGCGGCCTGGATCGTGTCGTTCTTCAGCAACTTGACCAGCGTCGTCTGCGCGTTGGCGTCGAACGGCTGGAACTTCTTGAACTTCAGGCCGTACTTGCTCTCCAGTCCGACCAGGCCCTGCTCCCGGGTCTTGAACTCCGACGGTCCGCCGATCGTCAACTGCCCGGCGACGCCCTTCAGGTCGGCGATGGACTTCAGGTGGTACTTGGCGGCGGTCTGGGAGTTGACCGTGACCGAGTCCTTGTCCTCGGCCTTGGACGGCTCGAGGATCTCCAGCGTCGAGGGCAGCTTCGCCTTGAGCTCGGAGTTCACCTGGTCGGCCGTCACGGCCTTGCTGGCCTTGTCGACCGACGTGCTCAGCAGCCCGCCGTTGTACTCCGGCATGACGGTGATGGCGCCGGACTTGACCTGGTCGTAGTAGACCTCACGGCTGCCGATGTTGAACTTCTTGGTGACCTTGACGCCCTTGGCCTCCAGAGCCTGGGCGTACAGCTCACCGAGCAGTTGGCTCTCGGTGAAGTTGGCCGAGCCGACGACGACGCTTCCCGCGCCGCCGCCGGACTTCTGGTCGAGGGGGTTGCCGCCGTTCTTGTCGCCTCCGCCGCCTCCGCAGGCGGCGAGCGCGAGGGCGACCGTCACGCCGAGGGCGGCGCCACGAACGATGCGGATCATGCTGATTCCTTCCGTTGAATCATCAGGTCTCAGTTGCGCAGGCCGCGGGAGACGACCGCTCGGCGGATGCCGACGAAGGCGAGCTGAACGATGACGGCGAGCAGGACGACGAGCACCGAGCCGCCGACGACCGAGGGGTAGTCCTTGCGGGCGAGGCCGTCGACGATGTAGCGGCCGAGCCCGCCGATGCCGGCGTACGCGGCGATGGTCGCGGTGGCGACGACCTGGATGGCGGCCGTGCGCAGGCCGAGGAGGATGAGCGGCATGGCCACCGGCACCTCGGCCTTGAGCAGGATGCCGGTCCCCGTCATGCCCATCCCGCGGGCGGCGTCCTTGATGTCGGGGTCGACGCCGCGGACGCCCTCGTACGTGTTCACGAGGATCGGCGGGGTCGCCAGCGCGATCAGCGGGATGATCACGGGCGTGAGGCCGATGGACGTCACGGTGACGACGAGCAGGAGCAGGCCCAGCGTGGGGATGGCCCGCGCGAAGTTGGCGACGGTGACGACGGCGAACCCGCCGCGGCCGGTGTGACCGACGAGCGCACCGAGCGGCAGCGCGATGAGCGCCGCGATCACCAGGGCCAGCGCGCTGTACCCGAGGTGTTCGAGCAGGCGGTGCGGGATGCCGTCGCCGCCGCTCCAGTGCGCCGAGGCGGTGAGCCAGGTGCAGGCGGCCCTGATCTGGTCGGCCAGGTTCATCGCGTCCCCCTCCGGGCCCAGGGCGTGAGCAGGCGCTGCGCGGCGACGAGGACGCCGTCGCTGACCAGCGCGAGAACGATGATCAGCACGCAGGAGACGATGATCGGCGTCGTGAAGTCACGGGAGTACCCGTCGACGAACAGCTGCCCGAGCCCGCCGTTGCCGATGAGGGTTCCGACGCTGACCAGGCTGATCGAGGAGACGGCCGCGACCCGCGCCCCGGCGATGACGACGGGCACCGCGATCGGCAGCTCGACCTGGATGAGCCGCCGTAGCGTGCCGAATCCCATGGCGGTGGCCGCCTGGCGGACCGGGTCGGGAACCGACCGGAGCCCGTCGACGACGTTCGGCACGAGGACCGACAGGGAGAACAGCGTCAGCGGCACGATGATGGTGAAGTCCGCGCGGCCGCCGCTGCCGATGCCGAAGTAGGGGATGAACAGCATGAACAGCGCGAGCGACGGCAGGCCGTACAGGACGTTGGCCACGCCGAGCGTCGGCGGGTAGAGCCAGCGCCACCGCGCGCACAGCAGGCCGAGCGGGATCGCGACGATGAGGCCGAACAGGATCGGCAGCAGCGCCAGCTTGAGATGGTGGGCGGTCAGGTCGGCGAGCTGCCCGGTATGGTCGCCGATCCAGTCCCAGCGGATCAGCGGCTCGCCGCCGCCTGCGGCGGCCAGGGTCATCGCTCAGCCGCCTCGGCGTCCGGCTGGTCCTGCCCGGCGACGCCCCGCTCGCCCTGCCGTTCGGCGCCCGGCTCGTCCTGGCGGTCGAGGTCGCGGTTGAAGCGCAGCCGCTTGAGGCCCTTCTCACCGCCGAGGAACTCCCGGACGAAGTCGTCGGCCGGCTCGGCCAGCAGCTCGTCGGGCGTGGAGTGCTGGGCGAGGACGCCGCCCACCTTGAACACCGCCACCGTGTGCCCGAGCTTGATCGCTTCGTCGATGTCGTGGGTGACGAACGCGATCGTCTTGCGCAGCTCGGCCTGCAGCCGGATGAACTCCTCCTGCAGGCTCTTGCGCACGATCGGGTCGACGGCGCTGAACGGCTCGTCCATCAGCATGACGGGCGGGTCGGCGGCGAGCGCGCGGGCGACGCCGACGCGCTGCTGCTGTCCGCCGGACAGCTGGTACGGGTAGCGCTTGGCCATCTTGGTGTCGAGGCCGACGCGCTCCATCAGCTCCAGCGCCGTCGTCCGTGCCTTCTTCTTGTCCCAGCCGAGGAGGTACGGGACGGTGGCGATGTTGTCGACGATCGTCCGGTGCGGGAACAGGCCGGCGTGCTGGATGACGTAGCCGATGCCGCGGCGCAGGCGGGCGGGGTCCTGGGCGCGGACGTCCTCACCGTCGATGGTGATGGTGCCGCTGGTCGGCTCGATCAGGCGGTTTATCATCCGCAATGTCGTGGTCTTGCCGCAGCCGGAGGGCCCGACGAGCACGGTGATCTGGCCGGTGGGAATCTGCAGCGTGAGGTCGTCGACGGCCACGGTGCCGTCGGCGTAGCGCTTCGTTACGCCATCGAATTGGATCAAGAGTGGCTCAGCCCCTGGGGTTATCCGGGATTAAAGGTCAAGATAGTGTGATTTATCTGCTTGCCGTAAGGTTCCACCGATGAGTCCGACATCCGTAGCCGTCCACGGTAGCGGCCTGACCTGCGAGGTCGTAGCGGCAGTCGCCCGAGAGGGCGTCTTTGTTACAGTTCCGCCACAAGCGGTGGAGCGGGCCCGGCAGGCCTGGGAGGTCGCCCGCGAGGTCGCGGACCGTCAGGCCGTCTATGGCCGGACCACGGGCGTCGGCGCCAACCGCAACGTCACGATCGAGGACGACGACGCCCACGGCCTGCGTCTTCTGCGCAGCCACGCCGGTGGAGCCGGGCCGCTGCTCGCCTCCGAGACCGTCCGCGCGATGCTCGTCGTGCGCCTCAACCAGATCGCCGCCGGGGGCTCCGGCGTCGACCCGGAGGTGCTCGGCACGCTCGCCGAGGTGGTCAACCGCTGGCTGATCCCGCCGATCCCGGTGTACGGCGCGATCGGCACCGGCGACCTGACCGCGCTCGCCGCGACCGCGCTCTGCCTGATCGGCGAGCGCCCCTGGCAGGGCGGCGCGGGCGGCCCGCGCTTCTCCCTGCGGCCCACGGACGCGCTGGCCTTCATCAGCTCGAACGCCGCGACCCTCGGCGAGGCCGCGCTGGCCGTCCGGGACGTGACCGAGCTGCTGCGCGCCTCGATCCCGGTGGCCGCGCTGTCGCTGCTGGCCGTGCGCGGCTCCGCCGAGCCCTTCGCCGCACCCGTGCACGAGGCGTGCCCGCATCCCGGGCAGCGCCGGGTCGCCGAGGCGGTCCGCGGCCTGCTGCCCGAGGAGGTCACCCCCGCGCGCATCCAGGACCCGTACGGCTACCGGGCGTTCCCCCAGGTGCACGGGCCGGCCGTGGACGTCGCCGAGCAGGCCGAGGGGATCGTCACCCGGGAGATCAACGCGGCGGCCGAGAACCCGCTCGTCGACGTCGTGAACCGTACGGTCTGGCACAACGGCAACTTCCACACCGCATCGGTGGGCCTGGCGCTCGACTCCGTCCGCGCGGCGCTGTTCCAGACGGCGGCGCTGTCGGCGGCCCGGCTCGGCACGCTGGTGGAGCCGTCCTTCACCGGGCTCGAGGCGTTCCAGGCGGCGCCGGGAGAGCCCGGCTCGGGGATCATGATCCTGGAGTACGTCGCGCACTCGGCCATCGCCGACATCCGGCGGCTGGCCTCCCCCGCGGCGCTCGGCAGCGCCGTGCTGTCGCGGGGCGTCGAGGAGCACGCGGGCTTCGCCACCCAGTCGGCGCGCGCCACCACCGATGTCGTCACGGCCTACCGGACGGCGCTGGCCTGCGAGCTCGTCGCGGCGGTGCGGGCGCTGCGGATGCAGGGCCGCACGCCACCGGCCCGGCTCGGCGAGGTGTACGCCCAGGCCGCCGACGCGCTGGACCCCGCCGTCGAGGACCGGCCGCTCGACACCGACATCGCCGCCGCCGCGGACCTGCTCCCCCGGATCGCGGCGTACGGCGCCTACTGAGAAGGACATTTGCCGGTGGACTCCCGGGGGAGGAGGCTGGGCTCGCAGACGATGCGGCGGCGGCGCGGCTTGCCCTCGATGCCGCCGACGATCACCCGGACCGCCGAGTGCACGATGTCCTCGATGTCCCAGTCGACGCTGGTCAGCGGCGGGGTGAGCAGCGCGGACATCGGGTGGTTGTCGAAGCCGGCGACCGACACGTCACCGGGCACGCTGAGGCCCAGCTCGCGGGTGGCGGCGTAGACGCCGTAGGCGATCGAGTCGGAGAAGCAGAACAGCGCGCTCGGCGGGTCCGGCCGGCCGAGCACGGCCAGGGCCGTCTCGGTGGCGCTGTGCAGCGCCTGCGGCGAGGTCACCACGTCCACCCTGATGCCGATCCGCTCGGCCTCGGCGTTGACGTGCACGTCGGCGGGGCGGTCGGGCGTGCTGGCGCGCGTGGGGGTGAGCACGGCGACGTGCCGGTGCCCGAGCTGGTGCAGGTGCTCCAGCGCGAGCGTGACGCCGGCGCGGTTGTCGAACACCACCTCGCCGTAGGCGTGCCCGCCGCGCAGCGAGTCGCCGATCGACACGATCGGCAGGCTCTCCCCCAGCTCGGCCCACACGTCGCCGGCCGGGTCCACCGGCTGCACGATCAGCCCGTCGACGCGCTGGTCGCGCAGCTGCCGCGCGAGCATGGCCTCCCGCTCGGGGTCGCCGGCCGCGTCGAGGATGATGGCGTAGCGGTCGCGGGCGAACAGCGCGCGGCCGATGCCGACCGCGAGCGACTGCTGCCAGAGGTCCTCGAGGGAGCCGCACAGCAGGCCGACCATGCCGGTCCGCCCGCTGGCGAGGGCACGGGCGATGGGATGCGCCTCGTACCCCAGCTCGGCGGCGGCCTGCCGGACCCGCTGCTGCGTCTCCTCCGACGTCTGGATGCCCCGCAGCGCGTACGAGACGGCGGCGGGCGACAGCCCCGTCGCCTTCGCCACTTCGCGGATGGTCGCTCGCTTCCGTTGCTGCGCCACGGCTCCAACCCTATAGAGCGGGTCTGACAAGACTCAGCGAGAAATCACCATCCTCGTCCGTCCACCACCGGTCGACCGTGAGTCCCGCGGCCCCGGCCTCGGCCTCGATCCGGTCCCGGCGGAACTTCGCCGAGATCTCCGTGCGCATCTCCTCGCCCGCCTCGAACTCCACCTTCAGGTCCACGGCCGGAACGTGAACGACCTGCGGCTCGGTCGACCGCAGCCGCATCTCGATCCACTCGTCGCCGGCGTTCCAGACGGCCACGTGCTCGAAGCGCTCGGGCACAAAGTCGGCGCCGAGCTCGCGGTTGATGACGTTCAGGACGTTCCGGTTGAACTCCGCCGTGACCCCGCGCGCGTCGTCGTAGGCGCGGACGAGGCGGCCCTCGTCCTTCACCAGGTCCGCGCCGAGCAGCAGGGCGTCGCCGTCGTTCATCGTGGCGCGCAGCGCGCTGAGGAACGACACCCGCTCGGCCGGGGTCATGTTGCCGATCGTGCCGCCGAGGAACACGATCAGGCGGCGCTCACCGCCGGGCAGCAGGGCCAGGTGCCGCTCGTAGTCGGCCACGGCCGGCCGCACCGTCAGGTCCGGGTGGTCCGCGGCGATCCGCTCGGCGGCGTGCGCGAGGAAGTCCCCGCTGACGTCGACCGGAACATAGGTTCGCAGTGTGCCGCCCAGCGCGTCGAGCAGCACCCGGGTCTTCTCCCCCGAGCCCGCGCCCAGCTCCACGAGGGTGACGGCGCCGGTCGCCTCGGCGATCTCGCCCGCCCGGCCGGCGAGGATCTCGCGTTCGCGGCGGGTCGGGTAGTACTCCTCCAGCCGGGTGATCTCCTCGAACAGCTCGCTGCCGCGCTCGTCGTAGAACCACTTGGCGGGCAGCGTCTTCGGCCGCGCGCTCAGGCCGTCGGCGACGTCCCGGCGCAGCGCCTTGCCGAGATCGTCCGGGGTGAGAAAGCGATCCACGTATGCCTCCCGATGTTCTTCCGTCTTCCGCTTCCGTGGGCTCGGGCCCGTCACAGTGGGCTCACCCGTACCCCGTGCTGATCGACCGTCACCAGTGAGCGGTCGGGGACCTCCTCCCAGTCCGGCGCCTCGTCGTACGGCTCGGAGGCGATGACGACATCCTCGCCCCGGCGGACGTACAGCGTGTCGCCCCATCGCGTCGCGGCCAGCGACCGCCCGTCGGCGGCGAGGAGGTTGTACCGGCCCGGCGCGAGCGCGGCGACGGCCCCGACGGCGTAGGCGAGCCCGTCCGCGAGGTCGCCCCCGGCCCGCCAGCGCCCGGCGGCCAGCGCGAACAGCAGCGCCGAGTCGACGGGGGCGCGGGCGTCCGGGATCGGCGCGAGATCGCCGGCGAGCTCCCGCAGCTTGGCCTCGACGCCCGGGAACCCCTCGACCGCGCCGTTGTGGCTGAACAGGCGCTCGAAGTCGGTGAACGGCTGGGCGCACGACTCGTCCACCGGGAAGCCGGGCGTCGCGGAGCGGACGGCGGCGACCGCGCACGTGCTGCGGACGACCTCGGCGACGTCGGCGAAGGACAGGTCCGTCCAGATCGGCTGGGACCGCCGGTACCGGACGGGCCGGGCGCGGGACGGGTCGTACCAGCCCGCGCCGAACCCGTCGGCGTTGATGAGGCAGTTGGCGTTCATGCGCGGCGCGTACGACTGCCGTTCCAGGGAGTGGTCCGGGGCGAACAGCAGCTCGTGCAGGGTGCGCGGCGTTCCGAGGTAGGCGATGTGGCGGCACATCAGGCGGCGTCCCTCGCGCAGCGGAACCCGGCGAAGATCTGCCGGCGGATCGGATAGTCCCAGTTGCGGAAGGTCGTACGGCACGCCAGCGGGTGCGTCGCCCAGGAGCCGCCGCGCAGCACCTTGTAGTCGGTGCCGAAGAACACCTCGGAGTACTCCTTGTAGGGGAACGCCCGGAAGCCGGGATACCCGTGGAAGTCGCTCGACGTCCACTCCCACACGTCGCCGAGCAGCTGCCGGACGCCGTACGCCGACGCGCCCTCGGGGTAGGAGCCGACCGGCGCGGGCCGCATCATCCGCTGCCCGAGGTTCGCGTGCTCGCCGGAGTCGCCCCAGGGCAGGCGGCGCTTGCGGCGTGCGTCCGGGTCCCAGCTCGCCGCCTTCTCCCACTCGGCCTCGGTGGGCAGCCGTTTGCCCGCCCAGCGGGCGTAGGCGTCGGCCTCGTACCAGCAGACGTGCTGCACCGGCTCGTCGAACGGCACCGGCTCGACCCGGCCGAACCGCCGCCGCAGCCACTGCCCGTTCTCGCGCTTCCAGAAGGCGGGCGACCGCTTGCCCGTCCGCGTGCGCCACTCCCAGCCGTCGGGGTGCCACCAGCGCGGGTCGTCGTACCCGCCGTCGTCCATGAACGCCAGGTACGCGGCGTTCGACACCGGTGTGACGTCGATGAAGAAGGCGGGCAGGTCGACCGTGTGGGCGCCGCGCTCGTTGTCGTACGCCCACGGGTCGTCGGAGGTGCCCATGACGAACGGGCCCGCCTCGACCAGCACCTCGTGCCCGGCCAGGGCCGGGGCGCCGGCGGGAACGTCGTCCGGCGAGGGGTCGAGCAGCGTCGGGCCGCTCCTGCGGAGCTGGTGGGTGGCGAGCATCGTCTCGTCGTGCTGGTGCTCGTGCTGGATGACCATCCCGTACACGAAGCCGCCCGCCGCGAGCGGCCCGGTCAGCGGCACCTTCTCCAGCGAGTCGAGCACCTTGGCCCGTACGGTGTCGATGTACGCGCGGCTCTCGGCCGGGGTGAGCAGCGGGAGCTTCGGGCGCTCGGCCCGTGGGTGCTCGAAGGCGTCGTACAGGTCGTCGATCTCCGGGCGCATCGCCTCCTGGCCCGCGGCGGCGCGCAGCAGCCACAGCTCCTCGTAGTTGCCGATGTGCGCCAGGTCCCAGACCAGGGGCGACATCAGCGGCGATACCTGCACCATCAGGTCCGGTTCCTCGAGCGCCTCCAGGGTGAGGCCGACGCTCCGGTCGCGGGCGGCCATCAGCTCCGTCGCGATCCGTTCCTTCAGGTCCACGTGGGTTCCTCCTCGGTGGCCGTGGCGGGCGATCCCGCGTCCGGCACGGCCGTGAACATCTCGGGTCTCGGGGGCATCGGGACGTGGCCCGGTCGCTCGTCCGCCGGGCAGCGTCCGCGTTCGACGAAACGGCCGGCGTAGGCGTCGACCAGGGGGACGAGCGCGTCGCCGCCCAGCCGGGGCAGGGCGTCCAGCGCGGCGGCGAAACAGCGGCGCGCGGCGCGGGCCAGCACCGGGTCGGTGAGGGCGTCGCGCGCGGCCTGGCGCCAGCGGTCCCGCGCGGGTTCGGCGGCCTCGGCGGCGAGGTCGGCCGCGACCGGATCATCGAGCAGCGCGGCCGCGACGGCGACCGGCACCGGCCAGTACGGCGGGGGCAGCGCGTCGATCATCCGCAGTTCGAGCCAGCCCTGCGGCCGGACGGGCGGGAACAGCGTCGACAGGTGGTAGGCGAGGTCCCCGAGGTCGGGGCGGCCCGTCGCCATCCACTCCCGGAACGTCAGTCCCGGCGCCGCCCGCCAGCCGTCGCGGATCAGCATGACCTGCGCGTCGAGGGCGTATCGGACCCAGGCCTCGACGGGGTCGTCGCCGCCGACCGCCGCCGTACGCCCTGGGTCGAGCGTCTCCCAGACCACCTGCCGCCGGGACCGTACGGACGGTCCGGGCGAGTTGGCGAAGGCCGCGGCCAGCACCGGCCCGAGCGCGTGGGCGAGCCGCCAGCGCCGGGCGGCGTCCGCGCCGTCCGCGCCGATGTCGAGGCAGACCTGGAGGGAGGCGGTGCCGCACATCATCCGCAGGCCGTGGTCGCCGAAGTACTCGCGCATGCGCCGGTAGCGTTCCGCCGTCGCCTGGAACACGGTCGGCCGCAGGTCGGCGCCGCGGCCGTCGAGGCACAGGTCCTCTTTGGCCAGGTGCGCGGTGACGTGCGCGATGTCGCGGGCGATGGCGGCGTGCGCCGCGGCGGGGCCCCGGCGCGGGGGCGAGCTGAGCTCGAGCTGGCCGCCGGGTTCGTACGTGACGCGGCTCCCGGCGGGCGGCGGCCCGGCCGCCTCCATCACCGCCCGGACGCGCGACACCGGAACGCTCCGCGAGGGGGTGTTCCGGTCGATCACGAACCACTCGGTCTCGATCCCGACCAGGCCGGGCGGACCGGTCTTGAAACAGACGCCGTTGACGTGTTCGTAGACCTCGTCGATGGTCAGTCGGCTCACGCGGCACCTCCGATCGGGCGAACGATCGAAGGTCCTTCCCTACTGAACCGCATCAATAATCCGAAAAACACCTTTCGTTGGATAAAGCGAGAGATGTCCGTGTGGTGACCGGGGCGGGTGTGAACCGTTCCACTGAACCGCTACACTGATACGGTTCAGTGAACCGGTTCAGGGTTCCTGACCTGGGAGTAAGGAGCGGTCGCGTGCAGATCGACGTGCATCAGCACCTCTGGGGCCCGGCCTTCCTCGACGCCCTCCGTCGGCGCACGGCGACTCCCCGGCTCGACGGCTGGACGCTCCTCCTCGCGGGCGAGGCCCCGTACGACGTCGACCCCGCCGACCACGACCCCCGGCGCCGCGCCGACGAGGCCGCGCAGGACGGCGTCGGCCTCGTGCTGACCTCGCTGTCCGCCCCCCTGGGCGTGGAGTCACTGCCGCCCGACCAGGCCGCTCCCCTCCTCGACGCCTACCACGCGGACGCGCTCGCGCTGCCCGAGCCGTTCCGCGCATGGGCCGCCGCCGGCCTGGCCGAGAACGACGCGCCCGCCCTCGCCCGGCTCCTCGACCAGGGCCTCGTCGGCCTGCAGCTGCCCGCGACCGCGCTGCTCGACGCGGCCGGCTACGAGCGCTGCGCGCCCCTCCTCACCGTGCTGGAGGAGCGTGGGCTGCCGCTGTTCGTCCACCCCGGCCCGGCCCCCGCCGCGGACGGCCCGGCGTGGTGGCCCGCACTCGTGCCGTACGTCCACCAGATGCACGCCGCCTGGTACGCCTTCCGCGCGTTCGGCCGGCCGCGCCATCCCGGCCTCCGCGTCTGTTTCGCGCTGCTGGCCGGGCTCGCGCCCCTGCACGGCGAGCGGTTCGCCGCGCGCGGTGGCGGACGCGGCCTGGTCGACCCCAACGCCTACGTCGAGACGTCCTCGTACGGACCGCGCGCCGTCGACGCCACCGTCCGGGCGATCGGCATCGACACGATCGTGAGCGGCTCCGACCGCCCGTACGCCCGTATCCCCCGCGACTTCGGCGTCGGCGACGCCGCCGAGCACGCCATCCGCGTGGCCAACCCGCACCGGCTCCTCACTGGAAAGGACTGACCCCCCGTGGCCCTTGAGTCCCTGCCCGACCGAAGCCTCGACCGGCACGAGCTCCGCCGGCTCGTCGACGACCTGGCCGCCCGCCCCGAGGAGTGGCGCGAGCTGGTCGACTTCCCCGACGGCCACCGCCACTACGTGTCACTGCACCGGGACGAGTACGTCGACGTGTGGCTGCTGTGCTGGACCCCGGAGAGCGACACGGGCTGGCACGACCACGACATCTCCTCCGGCGCGGTCGCGGTCGTCGACGGCGTCCTCATGGAGTGCAACCCCCGGATCGGCGGCGAGCACGTCGAGGTGGAGGTCGAGACCGGCACGTCGTTCTGCTTCGGCCCCGAGCACATCCACCGCCTGGTCGGGGTGGCGGACCGTAGCGTGTCCATCCACGCCTACTCGCCCCCGCTCTGGCGCATGGGGCAGTACTCCATCGACGACGGCGGCGTCATGCGCCGCGTCTCGGTCAGCTACGCCGACGAGCTCCGCCCGCTGGACCCCGCCGCCTGAACGCCGGGTAAAACCCTCTGGCGTCGATTTTTGCCGCACTGGTAGCTTGCTCTTTACTTGTAGTGACGATGAGCCCAGCGGTGAAACGGAGTCGAAGGGTGTCCCTGACGGAGGCGCTGCGCGCCGGCGAGCCGGAGGTCTTCGGCCTGCTCTACGACGAGCACGGTCCGCGGATCCACGCCTACTGCCACCGCATGGTCGGTGACGAGGCCGCCGACGCCGCGCGGGACGCCTTCGCCGCAGCCGCCCGCCACCGCGCCGGAGCCCCGTCCGACGACGACGCGCTCCCCCTCTGGCTGCACGCGCTGGCGCGGGCGGAGGTGCTGCGGCGCGGCGCCCTGGCGCGCGCCGTCGCGGCGGACCCGATGGCGCCCCCGCTGGAGCGCGCCCTGGCCCGGCTGCGCCCCGAGCATCGCGACGCGCTGGCGCTGGCCGACGCGCTTGACGTCGAGGGGCTCGCGCGGATCACCGGGGTGGCGGACGACACCGCCGAGCTGTTGGTCCGCATGGCGGGCCGCCGGCTCGAACAGGCCGTCGTCACCGTGCTCGAGGCCGGCGCCGAGGCGGACGACGAGCTGCTGACGGCGCTCGCGAAGGGCCGCCTGCCCGCACTCGTGAGCCGCCGGGTGCCCGGGCCGCCCGCGTCGCTGCGGGAGGACGTGGTCGCCGCCTGCGCCGCCGCCGAGTGGGCGACCGCCGGCGTGCCGCTGTCCGACGCCGACGGGCTGCCCCTCTCGATCGAGGGCGTGCTCGGCACGGCCGACGCGGTGACCGGGCACCACCCGAGGCACGCCCGGCCCGAGACCGCGGCGGCCGCCCGCCACCGGCGCCGGCCGCACCGGCGCAACGCCCTGCTCACCGAGACGCTCACCCTGGCCGCCTGCGCCGCTGCGGTCGTCGGCGCGATCCTGGTCTGGCCGGCCGGTCCGGGCCAGGGGGTCTCCCACGTCGGCGACAACAGCCGGCTGATGCGGCACGCCACGCCCACGAGCCGTCCGTCGTCGCCCGGCGACGCCGGGGCGCTGGGCGACGGGTCCTCGCGCGTCGGCGGTTCGGGGACCGCGCCGAAGACCGCCGCCGCGTCTCCGTCGGCCTCGGCCACCCGCGCGTCGTCCTCGCCGACGCCGACGGCGAGCCGCCCGCCCGCCTCCCCGGCGAGCCCGACGCCGTCCGGCACCCCGACGCCGTCGCCGACCACCTCAGCGCCGACGCCCACACCCACACCCACACCGAGCCTGTCGGCGCTCCCCCTCCCGGTGCCGGTCGGCGGAAGCCCGACCGCGACCCCGACGCCGAAGACCTCCTGAGGAGACTCCGGCGCCGCGACCCGGAGGCCGGGGACCTCGGCCAGGGTGGCGGTCAGCCGGTCTTCGATCCCGCCGGCGGCTGAGCCGAACGACGCGGTACGGAGCCGGGCGGACCTGGGCCGGCCGGCCGCGCCCACGGCACGGCCGCGTCCTGCGCGACCACATCCGGTCGCCGTCGGCTCGCGCCTCCCCATCCCGGACCTTTGCCGGCGGCCCGTACGTTCGAAGATCGACAACGTCTTCGCAGCCATCGAGGTCACCGTGAACGAACCGAAGATCGACAAGGATGTGCCGCACCCGGCGCGCGTCTGGAACTACCTCCTCGGAGGCAAGGACAACTACCCGGCCGACAGAGAGGCCGGCGACCAGGCCGTGCAGGTGCTGCCGGAGGTGGTCCGGCTGGCCCGCGAGTCCCGCCAGTACCTCAACCGCGCCGTCTCCTACCTGGTCGAGGAGGCCGGAGTCCGGCAGTTCATGGACATCGGCACCGGGCTGCCCACGGCCGACAACACCCACGAGGTCGCTCAGCGCTCCGCGCCCGAGACCCGCGTCGTCTACGTGGACAACGATCCCCTGGTCCTGACCTACGCCCAGGCGCTGCTGACCTCGACCGCGGAGGGGGCCACCGACTACGTCCATGCGGACCTTCGGGAACCCGACGCGATCCTGGACCAGGCCGCTCGGGCCCTGGACTTCGAGCGGCCGATCGCGCTGATGCTCATGGGCATCACCGAGTTCCTCCCCGACGACCGGGAGGCGTACGACATCGTCGACCGGTTGGTGGCGGCGCTGCCGGCCGGGTCGTACCTGGCGCTGTACGCGACGACGAACGTGGTGCACGGCGAGCGCACCGATCAGGCCATACGGATGTGGAACCAGGTCGAGGGCACCACGCCCATGACGGCCCGGTCGGTGGCACAGATCGCCAGGTTCTTCCGCGGGCTGGAGCTGGTGGAGCCGGGCCTGGTCGAGATCACCCGGTGGCGGCCCGTGCACCCCGACCTGACCGGCGAGCCGGTCGACGGCTACGCGGGCGTGGGGCGTAAGCCATGATGCCCACCGCGGCCCGGGAGGGCCGCGGATCGCCGGTCAGACCTCGCTGAGGACGCGTCGCCGCGGAACACCGGCGGCTGTGCCGGGGCCGTCCTGGCCCGTCCGCGAGCGCTCGCGCCGCACGAAGATCAGGCCGAGGGCGGCGCCGACGAGCATGGCGACGAGGTGCCCGACCGCGGCCACGCCCAGCCGGTCCAGGCCGCTGAACAGGTGCGGAGCGAGGAAGGCCAGGGCCACCCCGGCACCGATGCGCCACCAGCGGCTCGGCACGCGGTCGAAGAGCCGGTGGCCGTGCCGGGCGGTGCGCACGAGCGGCTCGGCGCCGTACAGCATCGTGGCGACGAGGGCCGAGGCGATGACGTAGGACGGGCCGACGTCGTCGATGTACCGCAGGGAGGCGGGCATGGCGCCGGCCGAGATCCGCCAGGCGAGCAGGCCCTCGCTGATGAGCGTTCCGATGACCTGGGCGGCGCCGACCAGCACGAGGGTCCGGACGTTGCCGAAGCGGTGCGCCACGGGGAAGAGTCCGATCACCGCCAGGACCACCCACATCCACGGCACGGCCTGGGCCACGAACGCCGAGGCGACCATGGTGCCGACGGGGTCGGTCCTCAGGTTGACCAGGTTCGTGGCCGTCGTGGCGACGACCGAGCGCTGCTGGGCCGGCCCCAGGCCGTACGCGTACACGGCCGAGACGGCGCAGAACGCCAGGATGAACACCATGGGCAGGGGGAAGCGCCTGAGGAACGAATGCACGCGGGAAAGCGTAGGGGCTGTTTCTGAGAGCTCCATGACATCCGGACGATCGTCAGCCCGGTCTTACCCCGGGGACAGGCGACCGTCCCGTCGCGTGAGTCAATCTCGGGCGTTCTGAGCGACCGCGCTCCAACCGTGTTCGAGCAGCTCGAAGGCACAGGCGATGGCGGTGTCGGCGTCGGCGCTCCCGCCGGGGAGGTAGCGGGTCTCCAGGGCGAAGTGGGCCAGTGCCCGGCAGGTCGGGTCGTCGGCGGGCGCGCCGATCTCCTCGGCGATCGCCCGGGCCAGGGCGGTCTCGTGGCGCATCCACATGCGGCGCTCGTACTCGCGCAGCTCGGGGGTGTTCTCGACGAGTTCGACGAACCGGGTGAAGCTCACGCCGGCGTCGCCGCCCTTGACCCGCCGGGAGCGCCGGACGTAGTCGCGCAGGGCGGCGGGGATCGACGTTCCCTCGGGGCGTTCGCGCACGGCGGCGATCAGGGCGGCCTCCAGCTCGGCGTCCTCGTCGAAGACGAGCGCCTCCTTGCCGGGGAAGTGCTTGAACAGCGTGGTCGTGGAGACGTCGGCGGCCTCGGCGATGTCCCGGATGCCGACCTGGTCGTAGCCGCGCTCGAGGAAGAGGCGCAGCGCGGCGTCCGCCAGGGCCTGGCGGGTGGCGGCCTTCTTACGCTCGCGCCGGCCGAGTGGCGCACGCTCCGTCGTCGCGTCGGTCATGCCGCCGATCCTACTCTTCCAGTTGACCAAGGCAAAATGTTTAACGATTGCACTTATTAATCGAGTGTGCTTTGATGGAACGCCTTGCTGACCGTCGGCGCGGCCCTCCTGGCCACCATGGACACCGGCACGTCCCGCCTTGTCACCTGCTCCTACATGCTGCTGATCGGCCTCGGACTCGGCTGCCTGATGCAGATGGCCACCACGATCGCGCAGAACAGCGTCGAGATGCGCGACATGGGCGCCGCCATGTCGTCGACCCAGTTGTTCCGCACGCTCGGCGGCTCTCTCGCGGTCGCGGCGTTCGGATCGATGTTCACCCGCGTGATCCGGCACACCTGCCCGGCGCCACCGGCTCCGGAACACCGGCCACGCTGTCCGCCACGGCCCGGGCCGCCTACGCGGACGGGGTCGCCGACGCCACCGGGCAGATCTTCCTGGTGATCGCGGTACTGTGCGCCGCCGCGTTCGCCCTCGCCATCGGCGTCAAGGAGGTCCCCCTGAAGAAGGCCGGCCCGCCCCGGCCGGCGCCTCGTACGGTCCGTACGGGCGAGGCTCTCAGAGAATCTTCGATCCGCCGCGTAATCCGCTGACGCCTTCTTCGACTTCTTGGCGTTCGTGTCCCGAGAAGAGAGGAGGTGGCGTGGACGAGCAAGAGGCCCGATTCACCCGCCTCTATGAGACGTACTACCGCAATGTCTTCGGCTACGTCGTGCTGCGGGTCGCGCCCCAGGCGGCCGATGACGTCACCAACGAGGTGTTCACGGTCGCGTGGCGCAAGATTGACGAGATCCCCGAGCGGGCACTGCCGTGGCTGCTGGCCGTGGCCAGGAACCTGGCCCGCCAGTCCCATGGTGCCGCTGGTCAGACGCGCCGCCTGGTCGACCGGATGGCCGGCCTGACCACCGACGCGGACCTGCACGCCTGGGATGCCGCCGACCACGTCATCGCCCGCGACCATGCGCTGGCGGCCCTCCGCACCCTGTCCCCCAAGGAGGCCGAAGCGGTCACCCTGACCGCCTGGCACGGCCTCGATCCGGCCGACGCGGCCCGGGTCGCCGGCTGCTCCCGCGCCACCTTCACCGTCCGGCTGCATCGGGGGCGCCGCCGACTGGCCAGGGCACTGGGTGCATCCCATGACCTCGGCGCGGAGGCGCCCGCACGCGCCCCGCGCACCCGAGTAATCCAGGAGAAGCCGTGAAGCAGAACGACGTCGATACTGTGATCAGCGCTCTGAAGCCCGCGATGGTCGACGAACTCGCCGACGCGGCGTACGCGCGCCGCCCCGACGCGAGCCTGATTCGTGCGCGCACCGGCCCCGTGAGCCGGGCTCTGGTCCCGGGACGGCGCCCGGTCCGGCGGCTGGCCTTCGCCACCGGCGCAACCGCGGTGGTGGCGGCCACGGCGATGCTGGCGACGGGCGTCCTGTCCGGGGGTCACGACGGCGGCACCGCGTCGAACGGGGCTTCCGGCCGGAAGGGAGCGATCGACACCCGGACGTTCCTGCTGGCCAGCGCGGACACGGTCGCCAAAGAGCCCACCACCGTGGGGACCTGCTGGTACTCCCGGACTCGCATGTGGCAGGACCTGATGCCCTACAAGCCCGGTCCGGGCAACCCGATCCCCCAGGGCAAGCGCCAGATGTTCCAGGCGCAGACGGCCAGCAGCAGCGAGGACTGGACGTGCACCACACCGGGCGGGACCGGCATGCGGTTCCGTAACCGCGGCCCCCTGGACATCAAGGTCACCTTCCCCACCAAGAAGGATGAGGCGGCATGGAAGGCGGCGGGCTCGCCGCCGCTCAGCGTCAACGGCGGCACGACGGCCTCCAAGCCGTCCACGATCACGTATGACAAGCCCACGAACAAGACGTACGGGTACAAGGTCTCGCATCTGGTCAATCCCTCCATCGGCTCGCATGAGATCGAGTGGAAGACCATGCCGACGCTGCCGACGACCAAGAGCAGCCTGGAGACCTACCTGCGGAGGCTGTGGCAGCAGGACCGTACGGGCGGCGCGAATGGCTACGTCGCCCCCGCCGACTTCGGCGTGTACGTCTTCCAGGGCGCCGGAAGCCTGTTCAGCGCGCCGATCAGGCCCGGCACCCGAGCGGCGCTGTACCGGATCCTCGCCGACCACCCCTCCGTCAAGGTCACCGGCCGGATCACGGACCGGCAGGGCAGGTCCGGCGTGGCCATCACCGCCCGAACCACCGACGGTGCGATCGAGCGGCTGGTGGTCGACCCGAAGACCGCCCGGCTCCTCGACGTCGAGTACCTGCCCGGCAACCGCCCCGGCACGCCAGGGGCGCACGGCGTCAGCGAGTATCGGGCCTTCGAACGCCAGGGCTGGGTGAACACCATCGGCGCCATCCCCAACTCCTGACCGGCGCCAAGTCACCCCAACCACGAACCTTCACCAAGGAAAGGCTTTCGCGTGCGTGAAGTAAGAAGGAGAACGATCCGAGCCGCTGCCGGAGGGCTCGCGCTGACGGCCGTGGCGGCGGCCGTACCGGCGACGGCGGCGATCGCCGGAACGAATGCGGCACCGGCCGCGAAGGCCGCGCCGGCTGTGAAGGCCGCGGCATCCCCGAAGTGGCAGCTGTTCGATGTGCCCGTTCAGGGAAAAGTCAGCCTGCTCAGCGTCGCCGCGACGGGAACAGATGACGCGTGGGCCGGCGGGCTTCTCCTCAACCCGCAAAACCCTCCACATCCTCCCGAGACTCCCGGTCTTCGACGGCTCGCCAAAGACCCCTCCCAGGGCTTCCGGCAGCTCGCCAAGGCCGCCTCCGACGAAGATGACGATAACTGCACCTTCGCGAAGGGCATGTTCACCTCCGTCATGCTGCACTGGGACGGGCACAGCTGGCAGCAGACCCCCGTCCCCTCATCCGCCCGCATCAACCACCTCAGCGCCTCCACCCCCAACGACGCATGGGCCTCCACCGACTGCGGCATGCTGCACTGGGACGGCCGAAACTGGACGGCCGTCCCCATCGCCCCGGTCCACGCACAGCAGGTGGGAACCGAGGCCATCAAGGCGATCAGTCCCACCGAAGCGTGGCTCACCGGCTCGACGTACGACAACACGACGCAGGTCACCCGCGCGTTCGTCCAGCGGTGGGACGGCCGAAAGTGGCGGGACGTACCACTGCCCGCACTCGGTGACAACTTCGCGCTAGACAACATGGACGCGCGGAGACCGAACGACGTGTGGGCCGCGGGAACGGTGGACGTGGACAACGACGTCCACCCCGACCCCCTTCTGCTCCTGCACTGGAACGGTCGCACCTGGAAACGGTTCCCCGCCCCGGAGACCGGCGAATGGACGAAATTTCTCATGTCGGTGCGGGCGGTGGCCAAGAACAATGTCTGGATCGCCGGCTGGGGCAAACACGCCCCCGGCATCGAGGAGATCCGCCGCCCGATGCTCCTGCACTGGAACGGCCACAAATGGACCAGCGAGAAGGCTCCGGACGAACGCGGCGAGCTGTACGACGTGGCGGTGAGCCGTGGACAGGCACTGGCCGTCGGCGACACCTTCTCGCCCTCCGAGCCCGACTACACGATGTACGCGCTGCGCCGGACCTCGAGCGGCTGGCAGCACGAGCCGGTCCCGGTCGAAGGAGAGGCAGACCTCTGGGCGCTGGCACCGATTCCCGGCGGCGGCATCTGGAGTGTCGGCACGGCCGGTGATTACCGCCCCGTGATCGCCCGCCGACGGTAGCCGTTCATCCCGGGCCCTCCGGCCACCGCCGGGGTGCCCGGGAGACCGCCGCTCGCCCCCGCGGCCCGTGCCCCTCGTCGATGAGGGTTCTACCGCGAGGACGGCCGGGCCTGGCGGAATCGCCGGACGCGGAGGGAGACCCGGCCGACCGCGGTCGTGACGACGACCGAGCGGAACCTCCCCGGCACCTCCGCGACCCAGAACGCCCCGGCGATCGCCACCGCGGGGGCCTTCAGCACGGACCGCCCTGCGTGGAACTCCACGAGCACCTCACCGCCGGGCGGCAGTTCGCCCCAGGCGACGGACCAGCCCCGGCCGCGTACCGCGCCGCGGATCAGCATGGTGTCGACGCCGCGGGCCACGGCCACGTCGATGAGGCCGTCGCCGGTGTGCACCTCGAGGGCGGGACGCCGGCGGCTGCCGCGGCCGACGCGCAACTCCCAGCCGCTCGCGGGCAACGGTGTGGCGGGGAACGCCATCGCGTGGGACATGGTCGAACTCCGTTCGGGGCGCGGGTACGGGCGGCGGCGGCCGCCCGTACCCGGGTGGGACTCAGATGGCGATGGCGCCTTCGACCGGGGACTCGCCGCGCCGTACGAGGAGGGCGGCGAACGCGGCGACGAGGGCGACCACCGCAGCGACGGTCATCGACGTCTGGAACCCGTCCATGAAGGCGAGGTGGCTGCCGGTGGTGATGGCTTTGGCGACCGGTCCCGGAGCTCCGTGGGGCACCGGGGCGACGCCCTGGGCGATGTAGTCCTTGGCGGTGGTGAGCTGGTGGGCCGCCGGTGCCGGCAGCCCCGCGCCGGTCAGCCGGTCGACGAGGACGTTCCCGACGCGGCTGGACAGGATCGTGCCGAGGACCGAGGTGCCGAGCACGCCGCCGACCTGGAACGCGGTCTGCTGCAGACCGCCCGCGACGCCGGCGAGGTGCGCGGGGGCGTTCGCGACGATCGCCTCAGTGCCCGCGGTGAGAATGAAGCCGAACGCCATTCCCATCATGATGAACCAGGGCCAGATGGTGTTGTACGAGGCGTCGACCCCGATGCGGGACAGCCCGAACAGCGCGCCCGCGGTGAGCACCATGCCGATGGCGAGCGGCACGCGCGGCCCGAACCGCTGCGTCAGCGCGCCGCCCAGCGGCGAGGAGACGATGAAGATCGCGGTCATCGGCAGCATCCGGACACCCGCCTGCACCGGGGACATCCCGTGGACCTGCTGCATGTAGAGGGTGATGAAGAAGATCGTGCCGAACAGGGCGAACGCACCGAGGACGATGAGTCCGGTCGCGGCCGACAGCGACGCCGAGCGGAACAGGCTCATCGGCAGGATCGGGTGGGACGCCCGCAGCTCACGGATGACGAACCCGATGATCAGCACGGCGAACGCGGCGAACGACACCAGCGGCACCACGTCGCCGAAGCCGTACGTCCCGGCCTTGATCAGGCCCCAGACCAGCGCGAACAGTGCGCCGGAGAGCAGGAGGACGCCGGCGAAGTCGAACGAGCCGACGGCTCCCTCGTCGCGGGACTCGCGGATCACCCACAGGCCGACCAGGAGGGCGATCAGGCCGAGCGGCGCGTTGAGGAAGAAGACCGACTCCCAGTTCACGTGCTGGACGAGCAGGCCGCCGACGATCGGGCCACCAGCGATCGAGATGCCGACGGTGGCGCCCCAGATGCCGATCGCGGCGTTGAGCCGTTCCGCGGGGAAGGTGTTGCGCAGGATGGCCAGGCTGGCGGGCTGGAGCAGCGCGCCGGCGAAGCCCTGCACGACCCGCCAGAAGATCACCATGCCGATGCCGCCGGACACGCCGACGAGGACGGAGGCGACGGCGAAGCCGATCACTCCGGCGAGGAAGGTGCGCTTGCGCCCGAAGCGGTCGGCGATCTTACCGGCCGGGATCAGGGTGACGGCCAGCGCGAGCAGGTAGCCGTTGGTGACCCACTGCAGACCGGAAAGGTCGGCGTGCAGGTCCTTGGCGATGGCCGGGTTGGCGATCGACACGACGGTCGCGTCGAGGCCGACCATCATCACGCCGAGCGCGACGGCGAGCAGGGTGAGCCAGGGATGGCCGTGCCCGGCACGGCCAGATCTTTCGTGCGTCCCGGGACGGGACGGAAGCGTCGCTGGGGACGTCATGAACTGCCTCCGAGAGTTCGTGAGGCCTCCAAACTGTCACACGGTGACAGTTGTCGTCAAACGACTTAAGTCTCAACATGACGAGTGTCACTTCGTGAAGGAACTATTGGCCGAACCGTCCAACGTCCGCTACCCTGCGGGCATGGAGGCGACCCCTGCAGTTCAGGCCTGCTCCCCCACGGCCGGTCGCCGTGAGCGTAAGAAGCAGCGCACCCGTGAAGCCTTGGTGGACAGCGCGTTCCGGCTGTTCGCGGAGAAGGGCTTCGAGGCGACGACCGTCGAGGAGATCGCCGACGCGGTCGACGTGTCCTCCCGGACGTTCTTCCGTTACTTCGCGTCCAAGGAGGACGTCCTCCTGACGTTCCAGGACGAGCAGTTCTGCGCGATGACGGAGGCGTACACCGCCCGGCCCGCCGACGAGCCGGTGATCACCGCCCTGCGCCACGCCGCGGTCTCGGTCATCCGCGCCTTCGAGGACGGCGAGTTCGGCTTCGACCCCGAGCGGTTCGGCTGCATTCAGCAGCTCATGGAGACCAGCCCCGCCGTCTTCGGCAGCAGCCTCGAACACGGCCAGAAGAAGCACGCGGAGATGACCCGCCTGGTGGCCGAGCGCATGGGCGTGGACCCCGCCACCGACCTGCGCCCGCACGTGGTCGCGGCCGTCGTCAACGGCGTGTTCCACACGGCGTTCGAGCTGCTCAGCAGCGGCATCGCACGGGCCGAGCGGTTCTCCGACGTGCTGTCGGAGCTCCTGCTGTCCCTGGAGGACGGCATCAACTTCCCCGCCGCCGCGGCCGCGGTGGAGGCCTCCTCGCCGAACTGATCGGCCACGGAGACGCCCCACCGCCCGTACGAGGGCCGGCTCACCCGGCCTCGCCCCGTCGCGTACGGCTCCGTCCTGCCGCGTACGGCCTCATCCGGTCGACACGGCCCATCGCCTGACGGCGAAGCGGCCGCCGTCGCGACGGACCTCGGCCGCGCCGGCTCCGGCGAAGTGCGCCGGCACGACGAGCTCTCCGGTGTCGGCCGCGCGTTCGAGCACCCTGCGTCGGGTCGCCGCCGCCTGCGCGGGGTCCTCGCAGAAGCAGCTGTTGTAGTCGGGTTCGAGGATCTGCACCGGGCTGTGCAGGATGTCGCCGACGAACACGGCGCGGTCCGTGCCGGACGCCACCCGGACGATCGACGAGCCCGGCGTGTGGCCGGGTGCCGGCTCCAGGCTGATGTTCCCGTCGACGCGGTGGCCGTCGCTCCACAGCACGGCCCGGCCGAGAACGGGGACGATGCTGTCGGCGTAGACGAGCCGGCCGCCCTCCCGCCGACGTCTCTCGTGGTCGTCGCGGGGCGCGCGGCGGCGGTGCTCGTTGCGGGGATCGAAGAACTCCTGGTCCACCCGCGGGATCAGATACGTCGCGTTCGGGAAGGTCGGCACCCACTCCCCGTCGCGCAACTCGGTGTTCCAGCCGAGGTGGTCGTAGTGGATGTGCGTGTTGATCACGAGGTCCACGTCCTCGGGTCGTGCGCCCGCCGCGGCCAGCCGGTCGAGGAAGTCGGTCCGCAGATGGTCGAACAGCGGGATCTGGGGCCGGTCCCGGTCGTTGCCCACTCCGGTGTCGACCAGCACGACCTTGCCCTCGCTGCGCAGGACCCAGGTCTGCGCCGCACCGTGGTAGGCGTCGGTCTCCGGGTGCCAGTGATCCGGCGCGAGCCAGGACTCGTTGCGCCGCCAGAGCTCGGCCGGACTGTCCGGGACGATGAACCGCGCGGGCGCTATCTCGCCCTGCCACTCCACCACCTTGGTGACCTCGACGTCACCGATCTGGAAATCACTCATGACACCATGCTCACCACCCGTGATGCGCTTTCCAATGCGCGATACGAGCTTGCGGATGCGTGATCGTCTCATCGATGCGACGTACCATGGCGGCATGGACGTGGTCAGCGACGCGATCGAGACGATGCGCACCGGAAGGCCGGCCTCCAGCCGCCTCAGCGTCGCCTCGCCGTGGCGTTACCGGTTCGCCCCGTACGACGGGGCCGGATTCCACGTGCTGCTGCGTGGATCGGGCTGGCTGATCTCGAAGGGGGCCGAGCCGGTCCCGCTGACCGTGGGCGACGCGGTCCTGGTGCCGCACGGCGCCGCCCACGTGCTGTCGGACTCGCCGAGCGCGGAGGGCGCGGCGCCGTTCGACGGCACGGCCGTCTCCCAGCCCGACGGCCCGGTGGAGTTCCTGTGCGGCAAGTACCGGCTCGACCGGACTCGGGCGCACCCGCTGCTGACCGGCATGCCGGACGTCGTCCACCTCCCCGCCGACCTCGGCCGGCACACCCGGCTGCGCGCCGCCATCGACCTGCTCGGCGCCGAGGTACGGGGCGACGGGCCCGGCCGGGAGACGGTCATCACCGGCCTGCTCGACCTGCTGCTGGTCTACATGCTGCGCGCCTGGCTAGAAGAGAACGCCGAGACCGGGTGGCCCCGCGCGCTCCGCGATCCGGAGATCGCCGCCGCGCTGGAGGCGCTCCACTCACGCCCGGCCGCGCCCTGGCGGATCGAGGACCTGGCCGCACACGTGGGCCTGTCCCGTGCCACTCTGGCCCGGCGGTTCACCGCTCTCACCGGGCAGCCGCCGATGGCGTACCTGACCTGGTGGCGCATGACCACCGCGGCCCGGCTCCTCCGCGCGTCCGAGATGCCGCTCGACGCCATCGCCCGTCAGGTCGGCTACGGCTCCCCGTACGCCTTCTCGCACGCTTTCAAGCGGCAGTTCGGCCTCCCGCCGGGGCTGTACCGCGACCGCGAACCCGCCGGCCGGGAGTCGCCGGCTCCGGCGGTCGAGATCCCGCGCCGCATCATGGCGGGGTCAGCCGTTCGGGTCGATCCACACGGCGATGATGTCGGCCGCACGTGACTCACGGGATGGGGCCTCCCTGATCAGATCTCGGCGCTCTAAGGTCCACGGGTGCGTCTCTATCTGTCCTCCTTCCGCATGGGAGATCATCCGGACCGCCTGCTCGCGCTGCTCCGCGAGCGACCGGCCCATGCCGACGTCGCCGTCATCGCCAACGCCCTGGACGCCCAGGCCGAGCCGGAGCGCTCGGCCGGAGTGCGGCGTGAGGCCGACGAACTGACCCGGCTGGGGCTGCGGCCGGCCGAGGTGGATCTGCGGGACTTCTTCGACCGGCCCGGCGACGTCATCGGCGAGGTCCTGGCCCCTTTCCCGATGATCTGGGTGCGCGGCGGCAACGTGTTCCTGCTGCGCCACGCCATGGCCCGCAGCGGCGCGGACCTCGCGCTGACCGCACTGCTGCGGCGGGACGCGACGGTCTATGCCGGTTACAGTGCCGGCGCCTGCGTCCTCGCGCCGAGCCTGCGCGGCCTGGAGGAGTGCGACGATCCGCAGGTGGTACCCGCCGCCTACGGCGATCCGCTGACCTGGGAGGGCCTGGGCGTCCTCGACCACGCCGTGGTCCCGCACGTCGACTCCCCCGGCCATCCCGAGACGGAGGTCCTGACCGCCGTCGCCGCGCGCTACCGGGCCGAGGGCGTCGCCCACCGCGCCCTGCGCGACGGGCAGGCCCTGGTGATCGACGGTCCGGACGCGCGCGTCTACTGAGGAGCGCGGCGCGAGGTGCCGTTCTCGTCCCGCCAGGTGGGATGGAACCGGAGTATCTCGGCGGTGGCGGCACCGCTCGTGACGAAGGGATCGGAGGCGACCGCCGCCTCGACCGCCGCCCTCTCGCCGTCAGCGATGATCACACCGCCCGTACGAGGCTCCAACGGACCGGCCAGGTGCACCATCCCCTTGGCGAAGACGCCGTCCGGGTTCGCGTAGTGCGCCTCTTTGAGCGCGTCGATCGACTCCAGCGGGGCGTGGTATCTCAGCAGGATCACGTACATGGGTTCAGCAAAGGGCACGGCGCCGCGCCGGCGCCAAGACCGGCCGGTGGCTGCCCTATAGGCTCACGCCTATAACCGCTGATCGCGGCGGGGGTACGAGGGCGGGCACATGGACGAGCTTCCGGGCGTGGAGTTGCGGCACCTGCGCTACTTCGCGGCGGTCGCCGACGCCGGCACGGTCACCGAGGCCGCCCGGCGGCTGCGCATCGCCCAGCCGAGCCTCAGTCAGCAGATCCGGCTGCTGGAGCGGCGCATCGGCACCCCGCTGTTCCGGCGCGTCCCCCAGGGGATGGAGCTGACCGAAGCGGGACGGTTGCTGCGGGACGGCGTCGACCGGATGCTCGGCGAACTGCGCTCGTCCGTCGCGGCCGCGCGAGCCGTCCCGCCCACGGCGAGCGTGGGAGTGTGCCGGGGAGTGCCGCAACCCGTCCTGGCTCGCGCGGAGGGGCTCATGACGCGCGGTGGGCCGCTGCGAATCGCCTACGAGCAGGCCGACTCCCAGCGGCAGGGCGACCTTCTCCGCGCGGGCACGTTGGCCTTCGGCATCCTGCGGACACCGATGGACGAATCGGGCTTGGTCCTGCGCACGATCAATGACGAGCCGCTCGGCATCGTCATGCACGACCGCCATCCCCTCGCGGACCGGCCGGCACTCACCTGGTCGGAGCTGGCCGGCCAGCGGCTGCTGTGGTTCCCGGCCGAGCGCGCCCGTGGCTACGCGGCCGCCGTCCTCACTCGCCTCCGCGAGCACGGCTGGACACCGGAGACCGTTCCAGAGACGCACGGCGGCCACAGCCTGTTCCGCCACGCGCTCCTCGGCCACGACGACCTCGTCGCGCTGCGGACGAGGACCGGCTCGGTCGACGACCCCGACCTCGTCTGGCGTCCGGTCGGACCCGAGCCGCCGCGCGAACGACTGGCCCTGGCCGCGGCCGCCCGCACGACCTGGTCCCGGATGCTGTCGGCCGATGACCGAGCCGAGACGGCGAGGTCGTGAGGGCGTGTGCCGCCGACCGTCCGTCGTGGTTCAGGACTCACCGAAGACCGAGACGCGGGTGCGGTGGTGGCGCGGTGTCCCGATCTCGTCGATCGCCGCCACCGCGAGATCGGCGTACGAGAGGCGGGATTCCGGCGGCGGCGCCGTCTCACCGCCGATCCGGTAGCCGCCCGTCCTGACACCGTCGGCCTCCAGCCGGGCAGGCGGGGTCAGCATCACCCAGTCGACGGTGGTGTCCGCCTCGCGCAGCCGGTCCAGACCGGCCGCGTGCGCGGCCGCGAACGGCCGGAGCCGCTCCGCGAACGGGCGAAACTCGGGCGGGTACGCCTCGGGATCGTCCATCACCAGCCCGCCGCCGGGAGTCTCGAGGGTGGAGAACAGGCCGATCGCGACGAGCCGGGGCACCCCGGCCTCGGCAAGGCCGCTCAGCAGCGCGTCCGCCGCCGTGACGAAGAAGCCGGTGTCGAGTTCGTCCAAGCCATGGTCAGGGCCGGAGAACGGGGTGACCGCCTCGACCACCGCGTCGTGACCTCCGCTGATCGCCGCCACCGCACGAGCGTCGGTGACGTCCCCCGCCACCACCCGCACACCGTCCCCGGCGAGATCGGGGTACCTGCCCGGATCCCGTACGACCGCCGTCACCTGATGCCCCCGGCTCCGCGCCTCGCCGGTGATGGCCCGCCCCGCCCGGCCACCGGCCCCGAAGATGGCGATCCTGCTCATGGCGCCGCTCCCCTTCCCGGCCGCGTACTTCGCCGCCGGAAGAGGACGGTATCCACGGGATACTGGTTACCTCAACGATACCGGGATAGAGTGCGGAGCCATGGCCGAGCCGCTGGACCCGGAGATGTTCGACCCCGTCTGCCCGTCGAGCGCCATGCCGATCCAGATCGGCGACAAGTGGACCGCGATGGTGGTGCTCTGCCTCGAAGACGGCCCGCGCCGGTTCACCGAGCTCCGCGGACCGCTCCGCGGCATCACCCCGAAGGTCCTCACCCAGACCCTGCGCGCCATGGAACGCGACGGCCTGGTCACCCGGACGGCGTACGACGAGAACCCACCACGCGTCGAGTACGAACTGACCGACCTGGGCCGGAGCCTGCTGACCCTCATCGACGCCGCCCGCGCCTGGAGCCGCGACCACCTCCCCGCCCTGCTGGAAGCCCGGGAGAAGCACGAATCAACCCCACGCCCGACGCTGCTCAAACGTTCCGAGCCGTGATCACGCAGCCCGGTCGCCTATGAGGTGACGACGGTCACCTCGACGCAGTCACCACCGTTCCCCCCGCTGTGGCTGCTCTTTCGCCAGATGTCGGCCGTCATGTCCAACGTTCCTCCAGCAGGGCCTACGCAGAGACCACCCTCACGGAGCCGATGACGGTCACCTCGACGCATTGACCGCCATTTCCAGCACTACGACTGCTCTTTCTCCAGATACTGTCGGTCACGTCCACTGTTCCTCCAAGATCCGGCCGATGAGCTCCTTCGACATCCCCACTGGGAGAGCTCTTGACCGGATGTCGTTGTATACCTCCGAGAGTAGGCGAATATCATCCGCTTCGCTCACCGTGATGCCGCGCACGGCGGTTTCTACGTAGGCGAGCTCTGACCGATCCCGCAGAGTTGCTAGGACGAAAGCTCCGGCGGTGTCACCCGGCCGAAGAGGTCCGGGGACTATCTGGACTGATATCCGCGGCGAGGTGATGGCCAACAGGTGTTCTAGCTGGCCCCGCATGGTGTCACGATCACCCACCTCGTTCCGCAGGACGCCTTCGGCGAGTAGAGCTGATATTCGCGGCGGCGGCGGATCCTCGCGCAAGAGGACCGCCTGACGCTTCATTCGAGCAGCCGTCGCGGCCTTGTCGCCGCCCAGCAGGGCTGACGCATAGTCCTCGGTCTGGAGGAGACCGTCCACGACCAGGCACTGGTAGGTGCCGAGGAAGTCGGCGTCGGACTCGACCTCGGGCCAGTCGAACCAGACGGGGAACGCCGCGTCGAGGACGAGCTCGTCCCAGAGGGACGGGAGGGCGCCTCGGGTGTCGAGGATCTCGTCGAGTTTGACGGCGATGGCCCGGTCGCAGCGCGTTTCGCCGCGCTCGATCTTGCCGACGTGGGAGCCGCAGACGGGAACCTTCTCTCCCAGCTGATCCTGCGAGAGCCCCGACATCGAGCGGTACCGCTTCACCTCGGAGCCGAACAGTTCGAGCGTCTTGGGGCGCTTCCTGCCGATCGCCATTCGCCACTCCTCTTCGGTCTCGCGACTCGTCGCAACTCACGTCGCGAGAGTCGGCACGTTCGCCCCTGACTACGACAGTCGTCACCAGCGGCCTCTCTGTCCACAGACCATGTCACCACACGTCATCACGCGAATGCAGGGAGTTTTCCCGAAAGGACGCCGCATGGTCATGACAAGTCCGGACGAATGGGTACCGCTGGCCCGCCTCACTCTTGAATTGCACGCCTGCGCCGAGAATGTGTACTTGGTGCGCAATCTCGTCGATCAGGCCGCCGATTCATGGGGCCTGTCGCAGGAGGTCCGCCACCTCGGCCGCCTCATCCTGACCGAACTCACGACGAACGCCTGCCGGCTCTACCCGGGCAAGGTGATCCACACGTGGGTCGCGACTCCGCGGTACGGCGTCGGCGAGGTCGGCGTATGGGACCCGGACAGCGCCAACCTCCCCAGGATCATCGCCGCCGACGAGGCCGCCGAGACCGGGCGCGGCCTGTTCATCATCAACGAACTCACCGGCGGGCGGCTCGGCTGGTACCCCTCCCAGCGCGCCGGCAAGGTCGTCTGGGCCCGCTTCGGCCCCTGAGCGGCCACGGCCGTACCGAATGCTCGGGGAACGCCACATCGGACGGGAATGGTCACCCGAGTGCCTGGCGGAGTTCCTCGACGTCCACACCTGCGGCGGACAGTAGCGAGTGGCACGGATCGTCGGGGTCCGCCAGCACCGCGGCCAGCAGGTGCGTGGTGCCGGTGGACGGGCTCTTGCGCTCATGGGCGAGCAGGCGTGCGCGGGTCAACGCCTTCCCGGCGCTGCTCTCCAAGGCGAGTGAACCTGCCTGCGGCCGGTCGCCCGTCCGGATCAGGTCGGCGAAGGCGTCGAACACGGCGGATGGTGTGGCTCCTCGGGTACGCAGCAGCTCAGCACCCGTGTTGACCTGGGCCACCCCGTCGCGGAACCGGTGGCCGGCGGTGGTGACCTGGTCGTCCACGACGAGCATGGCGAGGAGCAGATGCGCGGTCGTCACGCGGGAATGTCCGAGCCGGATGGCCTGGCGCTCGGCTTCCATGCGCACCGTGGGCACGACGGGCGTCCCGAAGCCGCCGCTGGTGAGTCGCCTGGCGATGCGGCCTCCCCACCCTCTGCCCGCGGGTTTGTCGAGCATGCCCAGGTTACGCAGCCCGTCGACGCTGCGCGTGTTCGGTTCGCCGTCCTGGCGCGCGCTCGGATGCACGGCGAGCCTGGCGATGAGTTCGTCCCGATCCAGCCGCCGTTCGAGCAGTGCCTCACTTGCCCGGTTACCGGGATCGTGCAGCAGTCCCATGAGCATGTGGGTCTCGTTCGCCCAGGTGACGCCGAGTTCGTGAGCGCACACGAGCATCTGACCGAGCGCGGCGGCCAGCGCTTCGCTCGGCACCATGGGCTGGTTCTCCGGCGACGCCGACTCGTCACGCGGCTTCTCCATCCGGCGAGCCACCCACGCGGCCTCATGCAACAGCGCCGTGACCGTGGGTGGGGCCGGCGGGTCGTTCCTGCCATCGTCCCCGCTCAGCCAGAGCCAGACCCTGTCGTCCTTGGCCGAGATGACCGCCCTCAGCCCGCCGTTCTCGCGAGACAACAGTTCCGCTGCCGCGGATTCGCCCTTGAGCAGCGCGAAGAGCAGATGCTGGGTTCCCACGGTCCGGCCGGTCTCGGCGGCCTTCTCATACGCCCGGGCCAGCGACTCCACGACCTCGCGGGAGGCGTCGGTGGTAGCGGTGCTCGATGCGTTCATCATGCGGTCCCCTTCCCTGATCATTACGATGGAGCCTAGGAACGCACCTTGTGCCGGGACATCTGCCGATCATCCGGACTCCATGGCCGATCGGCCATGATGAGCGAGCCGATCGGCGTTCGACGAGCCATGTGCACGGCCGAAAGTGAGGTGTCCGCAGATTTCTCCGCTGGTCGAACGGGCTCGCTCCGTCCGCACGTCCATCGCCCGTGAGGCGGAACAGGCGTGGGCCGCCGTACGCTCTGCGGCGCCTCATGTCGTGGTCGGCGAACTGGCGATGTTCCTGATGGCGCTCGCCATCGGATTCTTGCCGCTCTGGATGTCACCGCCGTCGCCGCGCCACGTGATCGCCACCGCGGCGAGCGCGTTCTGGGCGGCGCTGCTGGTTCCCGCCCGCAAGCGCTGGCCGGCCGGAGCGCTGCTGGCCACGGTGCCGGTGATCGCCGGCACCGATATCGGGGCGTCGGCGGTCCTGCCCGTGATCGCGTACTCGACGGCACGGCGCATCAGTCCCGTCCGGCGCCGATGGTCGATCGTGCTGGCGACCGTGGGCGCCGGCCTTACCCTCAGCGTGGTGGCGGAGACGACCGCCTCGTACGGACTCGGCGAGACGCTCGCCGATTACGCGCTGAGCGCCGTACTTCTCCTCCTCCTACCGGCGTGGGCCGGGAGCCTGATGGGACGACGCCGTCCGCTGGTCCGATTGCTGCGGGAACGCAACGAGTACCTGGAGCGGGCGCAGGTGCTCACCGGGGAAAAGGCGCGTATGAAGGAACGCGCACGCATCGCCGCCGAAATGCACGACATGCTCGGACACCGGCTCACCCTGATATCGCTGCACGCCGGAGCCCTGGAGATCACCGTCGCCCAAGAGGCCCCCCAGGTGAGCGGCCAGGCGGAGCTTCTGCGCACCACGGCGGGGACGGCGATTGCGGAACTGCGCGAGATCCTCCAGGTTCTCCGTGACCCCATGGAGGGTCCTTCCGAAACCGCCGGCGAACGCAGCGGAACCCGGACCGATATCGCCGATCTCGTGACCGAGTCCCGACGGGCCGGTATCGACGTCGACCTGGCGTGGTCCGGCGGAGACCTCGACGACGCGGACCCGCGGACGCGCCACGCCGTTCACCGCGTCGTCCGCGAAGGCCTGACCAATGTGCACAAGCACGCCCGGACAGCACGTACCAGGGTCGAAGTCACCAACGACGCCGGCCGTGTCCGCGTACGCGTGATCAACGGCCCGGTACCGGGCACGCCCCAACGGCTCCCCGGCACCCGCCAGGGACTGGTCGGCCTGGACGAACGGATCGCCCTGCTCCACGGCGCCTTCACCGCCGGTCCCACGCCCGAGGGCGGATTCCTGGTCACGGCCGACCTCCCTCTCCGCCCGCCCGTCCCCATGCCCCCCGACCCCGCGGTGCAGCGCGATGTACCCGAACGGCCCAGGCCACTCGATGACGAAGTGCTCACGCTGCCCCGAGCCCTGGGTGCCGGATGCCTCGGGTTGCTGGTACTCGTTCCGGTCGCTGCCGGCACGGCCATGGTGATCATCATGCGAGCCCTACAATGACGCGGGTGATCCGGACCCTGATCGCCGATGACGAAAAGCTCATGCGAGCCGGTATCCGCCTCATCCTGGACAACGCCGACGACATCGAGGTCGTGGCCGAGGTGCCCGACGGCCCCTCCGCCGTCCAAGTCTGCCGGGAACACGAGATCGACGTCGCCCTGCTGGACGTCCACATGCCGGGCGGCGACGGCCTAGCGGCCATTCCGGTGATCGCCCGCGAATCCCCCAAGACCAACATCGCCATGCTCACCGCCTTCGGCGACGACCACAACGTCGCCCAAGCCCTCCGAGCCGGCGCCGTAGGTTTCCTGCTCAAGGACACCGGCCCCACCGAACTGATCCGAGCCGTACGCGTAGCCGCCACCGGCGAGTCGATCCTGGCGCCCCAGATCACCCGCCGGCTGATCGAACGCCACCTGCTTTCCGACTCCCAGGACGCCGAGCCGGCCAAACGCCGAATCGAGCAGCTCACCGACACCGAACGCGACGTACTCCGCCTGGTCACCGCCGGCCTGTCGAACGCGGAGATCGCCCAGCGACTCCACATGAGCACAGGCACCGCAAAGGCTCACATCAGCCGCATACTCGCCAAAGTCGGCTGCACCAACCGCGTCCAAGCCGCCATTCTGGCCCATGACGCCGGCCTACCAGCAGGCCCGTGAGCCGACACGGTTCCGCCCACTCTCGGCCGCCGTACCAGAGAACCAGAACTCACAGGTGACATGTCGGCCTGCCGACATGTAGTCGCCGATGGCCACACTGGCGCCGTCCTATGTCCTGACGGCCGGCACCGGCCGTCCTAGGCGCGAGCGTCCATCTGCACATCGTGGAGAACACTGACTCCCGGAAAATCGGGCGACCGCTTGCGGACGACCGATATGAGCGTGATCATGCTAATTTCGCGGATAGTTCCTCTGCGTCCGCGAAGGGAATGTCCTGTGCGAAAAGTCAAAATGGTGCTCATCGCGCTCGCGACCTTAGTCGCGACGGTCTGCACCACAGCGCCGACCGCGCTCCCGGCGAGCGCCGCCACGAATCCGCCCGTGTATTCGACTCCCGTTCCGGGGGATCTCCCCGTGAGCGCGGCTCGCGCGAAGTGGTACCAGCTCTGGGGACCGGCCTCAGCCTGGACGAGCGGCCGGTACAACTCGTGGCGATCCAATCACTTCAAGACCCGCAGCAAGGTCTTGGGGATCATCTTCAGATGCTGGTACTGGAGGGGCGGCGACACGATGTTCGCCACCATCTACGGCGCCACCGTGCCGATCAAAAGCCACAACATGCGCTGCGATGGCCACTGGAAGAACCTCGTATGCAGGAACGCGAACACCCACTCGAAGTACTACGTGGGTGTTTACGTGATCGGCACCAAGACCCTGGTTCAGGTGGGAGCCGAATATTACCGATAGCGGGCGAGTCGGGCCCCCGCGCGAACCGGCCGACAGCCCGGCCGAGGGATCACGTGCACCGTTATGACGCGCACGTGATTCCGCCGGCTCACGGTGCACCGTACACGTGCTCTCGGAGGCACGGCGTACGGTGCGCCGGTCGGTTAGGGTGTGGCGTGGAGCAGGGTCGGGCCGGAGGGTTCTCATCGTGATCGCCGGAGAGACAGCCGAGCACCGTGGGGCCGCGCCGCCCCCGTATATCGAGCGCTTCGGACGCCTCGGGCCGACCATGTCGGTCGCCGTCGGCGGGGCCGCGATCGTGGCGGCATCCATTTGGCTCGTTCTGGCCGCTCACAGTGCGCGTCTGGGAGACGGCCCTCCGGCTCTCGCCCTACTCCTCGCAGGGATCGGAATGGTCGGCTTCGGCCTGATGAGACTTGCTCGGGGACGTTCCAAGAACTGGATCGCCTTTGCCATCGACGCCGACGGCGTTTACTTCGCCGACTGCGTCCACCCCGGATCCGAGCCCGATGGCCTGGCAAGACGAATCCCATGGGATGAGATCAACGCGCTCATCCTGTTCTCCCGGCGTACGGAATTCCTCCGCGGCACCGTCGAATGCGTCGGGATACGGTTGAATCCGTCCGTCGCGGGCTCTCCCGAAGACCACTTCGCGCGACTCAGGCAGATCCTCTCACGGCCTGATATCGAGCTGCACGTCTGGGAACAGCTTCGAGAACTGGACGGCGACCTGCCGGAAGCGCGGATGAAAACGGCGGTCAGCCTGCACACCGAAGTTCGCGGGTGGAGCTACCGACGTTCTCGCATCATGGAGGCGGTGCGGGCCCACGCCCCCGGCGTTCCGGTCATCGGCTTCACCGCGGACGACTATTACCATCTGGTCGGATGGCGCGCCGGCCAGGAGAAATTGCGAGAGCTCCTACAAGACGCCGAATTGCGCCGTTGGGGCTGGTGAGAGCCCTGCTCCCGTAGCCCGTCCACCGGCCGGCGCCCCGTACACGGCCCCGATGAGCAGGCAGGGGCGGACAGGCGACCTCCGGCGCGCTCGACGACTCCCCGATATTCACGTGCCTCCAACGCCTAGTGAGGCTAGGTTCCTACCTAGAGGGCCTAGGAGCGGAAAGAGGTGACGTATGGCCCGAGTCGGTCTGAGTGCGGCGAAGGTGACGGAGGCCGCCGCGGAGATGGCGGACGAGGTCGGGCTCGACCAGGTCACCATCTCCGCGCTCGCGCGGCGGTTCGGGGTGAAGGACGCCAGTCTCTACTCGCACGTCAAGAACCTGCGGGAGCTGCGCGTCCGGATCGCCCTGCTCGGCGGGGAGGAGATGACCGAACGCATCGCCGCCGAGGTGGCGGGCCGGGCGGGCAGGGACGCGCTGGTCGCGTTCGCCAACGCCTACCGGCGGTTCGCGCTGGAACACCCCGGCCGGTACGCCGCGACGCAGATGCGGTTCGACCCGGAGGAGGTCGCCGACTCCGTCGCCCTGCGCCGGAGCATCGAGCTGACCTACGGCATGCTCCGCGCCTACGGCCTGACCGAGCCGGACCTGACCGACGCCGGTCGCCTGCTGCGCGCCGCCTTCCACGGCTACATCCACCTTGAGCTCAGCGGTGGTTTCGCGCACCCGCGTGAGGTCGAGGACTCCTGGTCGCGCTCGCTCGACGCGCTCCACGTCCTCCTGGAGAACTGGCCGTCGCACTGAACCCGCAGCGGCGGACGAACGAAGACCCGCCCCGGCGTTCCCGGGGCGGACGACCATGCGAAGGACGGAGACAGTGGAGCGGTATCACGGATGGGCCGACGAGCGCTTCGGCGCGGTCGCCGACGCGTTCGCGCGTAACTTCGCGGACTTCCCCGAGCTGGGCGCGGCGGTCGCCGTGTACGCCGGCGGGCGCAAGGTCGTCGACCTCTGGGGCGGGGTCGCGGACGAACGGACCGGCCGGCCGTGGGAGCAGGGCACCGTGGTGCCGGTGTTCTCCTGCGCCAAGGGCATCGTGAGCGTGTGCGCACACCTCCTCGCGCAGGAGGGACGGCTCGACCTGGACGCGCCCGTCGGCCGGTACTGGCCCGAGTTCGCGCGGAACGGCAAGGAGGCGATCACCTCCCGCATGGTGCTCGGGCATCGCGCGGGAGTCCCCGTCCTCGACGAGGTGCTCTCGTTCACGGAGATCGCCGCCTGGACGCCGGTGATCCGCGCCATCGAGGAGCAGAAGCCGCTGTGGGAGCCGGGCACGGCGTACGAGTACCACGGCCACGTCTTCGGCTTCCTCCTCGGCGAGGTGATCCGGCGCGTCACCGGGCTGACCCCGGGCGCCTACTTCCGGGAGGCCGTGGGCGAACCGCTGGGGCTGCGCGCCTGGCTCGGCCTGCCGGATCGGGAGATGGACGGCCGGGCCCGGCTCGTCGAGGCCGAAGGGCGCCCTGGGATGCCGGGGCCCGAGCACCTGCTCACCCGCATCGTGACGATGAACGGCGCGCTGGTCTTCCCCGGCCTGGACGAGCCGCACGGCTGGAACGACCCGGCACTGCTCGGGATGGAACTGCCCGGCGCGGGCGCCACCGCGTCGGCGAGCGGGCTCGCCGGGCTGTACGCGGCGGCGGTCACCGGGATCGAGGGCCGAGAGCGGCTGCTCACACCGGACACCGTGACGGACGCGGTCCGGGAGGTGTCCTCGGGCAAGGGGTGGCTGGGCTTCGACGCCGGGGCGCGCTGGGGCTCGGGCTTCCTGCTCGACTCGCCCTTCCGGCCGATGCCGGGCCCGCGCAGCTTCGGCAACGACGGGGCCGGCGGCCAGTTCGCCTTCGGCGACGACGAGTACGGCGTGGGGTTCGCCTACGTCGCCAACCGCATGGTCGGCCACGGCGACGCCCGCGCCACCCGCCTGATCACCGCCCTGCGCGAGTGCCTCGTGCGGTGACCGCACCCGTTCGCCGGCGTCCGGTGGCGGCCCGGCGAACCCTCCGGGCTGCTCTAATGACCGGGCAGCGCACTCGCGAAGCCGGTTTGGTCGTGGCCGCCGACGGCGTGCGCAGCACCGTACGGGACCAGTTGTTCCACCGCCTCCGCCGCCGCTACAGCGGCAGCACGAGCTGGCGGGCGGTCATCCCCGACACCGACTTCGACGGCCGCCTCGTCCAGGTTCGGGGGCCGGCCACGGAATTCGGCGCCGTCCGGATCAGCGACCGGGAGCTCTACTGGTACGGCTACTTCCGGCACCCCGAGGGGACTCCCTTCGACGACGAGCCGGCCGCCGCCCGCGACCATTTCGCCGGGTGGCCCCCATGGGTCCGGGCCCTCGTGGCGGCCACCACCGCAGACCGGTTGATGCGCCACGACGTCCATCACCTGGCCGGTACCGGGCGACCGCGCGTCAGTGCCGAGGATTTACGTGCCGTGAGCAGCGAAAATCCTCGGCACTGGCGCGCGGGTCGCGGTGTGGGCCGGTCCTCGCAGGTCAGCCGCGAGGGGCGGTCAGCCGAGCTTCTCGGCCAGTGCGACGACGATGCCCTCGGGGCCGCGGATGTAGCAGAGCCGGTAGCTGTCCTCGTACTGCACCACCTCGCCGACGAGCTCGGCACCGTGGGTGCGCAGACGGGCGATGACGTCGTCGATGTCGTCGACCGCGAACATGATGCGGCGAATGCCCAGCGTGTTCGCCGGGGCGTCCTCCGGCACGCCGCTGATCGCCTTCGGCGTCCGGTACTTCGCCAGCTCGATCCGCCCGTGGCCGTCCGGGCACCGCATCATCGCGACCTCGACTCGTTGGTCGTCGAGCCCGACGACACGCGCCGCCCAACGCCCCTCGATCAGCGCCTTGCCCTCTAGCTCCATGCCGAGTTCCACGAAGAACGCGATCACAGCGTCGAGGTCGTCGACCACGATGCCGACGTTGTCCATCCGCTGGATCGTCATGGTGGTTCTCCCTCTTCGTCGCGCGGCCCATCTTGGCCGCTGGTTTACCGAGGACGGAGCCGGCACCGCATTCTCGACATCCTTCACGGCTCGTGCCCCAGGTCTCGTCGGCGAGCGTGCCGCCGCTCGTAGGTGCGGCGCACACCGGTGCGGCTGCTGAGGTCCGCGCCGTACACCTGAAGCGTGCTCGCGATCGCGTCACCGGCCGCACCTCAGTGCCGGGGATTCAGGTGATGTGAGCTGCGAAAATCCTCGGCACCGGCGCGCGGCCCGGCGCACGCCGGGGGCGGCGGCTCGCTTCGCTTCGTGGGTCCGCGCGGTCAGCCGCCGACGTTGACGGCCTCGCGAAGGGGGTCCTCCGGGGTGGTGATCACCGCCGGCTTGGGCGGCGTCTCCTGGACCGCGACCGTGTCCCGGAGGTCCGCTCGAGGCGGGAGAGTGCGCCATCGCTTCGGGGCCGCGCCGGCTCCGCGATCCTGATCGCCGTTCATGCCTCCACCATGTGATGCCGCCCGCGCCTCGTCCACGGGTCGCGGCGAACCGATCGGCGCGCCGGAGGGCGTCAGGGGCGGGTGAGGATGAGGCCGCTGGTGGGGACGCCGGTGCCGGCGGTCACGAGGACGTTCTCGACGCCGGGGACCTGGTTGACGGAGGTGCCGCGGAGCTGGCGGACGGCCTCGGCGATGCCGTTCATGCCGTGGATGTACGCCTCGCCGAGCTGGCCGCCGTTCGGGTTGACCGGCAGGCGGCCGTCGAGCTCGATGCCGCCGTCCGCGACGAAGTCCTTCGCCTCGCCGCGACCGCAGAAGCCGAGCTCCTCCAGCTGCACCAGGACGAACGGCGTGAAGTGGTCGTACAGGATCGCCGCCTGCACGTCGGCGGGCCCCAGGCCCGCCTGCCGCCAGAGCGCCTCCCCCACGCGGCCCATCGCCGGAAGCGTCGTCAGGTCGTCCTCGTAGTAGGAGAACATCATCATCTGGCCGGGCCCCGAGCCCTGCGCCGCCGCACTGATCACCGCGGGCGGGTGGGGCAGGTCGCGGGCGCGCTCCGCGCCGGTCACGACGATCGCGACGCCGCCGTCGGACTCCTGGCAGCAGTCCAGCAGGTGCAGCGGCTCGACGACCCACCGGCTGGCCTGGTGCTCCTCCAGGGTGATCGGCCGCTCGTGGAACCACGCCTTCGGGTTGGTCGCCGCGTGGCGGCGCATCGCCACGGCCACCCGCCCGAAGTCCTCGCTGGTCGCGCCGTACTCGTGCATGTAGCGCCGGGCGTACATCGCGACCCAGGCGGCCGGGGTCGCGAAGCCGTACGGCAGGTGCCAGGAGAACTCCAGGTCCGCCGCGCCGGCGGCGTGCTCGGAGCGGGCCGCCGCCTGGCCGAAGCGGCGCCCCGAGCGCTCGTTGAACGCCCGGTAGCACACGACCGTCTCCGCCAGGCCGGTCGCGACCGCCATCGCGGCGTGCGCGACCGTTCCGCAGGCCGCGCCGCCGCCGTAGTCCACGCGGGAGAAGAAGGACAGGCCCGGGATGCCGAGCTCACGCGCCACGGCGATCTCGGTGTTGACGTCCGCCGTGAAGGTCACCAGGCCGTCGACGTCGCCCGGCGTCAGCCCGGCGTCCTTGACCGCGTCGATGCACGCCTCGGCGGCGAGCTGGAGCTCCGAGCGGCCCGACTCCTTGGAGAACTCGGTCGCCCCGATCCCGGCGATCGCCGCCGTACCGGAGATGCTCATGATCCCCCCTTGAGTCGTACGGTGGCGATGGCGTGGTCGCCGAGGCTCACGGCGCCGCGCACCTCCACGGTGCGGTCGTCGACGACGCGGCCGGTCAGGGTCAGCGTGTCCCCGGCGTACGCGGGGACGCCGAGGCGTACGGAGATGCCCTCCAGGACCGCGTCCGGGAGGCGTTCGAGGACGTAGCGCTGGACGAGGCCCATCGTCGTGAGGATGTTCAGGAAGATGTCCTTCGACCCCTGGGCCCGTGCCAGCGCGGTGTCATGGTGGACCGGTGTGAAGTCGCGCGTCGCGAGGGCGGTGGCGATCACGAACGTCGGCGTCAGCTCGATGCTCAGCGCCGCCGGGTCCGCCGCCGCCTCCGCGTCGCGCGCCTCCGGCGCGACCGACTCCCCTGCGCCCGGCTCCCGCGCGGCCGGTTCCGGCGTGGAGCCGGACGGGCGCCACTGGGGCAGGGTGAGGTCGTCGTCGATCTTCTGGAGAACGAGCTCGACCGGCATGCCGATCCGTACGCGGTCGGGCGGGCAGTCGAGGAGATCGCCGACCATGCGCACGCCCTCCTCCAGGTCGACGAGCGCGACCACGAACGGCGGGTCGAAGCCCGGGACCGGCGGGTGGTGGTGGACGACGTAGCTGTGGAGCGTGCCACGCCCGCTCACGGTGACGTGCTCGCGCTTGGTCGCGTGGCAGTCCGGGCACATCGGGCCGGGTGGATGGCGCAGCCGCCTGCACTCGGCGCAGCGCTGGACGCGCAGCTCCCCGTCCCGTACCCCGTCCCAGAAGAACCGGGTGTCCGGGCCGACGGCCGGCCGGGGCCGGCGGCCCTTCGCCGTCCGGCCGCCCGCCGCGCGGGGACGGAACTTCAGCACCCGGAACATCATCTCGGCGACGCGCTCGTCCCCGGAGTACCAGGTCTGGTGCCAGGTGACGAAGTAGCCTTCGCCCAGGCCGGTGCGCTTGGGCCCCGTGACGCCACCGAAGCGCATCGTCGAGCGCAGCTCCTCGCCGTGCCGCAGGTACCGGTCGTAGGTCTGCTCGCAGTTGGTGGCGACCACGCCGGTGAAGCCGGACTCGTTCAGCAGGGCCAGGACCCGGTCGGCGACCGAGCCGGGCTTGTCCGTGCTCAGCCCGGGCATCGACCAGACCTGGATCATCGCGGGCGGCGCCGTCCCGGTCCACCGGGTGTCGCGGTCGCCGAGCGCCTGGGTCCAGTTGCGGATCATCGGGGCGTTCACCGGGTCCGGGCAGGGGCCGGCGGGCCGCTCTCCCAGGGCGGTCAGCTCCTCCGCGAGGGCCATCAGCCGATCGTGCAAGGTGTCTCCTTCGCGGTGGCTCGCGGCGGTCACCGGGGGGCTCTCGGCAGGCCGAGGCCGATCATCGCGATCAGCTCCCGCTGGATCTCGTTGACGCCGCCGCCGAACGTCAGCACGATCGCGCCCTTCACGCCGTGGTCGAGGCGTTCGATGAGGTCGCGGGTCTCCTCGTCGCCGGGGTCGCCGTACCGGGCGAGGACCTCGCCGACCACGCGGCCGACGTCCTGCATGCGCTCCGACCCGTAGATCTTGGTGGCGGACGCGTCCGGCGCCCCGAGCCAGCCCAGATTCATGCTCGCGGCGACCTGCCAGTTGAGCAGCTCGTTGACCCGCAGGTACGCGTGGACCCGCGCGACCGCGCGCCGTACGTCGGGGTGGTCGATGAGCGGGCGGCCATCGGGGCCCGTTCTCGTCCGGGCCCAGTGGGCGAACCGATCGTAGGTGTGGCCGATGTTGCCGGCCGGGCCGAGCGTGACGCGCTCGTGGTTGAGCTGGTTGACGATGAGGTTCCAGCCCTTGTTCTCCTCGCCGACGAGCAGGTCGGCCGGCACCTGGACGTCCTGGTAGTAGGTGGAGTTGGTGTGGTGGCGGCCGTCCATGGTGACGATCGGCGTCCAGGAGAAGCCCGGGTCCTTGGTGTCGACGATGAGCATCGAGATGCCCTTGTGCTTCTTGGCGTCCGGGTCGGTCCGCGCGGCCAGCCAGATGTGGTCGGCGTAGTGCGCGCCCGAGGTGAAGATCTTCTGGCCGTTGACGATGTAGTGGTCGCCGTCCCGTACGGCCGTGGTGCGCAGCGCGGCCAGGTCCGTTCCGGCGCCGGGCTCGCTGTAGCCGATCGCGAAGTGGCACTCACCGGCGAGGATGCCCGGCAGGAACCGCTTCTTCTGCGCGTCGGTGCCGAACTCCACGAGCGTCGGCGCGACGGTGTTCAGCGTGATGATCGGGTACGGGACCTCGGCGCGGGCGATCTCGTTGGCGAAGATCTGCTGCTCGACGGGGCCGAACCCCCCGCCGCCGTACTCCCGCGGCAGCGCGATGCCGAGCATGCCGTCGCGGCCCAGCCGGCGGCAGTGCGCCATGTACGCGGTCCCGAAGGGGTCGTCGGCGATGTCGTTCCGCTGCGCGTCGGTCAGGCACGAGGCGAAGTACGCGCGCAGTTCGGCACGCAGCGCCTTCTGCTCGTCGGTCAGGTCGATGAACATCAGGCCACCAGAGCTCCAATCGCGTCCAACTGCGCCTCGGCGCCGCCCAGCAGTTCCGCCTGGTGCTTGGCCCAGGCGAAGTACCGGTGCAGCGGGTAGGTGACGTCCAGGCCGAGCCCGCCGTGCAGGTGCTGGCAGGTGTAGAAGGCCCGCAGCGCGGGGTCGCACGCGTTGTACGCGGCGACGGCGAGCACCTCGGCGGCGTCGTCGAGGCCCTCGGCGAGCCGCCACACGCCCGCCCAGACCGCCACGTCGAGTGCCCGCTTGGCGATGTAGACGTCGCCGATCTGCATCGTGACGGCCTGGAACTCCGCGAGCGGCCGCTCGAACTGCTCACGGGTCTTGACGTGCTCGGTGGTCAGCGCGAGGGCCCGGTCCAGCGCTCCGGAGACGATGGCGACCGCACCGGCGGTGGCGTACTCGGTGAGGGTCCGGTGCGCGCCACCGCCGAGCAGGGCGTCCGCGCCGACCCGTACGCCGTCCAGGCCGATCCGCCACAGCGGCTCGCCGGTGGCCGACGGCTGCGGGGCGAGCGCCACCGCGCCGGGCTCCACGAGGAAGACGCCGGTCTCCTCGCCGAGCCACGCGGGAACGAGGATGACGTCGGCCTGCTCGGCGTACGGGACGAAGGTCTTGACCCCGTCGAGGACGTACGCGTCCCCGTCACGGCGCGCCGTCGTCGCCGGGCCGGCCCCCGGCTGGTGCGGCGCTGCCGTGGCCAGGCCGGCCCCCGGCTCGCGCGGCACTCTGGCCGGGCCGTGGCCCGGCTGGTGCGGCGCTGCCGTGGCCGGGCCGGTCCCCGGCTCGCGGGCGGCGGCCGTGGCCAGGCCGGAGCCCGGCTCGCGGACCGCCACGCTGAGGACCGATCCGCCGGCGGCGAGGTCGGCGAGGCGGCCGCGCTGCTCCACCGTGCCGTGCGCGGCCACGGTCGCCGCCGCGACGAGAGAGCCGTACGCGGGGACCGGGGCCACGTGCGCGCCGACCTGGCGCAGGATGACGGCGAGTTCCACCGCCCCCAGCCCGGCGCCGCCGACCTCCTCGGGCAGGCAGGCGCCGAGCAGGCCGGCCTGCGCCATCGCCCGCCACAGCGCGGCGTCGTACGGCGCGCCCGACCTCTCGTGGGCCTCCAGGCGTTCCGGCGTCGCCTCGCGGTCGAGCAGGCCGGCCGCCAGGTCCTGCAGCTCGCGGGCGCTCTCGTCCAGGTCGAAGTCCATGGCCCCTCCTCAGGTCACGTTCCCCGCCGCCCGGCCGTTCCCGGCGGGCCACAGGTGCGCTCTGCCCCGGCTCTCGAACTCGGCACGCAGCCGTTCGGCGTCCTCGCCGGTCAGGCGGCGGTACCGGAGCTCCCGGCCGGGCCGCCACCAGACCGGGTCCGTCGTGTTCCAGGCGTCCGCCGCCAGCGCCCGCCGGACCACCTTGTTCGAGGCGGTGGACGGCAGCCGGCCGGCGACCCGTACGTAGCGCGGCGTCCACTTGGGACTCAGGTCGGCGCGCCCGCGCAGGAACGCGGCGAACCGTTCGGGGTCGAAGGAACCGACCAGCGCCACCATCACCTGATCCCCCGCCGCGACATCCGGCACGCCGTACACCGCGAGCGCCGCGACGCCGGGCAGCTCGCCGAGGACCCGTTCGACCTGGGCGGCGCCGAAGTTCTCCCCGTCCACGCGCAGGCGGTCGGCGTCCCGTCCGGCGAAGAACACGAAGCCGTCCGCGTCCCGGTAGGCGAGGTCGCCGCTCCAGAACATGCCGTCCCGTAGCCGGTCGTCGGCGCGTTCGTTGTAGTAGCCGTCGAAGAGGCCGAGCCCCCGCGTGTTCACGAGCTCGCCGATGGCCTCCTCGCCGTTGAGGACGCGGCCGGCCGCGTCCAGCCGGGCGGGCGGGCACTTCCGGCCGGTGGCCCGGTCGAGGATCTCGATCCCGTCGCCGAGGCGGCCGAGCGCTCCGGGCGGGCCGTCGGGATCGGGCGTGAGGGCGATCGCGGTCTCGGTGGAGCCGTACCCGTCGACGACCGCGCAGCCGAACCGCTCGGCGAACCGCCGCTGCTCCAGCGGCGCGGCCTCGTTGCCGAACGCGACGCGCAGCGGGTTGTCCGCGTCATCGGCGCGCTCGGGCGTCGCCAGGACGTACGACAGCGCCTTGCCGACATAGTGCAGGTACGTGCAGCCGTACCGGCGGACGTCGGGCAGGGTCCCGGAGGCGGAGAACCGCGCGCGGAGGACGAGCTGCGCGCCGGCGGCGAGCGCCGGGGCGTACGCCGCCATGACCGCGCCGGAGTGGAAGAGCGGCATCGGGCAGTAGACGACGTCGTCGGGCCGCAGCAGGCGGCCGGCCAGCACCGCGCCGGGGACGACGATCTTGCGATGGGTGACCCGCACCGCGCGGGGCCGTCCCGACGTGCCGGACGTGAAGATCAGCATCAGGAGGGTCTCCGGGGCGACCGGCGCGGGCTCTCCGAGGGGCGCGGCGCGCTCCGGCCCGGTGACCGGCAGGCCGGTGCGGGCGGCGACCCGCTCCGCGAGGGCGGCGTGGCGCGGCTCCGTCACGAGCAGGTCGCAGTCGGCGCGCGTCGCGTCGCCGGCCAGTTCCTCGGCGGCGCGTGTCGTGTTGAGGGCGACGATCACGTTGCCGGACAGGGCCGCGCCGCCGAGCAGGAAGACCATCTCGGGGACGTTGTCGAGCAGGACGCCGACGTGGAGGGGCCGCGACCCGGGCCCCCGGCTCGCGATCCCGGCCATCCAGCCGGCGCGCTCGGCGCATTCCCCGGTGAGCGCGCGCCAGGTCCAGGCGTCGTCGGCGGCACGGAGCCCGACGCGGTCGTCGGCGGACCGTGCCCGGAGCAGGTCGGCCACCGTTCCGGACACCGCGTCACCTCCCGGGCTCACCGGAAGAAAACTAGAACAGATTCTATTATGTGTCCACCATCGGTGATCGCCCACCCGTCCTCTGACCGCGTCAGGCTCTGCTTACCTCGACCGAACGAGCTCCACCCCCCTCGCCCGCGGCGAGGCATAACGTGTTCTCACCGGGCGGTACGCTGATCCATGACACGCGCGGGCGGGGCACCGCGCTCACAGCTCGAGGAGTCGTCGTGACGGCAGAGTCCACCGCCGCCAGCCATCCGGGGGTCCGCTCCCGCAGCCAGCACCAGCGCCGCCGGCGCATCGTCCAGGCCGCCGCGGCCCTCGCCTCCCGCGGTGGAGTGGAGGCGATGCAGATGAGGACCGTCGCCGAGCGCGCCGGCGTGGCCCTCGGCACGCTCTACCGGTACTTCCCGTCCAAGATGGACCTGGTCGTCGCGGTCGTCAGCGAGGAGATGGACACCCTCGAGGGCAGCCTGGAGCGCCGCCCGCCGCGCTCGGCGACCGCGGCGGGGCGCGCCGTCGAGGTGCTGATGCGCGCGACGCGAGGGTTGATGCGCGAGCCGGAGCTGGCCGACGCGCTGATCCGGTCACTGCTGCTGTCGGACGTCAAGACCGACTTCGGCAACCGCATGACCGGGATGCTGGCCCGGGTGACGGGGACCGACGCCGACGCCGGGGAGGGCGGCGAGAGCCGGATCCTCCTGCGGTCGCTCAGCAGCGTGTGGGTGATGGAGATGATCGAGATGCTCCGCGGCCACACCACGAACGAGGAGATTCAGGCGCGGCTGGAGATCGCGGCGGCCCGCCTGCTCGCCGACTTCTGAGGCCGAGGACGCGGGCCGGGAGCAGGCTCAGGCAGCCGCCGCCCAGAGCTGCCCGGACATCCCGGTGCGGACCAGGTAGAGGGCCAGCCGGGTGGCAAGGGCCTCGACGAGCATCACGAGTGCCTTGGCGAGGACGGTCGACACGAGGTCAGGCATGGTGGGGCACCTAGGGGTTGAGTGGGGATACCTTCCGCCTGAATTATGCCTTCTTGTCCGAATCGATGGTTACGGTGCCAGGTGACGGGTAGGTGAACATTTTCCCAAGTCAGACGGCCGGCCGCCGGATCCGGGTGAGCAGCACGGCCGCCAGAGCCAGGCCCACACCCGATCCGAGGGCGATGGCCCAGCAGTGCGGGAGCAACGGCCGGCAGCCGAAGAAGTGGCTGAGGCCCGGCACCTGCACGATGAACGCCAGCGCACCGAGGGACGCCAGGCCGCAGCCGAGCACCAGCGGGTCGCGGCCGCCCGCGACGATCGTCTGCGCGAGCTGCGTGGTGACGAGCGCGACGAGGCCCGTGGTGTCGGCCTGGCCGCGGGTTCCGCTGGCCCGTGCCAGCATCCAGGCCGCCAGCGCCGCCCCCGCCGTCGTGCCCGCGCGGACCGTGACGTCACGGGTCAGCGCGCCGCCGAGCGAGCGGTCCGGTCCCTCGGCAAGCAGCTCCTCGCTCGTCACGCCGGACGGCGGGCGGGCCGCCAGGGCGATCGCCGGGAGCATGTCGGTGAGCAGGTTGACCAGGAGCAGCTGACGCACGTTCAACGGACTGCGCCCGCTCACCAGCCCCGTTCCCACGGTGAAGGCGATCTCGCCGAGGTTGCCGCCGAGCAGCACGGCGAGGGCGTCCCGCGTCGAGCGCCACATCGCCCGGCAGTCGGCGATCGCGTCGGTGATCGTCTCGATCCGGTCATCGGTCACGACCACGTCGGCGGTCTCGCGGGCGGCGGGAGTGGCCCGCTCCCCGAGCGCGATGCCGACGTCGGCCAGCCGGATGGCCGGGGCGTCGTTGGCGCCGTCGCCGGTGACGGCGACCACCCGCCCGGCGCTGCGCAGGGCCCGGACGACGCGGGCCTTCTGCGCGGGGCTGACCCGGGCGAACACCGCCACCCTGGACAGCGCGTCGGCCAGCTCCTCGTCGCGCAGGGCGTCGAGGTCCGGCCCGGTCATGATCCGGCCGTTCAGCAGCCGCAGCTCGGCGGCGATGGCCTCCGCGGTGGTCGGGTGGTCACCGGTGATCATGATCACGTCGACGCCCGCCTTCCGCAGCCGGCCGACCGCCTCCGCGGCGGTGGGCCGGACCGGATCGGCGATGCAGAGCAGGCCGAGGAAGCCGAGCCGGTCGATGCGCTCCGCGGTGAGGTCCCGGCGCCCCGACGCCGCGCGCTCCGCGACCGCCAGCACCCGGTAGCCGAGGCGGGCCAGGCGGTCGATCTCCTGGTCGACCTTCTCCCGCGCCTCCTGGTCGAACGGAACCGGCCCGTCGTCGCGCTGCCAGGTGTCGCACGCCTCCAGGATGATCTCCGGCGCGCCCTTCACGCTCAGCCGCTGCCGGCGGTTCGTACGGCCGAGCACGGCGTGGTAGCCGCGCGCGGGTTCGAACGGCAGCTCGTCGACCCGCTGCCACGACCCGAGCCCCTCCGCGGCGTCCATGCCGAGCTTGCGGGCGGCCCTCATGATCGCCCGGTCGGTCGGGTGGGGCAGCCGGCCGCCGCCGGGATCCGGCGTCGCGCGCACGGCGGCCGCGAGGATCTCCCGGAACGCCGGCGACAGCCGCTCCTCGACGGGACAGGACGCGATGCCGTCGGACACCTGGCCCAGCCGCAGCCGTCCCTCCGTCAGCGTGCCGGTCTTGTCGAAGCAGAGGACGTCGATGCGGCCGAGGGCCTCGATCGTGCGCGGGTTGCGGACGAGCGCGCCACGACGGGACATCCGCCGCGCGGTGGCCAGCTCGGCCGCCGTGGCAACGAACGGCAGCCCCTCGGGCACGGCGGCGACGGCCAGGCTGACCGCCGGTCCGAGGGCACGGGCGAGCGTGGCCCCGCGCAGGAGGTCCGTTCCGAAGAGCACCGCGCCGGCCCCCAGGGCGACCGGCAGGGTCACCCGCGTCAGCGCGCGCAGGCGCGTCTCGACGCCGCCCGGACGGTCCTCTGCGCCGGCCTGCCGCGTCGTGCGCCCCACCTCGGTCTGGGCGCCCGTCGCGACGACGACGCCGACCGCGTCGCCCGCGGCGATCACCGTGCCCTGGTACAGCATCGAGTGCCGGTCGGCGACGGACCGGGCCATGCTGGGCCGGGGGTCCTTCGTGACCAGCTGCGACTCGCCGGTGAGGCTCGACTCGTCGACCTCGAGGTCCTTGGCCGACAGCAGGCGCAGGTCCGCCGGGACCGCGTCCCCCGCGGTGAGGACGACGACGTCGCCGGGAACGAGCTGGTCGGCGGTGGCCCGCGGCTCTTCGCCGCCCGCGTCCGGACGCCGGAGCCGTACCCGCACCGCGCTCAGGTCGACGAGCTGCCGCAGCGCGCGGTCGGCGCGGACCCGCTGCAGGCCGGACATCATCGCGTTCACTCCGAGGACCGCGCCGATGAGGGCCGCGTCCATGATCGATCCGACCACCGCGGACACTCCGGCCCCGGCCGCCAGCGCGGGGGTCAGCGGGTTGTCCAGCTCGTCCACGGTCACCTGGGCGAGCCCGGGCGGGCGGATCACCTCCCCCACGTCCGAACGGCGCCGGGCGGCCTCGTCCTCGTCGATGCCGGACATCGACGATCCCAGCCGGGTGAGCACGGCCTTGGCCGGCCACGCGTGCCAGGCCGTACGGTCCTGCGGCACGGGAGCGGGCCGCCGGGTCAGCGCCCGGCCCGACAGGGAGCCCACGACGAACGCCGACACGGTGGCGAAGTCGACCGCCAGCCGCGCTCGCCGGGGCGCGCGTGCGGACGACCCGGCCGCGGCCAGCAGCGCACCCGCCACCGACCCCACGTTGGCGATCCGGGCGGCGCGCGTACTGGTCCGCCGGGCCGACGGCATGGCCCCCAGCAGCAGGCACGCCTCCGCCAGACCCGGCCCGCACAACAGGGGGGCGCCCCAGGGCGGACGGCGGCCGGGCGCCAGCAGCCCGATCCCCACGTCCGCCGCCGCGAGCGGCGCGCCACCGCGCGCCGCGACGAGCGCGACGACGTGCCCGGCCTCCTGGGCCTGGCGCACCGAGTCGAGGAGCCGGCCGCCGCCGGGCACCGCGTCGGGAACGGACAGCCGCTGCGCCAGCGCGGAGGCGCCGGCCACGGCCACCGATCCCACCCCCCTGGCGGCGTCGATCAGGGCCTCGGCCAGCGGGTCGAGCTCGGCGACCACGGAGACGAGGGCGGCCGGCTCACCGTCGCGGGTCAGCAGGAGCACGATCGCGCCGAGCTCCCGCAGTTCGACAGCGCGCGCCCGCGCCTCGGCCGGGAGGTCGGCCTCGGACACCGGAGCCGGTTCCGTCCCGGTGGCCGGGACGCCTGCGGAGGCGGACGTGAGAACGGCGTCCGAGGTGGAGTCCGGCGTGGAGACGGGGGCGGAGACCGGGGTCGGCATGGACGCCGGGGCGGCCGGGCGCAGCGGGGTCACCGCCCAGGGTCCGTCCTCGCGCCGGGCCTCCGGGCGCTCCAGGTCCACCAGCGCGTGGGCGCGTTCGTGCGCCTCTTCGGCGGTGACCGGCGACGGGAGGGGGACGACGTCCTCGATCACCATGTCGCCGGTGCGCAGCACCGACGCGTCGACGATGACGTGGTCGACCCGGTCGAACCGGCGCAGGCTCTCCGGGTCGATGACGATGATGTCCCGGCCGGCGAAGACCAGGCCGAGCTGGGTGGCGAACGCCTCGCGGCCCATGCGCGCCGCCCTCGGCACACCGGCGGCCAGCACTCCCTGCGCCCGCGCGGCGTCGCGGGTGACAACGTACGCGCCCACCGCACCGGTGATCGCCGTGGGCACCGTCCAGGCGGCGCGCTCCACCGGCCCGTACGGCAGCGGCACGGGCCGCTCGGGCACGTGCAGGGCCGGGGCCTCGAACGAGCCCTCCTCACGGATCAGGTGCCCGATGCGCCGGTGCCACACGGCTCGGTACCCGCGCGCCTCATCGACACGGATCATCCGGTGCACGGAGCCGATCACCAGACCGGTCGGCTGCTGCGCCAGCGCCTGCAGGCTCGCGAGGCCACCACCGATGAGGACGTCGGTGGCCGCGCGCCCGATCAACTGCGTCAGCCGGTCCCTGACCTGCGGCGTCGAGTCGGCCATCGCGATGAGGGTGCCCACGGCCGGCGGGATCGGCACGGCGCGCAGCACGAACCTGCCCGTGATGGCGACGGTCGCGCCCGCCGCGTACGCGGCCGTGAGCGCCGTCTCCCGCAGGACCGCCTGCCGGTGGCCGGGGTCGGGATGCGCGGCGTACGGATCACCGGCGGCGTCGTACCGGTCCTCGACCGCGTCGACCACCCCGGTGAGCGCGTCGACGGGAACGTCACCGTCGTGCGCCACCATCACGACGCCGAGAACGCCGTTCACCTCGGCGCGGCGCACCCCCGCGACCTCGCTCATCGCGGTGACGAGGTCGCTCGCCATGCCCTCGCGACCCGGGCGATGCAGGCCCCGGACCCGGATGCTGGTCCGCTGGTCGCCCCGCTGCACCCGCCGTTGCTCGACCGTCTCGATGGCGGCGCGCAGCGCGGCCGCCGGGTCCTGTACGACCGCCTCGGACGCCCGAGCGGCGGCCGCGGGCAGACGCACCAGCAGACCCGGAAGGCGCACCGCCTCGCACGAGGCGCGCCGTACGGCACCCGGGACCGCCACCGACGCCCGTGCGGCCGTACCCGTGACCGTCACCGAGGTCCGCGCGGCCGTACCCGTGACCGTCGCGGTGGCCCGTGCGGCCGTGCCGGTGACCGTCGCCGTCATCTGGAGCAGACCGGACGCGGCACGGAGGAGTGGTCCCAGCGGCATGAGTCCGGGTACCCGGCCGTCAGGCGTTCTCGGCCGTGGACCGGCCGGTGGAACGAGGCGTGGTCGCGGTACCGGCCGCGCCCGTGGCTCCGGTCTCGGCTCCCGCGGCGCCCTCGCCCGCGGTCGTGCCGGTGGCGCCGGTCGCCCGCGCCCGGCTCGTGCCCGCCGTCGTCCGCGAACGGCTCGTGCCCGTCGTCTTGGCCCCGGTCGTGCCCGCGGTCGTCCGGGTCCGGCCGGTGGTGCCCGTGGTGGTACGGGACCGGCTCGTGCCCGTCGTCGTCCGGCCGGCGCCCGTGGTCCGGCCGGTGGTCCGCGCCGGGGTCGTGGCCGGCGTCGCGGCCTGCGTGCTCGCCGGAACGGGCCGTGCGGTCTCCCGCCGGCCGACGGCCCGGCGCGCCACCATCGTCCCGACGCCGACGGCCGCGGCCACCGGCCAGTCGAGGACTCCGATGGCGGCGGCGGCCGCCAGGCCTCCGTAGAACATCAGCCGGTCCCTCGGCGGCAGGTACGCGGCGGCGACCCGGCCCATGTCGCCGACCATCGCGAGCCCCCGGGTGGGGAGGGGAATCCTCAACATCCTGACGTGCGGCGTGACGACGGGGACGGGGACCGCCGCCCCGTGCTCCTCGGTGTGCATCGTCTCCGCCGTCGTCGCCGGGGTCGTCGTACGACCGCGCCGTGTGGTGGCCGCGGTCGTCGCCGACGTCCTCTGCGACGCGGGCCTCTCCTTCGTGGCTGTGGCTCTTCTCTCCGCGGCCATGCCGACCATCCCCCGATCGTGCCGGTACACCGTTTCCGCTCTCGAAGGTCCACGTTGCTCCGCGAACGGCCTCGACACAAGCCCACAATGGGAGATCCGGACAGACCTTTTCCCTGCTCAGGGTCATACGAAGGGCAAAATCGAGCGAGTTGCCACGTACGCCCGATTTGGCGACGGACCCGCGCACGACCGCGCGGAACGAACACCCTGAGCAGACGTTCCCGGACCGAGCGCGTCCGAAGCGGGCTCCGTCGCCGCAGACGCGGAGCCCGCCGCGCCGGCGTGCCGGTGGCGGGACACGCCCGGGGACGGCGGCGGTGGGTAGAAGCATCATCGGATGCGCCGCGACCGTCTTGAGGAGGGGCCTTGAAGACGATGTCGGATGTCGAACCCGGGCACGAGCCCGACTACCGCTTCTCGCTCGCCAACGAGCGCACCCTGCTGGCCTGGGTGCGGACGGCCTTCGGCCTGGTGGCCCTCGGGATACCGCTGGTCGGCGGCATCCGGGGGGTCGCGCTGCCGGGTTGGCACCGGGAGATCGGCCTCGGCGCCATCACGCTGAGCGTGGTGATCGCGCCCGTCGCCTACCGGCGCTGGCGGCGGGCCCAGGAGGCGATGCGGCTGGGAGTCTGCCTGCCGCGCGATCCCCTTCCCGCCGTTCTCACGGTGGGCGTGGCGGTGCTCTTCACCGCCACGCTCGTCAGCGGGCTCGTGACCCGGTGAGCTCCGGCCTCCAGGCTCAGCGGACGGAGCTGACCTGGCTGCGGGCCCTGCTGTCCTCCTGGGCGGCCGGCCTGCTCGCCGTCAAGATCGCGTTCCCGGCCGGGGCCGTCGCGCTGCTCGGCCCGCTGGCGGTGACGGCCGTCGCGTACCGCAGGCGCCGATGGCTGCGCGGGCACGCCGAACCGCCGCCGATGTCGCCGGTGGAGGGACTGCTGCTGGCCGGCGCCTGCGTGTGGGTCGCGATCGCGGGCGTTCTGATGCTGTGAACCCCGGCGCGATTCCTCCTACGCCCGCGCGGACGCGTGTCAGCGACCGCCCCGGTGCTCACCGCCGCGGGTGGTGAAGGTCGCCCACACGACCTTGCCGTGGCCGTACAGCGGGGTCCAGTTCCACGAGTCACTGAAAGCGGCGACGAGGTACAGACCGCGCCCGCTCTGGGAGACGAAGTCGGCCTCCCCCTGCTGCGGCACCTCATCGCTGGGGTCGGCGACCGCGCAGGTCAGCCGGCCGACGGTCCGCAGGAGCCCGAGCCTGACCGGGGTGTCGCCGGGGCCGGAGGTCGCCCCTACGGCGTACCGGATGGCGTTCGTCACGAGTTCGGAGACGACGAGGCCGACGTCGTCGAACATGGCCGCCAGGCCCCAGGTCTTCAGCCCGTCACGCGTGAACTCGCGCGCCTCCCGCACCGATTCGGGCAGCGCGGCGAGGTCCCGCGTCATCGCGTCCGAGCCCATCCTGGCGGGCGGCACGAGGTGGCCGGGCCACCGTCCGCCACGCGCGATCGCCGACAACAGCCACTCATGCGCTTCGTCGACGCTCTCACCGGTCATCCAGCGCGCTCCGTGTGCTGTCATCGCGATCCCCTGGGAAGCAGTGATCGGCGTGCCTCGCGCGCTATCCTGCTCGACATGCCTTGCATATGCAAGGCCCGATGCACGTGCAGACGATCGTGCAACTCTGACAGCGACGGAAGGGAGTGGCACACTGTGCGCTGACCGATGCTCATGGAGGTAGGGGTGGACACAGCGCAGCCCGCTGGAGGACCGACCGTTCTGCGCCGGCTCCTCGGCGCTCAGCTGCGCCGGTTGCGTGAGCGGCAGGGCATCACGCGCGAGGAGGCCGGGTACGCGATCCGCGCCTCCGGTTCCAAGATGAGCCGCCTGGAGTTGGGCCGGGTGGGATTCAAGGAACGCGACGTGGCCGACCTGCTCACCCTCTACGGCGTCATGGACGAGCGAGAGCGCGAAAGCCTTCTCGAGCTGGCTCAGGACGCCAACACTCCCGGCTGGTGGCACAGGTACGGCGACGTTCTGCCGGGCTGGTTCGAGACCTACGTGGGGCTGGAAGAGGCGGCCGCGCTGATCCGCACCTACGAGGTCCAGTTCATCCCCGGTCTGCTGCAGACCGAGGGGTACGCCCGCGCCGTCATCTCCCTGGGCAACTCGGCCGCGCCTCCCGAAGAGATCGAGCAGAGGGTCAGCCTGCGGATAACTCGTCAGAAGCTGCTCACGCGAGGGGACGGTCCTCGCCTGTGGGCGGTCGTGGACGAGGCGGCGTTGCGACGCCCGATCGGGGGACGAGAAGTGATGCGCGGTCAGATCGAGCGCCTCATCGAGGCGACGAAGCTGCCGAACGTCATTCTTCAGGTGCTGCCGTTCCGGGTCGGCGGTCATACCGCCGAGGCCGGGGCGTTCACCATCCTGCGGTTTCCCGAATCGGACCTGCCGGACGTGGTCTACGTCGAGCAACTGACCAGTGCGCTGTATCTGGACAGGCGCGACGACGTGGACGCCTACATGGAGGCGATGGAACGCCTCTGCGTGGTCAGCGCACCTCCGGACAACACCGCCGAGATCCTCAGCAGGATTCTCCAGGAGACATGAATGCAGTACCGGGCGTACAACGGCATCCCCGCCACCGATCTCGCCGACGTCCGATGGCAGAAGAGCCACCGGAGCAACTCACAAGGTAATTGCGTCGAGCTGGCCCAGCTGCCCGACGGCAGCGTGGCCGTCAGGAACTCCCGGCATCCGGCCGGGCCCGCCCTGGTCTACACGAAGGCGGAGATCAAAGCCCTCATCCAGGGCGCCAAGGCCGGCGACTTCGACACTCTGATCGCCTAACGGCCACACTTCGACACACCCCCGTTCGGGCACGCTCGGCCGGGGGTCCGCGACGGACCGGCCGCTGCGGGCACGCTCACCGAATCGAACCGCACCAGAACAAGTTCTTCCCGGCATCCGCCGATGCCGCGAGGCTTGCAACCGTCATATTAGAACGGGTTATAGTTCGGGCGAGGCGTCGTCACCGCAGGAGGCCACATGGGCTCGCCGGTCATCGTGGAAGCCGTACGCACGCCGATCGGCAAGCGCCGCGGATGGCTGGCCGGGCTGAAGCCCCAGGCGGTGCTGGCCCACGCGCAGCGCGCCGTGATCGAGCGCGCCGGGATCGACGCGGCCGACATCGGCCAGGTCCTCGCCGGCTGCGTCACACAGGCGGGCGAACAGGGCGGCCACGTCGGCCGTCACGCCTGGCTGTACGCCGGGCTCCCCCACCAGGTCGGTGTCACGACGATCGACGCCCAATGCGGGTCGAGTCAGCAGGCGGTCCACCTGGCCGCCGCCCTGATCCAGGCCGGTGTCGTGGAGGCCGCGATCGGCTGCGGCGTGGAGGTCATGAGCCGCGCGCCGCTCGGCGCGAACATCACGAGCACCGCTCCCTGCCAGGAGGCCGGCGGCCGTCACCCGTACGCCCGGCCCCGCCCCGACGACTGGTCGATCGACCTGCCGGACCAGTTCACCGCCGCCGAGCGCATCGCGGCGCGACGCGGCCTGACCCGCGGCGACCTGGACGCCTTCGGCCTGCGCTCCCAGCAGCGCGCCGCCAAGGCGCAGGCGGACGGCCGCTTCGACCGGGAGATCACGCCGATCGAGGCGCCGGTGCTCGGCGACGACGGCGCCCCCACCGGAGAGGTCCGCACCGTCACCCGTGACCAGGGGCCGCGCGAGACGACGCTCGACGGGCTGGCCCGGCTGCGCCCGGCGGCCGGCGACGGGCTGCACACCGCCGGAACGTCCTCACAGATCTCCGACGGCGCCGCCGCCGTCCTCGTGATGTCCGAGGAACGGGCCCGCGCCCGGGGGCTGCGGCCCCGGGCGCGGATCCGGGCGCAGGCGCTCGTCGGTGCCGAGCCGTACTACCACCTGGACGGCCCGGTCCAGGCGACGGAGACCGTGCTCACGGCGGCGGGCATGTCGATGCGGGACATCGACCTGTTCGAGGTGAACGAGGCGTTCGCCTCGGTCGTCCTGTCCTGGGCCTCGGTCCACGAACCGGACCTGGACCGGGTCAACGTCAACGGCGGGGCCATCGCCCTCGGCCACCCGGTCGGCGCCACCGGCGCCCGCCTGATCACCACGGCCCTGCACGAGCTGGAGCGCCGCGACGCGTCCACCGCCCTGATCACGATGTGCGCCGGCGGCGCCCTGGCCACCGCGACGGTCCTCGAACGCCTCTGACTCCCGCCTCCGCACGGTCCCTCCCCGGCGTCAGATGACGGTCTTCTCCTCCGTGACCATCACGCCGATCGAGTTCTGGTCGATGAACTTCGCCTCGTCGGGGTGGACCCGCAGCCGGTAGTTCTCGGAGGCGAAGAAGGCGTCGTGATCCGCCCAGCTGTCGAACCAGATCTCGGTGAGGCCGTCGTACGCCGGAGCCGGGTAGTTCTCGGCCGGCACCGGATGCGAGACCGTGTACTTCCTGACGTACTGCTTCGCCTCGGGGATCGAGGTGAAGAGCGGCGCGTGACGGTCGCGGTGGTACTCGACGAACTCCTCGAAGGTCATGCCGTCGACCCGATTGATCAGATACGCGAACTTGATCACAGTGTCTCCTTTCACTGACGCGAGGTCCGCCCGCCTGACGCGGACCCCCTGTCGGCACGGATTACGGTAAACGGTGACATTGATGTGAGGGGCAAGCGCAATCGTCAGCACGAATGGAGTGTCGATGAGGATCGGCGAACTGTCGGAGCGGACCGGGGTCAGCCGGCGTTCTCTGCGCTACTACGAGGAGCAGGGGCTTCTCGTGAGCACCCGGTCGCCGAGCGGTCAGCGCCATTACGCCGAAGACCAGGTCCAGCGGGTCGAGCTCATCCAGTCGTTCTTCGCGGCCGGCCTGTCCAGCCGCACGATCGTCGAGATGCTCCCGTGCATGACGACCAGGCCGACGATGCGGGCCGCGCAGGACTCGATGGCGGTGATGCGGCGCGAGCGGGAGCGCCTCTCGGCCACACTCGACACGGTCCTCGCCGCGCTCGCGGCACTCGATCGGCTGATCGACGAGAACAGCGCCTACCAGGCCCGGCTGGCCGCCTCGGACTCTCCGCTGAGTGACACTGTGGTCACTATCGGCTGATGAGACGCGCGCCACTCCCCCGGCGACCTCTGTCTTCTTGACCCGAGCGAGCGCTTGGTTTAGAACGTGTTTCAGACAAGCCGCCGCCCGAGGAGCGACGATGCGGATCGACATCATCACGCCGGAGATCTACGAGCGAGGAGGCTTCCCGGACGAGGCCTTCCGCCGGCTGCGACGGGAGGCGCCGGTCTACTGGCACGAGGATCCGGACGACGGCTCACCCGGCTTCTGGGCGGTGACCAAGTACGACGACGTGGTCCACGTCTCCCGCCACCCGGAGCTGTTCTCCTCGTACGCGCGCACGTCGATGTTCGAGGAGTTCACCGACGACGACATCGCGCTGTACCGGCTGATGATGCTGTTCATGGACCCGCCACAGCACACCCGCCAGCGCGGCTACGTGAACAAGGGCTTCACGCCGCGGATGATCAAGCAGCTCGAGGAGCACATCCGCGACGTGAGCCACCAGCTCATCGACGACGTGGTCGAACGCGGGGAGGCATGCTTCGTCCGCGACATCTCCGCGCCGTTCCCGCTGTACGTCATCTGCGAGCTCATCGGCGCGCCGGTGGAGGACCGCGAACGGCTCTTCGACTGGTCCAACGCGCTGATCGGCTTCGACGACCCCGACTACGGCACCTCCGCCGAGCACGCGCGCGACGTCTCGGCGCAGATCCTCACCTACGCCCACGAGCTGGCGGCCTACCGCCGGGAGCACCCCGGCGACGACATCGCGACCAAGCTGCTGCAGCCCGACGCCGACGGCCGGGTGCTCGGCGCGGACGAGTTCGCGATGTTCATCCTGCTGCTGATCATGGCGGGCAACGAGACCACGCGGAACGGCGCGTCCGGCGGCATGCTCACCTTCTTCCAGCACCCGGACCAGTGGCGGCGGCTGCGCGACAACCGGGCCCTGCTCCGGACCACCGCGGACGAGATCGTGCGCTGGGTCAGCCCGGTGAACCTGTTCCGCCGAACGGCGATGCGCGACACCGAGCTGCGCGGGCAGCCGATCAAGGCCGGCGACAAGGTCGTCATCTTCTACCCCTCGGCCAACCGGGACGAGGACGTGTTCGAGAACCCGTACGCCTTCGACATCGGCCGCGACCCGAACCCGCACATCGGCTTCGGCGGCGGCGGACCGCACTACTGCCTCGGGACGCACCTCGCGCGCCTGGAGCTGACCGTGCTGTTCGAGGTCCTCCTCGAACGCATGCCGGACATCGAGCAGGCCGGCGAGGCGCGGCGGCTGCGCTCGAACTTCATCAACGGCATCAAGGAGCTTCCGGTCCGGTTCACCCCGTCCGGACGACGCGGCTAGAACAGGTTTCACATTAGAACACGTTTCACTTATAGTGGACGCGGCATGCCGGCGCCCGGGTGGCCACCCCGGGCGGTCGGCATGCCGTCACGGAAGGAGCCGGATGGCCGCCACGGACAAGGACGTCTCGCTCGGGGGCAGGGTCGTCGCGGTGACCGGGGCCGGCGACGGCCTCGGCCGGGCGCACGCGCTCGAACTCGCCCGGCGGGGAGCGCGGCTGGTCCTGAACGACCTGCCCGGCGAGGCCGTCCGGCGGACCGCCGAGCTCGTACGGCGCGAGGGCGCCGAGGCGGTGGTCGCCGAGGGCGACGTCTCCGACTGGACGGCGGGCGAGGCGCTGCTCAAGACGGCGCTGGAGACGTACGGGGCCTTCGACGTCCTGGTCAACAACGCGGGCATCACCCGGGACCGCATGATCTTCAACATGTCCGAGGCGGAGTGGGACGCCGTCGTGGCCGTCCACCTCAAGGGCCACTTCGTGATGGCGCGTCACGCGACGGGGTACTGGCGGGCCCGGTCCAAGGAGACGGGCGGCCCGGTCTACGCCCGGATCGTGAACACCGCGTCCGAGGCGTTCCTGCTCGGCTCGCCCGGCCAGCCGAACTACGCGGCGGCCAAGGGCGGCATCGCCGCGCTGACCCTGTCCATCGCCCAGTCGTGCGGCCGGTACGGCGTGCGCGCGAACGCGATCTGCCCGCGCGCCCGTACCGCGATGACGGCCGATGTCTTCGGCCCGGCGCCCGAGGACGGCGCAGACCCCCTGGCCCCGGAGCACGTGTCCCCGCTGGTGGCCTACCTCGCCTCTCCCGCCGCCGAGGACGTCACCGGCCAGGTGTTCGTCGCCTACGGCGGCACGGTCACGGTCCTGGCGCCGCCCACGGTGGCGCTGCGGGTGACCGGCTCGACCCCCGAGGCGCTCGCCGAGGCGCTGACCGGGCTTCCCGACGGAGGATTCCAGACAACCGACCTGTGAGGGAGTCGTGGATGGACATCGACCTGGTCGACCCCGACCGGTACGCGAACGCCGGCATCCCGCACGATCGGCTCCGGTGGCTGCGCCACCACGACCCCGTCCACCGGCACCCCGGTGAACCGGACTTCTGGGCGGTCACCCGGTACGACGACGTCGTCCACGTCTCCCGGCACCCCGAGATCTTCTCCTCCTACCGCAGGCTCGCGCTGTTCCCCGAGCCGGCCGACGAGCATCTGGTCCTGCAGCGGATGATGATGCTCAACCAGGACCCGCCGGAGCACACCCGCAAGCGGAGCATCGTGAACAAGGGGTTCACGCCGCGGACGATCGGCCGGCTGGAGGACCACGTCCGCGAGATCTGCCGGGGTCTCATCGACGAGGTCGCGGGCCGGGGCGAGGCGGACTTCGTCCGGGACGTCTCCGCGCCCCTCCCGCTGTACGTGATCTGCGAGCTGATCGGCGCGCCCGTCGAGGACCGGGAGAAGATCTTCGAGTGGTCGAACCGCCTCATCGGCGAGGACGATCCCGACCTGCGCTCGACGGAGGAGGAAGAGGGCGCCGCCGCGGCCGAGTTGTACGCCTACGCGAACGAGCTTGCCGAGCGCCGCCGGAAGGAGCCGCGGGACGACATCGTCACGACGTTACTGCGGCCGCACGACGGCCAGGAGCTGACCGTCGACGAGTTCGACCTGTTCATGATGCTGCTGATCGTGGCCGGGAACGAGACGACGCGGAACGCCGCCTCCGGCGGCATGCTCGCGTTCTTCGAGCACCCGGACCAGTGGCACCGGCTCGTCGACGACCTGCGGAACGGCGGCGACCTGGCGCGTACGGCCGCCGACGAGATCGTGCGCTGGGTCAGCCCGGTCAACCTGTTCAGGCGCACGGCGACCCGCGACACCGAGCTGGGCGGCAAGGAGATCCGCGAGGGCGACAAGGTCGTGGTGTTCTACGCCTCGGCCAACCGGGACGAGGACGTCTTCCCCGACCCGTACGACTTCGACATCGGGCGTGATCCGAATCCGCACATCGGCTTCGGCGGCGGCGGACCGCACTTCTGCCTGGGCTCCCACCTGGCGCGCCTCGAACTGCGGGTGCTGTTCGAGACCCTCGCCGAGCGGCTGCCCGGCATCGCCCTGGCGGGCGAGCCGCGGCGGCAGCGGTCCAACTTCATCAACGGCATCAAGAAGATGCCGGTGCGCTTCGGCGGGTGATCCGGCGACGTGTCACCTGATGCGCCGAACGTGGCCTTCACCACCTTTTTAGACTCAATGGCTAATAGGGGGTCAGGCGTAACGGTTGTCAGGCTATGGTCTAACTTCACCAGCAGTGACACGTGCGGGAGGGGCAACGCGTGGGCGAGGTCGGCGAACCATTGCGCGTGGCCCTGCTCTCCTATCGGAGCAAACCGCACTGCGGCGGCCAGGGCGTGTACCTGCGGCACCTGACCCGTGAGCTGGCCGAGCTCGGGAACCGCGTCGTCGTCTTCTCCGGCCAGCCGTACCCGGAGCTGGACCGCGACGACATCCTGCTGCGCAAGGTCCCCAGCCTGGACCTGTACGCGGACGAGAACCCGTTCCGCACGCCCGCGCTGTCGGAGTACCGCGACTGGATCGACGTCCTGGAGTTCGCGCACATGAAGACCGGCGGCTTCCCCGAGCCGCTGACCTTCAGCCTGCGGGTGCTGCGCGAGCTGCGGAAGTACCGCGACTCGATCGACGTCGTCCACGACAACCAGGTGCTCGGCTACGGCAACCTCGCCATCCCCCGGCTCGGCCTGCCCCTCGTCACCAGCATCCACCACCCGATCAGCGTGGACCGCCGGATCGAGATCGAGGCGGCCAAGACCGTCAAGGAGCGGTTCGGCAAGCGCCGCTGGTACGGGTTCGTGAACATGCAGGCGCGCGTCGCCCAGCGCATCGGCCCGATCCTCACCGTCTCCGAGTCGTCCAAGCACGACATCATCCGCGACTTCCAGGCGCCGCCCGAGCAGGTGCACATCCTGCCGCTCGGCGTCGACACCCGGTACTTCCACCCGCGCGGCGAACGCGTCCCCGGCCGCATCGTCGCCGTCGCCAGCGCCGACTCCCCGCTCAAGGGCGTCTCCACGCTGCTGCGCGCGGTCGCCAAGCTCGCCACCGAGCGGGACGTCCACGTCGTGATCGTGAGCAAGCCGAGGCCGGGCGGCCCGACCGACCAGCTCGTCGGCGAGCTGTCCCTCGGCGACCGCGTCCGCTTCGTCTCCGGAATCTCCGACGAGGAGCTCGGCGAGCTGCTGGCGAGCGCCGAGATCGCGGTCGTGCCCTCGCTGTACGAGGGGTTCTCCCTGCCCGCCGTCGAGCACATGGCCTCGGGCACCCCGCTCGTCGCCAGCCGTACGGGCGCGCTGCCCGAGGTGGTCGGCGACGCCGCGATCCTGGTCGAGCCCGGTGACGTCGAGGAGCTGGCGGGCGTGCTCGGCCGGCTGCACGACTCCCCGGAGGAACGCGAGCGGGTCGGCGCGGCGGGCTACGCGCGCGTGCAGGAGCGGTTCACCTGGTCCGCCGTCGCGCGGGCCACCGTAGGCCACTACGAGGCCGCCATCGCCCGCCGCCGCGGGCGCCGCCCGGAAGGAGCTTGACCCTGCTGACCGTGGACTTCGACAGGTTCCGCGTGTCGCCCGGCGAGCACGTGCTCGACATGGGCTGCGGCGCGGGCCGGCACGCGTTCGAGCTGTACCGGCGCGGGGCGCACGTCGTCGCGTTCGACCGCGACGAGGCGGAGCTGGCCGAGGTGGCGAAGATGTTCGCCGCGATGGCGCTGGAGGGCGAGCCGCCCGAGGGCGCCTCGGCGCGGACCGTCACCGGCGACGCGCTGAGCCTGCCGTTCCCCGACGACACGTTCGACAAGATCGTCGCGGCGGAGGTGCTGGAGCACATCCCGGACGACATGGCGGCCATGGCCGAGCTGCTGCGGGTCCTCAAGCCCGGCGGCGAGCTCGCCGTCACCGTGCCGTCCTGGCTTCCCGAGCGCATCTGCTGGGCGCTGTCGGAGGACTACCACACCGCCCCCGGCGGGCACGTGCGCATCTACACCCGCGCCGAGCTGGAGGCCAAGCTCAAGTCGATCGGCTTCGAGGTCGGCGGTCACCACTACGCCCACGGCCTGCACGCGCCGTACTGGTGGATCAAGTGCGCGGTGGGCGTGAACAACGACGGCCACCCGCTCGCCAAGGCGTACCACCAGGTGCTCGTCTGGGACATCATGAAGCGGCCGCTCGCCACCCGGCTCGCCGAGCGCGTGCTCAACCCGGTGATCGGCAAGAGCGTCGTCGTCTACTTCACCAAGCCCACCGTCGCCGCGGCGGAGGACCAGGAGCAGGCGCATGCGGCGGCCTGAGGCCGTACCCGGAATCCTGACCGCAGACGACATCCTCGCCACCGCCCGCAGCATCGCCGCCCAGCAGGAGCCCTCGGGCGCCATCCCCTGGTTCGCGCCGACCGGTGGCGTACCCGGCCACGTCGACGCCTGGAACCACGTCGAGGCGGCGATGGCGCTCTCCATCGCCGGGCTGCGCGCCGAGTCGCGGCGCGCGTACGAGTGGCTGCGCGCGAACCAGCGCGAGGACGGCTCCTGGCCCGCCAAGTGGGTCCTGGGCGAGGTCACCGAGCCCGGCGGCGAGTCGAACCACGCCGCGTACATCGCCGTCGGCGTGTGGCACGAGCTGCTGCTCACCGGCGACCAGGAATTTGCGGAGCGCATGTGGCCGGCCGTCCGGCGCGCGATCGAGTTCGCGCTCGGCCTGCAGACCGCGCGCGGTGAGATCATCTGGATCCGCCATCCGGACGGCTCCCCCGACGACCACGCGCTCCTCACCGGCTGCTCGTCGATCCACCAGTCGCTGCGCTGCGCCGTCGCCCTGGCCGAACGCCTCGGCGAGCCCCAGCCGGACTGGGAGCTGGCCGCCGACCAGCTCGGCCACGTCGTCGCCGCCCACCCGGAGGCGTTCGCCGACAAGAGCCGCTTCTCGATGGACTGGTACTACCCCGTCCTCGGCGGCCCGCTGCGCGGCCCCGCGGCGTACCGCCGGATCGACGAGGGCTGGGAGACGTTCGTGGCCGACGGTCTCGGCTGCCGGTGCGTCTCCGACCAGCCGTGGGTGACCGGCGCGGAGTCGTGCGAGCTCGTGCTCGCCCTCGACGCGATGGGCGACACCGCCCGCGCCCGCGCGCTGTTCGCCACCATCCAGCACCTGCGGCACGAGGACGGGTCGTACTGGACCGGCTGGCAGTTCGCCAACCGGCGCCACTTCCCCGGCGACCGCTCCACCTACACGGCCGCCGCCGTCATCCTCGCGGCGGACGCCCTCGCCGACGCCTCCCCCGCCGCCCGCCTGTTCAAGGAGATCGACGGCCGCCCGCTCGGCCCGTCCGAGCCCGCCGACCCGGTCGCCTGCGGCTGCGAGTCCCTGGCCGAGGCGCTGAGCTAGACCCTGTCGGCGAACTCCGTGATCAGCTTGGCGAGCTCGGCGGGCCGCTCGGCGACCATCGCGTGGCTCGCGCCCTCGACGCGCACCATCTGCAGCGCGGGGTTCGCCTCCGCCGCCTCGGCGAGGCGCCGCTCGAACCCGCGCCGGTAGGCGGCGTACAGCTCTTGGAACGGCCGCTGCTCCGGCAGATCCTCGGTCGCGACGGCCACCAGCAGCGGGCACCGCACCCGCCGGTACACGGGGATGACGTCGAGCGCCTCCATCGCGGTACGGAGGCCAGCGAGAACGTCCGGCGACGGCCGCATCCAGGTCCGCCCGTCGCGGGTCACGAGGTTGCGCCGGAAGCCGTCCGCCGCCGGCTCCTCGGGCGCGCCGACCCGCCGCGCCATCGCCCGCTGCCCCTCGACGGCGGCCTCGACCTCCTCGGGCGCCAGCGGCCTGGCGTACACGGCTGCCATCCCGTCGAAGGCGGCCCGCAGCCGGTCGATCTCCGCCTCGGCGTCGGCCGGATCGAGCCCGTCGAGCTGCTCCGGCCGGGCAGGCGGCGGCGTACCGTCGATGCTCACCGCCATCGGGCAGTCCGGGTGCCGCTCGGCCCACAGCGCCGCGAGCATGCCGCCCAGCGACCAGCCGACGACGGCGGGCTCCCCGAGGTTCAGATCGGCCGTGACCGTCTCGAGGTCGTCGAGCACCGCGGTCCATTCCCACGGCCCGTCCTCGGACCGGCCGTGCCCGCGCAGATCCACCGTCACCACGCGGAACCGCGGGGACAGCTCCCGCGCGAGCGCCGCCACGCTCACCAGGTTCGCGCCGGCCCCGTGCAGCAGGAGCAGTGGCGCTCCCGGCCCGCCGAAGTCCTCGATCGCCAGACGAACGGCCATGGGATTCCTCTCAGGAGGTCGGGGACCGCCGGTTCAGGCGGTCGCGTACGGACTCGGGCGTCACGCCGCCGTCCGGGTGGCGTTCGAGCTTTCCCCGGGTCACCAGGTCATGGACGCCCTGCCGGGTGATGCCGAGCATCGCCCCCGCCACCGAGTACGAGACGGCGCGCGCGAAGGGATGCCCGACGCGGCGTACGACGACCTGCCCCAGCGGCGTCCGCCACCAGTCGGCGGGCGGGTCGAAGGGCTCGTCACCGGGATAGAGCGTCGCCATCATCCGCGCGATCGTGTGCGTCGCGGTCTGCTCGTCGCCGTCGATCATCCGGTCGGCCCAGTCCGCCGCCCGATCCCGCACCGAGCGCCGCAACACGCCGACGGCGTCGTCCCCGTCCAGAAGGATCTCCAGCGGATCGAGCAACCGCACCTCGATGATCCGGACCAGTTGGTCGATGAGCTCTCTACGGATGACCGGCTCCTCTCGCGGTCCAGCATCACTTGACACCAATCGTCCAGTACTTGGCAGTCCTCGTCAAGTACCCGGAAACGGGTTGCCCGGATACCGCCGATACCAGCAGCATCGGGTCCTATGCGGGTCGAGGAGCTGGTTCGGCTGGAGGAAGACGGCGGGCTGCCGGAGATGCTGCTGTTCTGGGGGCACCGGCCACCGAAGGGCGGAGGCGTCGGGAAGGGCTGCCTGAGCCAGTGGTATCCGGCGCCGTTCACGGTGGACGGCGCGCGGTACGCGACCGCCGAGCACTACATGATGGCGGGCAAGGCGCGGCTGTTCGGGGACGCCGAGGCGGAGGAGCGCGTGCTCGCCGACGACGACCCGGCCAAGGCCAAGAGCGCCGGCCGCGGGGTGCGCGGGTTCGACGAGCACGTCTGGGCCGAGCACCGGTACGGGCTCGTCGTGGCGGCGAACGCCGCCAAGTTCGGGCAGCATCCGCCGCTGCGCGACTTCCTGCTGGCCACGGGCGATCGGGTGCTCGTGGAGGCCAGCCCGTACGACACCGTCTGGGGCATCGGGCTGTCGGCGTCGCAGCCGGAGGCGGCTCGCCCGTCGGAGTGGCGTGGGCTCAACCTGCTCGGGTTCGCGCTGATGGACGTTCGCACCGCTCTGCGCGGATGACCTGGGCGTCGTACCCTCGGCCGGGCCGCTCCCGTTTCCCGGGGCGGACCCGCCCCACGGGTCCCCCGGCGGGCCCCGGCCGTCGCTCTGCGGATGCCGTGCAGGCGGAATCCGGCTCAGCTGGGGTAGAAGCCGATGAGGTTCTTGCCGCCCTTCGAGATCGCGGTCCAGGACGAGCTCAGCGACGAGTGGTGGAAGGTGTTGTCCGCCGGGTCCCACCAGTACAGCTGCTTGCCGTGGGAATCGGAGTGGTAACCGTAGATGACCATGGCGTGGCCGGTCTTGTCGTTCCAGTGCGGCGTCCACGGCTTCGCGCCTGCCAGCACCCGGGCGACGACCGCGTGCTTCTTGGTGCCGATGTCGTAGGTGACCGCGTTCCAGACGAAGTTCGCGGACGTGGGGTGGAGGTTCTGATAGTAGGAACCGCGATGAATGACGGCGTTGATGCCGATCGCGATCCAGGCGGTGCCGGTCCCATTCGGCGCCTTGGTGTGCATGGCCTTGGCGACCGTGTTCTGGCTGGGCAGGGAGCTCTTCGGCATCCACGTCGACGCGACGGCGCGCCCGGCGGCCGGAGCACAGTAGTAGGACTTCGACTGCTCCTGCGTGACCAATTTGACCGTCTTCGTGACCGCGGCCGCCGACACGGGGCCGGCGGGTCGCGCCGGAGCGGGCGCGGACGAAGAGGTGGCGGGCGCGGATGAGATGGCGGGCGCGGATGAGGTGGCGGACGCTTGAGCACCGGTCGCGACCGCGAGAAGGAGCGGCGGAGTTAGGGCGACGGCGGAGGCGAGTACACGAACCTTGGCCACGAGGGCCCCTTTCGGGGGGTTCAAAGGTGGGGTAAAGGACCGGTCCGGGTGATCAGTATTGGGTCCTGCCGTCGCCGCAGAAAGGGCCGGGGGCCCTATTTCGCATTGGGTCGCAGGGCCCACCGGCGGTGCTTTGCGCGGATGGCCGGTCCCGGAGCGCCGCAGCGTCGATAATGATCGGGTTCCCCCGTCGATCGATGGCGGGCCCAGCTCCGATCGACCCCCATTCGGAGGACGGATGACGGCCGCACTGCTCCCGAGCGATCCGACGCGGCTGGGCGCGTACACGGTGACCGCGCGTCTCGGTGAGGGCGGCCAGGGGGTGGTCTATCTCGGGGCGGACGCGGCCGGGCGGCAGGTGGCGATCAAGCTGCTGCGCGCGCAGCTGAGCGGAGACGCCAGGGCGCGTTCGCGGTTCGTCCGTGAGCTGTCGGCGGCCGAGCGGGTGCCCGGGTTCTGCACCGCGCCGGTGATCGACGCGAACGTCGCCGGCGACCAGCCGTACATCGTCAGCGAGTTCGTGCCCGGCCCGGCGCTGCAGGACGTGACCTGCCCGCTGCCGGAGCCCGAGCTGCTGCGGCTGGCCATCGGCACCGCCACCGCCCTGACCGCCGTCCATCAGGCCGGAATCGTGCACCGGGACTTCAAGCCCGCCAACGTGATCATGGGCCCCGGCGGACCGCGGGTCATCGACTTCGGCATCGCGCGGGTGCTGGACTCCGACGTCACGATGACGAGCCAGGTCGTCGGCACGCCGGCGTACATGGCGCCGGAGCAGCTCGCGGCCGGTCCGATCGGGCCGGCCGCGGACATGTTCGCGTGGGGTCTGACGATGGTGTTCGCGGCGACGGGACGCCGGGCCTTCGCCGGCGACTCGGTGCCGTCGGTGATGAACGCCATCCTGCACGGCGTCCCGGACCTGCGCGGGCTGCCGCCTTGGCTGGGCGGCCTCGTCGCCGCCTGCCTGGAGAAGGACCCGCGGCGCCGGCCGACCGCCGCGCAGGCGCTGCTGCACCTGCTGGGCGCCCCGCCCGGCGCTCCGCAGGGCGACGTCATGGGGCTGCTCACCCAGGGGGCGGCGGCCGCGACCCGCCACGGCGCGCCGCCGTTCCAGACCGCACCGGCGTGGACGCCGGCGCGCGGCGTTCCGCCGCTCGCGGCACTCGGTGTGGTGCTCGGCGTGCTGGCGAACTCACTCACCGCGAGCGGGGTGAATCTCGTTCTCCCCTTCGTCCAGCGGGACCTGGGTGCGACAGTCGCCGGCCTGACCTGGGTGGCGAACGCCTATCTGCTCGGGCTCGCGCTCAGCGTCGTCGCCGGCGGATGGCTCGCCGACCGGTTCGGGCGCAAGAGGCTGTTCGTCATCGGTACGGCCGCGTGCGCGGTGGCCACGCTCCTCGCGCTCCTCTCCCCCGCCCTCGGCGTGCTGATCGTGCTGCGCGGTGCGGCAGGGGTGGCGGCGGGCCTGGCTCTGCCCGCCGGTCTGGGGCTCGTCCGCGAGGCGTTCTCCGGCGTCAGGCTGATCGTCGTCACCGGCGTCTGGGGCGCCGTGGCCGGCAGTACGGCGCTGGCCGGGGTGTTCGTCGCGTGGCCGGTGATCGAACAGGTCTCGTGGCGTTGGGTGTTCGTCCTCCCGGCGGTGCTGGGCGTCCTCGCCGCCGTGATCGTCCTGGCCGCCGGCCGTGAGTCGCGCGGTGACGCGTCCGCGTCGTTCAGCCCGCCCGGGATGGTCTTCCTGTCGGCGGCGCTGTTCGTCCTGACCTTCGCGGTGGTCCGCGTCCAGGAGTCGGCCGGCGTCGTGACGGGCGTGCTGCTGGCCGGGGCCGCGCTGCTCGTCGGGATCTTCTGGATCGTGGAGTCGCAGATCCGGCGCGGTCGCCCTCCGGTCCTGCTGGCCTCGCCCTCGCTGCCGGCGGCGATCGGCCTGTCGGCGGTCGGCTTCGCGGGGCTGAACGGCCTGTACATGCTCCTGGCGGTCTACCTGCAGACGGTCGGCGGCATGGCGCCGCTGAAGGCGGCGATCGCCACGCTGCCGATGACGCTGGCGTACGTCGCCGGCGCGGCGATCGCGGCCGCCGTCGGCGGCCGGGTGGGCCCTCGGCCGCCGCTCGTGATCGGGCTGCTGCTGACCATGGCCGCGGCGTTCGGCCTGTCCCTGCTCGGGCGCGACTTCTCCTACGCGTCCGTGGTGCCGTGGCTTCCGCCCGCGGGGCTCGGCCTGGGGCTCGTGATCCCCACCGCGGCCGCCGCCGTGCTCGGGCACGCGCCCGTACGCCTCGGGGGCGCCGCCGCCGGGCTGCACCAGGGCGGGCAGCTCCTCGGGGGCGCCGTCGGGACGTCGGTGTTCTACGCCCTGGCCCTCCCCACCGACCTGGCCCCCTTCCGGGACCCGCGGGCGCTCCTGGTGGCCCGGATGCACACCCAGCTCGTCGTCATCGGCGCGATCACGCTGGTCACCGCGGCGTTCGCGGTGTTCGTGCGGCGGGCGGAGCCCTGACCGGTCAGGGCTCCGTGCGTTCGAGGACGCGGAGGGAACCCTCGACGCGGCGTTCGGTCCACTGCCCGGTGGCCAGGGCGCGCCGGTAGACGCGGTACGGCGCCTGCCCGCCGTCGGCCGGGTCGGGGAAGATGTCGTGGAAGACGAGTGCGCCGCCCGGCATGACGTGCGGTGCCCAGCCGTCATAGTCGGCCTGCGCGAGGTCCTCGGCGTGGCCGCCGTCGATGAAGACCATGGCGAGCGGCCGGCCCCACAGCGCCGCGACGGTGCCGGACTCGCCGACCACCGCGACGACGTGGTCCTCCAGGCCGGCGGCGGCGATCGTACGCCGGAAGACGGGGAGCGTGTCCATCCGGCCCGTGGTCGGGTCGACGAGGGACGGGTCGTGGTACTCCCAGCCGGCCTGGTTCTCCTCCGAGCCGTGGTGGTGGTCGACGGTCACGACCGTGGAGCCGGCCGTACGGGCGGCGGCGCCGAGGTAGACGGCCGACTTGCCGCAGTAGGTGCCGACCTCCAGGATCGGGCCGCGCGGGCCGTACTCCAGCGCGGTCTCGTACAGCGCGATGCCCTCGGGGACGGGCATGAAGCCCTTCGCCGCCTCGGCGACGCGGCGCAGGTCGGGCGGCATGGGCGCGTGGTTCGTCGCCTGGCTGGTCACGCCCGGCACCCTACCCGCCGCCGCCCGGCCGCTCCCCATCCGGCCCGATCGATCCTGGTCCGACCCTAGGTGACCCACATCACATAGAGATCATGTAATCGTTTCCATACACTCCCGTGTAATCGTTTCCACCACGCACCGAACAGGAGGCCCGATGGCCGGCATCAAGGACGTCGCCGCACACGCGGGCGTCTCCGTCGCCACGGTGTCACGGGTGCTGAACGACAGCCCCAGGGTCAGCGAGGAGACTCGCGACAAGGTCCAGGCGGCGATGCGGGCGCTGCGCTACCGGCCGAACGCCGTCGCCCGCTCGCTGCGCACCGAGGCCACCCAGACGCTCGGGCTCATCATCGGCGACATCCTGAACCCGTTCTTCGCCGTCCTGGCGCGGGCGGTCGAGGACGAGGCGCGTGCGGCCGGCTACACCGTGGTCATCGGCAACGCCGACGAGCGGCCCGAACAGCAGGACCACTACGTGCGCACGCTCCTGGAGCAGCGCGTGGACGGCCTGCTGATCTGCCCGACGGCGGAGATCACCCCACTCGTCGAGGACTGCGTGCGCTCCGGCGCCCCCGTCGTCTTCCTCGACCGCACGCTGCCCGGCCTGGAGGTGCCCTCCGTGCGCGCCGACGGGACGGAGGCCATCCACGACCTGGTCCGGCACATCCACCGGCTCGGCCGCCGGCGGATCGCGTTCATCTCCGGGCCGGAACTGCTGTCCACCGGACGGGAGCGGACGCGGGCCTTCCACGACGCGATGCGCGCGTGCGGCCTGACCGCCCCCGCCGAGTACGTCGAGGCGGGCGACTTCCAGGCGGCCAGCGGGCGGGCCATCGCCGCCCGGTTCCTCGACCTGCCCGAACCCCCCGAAGTGATCTTCGCGGGAGACAACCTGATGGCACTCGGCGCCCTGGACGAGATCCGGTCGCGCGGGCTGCGGATCCCCGACGACGTCGCCCTGGCCTCCTTCGACGACGTGGCGTGGTTCGTGCACCTCGACCCGCCGCTCACCGCGATCGCGCAGCCCGCCGAGGAGCTCGGGCGCCGCGCGGTGCGCGTGCTCCTGGACCGCGTCGAGGGCCACCCCGTCGAGTCGGTCGTCCTGCCGGCCCGGCTCGTGATCCGCCGCTCCTGCGGAGAAACGGAGACGAAATGACAGAGGAGATCCTGCGGGTACGCGGCCTGCGCAAGCGGTTCCCCGGGGTCGTGGCGCTCGACGGCGTCGACTTCGACCTGCGCCCCGGCGAGGTGCACGTCCTCCTCGGCGAGAACGGCGCGGGCAAGAGCACGCTGATCAAGATGCTGTCCGGCGCGTACCACCCGGACGAGGGCACGATCTACGTCGACGGCCGGGAGACCGCGATCCGCACCGCCGAGGACGCCCAGCACCTCGGCATCGCCACGATCTACCAGGAGTTCAACCTGGTGCCGCAGCTGACCGTGGCGGAGAACCTCATGCTCGGCCGGCCGCCCCGCCGCTTCGGCATCGTCGACAAGAAGGCGATGTACCGCCACGCCCAAGAGCTGCTCGACCGGGTCGGCGTGGACGCCGACCCCCGCGCGCCGCTGGAGAGCCTCGGCATCGCCCGGATGCAGATGGTGGAGATCGCCAAGGCGCTCGGCCTCCGGGCCCGGGTCCTGATCATGGACGAGCCGACCGCCGTGCTCACGACCTCCGAGGTGGAGCGGCTGTTCACGATCGTCCGCCAGCTCAAGCGGCAGGGCGTGGCGATCGTCTTCATCACCCACCACCTGGAGGAGATCGCCCAGATCGGCGACCGGGTCACGGTGCTGCGGGACGGTGCCTCGGTCGCCGAGGTGCCCGCCGACACGCCTGAGGACGAGCTCGTACGGCTGATGGTCGGCCGCTCCATCGAGCAGCAGTACCCGCGGGAACGTTCCACCCAAGGCGCTCCACTGCTGGAGGTCCGGAACCTCACCCGCAAGGGCGTCTTCGAGGACGTGTCCTTCGAGGTGCGCGCCGGCGAGGTGGTCGGCCTGGCCGGCCTGGTCGGCGCGGGCCGCACGGAGGTGGTCCGGGCGATCTTCGGCGCGGACCCGTACGACTCGGGCGAGGTCCTGGTCGACGGCCGGCCGCTGCCGCGCGGCAAGGTCACCGCCGCGATGGAGGCCGGGCTCGGCCTCGTGCCCGAGGACCGCAAGGGCCAGGGACTCGTCCTCGGCGCGAACATCCGGGAGAACCTCGGCCTGGTCACGATGCGCCGCGCCACGAAGGCGGGGTTCGTCGACCGGGCCGGGCAGGCCAAGGCCGCCGCCCGCGTCGCCGAGCAGCTCGGCGTGCGGATGAGCAGCCTCGGCCAGGAGGTCCGCACGCTGTCCGGCGGCAACCAGCAGAAGGTCGTCATCGGCAAGTGGCTGCTGGCCGACGCGAAGGTCCTCATCCTCGACGAGCCGACCCGGGGCATCGACGTCGGCGCCAAGGTCGAGATCTACCAGCTCATCAACTCGCTGACCGCCACCGGGCACGCGGTGCTCATGATCTCCAGCGACCTCCCCGAGGTGCTGGGCATGAGCGACCGGCTGCTCGTGATGGCGCGCGGCAGGCTCGCCGGCGAGCTCAGCGCCGCCGAAGCGACCCAGGACTCGGTGATGGCACTCGCCGTCGGCGAATTGGAGGAAACAGCATGACGACCGGAACGCTGCGGCTGCGCAAGGGCAGCGCCGTACTGAGCGAGAACGGCTCGCTCCTCGGGCTCGTCGTCCTGGTCGTCGCCCTGACCCTGCTGTCCGGCGACTTCCTGACGGTCACGAACCTGCTCAACGTCGGCGTCCAGGCGGCGGTCACCGCGATCCTCGCCTTCGGCCAGACGTTCGTCATCATCACGAGCGGCATCGACCTGTCGGTCGGCGCGGTCGCGGCCCTGTCGGCGGTCGTGCTCGCCTGGACCGCCACGAGCCACGGCATGCCCTGGCCGCTGGCCACCGGCTTCGCGCTGATCGTCGGCATCGCGTGCGGCCTGGTGAACGGCGTGCTGATCACGTACGGGAAGCTGCCGCCGTTCATCGCCACGCTCGCCATGCAGGGCGTCGCGCGCGGCCTCGGCCTCGTCATCTCCCAGGGCAGCCCGATCGCCCTGCCGGACTCGGTGTCGCACCTCGGCGACACGATCGGCAGCTACCTGCCGGTGCCGGTGATCGTGATGATCGTGATGGGCGTCATCACCGCCGTCGTGCTGAACCGGACGTACTCCGGCCGCGCGATGTACGCGATCGGCGGCAACGAGGAGGCCGCCCGGCTGTCCGGGATCAAGGTCACCCGGCAGAAGCTGGTCACCTACGCCCTGGCGGGCGGCTTCGCGGCCGTCGCCGGCATCGTCCTGGCGAGCCGGCTCGCCTCGGCCCAGCCGCAGGCCGCCGCCGGCTACGAGCTGGACGCGATCGCCGCCGTCGTCATCGGCGGGGCGAGCCTGTCCGGGGGCAAGGGCAAGGCCCTCGGCACCTTCGTCGGCGCGCTCATCCTCGCCGTGCTCCGCAACGGCCTGAACCTCCTGTCCGTCTCCGCCTTCTGGCAGCAGGTCGTGATCGGGGTCGTCATCGCGCTCGCGGTGCTCCTCGACACGCTGCGCCGCCGCCAGGCCCGCTGAAGAAACACATCGAAAGGTCTCACCATCATGCAGTTCACCAAGCCGGCCGCGATCGCGGCCGCCGGTGCGGTCCTCGCCCTCGGCCTCACGGCCTGCAACAACGGCGGCGGTTCGTCCTCCGGCGGCGGGGGCGACATCAAGATCGGCCTGTCCGTCTCGACGCTGAACAACCCGTACTTCGTGCAGCTGCGCCAGGGCGCCGAGGCGGAGGCGAAGAAGGAGGGCGTCAAGATCACCACGACGGACGCCCAGAACGACGCCTCCCAGCAGGTCAACCAGGTCCAGAACTTCGTCAGCCAGAGCATGAAGGCGATCATCCTGAACCCGGTCGACTCCGCGGCCGCCGCACCGGCCGCCAAGGCCGCCGACCGCGCCAAGATCCCCGTGGTCGCCGCCGACCGCGGCGTCGACGGCGCGACCGTCACCCAGACCGTCGCCTCCGACAACGTCGCCGGCGGCAAGCTGGCCGCCCAGGAGCTCGGCAAGGCGCTCGGCGGCAAGGGCAAGGTCGCCGTCCTCCAGGGCACCGCGGGCACTTCGGCCGCCAACGACCGGCAGAAGGGCTTCGAGGAGGGCATCAAGGCGTTCCCCGGCATCCAGGTCGTCGCCCAGCAGCCCGCCGACTTCGACCGGACCAAGGGCCTGGACGTCATGACCAACATCGTGCAGGCGCACTCCGACATCACCGGCGTGTTCGCGGCCAACGACGAGATGGCGCTGGGCGCGATCAAGGCGCTGGGCGCGAAGGCCGGCAAGCAGGTCAAGGTCATCGGCTTCGACGGCACCCCGGACGGGCTCAAGGCCATCCAGGCCGGCACGCTCACCGCCGACGTCGCCCAGCAGCCGGTGCTCCTCGGCCAGATGGCCGTTCAGGCCGCCGTGAAGGCCGCGAAGGGCGACAAGATCGACGCTACCGTGGCGGTCCCCGTCAAGGTGGCCACGAAGGACAACGTGGCTCAGTTCACGAACGGATCCTGAATGCCGGACAAGACCTACGACGTGCTGGTCGTCGGCTCGGTCAACGCGGACCTCGTGGTCCGCGTCGACCGGCGCCCGGCGGCCGGGGAGACGGTGCTGGGCTCGGACCTGGCCACCTACCCGGGCGGCAAGGGGGCCAACCAGGCCGTCGCCGCCGCCCGGCTGGGCGGCCGGGTGGCGTTCCTCGGCCGCGTCGGCACCGACGGGCAGGGCGACTTCCTCCGGAACGCCCTGCGCGGCGACGGCGTGGACATCGCCCACCTGATCACCACGCCGGGCCCGAGCGGGGTCGCGCTGATCACGGTGGGCCCCGAGGGCGACAACAGCATCATCGTCTCCCCCGGCGCGAACGGCCGCGTGACCGAGGAGGACGTGGCGGCGGCCGGCCCGCTGTTCGCCGCCGCGTCGGTGGTCTCGCTGCAGATGGAGGTGCCGCTCGACGCGGTACTGGCCGCCGCGCGCGCCGCCGAGGGGGCGGGCGCGCGGGTGGTGTTCAACCTGTCGCCGCCCGCCGCCGTACCGGACGAGCTCCTCGCGCTCTGCGACCCCCTGGTGGTCAACGAGCACGAGGCCGCCTTCCTCGGGGCGAGCGACCCCGTGGGCCTGCTCGCGCGCGGCCCGCGTTCGGTCGTCATCACCAAGGGCGCGGACGGCGCGATCGTCGCGGACGCCGACGGCGTCACCGAGGTCCCGAGCCCGCGGGTGGAGGCCGTGGACACCACGGGGGCCGGGGACGCGTTCACCGGCGCCCTGTCCTGGCGGCTGGCGCGGGGTGACGCGCTCGCCGACGCAGCGCGCTTCGCCGCGCGGGTCGGGGCCGCCGCCGTACGGGTCGCGGGTGCGCAGAGCTCGTTCCCGCGGCCGGCCGATCTGGAGGAATTGTGAAACGCGGGGGAATCCTCAACGGCGCCCTCTCGGGCGCCCTGGCCCGGCTGGGCCACACCGACCAGGTGCTGATCTGCGACAGCGGGATGCCGATCCCGGCCGGCGCGGACGTGGTGGACCTGGCCTTCACGCTCGGCGTCCCCGGCTTCGCCGAGGTGCTGGACGGGATCCTGACCGAGCTGGTCGTCGAGGGCGCGGTGGCGGCCGAGGAGGTCGTGGGCGGCAACCCGGAGTGCCACGCCCTGCTCGACGACCGGCTGCCCGCCCTCACGTACGTCCCGCACGAGGAGCTCAAGCTGCTGGCGCACGCGGTGAAGCTGGTCGTACGGACCGGGGAGGCGACCCCGTACGCGAACGTCATCCTCCGGTGCGGCGTCGCGTTCTGACCCGCTCCGGGCCGGCGGCACCGGCGGGCGGCGCCCGTCGCCCGGCCGACGCCGCCCGCCGCCTTCCGGCCGACGGCGCCCGTAACCCGGCCGGTGCCGGCCGTCGTCTTCCGGCCGACGGCGGCCGTCGCCCTCCGGCCGCACTTGCCCGCGCTTACTGAAACGTGTTCTACTTTCTCGCGTGAGTCAGCGTTCCCGTGTCGCCATGACGGACGACGAGGTCGCCGCGCTCCTGAAGGAGCAGAAGAAGCTGCAGCTGGCGACCATCAATCGCGACGGCAGCCCCCATCTCGTGACCATGTTCTACGGCCTGGTCGACGACAAGATCGCCTTCTGGACCTACCGGACGTCGCGCAAGGCGCACAACCTGCGGCGCGACCCTCGGGTGACCTGTCTCATCGAGACGGGCGAGGACTACTTCGAGCTGCGCGGGCTGATGATGTACGGCACGGTGCGGGCCCTTACCGAACCGAACGACATTCGGTATGTTGGCTGCGAAGTGGTCCGCCGGATGATGGACCTGAAGGACGATGACGCCATCGCCTCGCTCGTCGACCAGACCGCGGCCAAGCGGCACGCGTACATCGTCGAGCCGACGGGCGTCGCGTCCTGGGACCATCGCAAGCTCACCTGAGCGAGGAGCCATGGAAGTACGAGTCGACCCGCTGGTCTGCGAGGCCAACGGCGTGTGCGTGGGCCTGGTGCCCGAGGTGTTCGACCTCGACGACGACGACGTCCTGCACATCGTCGAGCCGCGTCCGCCCGCCGAGCTGCTCGACCGCGTCCGGCACGCCGTGCGCTCCTGTCCCAAGGCCGCGCTGACCCTCGAGGAGTAGCGCCGGCGCCCACGGCGCCGGTCGCGTCCGGCGCCCGCCCGGTTGATCACGTCGTCCGGCGCCCGCCCGGGGCGCCGTATCGTCGGCCGGCGCTCCCGTCGGCCCTGCCATGGAGGTGTGCACGGTGCGAGCCGCGGTCCTACGTCAGGTCGGCGACGAAGAGGTCGAGCTGCGCGACGACGCCACGACGACCGAGACCGGTCCCGACCAGGTGAAGGTCAGGGTACGGGCGACCGGCGTCTGCCACTCCGACCTGTCCGTCCTGACGGGCGTGCTGCCCATGCCGATCCCCTGCGTCATCGGGCACGAGGGCGCCGGCGAGGTCGTCGAGGTCGGCGAGCACGTCACGAACGTCGGGCCCGGCGACCACGTCGTCATCAACTGGACGCCGGACTGCGGCACCTGCGCCGAGTGCGTCCGCGGCGAGCCGTACCTGTGCATGACCTTCATCGCGCAGACGTTCGGCGACCCGAGGTTCCGCCTGGGCGGCGACGCCCCCGCGTACGGGATGGCCGGCTGCGGCACCTGGGCCGAGGAGCTCGTCGTGCCCTGGCAGGGCGTCGTCAAGGTGGCCGAGGACGTGCCGTTCGAGTACGCCGCGCTGCTCGGCTGCGGCATCCCGACCGGCGTCGGCGCGGTGTTCAACACGGCGAAGGTACGGCCCGGCTCGAAGGTCGCCGTCGTCGGCGCGGGCGGCGTCGGCCTGTCGGTGATCCAGGGCGCCCGGATCGCGGGCGCGGCGACGATCCTGGCGATCGACCCGAACGAGTCCAAGCACCCGATCGCCAAGCAGTTCGGCGCCACCCACACGGCCACACTCGACGACCTGCAGGAGGTCAACGGCCTGTTGACCGGCGGCCAGGGCTTCGACTACGTCTTCGAGGTCGTCGGCAAGGCGGCGGCCATCGAGACGGCCTGGCGGACCACCCGGCGCGGCGGCGACGTCATCGTGGTGGGCGCGGGCGCGACGGACGACAACTTCCAGATGAGCGCCTTCTCGCTGCTGTTCGAGGGCAAGAACCTCAAGTCCTCGCTGTACGGCGGGAGCGACCTCAGGCGCGACATCCCGCTCTTCGTCGACCTGTGGCGCAGCGGCAGGCTGGACATCGAGGGCCTGATCACGCGACGCATCCGGTTCGAGGACCTCAACGACGCCATGGCGACGCTGCGGCGCGGCGACGCGATCCGCCAGGTCGTCGTCTTCGACTAGGGAGTCGAAAGGGGCGGCCGACGGGCGCTGCCCGGCCGCCGGCCGCCCCGCCGCGACCCCGGTGCTCCCAATTCGCTACACACTTTCCGGCAATCGTCAACAGGCGGAAGTTTTATTTGCCGCATATCGGGCATCTGGCGGGCGTTCAGCTCGGAACCAGGAGGCTCCAATGCGAATAAGGGGCGGCATCAGCTTCGTCGGCCTGATTTACATATTGATCGGGATCTTCGTGGCCTGGGACCACGACTACATCACGGTCGGCCTGCTCAAGCGCGTCGTCAGCGCCATACTGGCGATCTTCCTCTGGGTCCTCATTCTCCTCGGCGTCGACCTGCATGTCAGCTGACGCCCCCCGGAAACGCCATTGCGGCCGCCCTTCGTACGAAGGGCGGCCGCAATGGCGTTCTCATGCGACCGAATCGCCTTTTCGGTCGGTCCGGGATCTAGGGAATCGGCGTCCGCCAAAGAGTCGGCACGTCCCCGGACGCGTCTCCGGTGAATCCGACCGCGACCAGCGTGCCGCCGACGACGGTCAGCCCGGCGAGCCGCTGCGTGCCGAGCCCGTCCAGCCCCAGGCCGTGCGGCCGCGACGACCGCCAGGTGCGACCGTCCGGCGAGGTCCACAGGACCACGTCCGAACCCGCCGTGCCGGCCAGGACGAACCCGTGCGCCGTCACCGTCGCCGCCGTCACCGCCGTGCCCTGCCCCGCGCCGGGGAGGGAGACGGGCTGCCACGTCCGGCCGCCGTCCGCCGAGACCACGGCGAAGGCCGCGGAGCCCGGAGCGCCCGCCGCCGGCGGGCCGGTGACGCCCGCCGCGCCGGTGACACCGGTCGCGACCAGCACCCCGCCCCGCGCCACGACCGAGGTCAGCGAACCCGCGGCGGCCCCCTGCGGGAGCGCCGGCGCCGCCGGGGACAGCGCCCACTTCTTCCCGTCCGGCGAGGTCCAGACCGCCGGCTGCGCGGTCTTGTTCTTGGTCTGGCCGCCGACCGCGACGAACCCGGCCGGGCCCGCCGCGACGTCGGCGGTCCACTTGGGCGCGTCCCCGGTACCGTGCAGGTCGCCCTTCCCCGCCTCACCGGCCCAGGTCCAGTTCTTCAGGTCCGTGGAGTACCAGGCCGCGGCGCTCGTGTCTCCGTTCCGGCCCACGATGACGTACGTCCCGGTGTTCGCGGCCGCGGCCACCGTGGTGAGGCCGGAGCCGCCGAACGTCTTCCCGCCCGGCACGGCCTGCCACGACCCGCCGTCGGCGGACATGAGCACGAGCGGACGGCCCCCGGCGTGCCCGACCGCGAGCCAGCCCGCGGCCCCGTGCACGACGTCGGCGAGCTGCCGGGGAGGGGTGCCGGCCGGGAGCGTGGCGCGGGTCCACGCCGAGCCGTCCGGCGAGCTCCACAGCGCGGCGTCACCGTTCGAACCGCCGACCGCCATGACGCGGCCGGCGTCGGCGACCACGTCGGTGAGCGTGAGCTCGGGGTGGACGGCGCCGGGGATCGCGCCGAGGTTGACGTCGCCGACTCCGGCGACGGTGAGGTACGCGTCGCTCGTCCCGGTCCGTCCCGTGACCACCGCGCCGGCCGTCCCCGGCGCGACGTCGGTGAGGGTCCGGCCCGGCGGGACGTCTCCGGTGCGCTGCCAGCTCTTGCCGTCGGCGCTCGTCAGCACGGCCGTCTTGCCGCCGCCCACCGGCACCAGGGCGGCCAGGCCGTTGTCCGCGCCGCGCAGGGCGCCCAGGTGGGAGTAACCGTCCGTGCCGAGCCGGCCCACCGCCGCCCAGGTCTGGCCGTCGGCGGAACCGAAGATGACCGCGTACGACGTCGTGTGGCGGTGCTTCTTCGACCCGGTGGTCTGCGATCCCTCGCGAGCGGCGAACAGACCCGACCGCGTGCTCACGAGCGCCGTGACGTCGCCGGACGACCCCTGGCCCTGCGGGATCGTGACCGGCGCCCAGGTGCGCCCGGAGTCGGGCGACCGCCAGAAGGCCTCCTGGTCGACCGTCTGGGTGACCTTGCGCTTCTTCTTCTTGACCTTCTTGGTGACCGTCTCCGTGGTCCGCAGCGTCCCTTCGACGACCACCGTGTCGCCGAACGCGGCGGCGGAGGAGGCGCGGATCAGGGTGCCGCCCTTCTGCTGCGTGAGCTGTCCCGGGCCCACACGCGTCCAGGAGCGCCCGTCGCGGGAGGTCCAGACGACCCCCTGCGTGCCGCCGCCCTGCGTGGCGCCCGTCCCGACCGCGACGAACCCCGAACCCGTGCGGACCAGGCGGTTGATCTTGTCGCCGGGAGCGAACGCGCCGACGACCGCCGCGTGCGTCCACGTCCGGGCGTCGCGGCTCGTCCACGAGACCACGCCCTGCGAGGTGACGCCGAGCGCCGCCCACCCGCCGGTGTTCCCGGCGAGGAACTGCGGGTACTCCCCCGGCGGCGGATCGCCGCCGTCGGCCCCGCGCACCCGTGCCACCTGCCAGGTGCGGCCGCCGTCGGCGGAGGTCAGGAACTGGGCGCGCGAGTAGACGCCGCCCTGCTCCGAGCCGATGGCCACGACGGCGCCGCCCGCCGCGACCACGGCGGTGAGCGCGTGCGACCGGCCGCTCGTCTTGGCCGCCGGGTCCGGGGTGAAGAGACGGTCGGCGGCCACGGGCACCGGCGCGGCCGGCTTCTTCGGCTCATCGCCGCCCGTGCCGACCAGGGCGTACGCGCCTCCACCGAGGAGGACGACGACCGCGGCGGCGATGGCGACGGGCCGGAGCGGCACCTGGGGCAGGCGGCGCGCACGCGCCGGTGGGGCCCACGGCTCGCCGTCCACCGTCCCGCCCGGCGGCGCGGCCGGAGGCACCGGAGCGAGAGGAGGCACCGGGGCGGCGGGCGGCGCCGGGGCCGGGGCCGGAGGAGCCGCGGGGGGAACGGCCGCGGCGGCGGCCGTGGGCCGCTGCGCGGTGCTCGCCGCGTTCGGATACGCCGCGGCGCTGGCCGCGACGGGGACGCTGGCCGGCGCCGGCGGGCGCCGTTCCGGCTCGGCGCGGCTCCAGTCGATTCCGGCCCGGTGCCACACGGCGTTGGAACGCTGCCAGGGCGAGGAGTTCGGCACGCCGCGGACGCGGCGGCCGTCCGAGGCCGCGTCCGCCGCCTCCGCGAGCCGCTCGCTGATGCGGCGGCGCTCGTCGCGGCCGGAGCGCCGGGGAGTGCCCGGCCGGGGGTGATTCTGGGCGGGGCGGACGGCACTGCCGCCGAAAGGCTCCCCGGGGGGCGCTCCGCTACCGGTCGTGGTCACGCTCACCTCTTGTTGAAGACCGTTCGTGCAAGGACCTATCAAACCGCTATTCGGCCCGCAACGGGGGGCGGAGACGAGACCGTTCCGATGGGAATTTCACCTTCGAACGGCCCGTCACCGGCCCGTTCCCGTACGTCGGCGACCGCTTGCAGGCCGTCGTCACCGTCGGGTCATAGACGTCTCCGGCAGGGCTGCCTAACGTCCCGTTCCGGAGGTGGTGACATGTCCCTGACCGTTTCCCCCGAACTCCTCGAAAGCGCCCGGCGAGACGAACTCGACGACGCGGCCTTCGTCGAATGCATCCGCACGTCCCTGCCGTACGCCTGGCAGGTCGTCGACGGGCTGATCGGCGAGCTCCGGGCGGACGGCACCGACTTCACGGCCAACGAGGTGCCGCCCCCGGACGAGGCCGCCCGCGGCCAATTGCTGCGAATGCTGGCCAGCGACGCGATGCGCGGAGCGCTGGAACGTCACTACGGCGTCCGCCTGGCGTTCCAGAACTGCCACAAGGTCGCGGTGTTCCGCCCGGACGCCGATGAGGCGTACCGGGAGTTCGTCACCCCGCGCGCGCAGATCCTGAACCAGCGCCCGGAGCTCGTGGACTGCTGAGACCGGCGAGAAAGGAGAACGGAGCCGTACGCCCACGCGTACGGCTCCGTCTCAGGATGCTCAGGCCGGCGCCTTGCCCCGCAGGTAGACCTTGGTGTTGAGGGGCAGGAGCTTGGCGACGATGTCCGCCGTGTGCATCGGCGTCCGCACGCAGCCGTGCGAGGCCGGGTACAGCGGCACCTCGGGCTCGCCGTGGATGGCGTAGCCGCCGTGGAAGTAGTTGGCCTTGTAGAGCTTGCCGAGCGGGCCGGTCTCCCAGCCCTTCGCCTTCCGGTACACGTAGTAGTTGCCGGTCGGCGTACGGGCGTTGATCTTGTGGCCGTTCTGGTAGTAGTACGCCCGGCCGCTGGAGATGTGGCTGATGAGGACCAGCTTGCCGCTCTTGTAGATGTAGAGCAGCTGGTGGGTCAGGTCCACCTCGGCGCGGTTCTTGGCGCCACCCTTGACGAGGGGCTTGGGCACCTTGGGGTGCGCCAGCGCGGCCCAGGTCTTCGAGCCGACCGGCGCCGACTGGTTCGGGTGCATTCCCTGGGCCTTCTGGAAAGCCCAGACCGCGAACCGGGTCTGGCTGCCGTACTGCCCGTCGACCGTTCCCGGGTCGTAGTGCAGAGCGATGAGACGCTGCTGCAGACGTGTGACCGCCGCACCCTTGTCACCGAAATGAAGCGTCGGGTTGGCCTGCGCCTGTACGGGGGATGTGGCGGCGACGGCGAAGGCCGTCGCGGGGGCGGCCACAGCCGGGACGAGGGCCACTGCCGACAACGTCCCGATGGCGGCGGCCTTCCCCAGGCTTATTCGCATACAGCTCTCCCAAACGTTGACAGATTGCACGAGCCAACCTGTTTTACCTCATGCGAGCGATCATTACGATGCTTTTGCCGTCGCAAAGGTTCGTTCGGATGCTGTGGGAGATGTCACCGCAGCCGACCGGAAAGGCCGGTCTCCGGTCGTAATCCGGGCGAAGGGGTCAGGCGTCCACCCGGGTGTCCGCCTCCGGTCGAGGCGCCCGGGCTCAGTGCCCGGGCGTCGTCCGGGCTCAGTGCCCGGGCATCGCCTGGACTCAGTGTCTGGGCATCGTCCGCGTCTCGACGCGGCCCTTGTAGGCGAAGGCCCGGATGTGCACGACCGGCGCGTCGGCGTCCAGGTCACCGGTCCACTCCTCGTCGCGGGTGACCCCGAAGCCGCTCGCCTCGACGCGGACGCCGGGCGGCACGAGGAACTGGATGTCGGACTTGTAGGCCACGGCGAGGATGGTGGTGACCGGCTCGGTCAGCTCCGCCGCCCGCAGGTCGATGACCCCGCTGCCCTTGTAGACGAGCGCGCGGTACGTCCCGGGCACCCGCCAGCGGCCGGCGAGCCGCACGATGTCCTTGTAGGCGACCGTGTAGCGCCCCGGCTTCGGCGGGTGCGCGGGCACCGCCGGGCGCGGCCTGACGGGGGCGGTGGCCGCCGGCAGGTCGGCGAGCAGCCCGGCGAGGTCGCCGTAGGTCCGCGCGGCCAGCGCGCCGCGCATGCGCTCGTCGAACTCCCCGTCCGTGAGGCGGCCCTCCGCGAAGGCGACCTGCAGCCGCTGGACGGTCTCGTCCCGGTCCTGGTCGGAAGCGCGCAGGCTCGCCCGGTCCGGTGCCGGCTGGTGGTACGGCTCCATCGGAGGCCCCTCTCACTCGCGATGTATCTTAACCCAATTCTCTCCAAGTTCGAGACCTGTTCGGGTGAACACGACCCGCGTTCGCCTCAGCCTGAGGGGCGGCACACCGGACTACGGTGGAACCGTGCTCCTACTCACGACGCTCGCCGCGTGGCGCGCGCATCCCGACCAGGACTTCCGCAGCGAGACGGCCGCGTACGCACCGGAAGAGGACGCCGCCGCCCTGGCCACCGACCACTTCGGCGACGAGCAGGTGATCGCGCTGGTCTTCGACCATCCGCGGCTGATGCTGCCCGGCGCCGTCAACCGCGAGACGGTGCGGGAGATCCGGTACGGCCGCCGGAATCCGGGCGGCAGGGTCACCGCCTTCGAGGTCAGGCCGTCGATCGCCGAGGCCCTGGACCTGCTGCCGCACCCCGAGGGGGGCTGGTTCCGCGAGACCTGGCGGACGTCCGTACCGGTCGCGGCGCACGGCGGCGAGCGGCCGACCGCGACCGGCATCTACTTCCTGCTCGGGCCCGGCGAGGAGTCGATGTGGCACTCCGTGCGCTCGGACGAGGTGTGGCTCTGGCACCGCGGCGGCCCGCTGGAGCTCGTCCTCGGCGGCGAGGCCGACACGCCGGGCGAGCGGACCGAGACGGTCGTCGTCGGCCCGGACGTCGAGCACGGCCAGCGCCCGCAGGCGCTGGTGCCCGCGGGCGTCTGGCAGTCCGCCCGGCCCGCCTCGGACCGGGAGGTCCTGGTCAGCTGCGTCGTCTCCCCCGGCTTCGACTTCGCCGACTTCCAAGCGGCGCCCTGACCGGCGCGACACCCTGACCGGCGCGGCGGCCGTCCGCCGCACCGGTCAGGGCGCCGGTCTCACTGCAGGGCCTGGAACAGCGCCGTCGTCTGCTCGCCGATGTTCTTGGCCAGCAGGTACGGCTCCGTCTCGTTGATCTGCTGCCAGTTGTCGCGGACGTCCTCGACGCTCAGGCCGTCCTTCTTGGTGAAGCCCGGCCCCTCGGCGACGAACACGCGGGCGACCTTGCCGCCGCCCACCGTGTAGGTCTCGCCGGTGCTCTCGTTGCTCTCGTGCGCGAGCCAGGCGACCAGGGGCGTGACGTGCTCGACGCTGAGGCGGTCCTTGAACTCGGCCGGGAACAGGTCCTCCGTCATGCGGGTCCAGGCGATCGGGGCGATCGCGTTCACCTTGATGCCGTACTTGGCGCCCTCGGCCGCGAGCGTCTTGGTCAGGCCGACGAGCCCCATCTTCGCCGCCGAGTAGTTCGCCTGCCCGAAGTTGCCGAACAGGCCCGCGGGCGAGGACGTCATGACCACCCGGCCGTACGCCTGCTCCCGCAGGTGCGGCCAGGCGGCGTGCGTGACGAGGAACGATCCGCGCAGGTGCACCGCGATGACCTGGTCGAACTCCTCCGGCGACATGTTCTTGAACGACTTGTCCCGCAGGATGCCGGCGTTGTTCACGACGATGTCCACGCGGCCGAACGCGTCGAGCGCGGTCCGTACGATCGCCTCCGCGCCCTCCGTGGTGGCGACGTTGTCGGTGCTGGCGACGGCCTCCCCGCCGTTCTTCTTGATCTCGGCGACCACGTCCGCCGCCGGGCCGGTGGAGGCACCGGTGCCGTCGAGCGCGCCGCCGAGGTCGTTGACGACGACCTTCGCGCCGCGCGCGGCGAGTTCGAGGGCGTGCTGCCGCCCGAGCCCCTGACCCGCTCCGGTGACGATCGCCACCCGTCCGTCGAACCGCAGTTCCGCCATTCTCCGTACCCTCCTCGCGACCTGAGCTCCTGAACACGGGGTCCACCGTGCCCCCAGTGTCCAATACCCGACCGAATCCCGCTCGGTCGGGGACGCGTCAAGGTCCCGGAAACGCCACGGCCCGCGATCCGTCCCCGGATCGCGGGCCGTTCGGTGTCCGTACCGGACCGGGTCAGCCGCAGTGGGTGTACCCGGAGACCCAGACGTTCCAGCCGGTGAACCGCCGAGGTGATCATCGCCACCGTGAGGAACGGCCGATCGGCGGTGACCCGGGCGAATGACCCCGCGGCGCGTCAGGGGCCGCGGTCGGGAACGGGCTCCGGCTCCTCGGCCGACGCGAGCTCCTCCTGCTCGGCGGCGTTCTCCCGGCGCCTGCGGCGCACCGACCAGACGACGAAGGCCACGACGGCGACGGCGGCCACCGCGATCGCCAGCACCCGCCCGGCCCACTGCGCCACCTGCTCGAAGGCGGTGCCCACGAGGAAGCCGCCGACGGTGAAGCCGACCCCCCACGTGACCCCGCCGAGCGCGTTGAACACCAGGAACCTGCCGTACGGCATCTTGGCGCTGCCGCAGAGGGCGGGCATGAGCGCGCGCAGCAGGGCGGTGAAGCGGCCGATGAAGACGGCGAACGCCCCGCGGCGGCGCAGCAGGCCGTGCGCCTTCTCCACCTTCGGCCGGTGCCTGTGCAGCACCCGCATCCCGAGCAGCCGGTCACCGTAGCGGCGGCCGATCTCGTAGCCGACCGAGTCGCCGACGACCGCCGACAGAACGATGACCACCAGCAGGACGGGCAGCGACACCCGGTGCTGGCTGGCCAGTACGCCGGCCACGACGATGGCGGTCTCGCCCGGGAAGACGAAGCCGAAGAACAGCGCCGCCTCGGCGAAGACCAGCGCCGCGACGACGCCATAGATGACCGGACCGTGCAGGTCCAGGAGAGCATGCGTGATGGAGCCCACAGGCGATCAACATCCCATTTCCGGCGTCGGCACCTCGTCATCGTATGAGCCCTGGTCCACTCGCGAATCGTCCTCAGGTTTGAGACTGGGTCATTACTTTGGATCGAGAGGGAGGTGCGCACCGTGGACGACTTCATGATGCGGCTGCACGACCACCTGCCGCCGGAGGCGAACCTCGTGTGGTCGCCGTACTCCGTGGCGTCGGCGCTCGCGCTGGTCGCCGCCGGCGCGCGCGGCCCGACCCTGGCGGAGCTCACGCGGGTGCTCGGAGGGCCGCCGGAGCGGCTCCGGCTCGCCGAGTCGGCCGCGCTCGGCGACGCCGAGATCCACGTGGCCAACATCCTGTGGGCCCGTCCGGGGCTGACCGTCAAGGACGCCTACCGGCGGGCGCTCGCGGACCTCCCGGGGGCCGCGTTCCGGGTCGCCGACTTCGCCGGGGATCCGGACGCCGCGCGCCGGGCGATCAACACCGAGGTGGAGAAGGTCACCGAAGACCTCATCCGGGACCTGCTGCCGCCCGGCTCGGTGGGCCGGCGTACCGCCGCCGTCCTCGCCAACGCCCTGTATCTGAAGGCGGCCTGGCGGAGCCCGTTCGCCGGGCGGGACACCCGGCCCGAACCCTTCCACGGCGCGGGCGGACGACGCCGGGTGCCGATGATGCGGCGGACCGGGCGGATGGCGTACGCCGAGGCCGGCGGCTGGCGGATGGCCGCCCCGGCCGCCGAGGGCGGTCTGGCGGTCGAGGTGCTCGTCGGGCCGAAGGACCCCGCCGGTACGCCACCGGGCCCGGACCTCCTCCGGCGGCTGCGCGGCTCGGCACGGCAGATGAGCGTGGCGCTGTCCCTTCCCCGGTTCCGGGTCGAGGGCCGGGTGAGCCTGGGCGAGGCCCTGCGGGCGCTGGGCGCCGGGACCGCCTTCACCGAGGACGCCGACCTGTCCGGGCTGGCCGAGGAGCCGGTCCACCTCGACCGGATCGAGCACAAGGCCGTGCTGGAGGTGGACGAGAGGGGCTTCGAGGGGGCGGCCGCGACGGCCGCCGTGATGACGCTCGCGGCCTTCACCCCCGTGCGCGCCGTGGAGTTCCGGGTCGACCGGCCGTTCCTCGTGCTGGTGCGCCACCCCGGGACCGAGGCGGTCTACTTCGCCGCGCGGATCACCGACCTGTGAATGAGATCAAGGTCACATACGAAGTAGCTTAATCGATTAGCCATACCCTGATTTCGCTCAAAGCACACCAATTGCTTTGCCGGAGATCACTGACGACCTACCAGAGCGTTCCGGGCTTTGCCCCGCCGGGCCCGCAGGGCCGGTAGCCTTGACAAGGTTACTGATCCACCTGCGAGCCGCGGAAGAGGGCGATCGCCGCCGTGTCGACCCAGTCGTCGCGATCCTCCGCCGACCTGAACACTCCCGACTTCGGTCCCAACGAGTGGCTGGTCGACGAGCTTTACCAAAAGTACCTGGAAGACCCCAACTCGGTTGACCGAGCCTGGTGGAACTTCTTCGCCGACTACCAGCCGGACCGCCCGGCCAAGGCGCCCGCCGGCGCCGACGGCGCGGCCGCGCCTCCGACGACTCCGCCGACGGCTCCCACTCCGAAGCAGACCCCCGCCCCCGCGGCCGCGGCCAAGCCCGCGGCGCCCGCCAGGCCCGCCGAGGCCGCGCCCGCGAAGAAGCCCGCCCCCGCTCCCCAGGCGCCCGCCGGCGCCGAAGAGGTGCGGCTGCGCGGCGTCGCCGCCCGCACGGTCACCAACATGGAGGCCAGCCTGGCCGTGCCGACCGCGACGAGCGTGCGCGCGGTCCCGGCCAAGCTGCTGATCGACAACCGCATCGTCATCAACAACCACCTCAAGCGCGGCCGTGGCGGCAAGGTCTCCTTCACCCACCTGATCGGCTACGCCATCGTCCGGGCGCTGCAGGCGATGCCGGAGATGAACGCCTCGTACGCCGAGGTCGACGGCAAGCCGATGCTGATCAAGCCGGAGCACGTCAACTTCGGCCTCGCCATCGACCTGAAGAAGGACGACGGGCAGCGGCAGCTCGTCGTGCCGAACATCAAGGCCGCCGAGACGCTGGACTTCCGCCAGTTCTGGGCGGCGTACGAAGAGCTCGTGCGCAAGGCGCGGGGCAACAAGCTGACGATCGACGACTACGCCGGGACGACGATCAGCCTGACCAACCCGGGCACGATCGGCACCGTCCACTCCGTGCCGCGGCTCATGCCCGGCCAGGGCTCGATCATCGGCGTCGGCGCGATGGAGTACCCCGCCGAGTACGCCGGCACCTCCGAGGAGGCGCTCGCCCGGCTCGGCATCAGCAAGGTCATGACGCTGACCTCGACGTACGACCACCGCATCATCCAGGGCGCCCAGTCGGGCGACTTCCTGCGGATGGTCCACCGGCTGCTGCTCGGCGAGGACGAGTTCTACGACGAGATCTTCGAGGCGCTGCGGATCCCGTACGAGCCGGTCCGCTGGGTGCAGGACATCAGCGCCACGCACGAGGACGACGTCGCCAAGGTCGCCCGGGTGCACGAGCTGATCCACGCCTACCGGGTACGCGGCCACCTCATGGCCGACACCGACCCGCTGGAGTACACCCAGCGCCGGCACCCCGACCTCGACGTCCTGAAGCACGGCCTCACCCTGTGGGACCTGGAGCGGGAGTTCGCCACCGGCGGCTTCGGCGGCAAGCCGACGATGAAGCTCCGCGACATCCTCGGCGTCCTGCGCAACTCCTACTGCCGCACCGTCGGCATCGAGTACATGCACATCCAGGACCCCGACGAGCGGGCCTGGATCCAGTCCAAGGTCGAGGTCCCCCACGACAAGCCGGACCGCGAGGAGCAGCTGCACATCCTCGGCCGGCTCAACACCGCCGAGGCGTTCGAGACCTTCCTGCAGACGAAGTTCGTCGGGCAGAAGCGCTTCTCCCTCGAAGGCGGCGAGTCGCTGATCCCGCTGCTCGACTCGGTGATCACCGCGGCGGCGCAGGACCACCTCGACGAGGTCGTCATCGGCATGGCCCACCGCGGCCGCCTCAACGTCCTCGCCAACATCGTCGGCAAGTCCTACGGCCAGATCTTCGGCGAGTTCGAGGGCAACCTCGACCCGCGCAGCGCCCAGGGCTCCGGCGACGTGAAGTACCACCTCGGCGCCGACGGCGACTTCATCGCCCGTGACGGCTCGAAGATCCGCACCTCGCTGGTGGCCAACCCGAGCCACCTGGAGACGGTCGACCCGGTCGCCGAGGGCGTCGTCCGCGCCAAGCAGGACCTGCGCGACGTCGGCGAGGGCGGCTTCACCGTGATGCCGATCCTCATCCACGGCGACGCGGCCTTCGCCGGCCAGGGCGTCGTGGCCGAGACCCTCAACCTCTCGCAGCTGCGCGGCTACCGCACCGGCGGCACCGTGCACATCATCGTGAACAACCAGGTCGGCTTCACGACCGCGCCCGAGTACTCCCGCTCCAGCGTGTACGCCACCGACGTGGCCCGGATGATCCAGGCGCCGATCTTCCACGTCAACGGGGACGACCCCGAGCAGTGCGCGCGCGTGGCCCGGCTCGCGTTCGAGTACCGCCAGGCGTTCAACAAGGACGTCGTCATCGACATGATCTGCTACCGGCGGCGGGGTCACAACGAGAGTGACAACCCGTCGTTCACGCAGCCGCTGATGTACGACCTCATCGACGCCAAGCGGTCCGTCCGCAAGCTCTACACCGAGGCGCTGATCGGCCGCGGCGACATCACCGTCGAGGAGGCCGAGCAGGCGCTGCGCGACTACCAGCAGCAGCTGGAGCGGGCGTTCAGCGAGACCCGCGAGGCCACCAAGCAGCAGCCGCCCGCGGGCTTCACCAAGCCCGACGTCGAGCGCATCCCGCTCGACCACGCGGGCGTCGCCACGGCCGTCTCCGACGAGACGATCAAGCGGATCGTGGACACGCAGCTCAACCTGCCGGAGGGCTTCACGCCGCACCCGCGCGTCCAGCCGTTGCTGGCCAAGCGCGCGCAGATGGTGGAAGAGGACGCGATCGACTGGGCGACCGGTGAGATGTTCGCGTTCGGCTCGCTGCTGATCGACGGCCGCCCGGTGCGCCTCGTGGGCCAGGACAGCCGGCGCGGCACGTTCGGCCAGCGGCACGCCGTGCTCTTCGACCGCAAGACGGGCGAGGAGCACACCCCGCTCAAGCAGTTCGGCTCGGGCACCTCGAAGTTCTACGTGCACGACTCGCTGCTCAGCGAGTACGCCGCGATGGGCTTCGAGTACGGCTACTCGATGACCCGCCCGGACGCGCTGGTCTGCTGGGAGGCGCAGTTCGGCGACTTCGCCAACGGAGCGCAGTCGATCCTGGACGAGTACATCTCCTCCGGTGAGCAGAAGTGGGGCCAGCGCTCCAGCGTCGTCCTGCTGCTGCCGCACGGGTACGAAGGCCAGGGCCCGGACCACTCGTCGGCGCGCATCGAGCGGTACCTGCAGACCTGCGCCGGGGACAACATGACGGTCGCGCAGCCGACGACCCCGGCGAACTACTTCCACCTGCTGCGCTGGCAGGCCCTGTCGCCGCGGGAGAAGCCGCTCATCGTCTTCACCCCGAAGTCGATGCTCCGGCTGAAGGCCGCGACGTCGGCCACGGCCGACTTCACCTCCGGCTCCTTCCAGCCGGTGATCGGCGACCCGAAGCAGCTCGGGCAGGTCCGCCGCGTCGTGCTCACGACCGGCAAGCTGTACTACGACCTGGCCGCCGCCCGGGAGAAGTCCGGCGACACCTCGATCGCGCTGGTCCGCGTCGAGCGGCTCTACCCGCTGCCCGTGGACGAGATCAAGGCGGAGCTGGCCAAGTACCCGGCCGACGCCGAGCTGGTCTGGGCGCAGGACGAGCCCGCCAACATGGGGGCGTGGCCCTTCATGGCGCTGAAGCTGCCGCCGCACCTGGAGGGCCGGGAGCTCAAGCGGGTGTCCCGCCAGGCGAGCTCCTCGCCCGCCGTCGGGTCCGCCAAGATCCACGCCTTGGAGCAGCAGGGCCTGGTGGCCGCGGTCTTCAGCGAGTAACGGCCGCATCCGGCGTACGGCGCTCCGCACGGTCACGTGTGGAGCGCCGTTCCGCTCCAGGCGCGAGATGACAGCGAAAGAGAACGATTGCCATGTACTTCACGGATCGGGGGATCGAGGAACTGGCCGACCGCCGCGGCGAGGAGGAGGTGTCCTTCGTCTGGCTGGCCGATCGGCTGCGTGAGTTCGTCGATCTGAACCCCGAGTTCGAGACCCCGGTCGAGCGACTCGCCACCTGGCTGGCCCGGCTGGGCGACGAGGACGACGACTGATCCGTTCCTCGGCGGCCGACGGCTCGCCGCGTCGTACGGAGCTCACGGTGGTGTGACGCGATACATCTTGACTTTCGCGTAACGCGACATATCGTGTTACAGCGAAGCCTCCCGACGGAAGGGGATCGTGCCGTGGCGCGCTGGACGGTTGATGAGCCGACAAAACTCGACTTCGACGGCGTGGTGGCGCTCAAGGCCAACATCGTGGCCGGGACCGTCTCGATCCTCCCGAGCGACGAACGGCCCACCCTCCAGGTCTCCGAGATCTCCGGCCAGCCCCTCGAGGTGGTCCACGAGGCCGGGATGCTGACCGTCAACCACAAGAGCGGCGGCTGGGACGGTGTCCTCAAGTGGCTGCAGAACACCCGCGGCCGGGTCAACGTGACGATCACCGTTCCACCCGACTGCCCGGTCACCCTGAACGTCGTCACCGCGAACGCGATCGTCACCGGCCTCGCCGGCCGGGTGTCCGTCAAGGCCGCCTCGGGTGATGTCACCCTCGACGGGGTCACCGGGGCCATCGACGCGAACACCGCCGCTGGCGACATCGAGGCGCAGGGCCTCGCGGGCTCGGTGACCTTCAAGTCCGTCTCCGGGAACCTGGCGCTCGCCGGCGGCAGCCTCGACCGGCTGACCGCCCACTCGGTCGCCGGGAAGGTCACCACCGACGTCGACCTGCGTGCCGGCGGCCACACCCAGGTGAGCACCGTCTCCGGCGAGGTCACCATTCGGCTGCCCGAGTCGACCTCCGCCAAGGTGACGCTGAACTCCATGACCGGCAGGGTGGACGCCGCCTTCCCCGAGCTGACCCGGCAGGAGCGTCCGGTGGGCCGGTACGTCAGCGGTACGCTCGGCGACGGCGACGCGTCCCTCACGGTGAACTCGGTCTCCGGTGCCGTCACCTTGCTCAGCCGACCGGCCCCGGAGGAACTGACGTGATCGGCGATCGACTGTGAGGGTGAGCGAACGATGAGTCCAGTTTTCGGGCATGGCCGGTTGCGGTTGTACCTGCTGAAGCTGCTCGAGGAGAGTCCTCGGCACGGGTATGAGGTCATCCGGCTGCTCCAGGACCGTTTCCTGGGCGTCTACTCCCCCTCCCCCGGCACGATCTACCCGCGCCTGGCCCGGCTGGAGGAGGAGGGCCTGGTCACCCACGAGGTGGTGCAGGGCAAGAAGGTCTACCGCCTGACCGACGCGGGCCGCGACGAGCTCGAACGCCGGATGGACGAGCTCGCGGAGTTGGAGGAAGAGCTCACCGAGTCCGTACGCGACATCGCCCGCGAGGTCCAGGAGGACGTCCGCGACACCGTACGGTCACTGCGCGAGGAGCTCACCCAGGCCGCCCGTGAGATGCGCCGGCAGGGCCCGGCGGGTGCGGCGCAGAACCTCAAGGAGACGACCCGGCGGCAGAAGGACGAGTGGCAGCGGCAGAAGGCGCACTGGAAGGAGCACAAGCGCACCCTGCAGGAGGAGTGGCGGCACACCTGGGACGACGCCTGGGCCACCGCGACGGGCAGTAGCGAGGACGCGACCCGCGTCAAACTCGACCGGGCGCTGCGTAGGTTCGTCGACGAGGTCCGTGCCGCGACCCGGGACGGCGTCGACGAGGAACAGGTGGCCGCGGCCCGCGCCCTTCTCGCCGAGACGTCGACGCGGCTGCGCACGGAGATCCTCGGTAAGGACCAAGGCGTTCCGGAGGACGGGCGCCCTCGGTAACGGCCGCGCCGAACCGGCATCCTCTGTCATCGCCGTGGTATCGCCGCAGTGGACCGATGCCGATCGGTCACTGATTTAGAACGGAACGTCACCTGGCTGGGGATTGTCCGAATGCTTCTGGATTAGCGCTATTTTTCCAGATACTGTGTTGATGCACTAAATAACACCACATTTGTGGGGCACAGATCATCGGCCGACCTCCGCCGGGGGCCACTTTGATTCATGTCGCGGTCATTGATGCCCACCCGATCGCCCGCTGCGGGATCGAACACGCCTTAGAATCGGTCGCCGACATGGCCGTAGTGGCGTCAGTGGCCGACGTGGAGGACCTGCAACGATTGCTCGTCGAAGGACTCCAGGTCGACGTCGTGGTTTTCGACCCCTACCTCGACGGTGAGATTCCCGCGATCGACGCGGTGGCCAAGCTCGCCGCTACCCGCGTTCTCATCATGTCCACGTCGGCGAGACCGCCGGACGTGGTAGCGGCGATACGCGCCGGCGCGAGTGGATATCTCACCAAACGCTGCGATACCTCGGTACTTATCGCCGGTCTGCGCATCGTCGCGGGCGGCGGATTCCTGCTCTGCGACGAAATCGCCGACGTGGCCCACACGCTGATGGTCACTTCGGACGCCGGCCGACCGCGCCTGTCTCCCCGCGAGGACCAGACCCTGCGCATGCTCGCGCGTGGTCTCACCCACAGCCAGATCGCCACCCAACTCGGCGTCCGCAAGTCGACCGTGGACACCTACGTCGAACGAATCCGGGCCAAACTCGGCGTCGGCAACAAGGCCGAACTCGCCCGCGCGGCGATGGAGCGCGAGATGTCGCCGCGCATGGCGGTCTGGTGAGTCGAGACCACAGGGCTGTGGCGCGGGCACCACAGCCCTGTGGAGCACCGCGAGGTCGTCGCTGAGGTGTTTATATGACCTACCGCCGCCGACTCCCGGCACTCATAATTTCGGACATGGTCGCCCCTGTTAGCGGCATGTCATTCGAGTCGACGGCCAGGCCAGGCTGATAGCGCGTCGTCGATTCTGATCCGGACGCCTCTGACGTCCGGATCGACCATTGGTTCATGGGAGGCGCATAGGTGGGCGATGCGCAGACGGAGGGGCCGATATGGTGCTTTTCAACAGGGTTGAAAATATTAATCTGGACAGACTTGTCATCGGCGAACAGCAGGCGCGAACCCGCGATGTCGAACAGGACATCGGTGAACTGGTGGACAGCATTCGCGTACACGGCCAGTTGGAACCCATCATCATCGCTCCGCTGGAGGACAGAGCGGGATACTACGAGATCCTGGCCGGCCAGAGACGCTGGCTGGCGATGCGGAGGCTCGGCGCCACGGAGATCGCGGCGGCGATCATCGAAGAGAGGCCGGACAAGGATGTCGCCAGCGCCCTCTCCATCAGCGAGAACCTCATACGCCGCGATCTCAACACCCTGGACCTGATCGACGCCTGCACCAGGCTCTACCACAAGTACGGGTCCATCAAGGCGGTCGCGGAACGGTTCGGACTTCCCTACGGCAGGGTTCGGCGCTACGTCAAGTTCGACCGCCTGAGGCCGGCCCTGAAGGAACTCGTCCGAAGCGGCGACATCGACCTTCGCGCGGCGCTCAGAATCGAGGACCATTACGGAGCGAAGAAGGTCGACGACGCGCAACTGCGCCGGATCGCCGCCGCGGTGGCCGAGATGTCGAACGCGCAGCAGGCGGACTACTTTAAGACACGCGCGGCCGAGGCCATGAACTCCACCGAAGACGAGAAACCCACGGGCGACGGGCACCGGCCCGGCTCGGTGAAACAGATCATCGTCACCCTGAGCATCGCGGACCTGGAGCTGCTCCGGGCGTGGGCGCGCGCCAAGAACCTCACGCAGGACCGCGCGGGAGCACGCATCATCTCCGCGTTCCTGCAGCAGGCGATGGCCATGCCGAACTCCCTCTACCGTGACGGCGGAGGTGACGTCCGCCTTCCCGCCGCGCCGTCCGCCGGACGCTGAGCGGGCGCGTCAGGCCGAGCGCCCGCGGCGTGCGGCACCGGCGCCCATCACCGTGGCCGGCGCCGCCTCATCGAACGACGGCCCTGGGGATCCGCCCCGGGTCTGCGAGCACGCAGCCGTAGAGCACGTGCGGGTCGTGGTCGGCGAGGCCGGCGACGAGCCCGGCCCCGATCCCCGCGCTCGCCGCCAGGAGGCGGACCGTCCCCGCCGCCACCGCGGCCTTGGTCACGAGGCGGGCGTCCGCTTCGCCGGTGAACAGCAGCACCGCCGCGGCCGCGAGCCCTCGATCGTCCAGATATTCGCCGACCCACCCGAGCGCACCGCGCGGACGGCAGGCGTACCGCACCCGCCCATCGGGGCAGATCTCGTCCGCGCGGGCGAGGCCGAGGCCGGCGAGCCTCATCAGGCGGCTCATGTCGCGGGCCGGATCGCCGAAGCGATGGCCCGGCGGACGCCGCCGGCGCCGGGACGGGCGTGCGACCCGGCGGACCGGGGCGAGGTCGAGGACGGCGATCACGCGCTCCCGGTCCGGATCGAGATCGAGCGCCTCCGCACGGCCGTCGGCGTCGCGCGTCCGGACGCTCCAGCCGGCGGACCGGGCGTCATCGGCGAGCTGCGCGATCAGCAGACCCGTGTCGCCGTGGAGCAGCCGCTCGCCGACCGTGCCCTGCGGCCACGTGCGGTCACCGGTCAGCACCACGGTGACGACGTCACCGCCCGGCTTCACCGTTCCCGGCAGTTCGACCAAGGCGCCCGCGGCCAGGTCGACGGCGTAGGCCCGGTGCCCGCCGCCGGTGAGGTCGCCCACCAGGTACGTCCGGACGGCGGCGCGCGGCGCGGCCGCCGGCGCGAGCCGCCGGCCGGCCAGTATCCAGGACATCGTCCGAACGAGCGGATGCGGGCTGCGCCGCAGGGGGACGCGGCGTTCGGTCAGATACCACTTGGCGGGGGGCGCCGGACGCACGGCAGGCACCATTTCCCCGGCCGCCTCCAACCCCACGGCGAATCCCGACCGCGCGGCCGCTCCCGTACCCGCCGCCGCTCCTGTGCCCGCTCCGGCTCCCAACCCCGCGACGGCTCCCGTCCCCTCGACGGCTCCCGTGCCTACCGCGGCTCCCCTGACCGCAGCGGATCCCGACCGCGCGGTGGCTCCCATCCCCGTGGCGGGCTCCAGGTCCGCGGCCGCCACCCTGCCCTCGGCGGCCGCCATGTCCTCGGCGGTCTCCGTCTCCTCCGTGATCCCGGCCGGCCGGTACCCGGCGAGGCGGCGCAGGGCGATTCCGGCGGCGATCCCCGCTGTGACGGCCGCCCGGGCCGGATCGCGGTCGATCCCGCCGATCGGGAGAGCGGCCGAGTCCGTCCGTACCGGCAGGAAGGCCCCGGTCGGCGGGACGGCGGGCGTCTCGGTGCCGCTCACCACCGCGACGGTCAGGTCCGCTGGGCCGCCGGAGCGGTCGACGGTCCCAACGCCGGACTGGCGGAGCAACGCGGCGAGCAGCTCGGCCACTGGACCGTCGCCGATGACGGTGACGCGTGCGGCCCGCAGCCGCCGCCACACGCCTTCCGCCCGGGAGGCGGGCAGGGACCGCTGCAGGAAGATCCACGACGGGTGGGGGTCCGGCGCCGCCTCGTACCGCACGAGGTCGCGTTCCACGAGCAGGTCCACGATCGGGTCGACGGGCACGCCGAGCGTGTCTCCGATCTGCTCGACGGTCCTGGTGCCGTCCATCAGGCCGAACAGCACGGGCAGCGCCTCGCGCGCCAGCCGGCCGGTCAGGTGCTCCCGCCGTGGCCCGCCGTCCACGATGTAGCCGTCGTCGGTCGGGACGAACGCCAGCCCCTCCCTGCGGCGCGGGTAGCGGCTCATCGGTCCGTCCCGTCGTCGCAGCCGGGGCACTGTTCGGCGGGTGTCACGCGCCAGGTGGCCACCTCGTCGGTACGGCAGTCGATCACGGCGACCGTTCCCCTCTCCTCACCCTGCAGCAACGCCAGCGCCAGACCAGCGGCGATCATGGACTGGTGCGGCAGAAACCCGCGCACTCCGAGCCCCGGATCCGCGGCGAGCCGCTGTCTGATCTCCTCCTCCACGGGGTCCTCGTGCTGCCGTGTCCGAGCGCGGAAGCAGGTGTGGCAGGGAGCCCGGCCGGACACGAACAGCGGGCCGACGCGGATGTACGGATGGGCCACCGCGACCGGCAGCCAGGGCGCGGGACGCTCCGCGGCCCCGAACGCGGCGAACTCGCTCGGCACGTCCCGCCAGGAGGCCCGGACGTCGATCCGCGGCGTCCCCGCGCGCACCGGCCCCCCGGCCGAGGCGAGGAGGCCGCGCAGGTGCTCGGCGAACGCGGCGCCGAAGTCGCCGTCGGCCGTGATCCGTACGTCCGTCGCGGTGTCGTCGTCCATGGACCTCACGCCATCGGTTGCGGATAGGGATTGAGGCGCCGTTCGGGCAGGGGCGGCAGACCCATCCGCTCGGCGGCGGTGCGGAGCCTGGGGTGGGCGCGGTACTGCACCAGCGGGCGGGCCGACATCGGCTGCAGCTCGGGCACGATCACCCGGACGGCGACGTGGCCGCTGTCCCGCAGTTCGCGCGTTGTCAGATCGACCATCAGCACCGTCATGTCCAGCTCCGCGAGCCGCCGCAACAGGAACTCCAGGCGCGCCCGGTCCGAGCCCGGATCGCCGCCGACCGAATGGAACGCCGAGAGCCCACCGGCCGGACCAGACGCCGGGAGGGCGCCGGCCGGGTGGGACGCCGGCCGCTCACCGGCCGGGTGGGACACCGAGAGGTCACCGGCCGGACGGGACGGCGGGAGGTCGCCGCGCAGGAACCCGAAGGCCTCCCGGCGGGCCCGCGCGGCCATCACGGCCGCCCCGTCGTCCACCACCCGGTGGTCGGCGTACCGGCGGGGCGGCGCCGGCCGGCTCTCGATCCCCAGCCGCAGCCCCATGGCCTCCAGCAGGGCGTGCTCGGTCAGCGAGGCGCCGTCGAACCCGCAGGCCGCGCCCACGAGCTGACCGGTGCGGGACGTGTGCTCGGCGGTCTGCAGGCAGTACACGACCGGCACCCCGACATCGGTGGTGGCGTCGTACAGGAAGGACTCGATGCCGTGGTCGGCGCACCAGGCGAGGATGGACCGCGCCGAGTCCGGCAGGCGGTCCTCCGCCAGCCGTGGGAGGGGCCGCCGCAGCAGCCAGGTCAGCGCGAGGGCGTCGCGTTCGATCAACTCGCACAGCGCGTTGACCATGGCCGCCTCGACGGTGCGGTGGACGGCGCAGCCGGTGGAGATGGGGATCCAGAAGTTCTCGGCCGCCAGCTCGGGGAACGTGAGGAACACCAGCACGGCCGGGACGAGCACCGGCCGGCCCGTGCGCAGGTTCACGGCCTCGGTCCAGCGGATCGGCCGGGTCCTGTCGGGGGCGTGGACCGGGCAGCCGGACCTGCGCAGCTCCCGGGGCGAACACCGCGCGATGAGGTCCAGGTCCAGCGCGTCGTCGCCCAGCTCGGCGGCCGAGGCCACGACCACGCCGCGTTCGGGGGCCACGAGGCCCGAGTACCGCTCCAGTGCCTCGGCCACCGCGAGCAGCCGCGCCCGGTCCGCGTCGCCGTACGCCCTGCCGGTGCCGTGGCCGACGCGCGCGTCGGCCCGGAACGGCCCGGTCACGGCCGACGGGTTGCCCGTGGACGCCGTGTACAGCACGCACTCGTTCGGCATCCAGCCGTAGGTGTTGACCCGTCGCGGCCGGCCGACCGCGCCGTACGGCCCGGCCAGGTCCAGAAGTGCGGACCCCTGTCCCACACGCGCCTCCCCATCGAACCCGTCGAACCCTTTGAACCCGTCGAACCCGGTCAACCGGCCATCACCGTCAGCAGGTCGAACCCGGACCGCATGACCGCGCCGCCGCAGGCGATGTGCAGGTCGCGGAGCATCAGCGCGAGCGCCCGGCTGACCGTCCGGACACCGGCCTTGGCCTCGTACCATCGCCAGTCGCCGTCGGCGTTCACCTCCAGGAACACGGCACCGTCCTCGGTCGCGAGCACGTCGAACGCGCCGTAGCCGAGGGACCAGCGTTCGGCGAGGCCGGCGACGGCCGCGGCCACGTCCGCCGGGGCGTCGACGGCGCGGACGGCGACCGCGTCCGGATCCCGCCAGATCGCGTCCGGCGCGGGCTTGCGCACCTCGAAAGTGATCAGCTCACCGCACATGGCGTAGACGCGGTACTCGGCCGTGTGCGGCACGTACCCCTGGACGACGAGCGGGGTCCGTGAGGTCGTGGCGAGCCCGGCGACCTCCGCGCGCGGCAGGACGCACGGAAGGAAGCCGTGCAGTGTGCCCGGCGCCGACTCGACGAAGTGCGCGTCCAGTACCTTGACGATCAGCCGGTCGCCGGGCAGCAGGTCGGCGGCTTCGGCCAGGCCCGTGCCGACGACGGTCGCCGGGACGCCCACGCCGCTCGCGGCGGCGTCCGTCAGCTGCTCCAGGAGTCCCATGCGCGGGCCGGGCAGTGCGGCCGGGGCCGATCCGGCGAGCTGGGCGGCGAGGGCGAGCCAGCTGTCCCGGCGCAGCACGTCGACCGGGGTACGCGCCGGCGGCATGGCGGAGGCCCAGAATCTGCGCGTCCAGCTCGCCGTGGGGCGGACGGCCCGGCCGCCGATCCGGATGGTCGCCGGGGTGGTCGGCTCGACCTGGATCGGTCCGAGGACGTCGGCGTCGATCCGCAGGGAGGGGACGCCGAGCAGGGCGAGGAGCCGTTCCAGCTCCGACACCTCCGCGTCGGCCGTCCGTGTGAAGAAGACGACGCTCTCCTCGCCGGGGATCACGCGGTCGGCCGCCCACCGGCGACGATGTCGGCGGCGGCCTTCAGCAGGGTGGTCGCCAGCGTCACCGCGGCCGGGTCCGCCGTGCTCAGCCCGTCTCCGATCCGGGCCACCAGCAGGTACGGGTCGTCGCCGGCCGGGTGGGGGCCGGCCTGGCGGGGGACGGTCGGGCGCCGGTGCGCGCGGATGAAGATCTCCAGGCTGATGGCGGCCTGGATGGCGAGGAGCCCGAGCAGGTCCAGGTCGGTCAGCTCACTGCGGGAGGTCTGGGAGGCGTCGAGGACCTCCAGCACTCCGATGCAGTCCTCGCCGCGGATCAGCGGGGCGGCCATGAGCTTGTCCGGCACGTACCCGGTCGAGGCCGCCGCGTCCCTGGCGAACCGCGTGCTGCCGGACAGGTCGTCGACGTACATCGGCTGGCCGCTCGTCGCGACCCACCCGGCGATGCCGGTCCCGGCGGGGAAGCGGGTCCCCGGCAGGTGGGCGTCGCCCTCCCCCGCGACCGCCTCGAAGACGAGCTCCCCGGTGTCGTCGTCGATCAGGAAGATCGACGACGCCGCCGCGCCGAAGACGTTGCGGGCGATCTCCACCACCGAGTACAGGAGCTGCCGTTCAGTGAGCGACGCGGTCTGGTCCGTGCGGGTGTCCGGGAGCGAGTAGTTCTGCAGCGGCATGGTCGACTCCGATGACGTTCTTGGCGGTCTGGTAGAGCACCGACCTGAGCTGGAACGGCGTGAGCCAGCGGTGCTTGCTCAGGATCAGCGCGCACAGCCCGGTGATGTGGGGGGCGGCGAAGCTGTTGCCGGAGCTCCGGGTCCGCCCGCCTCCCGGCCACGCCACCGGGACGCCGACCCCGTTGGCGTAGAACTCCACGGGCGGAGACGGGTTGTAGTAGTGCAGGAAGGGGTCGCCCTGGTCGTGGCTGGCCACCGAGACGACCGAGGCGAACGGCCACGGGAAGCTGCGGACCGGCATGTTGTGCGCCGAGACCACCAGCACCGAGCGCCGGAAGTACGCCCGGTCGGCCAGGTCGTGGAGCGCCGGGACGAACTCCGGTTTCCGCGTCGCCAGGCTCAGGTTGATGACGTCGAACCCGGCGTCGATCGCCCACTCCAGGCCCGCCAGCAGCGCCCGGCCGGTCCCGGCGATCGAGTCGGTCAGCACCCGCATCGACGACAGTGACACGCCGGGCGCCATCGACCGTACGATGCCCGCGCACGCGGTGCCGTGCCCGGCCGTGTCCACGGGCTCGGTCGGCACGATGCTCGGATCGCCGTTCTCGTCGAAGACCACGGTCATCGCCTCATCCACCGGAGCCACCTGCGGGTGGGCGCCGTCGACCCCGCTGTCGACGATGCAGACCCGCACGCCGCCGCCGTCGGCGCCGCCCCACGCCCATTCGGGGGTGACGTTCTCCAGGTGGACGACGGGCAGGGTCTGGAGCGGCACCTGTGAGGTCGGCACCCCCCAGGCGGGGACGCCCGGGAAGTGCTCGGTGGCCGGCCGATGCCAGGGATGCGTCATGCCTCACCGCCCGTCGTCGCCGCGGCCCACCGTCGCGCCGCGCCGGCGGGGAGGTCCGCGCCCTTCGCGGTGTAGCAGGTCTCGGCCTCGGCGACGGCCCACGCCGCCTCGTCCGTCCGGCCCGCCGCACGCGAGATGACCGCGTACTCGAACCACGCGTCGCCGCGTAGGCACGGATCGTCGGTCTCCAGCGCGTCGAGCGCCCAGCGGGCCCGGTGGAACCCCTCACCGGCGCGGCCGGCCGCGCAGGCGAGGCGGGCGCGCAGCAGCCGCAGCCAGATCCGCGCCCGGGCGACCAGCTCGTTCTCCTCCAGCTCGGCGATGGCACGGGCGGCCGCCTCCTCGCGGCCGGCGCGCAGCATCTCCCGCGCCGCGTAGACCTCGAGCGTCAGCGCGGGCTGGAGATGGCCCTGGCCGCGCAGCATCCCGGCCGCCTCGGCGAACCGGCCGCCGGCGGCGGTGTGCTCGCCGAGCAGCGACAGCAGCACCGCCTCCGACTGGTTGATCGCGATCTCGGGCAGGGCCGCGTGCATCGCCGAGGCGTCCTCCCGCGCGGACGCCAGCGTCGCGCGCGCACCGGCGACGTCCCCGGCGAGGGCGAGCAGGCGGGCGCGCGTGGTCAGGACGGGGATGAGGAGGAGCCGGTCGGCGGCGAACCGTCGGCACAGCTCGTCGCACAGCGCCAGTCCCTCGGCGACCGTGGTCGGGGACCACTGGACGAGCTCGCACAGGGCGCTCGACAGCCGATCCGCGATCCAGGGCTCGTCCAGCCGCCGCGCCCGGTCGAGGGCGTCGCGGAACGCCGCCTCCGCCCTGCCCACCCGGTCCGCGCTGAGCTCGACGAAGCCGCGGAACTGGTGGAGCAGGCACCAGTTCAGGTGGTCGTCCGGCCGGTCGCGCAGGCCGGCCTCGTAGCGGTCCAGGCTCGTCCGTGCGGTGTCGAAGCCGGTACGTCCCAGGCGGAAGCCGACGATGTCGCGTTGCAAGCCCACCGTGATCCGATGCGCCGCGTCGACGCGCCGGGCGCCCTCGTCCAGGACGCGCAGCGCTCCCTCGCCGTCTCCGCGCGCCAGCAGCACCTCGCTCAGGCGGATGGTCACGTCCGCGTACCGGCGACCGTGCCCGGTCAGCAGGCGCAGCGCCCGTTCGAACAGCGACCGGGAGGCCCCGGTGTCGCGCCGGTGCAGCGCCGTCGTCCCCTCCGCGACGAGCAGCCGTACCGCGCGGTCGGAGAGCGCGGCCAGCCGCGGGTCGTCCGGGCCGACGTCGCGGTAGAGCAGCGCGCTCCGCTCCGCGTGGTACATGGCCTCGCCGGGCGGGCCCGCCCGGTCCGACAGCAGCGCGTGCCACCGTGCCCGCAGCGTCTTCGCCGTCATTCCGTAGCACGTGTCGCGGATCAGCACCTGCGCGCACTGCAGCCGGCCCGACGGGAGCCGGTGGACGAGGCCGCGCCGCGTCAGGCCGGCGAGCGGGCGGGCCACGTCGCCCTCGGGCGCCCCGTCCTCACCGCCGAGCGCGCGGAGCTGGTCGAGGTCGAAGTCGCGGCCGCAGGCGGCGGCCCACTGCAGCGTGCGTTTCTCGGCGGCGGGAAGGGCGTCGATCCGCGCGCGCAGCAGCGCCGAGATCGTGGGCGGAAGCTCCGGGGCGGCCGGGTCGCCGTCCGCGAGCGTGCCCGGGTCGCCGTACGCGGCCATCGCCGGGTCGCCGTCCGCGAGGGCGCCGATCAGCATCGTGGCGAACAGCGGGTTCCCTCCGCTGCGCTCGGCGATCCCGGCCATCGCCGGCCGCTCCTGCTGGGCGGTCACCTCGGCGAGGCCGGACGAGAGCGCGCCCACCAGTGTCGACGTGTCGGCCGGATCGAGGGGCCCCAGCCGGATCGTCCGCCCGGTGCTCGACGGTGGCTCGTCCCGTGCCACGCGGACGACCAGGATGGGCAGGCCGGTCAGTTCGCCGCTGAGGTTCTCGATGAGGGCGGCGAGCATGGGCTCGGCCCACTGCAGTTCCTCCCAGACCAGGATCAGCGGCCGGCGCTCCGCGAGCGCGGTGAACAGCCGGACGACGGCCCAGCGGATCTCCTCGACACCGGCCGGGAGCCGTCCCGGATCCTCGCCGGCGACGGCCGACAGCGTCCGCCGGGCCCGTTCGTCCTCACTCAGGAGCCGTTCGACGGATGGCAGGCCGCCGGGCAGCGAGTCGCGCAGCATGGACTGCAGCGGATGGAACGTGATGTCCCGGCCGTACGGCTGGCAGGAGCCGGTCAGCACGAGGGCCTCATCGGGCGGGATCCGGGCGAGGAACTCCTGGACGAGCCGGGTCTTGCCGATGCCGGGCTCGCCGACCACCTGGACGTGGCGGCACTCCCGGTCGGCCACGGCCTGCCGGTAGCAGGCCGTCAGGCTCGCCAGTTCCGCCGAACGCCCGATCAGCGGGGCCCGGACGAGAGCCTGTTCGGGAGCCGCGGTCGTGACCCGCCAGACCCGTGCCGGTTCGGCCTTGCCCTTCAGGGACAGCGGCCCCAGCTCCTCCAGGCCGATGCGGCCGCGGACGAGGTGCGCGGCCTCCGCGTTGATCAGGATCTCGCCCGGTGGCGCCGCGCTCTGCAGCCGTGCGGCGGTGTTGACGGTGTCGCCGACGATCCGCAGGTCGACGCCCGGGCCGCTGATCACCGCCACCTCTCCCGAGGCGACTCCGCAGTGGACGTTCAGCCCGAGGCCGGGGAACTGCAACGCGGCGGCGAGGCGGGGAACCGCCTCGACGATCGACCTCGCGGCCTGCGCCGCCCGGAGGGCGTCGTCCTCATGGCTGACCGGCAGGCCGAACACGGCCATGACCGCGTCGCCGATGAACTTCTCGATCACGCCGCCGTGCGCGGTGACGGCGTCACCGCACACGCCGTAGTAGCGCCGGAGGACGCCGTGCAACAGCTCCGGGTCGAACCGTTCACCCAGGACCGTGGAGTCCACGAGGTCGATGAACAGCACGGCGACGCTCTTGCGGACGTCCGGGCCCGGTTCCGTCACCTCCACCACGACGCCGCAGAACGGGCAGAACCGATGGCCTTCGGACAATCTGGCACCGCAGGCGCGGCACGCCGTGTGGTCGGACACCGAGGCTCGCTTTCGTCACAGCAACTTGAGTTCCTGGCCCTGGACGTCCGGGGCCGCTTCGTCGAGCCGGTGCTTGATCCTGTTGAGCAGCCTCACCTCGTCCTCGGTGAGCTCGGCCAGGACCCGTCTCTGGTCCGCCGAGAGCAGGTCCACCCAGTGACCGCTCTCCCGCAGGGCCGACAGCGCGTCGAATGCCATTCGCCTCTCCCCCTCTCTGCTCGCTCTAACCGACCGGCTCGGCGGAACCGGCCACCGGCTCCGGCTCTTCGGTGTACCGGTCGCCCGGATTGACGTTCCGGAAGGTGGGGTGGGCGACGGCCCACAGGATCGCGACGCCGATGGCGCAGCCCGCGACGGGGAACAGCACGCTCACCCCGAGCCGGTCCACCGCCCAGCCGGACAGCGCGGCCGAGATCGGGAACGTGCCGGACATCGCCAGCAGCATGACGCTCATCACGCGGGCCAGCAGGTGCCGCGGGGCCCAGAGCTGCAACATCGTCATGAGGACGATCCCGGACCAGCCGTTGGCGACGGAGAAGGCGGTGATGCACACGGTCGCTCCGGCCAGCCCGCCGGTGAAGGGCACCAGCGCCACGGACAGGCTCATGACGACCGCCAGGATCGCCAGGAGGTACGCCGACCGCAGCCCCTGCCATTCCAGGCGGGCCAGCAGCGACCCGGCGATCAGGCCGGCGCTGAGCCCGGCGAGCATCGTGCCGTACCCGCCGGCGCCGAAGTCGCGGTGCGCGAGCGCGGGCAGCGCCACCTCCGAGACCCCGGTGTACACGAGGTTCCCGACGGCCGCCGTGACGAGCACGATCTGCAGGAACCGGCCGCGGAACAGGACCGCCCGGAGTGTCACCGCCTTCTCCTCCTCCCGGTCCTGCCCGGTGACCGCCTTCGGCACCGCGAGCGCGTACAGCGTGGCCGCGGAGACCAGGTAGGTCGCGGCGTCCACGAACAGCGCGGGGCCGGGGCCGAACGCGGAGATCAGGATGCCGCCGAGGGCCGGCCCGAGCAGGCTGCCGAGCCGGGTGGCGGCCGAGGACATCGAGTTCCCGGCGGTCAGGTCCGCGTCCGGCAGGAACGACGGCAACAGCACGAAGGAGGCCGGTACGAAGAGCCCGCCGCAGGCGCCGAGCACGAGCGCGATGGGGGCCAGCCACGCGAACGACGGGGTGACGGCGTAGGCCAGCACGCCGAGCAGCGCGGTCAGCGCGCACCGGACGAGATCCGTCGACAGCATGATCGGGCGCGCGCCGTACCGGTCGGTGAGGACGCCGCCGATGGGTGTCGCCACGGCCCGGCTGATCCCGTAGCAGGCCAGCACGGAGCCGAGCAGGACGGGCCCGCCGGAGACGGACAGCATCAGCCACGGCAGCGCGATCGCCGAGCACAGGTCCCCGAGGCTGGAGGTGAACTGCCCGGCGATCAGCCGGGGGAACCCCCGGACGGCCATGGGGCCCGTGGTCAGCGGCGACTTGATCGCGGCGATCAGTGTCCGGCTCACCGTGCCTCCTCGTCGGCCACGGCGGTCAGGTGCGGCGTGATGATCTCTTCGACGATCCCGGCGACCTGCGCCGGCGACGGCAGCCCCGGCCCGGTACGGACGGACTCGCTGGCGATCTCCCACGCCGGCGCCATCACCGGGTCGGCGACGTGGTACCCGTCCGCCCGCAGCTGGGCGACGTTCCGCTGCACGCTCGGCTTCCGCCACATCTCCGCGTTCATGCTGGGGAAGAAGATCGCCGAGCCCTGGTGCGCCAGCAGCGTCGCGGTCAGCAGGTTCCCGGCGAAACCGTGTGCGACCTGCGCCAGCGTGTGCGCGGTCGCCGGCAGCACGATGAACCGGTCCGCCCAGGCCGCCAGCCGCGCGTGGCCGGGATCGAGATTGCCCTCCCCCTCGCCGTACGCCGCGTCGCTCACCAGCCGTACGGTCTCGATCGGCAGCAGCCGTGCCGCGGTGGCCGTCATGACCACGTGCACCCGGACTCGCGGCAACCGCCGCAGCGCGATCAGGTAACCGGGCAGGTTGATCACGTTGGCCGCGCCGCTGGCGCCCAGGAGAAGGTTGAAGTAGCTCTTCACAGCGGCATCAGGCCATCCGCCGGGACCGGCCGCAGGCCGAGCCGCCCGGCGATGAGGTCGAGCCGTCCCTGAACGTTGTGCCGGTAACTGGGGCACGGCGGATTGCCCTCGTGCCAGGCCTTGGGGCAGAAGCCCCCGCAGGTGGGCAGGAAGACGCAGTCCTTGCACCAGGACCTGCCCTGCGCGATCTCGTCGTTCCAGTCGTCGAACTCGCCCTTGGGCCGGATGTCCGGCAGGTCGGCCTGGGCGATGTGCGCGAGCGCACTGGTCCGTTCCGCCTCGGGCACGAGGGGGTGGTCCGTGCAGGAGAAGATGTTCCCATTGCCGCCGATCAGCTCCGCCGTCCGCTTAACCGCCGGACAGGTGATCTTTTTGGCGAGCGTGGGCAGCCGCGAGAACGGCAGGCCGTGTTCCTGCATGGCCGCCAGCCAGGGGAGCTCGCGTTCGGCGTACTCTTTTCCGGCCAGTTCGATGGCCGAGACGTCGTTCCCCCAGGGGCGCACGCGGGCGAGGCTGAAGTTGACGTTCGGGCGGGCGAATCCCAACTCGGCCATCAGCTCGATGTACCGGTGAATGGCGTCCTGGTTGTGCACGTCGACGTTGGTGCGGAAGTCGAACGTCACGTGCCTGTAGTCGTCGTTGTCGAGCGCCGCGCGGACGGTGCGGATGATCTTCCAGAACGATCCGCGACCGCTCTTCATCGGCCGGTGAACGTCGTGTACCTCGGGCGGGCCGTCGATCGTGAGGAAGAACGTCGATATCCCGCATTCCCTGATGAGGACGTCCAGGTTCCTGGAGGTCAGCAGGGAGCCGTTGGTCACCATGGCGGACGTGTAATCGACGCCCTTTTCAGCGGCGGCGCGCACGAAATCCGGAGCGAGGTCGCGGATGACGGCGTATCCCATCATCGGTTCGGCGCCGAACCAGTCCACGTTCAACCGCCGGGTCGCCGGCAGCCGCAGGGCACGCAGCACCCGAGCGCGGACCCGATCGCGATGGTCGGCGGTCAGCCGCCCGCGCACATGCTCCTGCCCGCAGTACGTGCAGCCCATGTTGCAGTACGACGTGGGCAGCAGGATGAAGCTCGCCGCCGAGGTGTCGAGGGCGGCCGTCCGGTTGCGCTCCAGGATCGCCTCGAGCTCGTCCTCCCCGTCCGGCACCACGGCCTGCGCCTGCCTCAGCTGGGCGAGCGTGGCCGGCGGGACGGCGCCGAGGTCGCCCGCCCTTACGGCGTCGGCGATCCGCGGCACGACGAACAGCGCCTTCGCGGTCCGTGTGGCGTAAACAATCGAGACCCGGAGTCCTTCGTCGTCACCGTAGACGTGGTCGCTGACGACCACATAGCGGCTGACCTTCTCCCCCATAGCTTCACCTCACAGCGTTTGTTCTCCCGGCCCGCCGGAAATGGCGGGCCGGGAATTCCGCCAACGCGGTTCGGGGAATCCGCTAGCAGAGAGTGTTGTTGTTGTTGCCGCCACCGCCGCCGCTGCCGGGGTCGCTGATCTGGCCTTCGACGTCCGGCGTCACGGCGTTGAGCCGTTCCTGGATGGCGCTGGCCACCCTGAGTTCTTCCGGGCTGAGGTCTTCGAAGACGGCCTTCATCGGCTGCGGAAGTCGCTGCAGACCGGCCGCGTTGAGTGGGGCGATCGGGTCCTTGGACATGCGTTCCTCCTGGTGATCATCCGGAATTATGGGGTCCGGTACTGCCCTAGCAGAGAGTGTTGTTGGTGTTGCCGCCACCGCCGCCGCTGCCGGGGTCGCTGATCTGGCCTTCGACGTCCGGCACCAGGGCGTTGAGCCGTTCCTGGATGGTGTTGGCCACCCTCAGTTCTTCCGGGCTGAGATCGTCGAACACGGCTCTCATCGGCTCCGGGAGCCGCTGCAGACCGGCCGTGTCGAGCGGGGCGGGTGGGTCCTTGGACACTCGAACCTCCTGGTGATCGAGGACTGCCGCGAACATATGTCGCGTCCAGGTCGCCGTCCACCCTCGCCGTGACCGGATTCTTAAGACAGATCGCGGGGCGTTCTAAAATCACTCGCCACCGGTCTTAAGAACAGCACGGCGACCGTGACTTCCCATTACCAGACGGCCATGCCAAACTCGCGATCATTAATCCGATGGGCGGGATCCAGTGCGATCGCGGAGGAACGGGTGGCCACATTCCTGACCGAAATACCTGCGATCCGCAATCGGCGGCATCGGGAAAGCGATCTGCCGTATCTGCTGATCAATCCGCCGCTGACCGACCCCACCCAGCCCTATCATTCGATTCCGTACCTCGTGGCGGCGGCACGGCGCGCGGGATTCTCCGGCGGCCGGTGCGTCGACGCCAACATCGACGCGCTCAACCATCTGGCACGCCCGGAGAACGTCGGCCGGCTGCTGGAGCGGGCGGCCGCGACCAGGCAGCGCATCGAGGCGTCCGCCGGCCTCACCAGGGCGGACGAGCTGGACTATCGCGCCGCGCTCGGCGCGGAGGGGCTCACCCCGGACTTCGTCGGCAGGGCCATCGACATCTTCCGTGACGGCCGGTCCTTCTACCACCATCCGACCTACCGGCAGGCCGTCTTCGCGATGAAGCGCTGGCAGGAACTGCTCTCCCTCGACGGGATTCCCCAGAGCATCGCCGACTTCCAGATCCTGCCCGGGCCGGTGGTGAACCTCGCCTGCTACGCGGACCTGTGCGATCCGGCGCTGATCGACCGCCTGACCGGCCCGTTCGACCCCTACGTCCACGGGCCGTTCCGCGACCTGATCGGGGAACGCGAATGGCGGGTGGTCGGCCTCTCGGTCGCCTACACCGGGCAGCTTCCGATGGCGCTGCGCCTCGCGCGGGAGATCCGCGCGGCCCGCCCGGAGACCGTCATCGTGTTCGGCGGCACCGAGGTCTGCGACCACGTCCGCTTCGCACGGGTCCCTGGGGACTACTGGCGCATTTTCACCGACGCCGACCTCATCGTCCCCGGCGAGGGGGAGACGCCGTTCTGCGGCATCCTCGCCGCCGTGCGGGACGGGCGCGACCTCGCCGGGATCCCGGGCGTGCTGACCCGCGAGGACACCGGGCAATCCCCGTCGATCAACTATGAGAACGTCGCGGACCTGCCGACGCCCGCCTACGACGTCTGGGACTGGGACGCCTACTGGTCACCGGAGCCGGTGATCCTCTACAGCCCCACGCGGGGCTGCTACTGGAACAAGTGCACCTTCTGCGACTACGGCCTGAACTCCGACCGCCCGACCTCGCCGTCGAGGGAGCGTCCCGTCGATGCGGTGATCAAGGACCTTGAGGAGATCACCGCCTTCGGCCGTACCGTGTACTTCGCCGTCGACGCCATGTCCCCGCGCTACCTCCGCCTGCTCTGCGACGCCATGAAAGACCTGCGCGATCCGGTCCGGTGGAGCGCCGAACTCCGCCTGGAACGGACGTTCCCCAAGCGGGACATGGCCAAGAGGCTCAAGGACGCCGGCTGCGTCGCCATCTCCTTCGGCTACGAGTCGGGGTCGCAGCGCGTGCTCGACCTGATCGACAAGGGGGTACGGCTCACGGACGTGCCGGACATCCTCCGCGACCTGGCCAGGAACGACATCGGCGCCCAGATGATGGGGTTCACCGGGTTCCCCGGCGAGCGTGACGACGAGGCGGCTCGCACGTACGACTTCCTGCTCGAACACGACGACCTGTGGTCGCTCGCCGCGATCGGCACGTTCTCCCTGACACCGGGCTCCATCATCGCCAAGAATCCCGGCGCGTTCGCGGTCGAGATCCTTCCGCTCCCGCCGAGTGAGGACGTCGCGCGCTACCTGCCCTGGCGGGACACGGCCCAGGAAGCGGACCGGTGGCCCGGGGAGATCGACCGACGGGTCGACGACGAGCGAATCAGCCTCGTCCGGCGCACGTCGGACGACCGGCCGTTCGTCGGCGGGATCGACACGGCCCACACCCTGCTGTACTTCGCGGAGTTCGGGCGCCGTCTCCGGCCGGCCCCGCCACTCGACGACCCCGGCGTCGATCTCGTGCCGATCACCGATCCGACCATCCCGTTCGCCAACATCGAGGAGTTCGCCGGCTTCGCGGACGTACGGGACCAGTTCTTCCTCCTCAAGCGCAACGGGGGCGCGAGCAGTACGTCGATCGCTCCCTGGCTCGGCGGACGAGGCAGCGCGCGCCGAGGCGACAGCTCGGTGGCGGTCCTGCCCTCCGGCAGGGCGTTCACCCTCCCGGTCGCCGGACAAGGGGTGAGCCGCGACCGGCTCCGGGCGCTCATCAAGCTCACCGCCCGGCTCAACGGCGACATCTGAGTGCGCATAGCGCTCTCCACAGAGGAGGAGAAATTGCATCCGAGTGCGGCCGCCGGTGAACCGGCGGGAACCGGGGCGATGACCAGAGTGCTGCCGCTGGCGCCCAAGGATCAGTCCCCACCGATTCCCGGGCCCCCGCCACGGCCCCTCCGGGTGGCCCTGGTCAACATGCCGTGGTGCTGGGTCGACTCGCCCTCCATCCAGTGCGGTCTGCTGCAGGCGATCGTCAAGAGGGCCGGCCACCACTGCGACGTGCTCTATCTCAACGTCGAGCTGAGCGCCCTGCTGGGCAACAAGATCTACGACCCGATCGCGCGGATGAACGACGACCGGTTCCACCAGTTGGGAGAGTGGCTGTTCTCCTACGCCGCCTTCGGGGACATCCGGCCGGAGGCCGACTACTTCGCCGAGTACCCGGAGGTGCCGGCGGCCTGGTCGAAGATCCTGGAGAACGGCCCCGACCAGTTGATCGCTTATCGCCGGGAGGTCCTTCCCGCCTGGATCGACGGCTGCCTCGACCTGGTGGACTGGTCCTCCTACGACGCCGTCGGATTCTCCTCGACCTTCCTGCAGAACACCGCCTCACTCGCGCTGGGACGCCGGCTGAAGGAGCGCTTCCCGGACCTGCCGCTGATCTACGGGGGGGCGAACTTCGACGGCGGGATGGGCGCCGCCTACGCCGAGGAGCTGCCGTGGCTGGACTACGTGGTGTCCGGGGAGGGGGACATCGCCCTGCCCGCGCTGCTGCACGACCTCGCCGCCGGCGCGTCCCGCCCGATCCCGGGCGTGCATCGCCGGGAAGCGGACCACGGCGACGTGGGCGAAGCCGCGCGCACATACGACCTGAACGTCCTTCCGGCGCCCGACTATGACGACTATTTCCGCGCCCTGGAGCGGCACGACCGGTCACGCGTTCTGGGCGAGAGCGAGGTGCGGCTCCTCGTCGAGTTCTCCCGGGGCTGTTGGTGGGGGCAGAAGCACCACTGCACGTTCTGCGGCCTGAACGCCCTCGGCATGAACTACCGCTCCAAGAGCGGCGAACAGGCACTCGCCGACCTGGAGGAACTCCTCCGCGCCCATCCGACACACCGCGTCGACGCGGTCGACAACATCCTCGACATGGCGTACCTGTCCTCGTTCTGCACCGAGCTGGCGGAGCGGCGCTGGGACCTCAACATGTTCTTCGAGGTCAAGGCGAACCTGACACGGGAGCAGCTGGCGCTCATGCGACGGGCCGGCATCCGGCGGATCCAGCCCGGCATCGAGAGCCTGAGCACCCACGTCCTCGGGCTGATGCGCAAGGGCTCCAGCAAGCTCATCAACATCCGGCTGCTGAAGTGGGCGCGCTATCACGGCATCTCGCTCGCCTGGCACGTCCTGCTCGGCTTCCCCGGCGAGACCGACCAGGACTACACCGAACAGGCCGAGCTGCTTCCGCTGCTGCATCACCTGCAACCGCCGGGGAGCCACGTCGGCATCTGGCTCGAACGCTTCAGCCCGTACTTCACGGATCCGTCGTTCGCGATCTCCGGCGTCCACCCGCAGGCCAGCTACAAGTACGTCTACCCGCCTGAGCTGGACCATTCCCGCATCGCCTACTTCTTCGACTTCGAAGCCCCGGACGTCGCCTCTACTGACAGCCACGGCGTCATGGCGTCCGCGGTCATGGAGTGGAAGCGCAGATGGGCGAGCGGCGACCGGCCGGTGCTGTTCTACGAGCGCCTGCCCGGCAGACTCAAGGTCATCGACACTCGTACGGGCAGCCCGCGGAAGGCGGTGCTGCGCGGCTGGCAGGCCGAGGCGTACGAGGCGTGCGGCGACACCGCGCGGGCCGGTAAGCGCGTCCACCAGGCACTGCTCGACGGGGGATTCGACCTGTCGCTGGGCGAGGTCACCGCCTTCCTGGACGGCTGCTGCCAGGTGGGGCTGATGGTCTCCGAGGACGACAAGTACCTCTCGCTGGCGCTCCCCGAGAACCCGGGCTGGTAGCCGCGAGTGGTCCTAAGACCAATCACACGGTGAAGACGATCTTCCCGAAGACATCGCCCTCGATCATCGCCGCGAAGCCGTCACGGGCCTGGCTCAGCGGGATGGCGCGGTCGATCCGCGGGCGCACGCCGGTCTTGTCGAGGAAGCGTGCCAGCCGTACGAGCTGGTCCCGGGTGCCCATCGTGGAGCCCACCACCGACAGCTGCAGGAAGAACACACGGCTCAGCTCGGCCGGCGGCGCCTGGCCGCTGGTCGCGCCGGACACGACGATCCGCCCGCCGGGCCGCAGGGACTTCAGGGAGTGCGACCAGGTGGCCTGGCCCACGGTCTCCATCACCGCGTCGACCCGCTCGGGCAGCCGCGCCCCGGACTCGAAGACCTGGTCGGCGCCCAGTTCGAGGGCGCGCTCGCGCTTCTCCTGGGTACGGCTGGTGGCCCAGACGCGGTAACCGGCCGCCGCGCCGAGCGCGATCAGCGCGGTGGCGACCCCGCCGCCCGCGCCCTGGACCAGGATGGTCGACCCGGGCTGCAGCCCGGCCTTGTCGAACAGCATCCGGTAGGCCGTCAGCCACGCGGTCGGCAGGCAGGCCGCCTCCTCGAACGAGATCGAGGCGGGTTTGGGCACCAGGTTGCGGCGCGGCACCGCGACCTTCTCCGCGAACGTGCCGTCATAGGACTCCGACAGCAGGGAGCGCTTCGGATCGAGCGTCTCGTCGCCCCCGCCCCGCTCCGGATCGCCGATGACGGAGTGCACGATCACCTCGTTGCCGTCCTCGTCGACCCCGGCCGCGTCACAGCCCAGGACGATCGGCAGCCGGTCCTCCCGGATCCCGACACCGCGGAGCGTCCAGACGTCATGATGGTTGAGCGCGGCCGCCTTGACGGTGACGGTCGTCCACCCCTCGGGAACCGTCGGCTCGGGACGATCCCCCAACTCCAGCGCGTTCAGCGGGTCGTCGGCATCGATGCGTGCGGCAGTGACGGCGAACATGCCCGCAGCCTAACCCGCCCCTCGCCAGACGATCAGTTCAGGGGATGCCGCCACCGCAACCCTGGAAACCGGCTGAAGCCTTTGTCCGTGGTGATGAACTCACACCCATGCTCGATGGCGAGGGCGGCGTGATAGGCATCCGCCACGTCGTTGCCGTTGGCGCCGGTCTTCTCACAGAGTTCGGTGAAGATGGCCCAGTTACGCGGACCCGGTACGAGAGGGACACAGTTCGACCGGTTGCGAAGAGTGGACACGGCGGCCAACGCCGTAGTGAGTGGTGTCGGATCTTTGTAGATGCGCCGATTCGTCACCACCCGAACGAACCCACTCAGTACGAGGTCCGACACTGCGAAGGGTTCTGGGCCGTCCATCATCTCGAAGAGCCAGCCCCGATACTGCTCGTGATCGGCCATATCCGGGCGATGGGCGTACACCAGGACGTTGACATCAACCAGCCGCATCACGGGCTCGCATCCTGTAATCCTCGTCTTCCTCTTCGTACATGAGACTCTTGAGTACGCGAGGATCGTTCAGGTCGATATCGGGTCTGGCCGGTCCAGTGCCGCCGTACGTGGGGAACGCGGCGGGCTCTCGAGAGGAAGCGTCCGCACGCCGCAACAGTTGACGCAGCGCATCCTCGATGACCGAATTCAGGCTGCGATGCTGCTGGGCCGCGAACGCCTTGGCGTCCGCGAGTAGCTGATCGTCGATCCGCACCGTCGTCCTCCGCATGCCTTCAGTGTCGGCAGCGTGACATAAAGATGTCAATGATCACAATCGGTTCCTTGGTAATCACTGTACGAAGTCACCGTTGGCGGAAACGCGCCGCGGCCCGCGCGCGCCTTGGGTGAGGTGCGCGGGCCGCGGTGCGGGTGGGTCAGAGTCGGGCGACGCCGTCCTTGCGGGCCTGGTCGGCGACCGCCTGGGTGACGGCGGGCGCGACGCGCTCGTCGAAGGGACTCGGGATGACGTAGTCCTCGGACAGGTCGTCGCCGACCACGTCGGCCAGCGCGCCGGCCGCCGCGAGCTTCATCCCCTCCGTGATCGTGTGCGCGCGGACGTCGAGGGCCCCGCGGAACACCCCGGGGAACGCCAGCACGTTGTTGATCTGGTTGGGGAAGTCGCTCCGCCCCGTCGCGACCACGCGGGCGTGCCGCCGGGCGATCTCCGGGTGGATCTCCGGCTCCGGATTGGACAGCGCGAACACGACGGCGTCCTCGGCCATCACGTCGAGGCAGTCCTCCGGGATGGTGGCGCCCGACAGGCCGATGAAGACGTCGGCGCCGTGCAGGGCGTCCTCGGTGGAGCCCTTGAGCCCGGCGCGGTTGGTCTCACGGGCGAGCGCCCGCTTGATGGGGTTCAGCCCCTCGCGGCCCTCGTGGATCAGGCCCTTGCTGTCGGAGAGGGCGAGGTCCCCGATCCCGGCGTTCAGCAGGATGCGGGACACGGCCACTCCGGAGGCACCGGCCCCGGCCACGACCGCGCGCATCTTCGACAGGGGTCTGCCGATGAGGCGCGACGCGTTGCGCAGCGCGGCCAGCGCCACGATCGCGGTGCCGTGCTGGTCGTCGTGGAACACGGGGATGTCGAGGGCCTCGCGCAGCCGGTCCTCGATCTCGAAGCAGCGCGGCGCGCTGATGTCCTCCAGGTTGATGCCCCCGAAGCTGGGCGCGAGGCGGGTGATCGTCTCGACCAGCTCATCCGTGTCGGTGCAGTCGAGGCAGATGGGCACGGAGTCGACTCCGGCGAACTCCTTGAACAGCAGCGCCTTGCCCTCCATCACCGGCATGGCCGCGGCCGGGCCGATGTCGCCGAGACCGAGCACGGCGGTGCCGTCGGTGATGACGGCCACGACCTTGGAGGTCCAGGTGTAGTCGTAGGAGAGCTCGGGCCTCTCCGCGATCGCGGAGCACACGCGCGCCACACCGGGGGTGTACGCCAGGGCGAGGTCGTCGTTGTCCCGGACCTGGACGGTGGAACAGACCTCGAGTTTGCCTCCGCGATGCAACGCGAAGGCCGGATCATCGTCGTAATTGTGCGGTTCGACAGGCTCAACGGCCACAGCGACCCCTGCTACTAGTGGAAATACGGGCAGACGACCGCATTTGCCTCCGGGTCAATGGACAGCGCGGCCGTCTCTCGATGTGTACGGGGGTCACCCGTCGACCAATGGTCCCACACCCTACGGCGCTCGGCAGTCAGCGGGGCGCAATGTGTGAGACAAGACATCGCCCGTTATCCATTCGTGTCAATCTTGATCACGATCCGGGTGAGAGTAGGCCAAGATGTCGTCCGACTCCCCCGTACGTCCCCCCGCCTCCGCCCCGAGGAGGAGCACTGCGTCCCCGTCCCTTCGGCCGCCGCCTGATCGCGGCGGCCCTCACGGCCCTCACGACGGCCTCCGCCCTCTCGGCCTGCCGGGACACCGATCCCGCAGGCGCCCTGGGCCGCGTACGGAAGGCCGGAAAGATCGTCATCGCGACCGACGCCCTGTATCCGCCGAACGAGTTCAAGCAGGACGGACGGATCGTGGGCTTCGACATCGACCTGGGCACCGCGATCGCCCGGAAACTAGGCGTTCAACCGCAGTTTCAGGACATGGAATTCGAGTCGATCTTGCCCGCGCTGACCGAGGGCAAGTACGACCTCAGCCTCTCCTCGTTCACTGACACGCGGGAAAGGGAGAGCCGGCTCGATTTCGTGACGTACCTGTCCGCGGGCACGATGCTGCTGGTCCGAAAGGGAAATCCGAAACGGCTGCGGCCCGACGGCCCGTCCCTGTGCGGCCGGCGGATCGCCGTGGAGAGGGGAACGACGCAGGAGGAGGAGCTCACGCCTGCCAGCGCGGCCGAGCCGGACGCCGGCTCGCGCCTGGGCGCGTGCAAGAGCGCCCGTAGGCCCGCGCCCGTCCGGCTGTCGTTCGACGACCAGTCCGCCGCCAACGCCGCCCTCGCCAAGGGGCGCGCCGACGGCGTGCTCGCCGACACGCCGTCCGTGATCTACGGCGCGAAGCAGTCCGCCGGCCGCTTCGAAACGTCGGGGCAGCCGTACGGCGACGCGCTGTACGGGATCGCGATCCCCAAGCACCACGACGACCTGCGGGACGCGGTGTTCAAAGCGGTCAAGGACCTGATCGACGGCGGCGTCTACCGGCAGCTCACCGACAAGTGGGGCATCTCGGCGGGGGCCGTCCGCGAGCCCAAGATCAACGCGGCGGCGAGCTGAGACCTGCCCGAAGATCGTCCGGCCGTTGTGGGATTGTTTCAAGGCAGTAATCGCACTTCGGACGGGGTTGCGCCAAGATGTCGCACAACCACCGTGCAATCGACCGGGGCGTGACCGCCCCGTAAGCCTGGAGGAGGACGCCGTGCACAGCGGTCTTCGCCGTCACGCCATCGGGGCGGGCATCTCGGTCCTGGCGGCCGCCGTCGCCCTGTCCGCCTGTAACGCCAAGACGACGTCCCGGGGCAGTAAGAGCGCACTCGATACGATCAAGAAGAACGGCAAGATCGTCATCGCCACCGATGCGTCCTACGCCCCGAACGAGTTCAAGCAGAACGGCCAGATCGTCGGGTTCGACGTCGACCTCGGCACCGCGATCGCCAAGAAGCTGGGCGTCACCGCGGAGTTCCAGGACGTCAAGTTCGACAACATCCTCCCCGCGCTGCAGAGCAAGAAGTACGACATCGGCATGTCCTCCTTCACCGACAACAAGCAGCGGGAGGCCAGCTTCGACTTCGTCACGTACTTCACGGCGGGCACCGGCCTGATGGTCAAGGCCGGCAACCCCGAGAAGCTCAGCCCGGACGACCTGTCGCTCTGCGGCAAGAAGATCGCCGTCGAGAAGGGCACGACGCAGGAGGACGAGCTCACGCCGAAGTCCGCGGCCAAGCCCGACGCCGGCGCGCGCCTCGACAAGTGCAAGCAGGGCGGCAAGCCGGCTCCGACGAAGATCTCACTGGACGACCAGAACGCCGCCAACCTGGCTCTCGGCGCCGGCCGTGCCGACGCCGTGCTGGCCGACTCGCCGGTCGCCGCGTACGCCGCCAAGGAGTCCGGCGGCAAGTTCGTCATCGCCGGCAACGCCTACGACACGGCCCCGTACGGCATCGCGGTCCCGAAGAACGAGAACGACCTGCGGGACGGGATCCTGAAGGCCGTCAAGGATCTGATCACGGACGGCACCTACAAGCAGCTGACCGAGAAGTGGGGCATCTCCGCGGGTGCCCTGACCGACCCGAAGGTCAACGGGGCGAGTGGCTGAGGCGAACGTGACCGAGATCGACAGCACCGGATCGGCGCGGCCTGAGAGCATCAAGGCCGTGCCGGTCCGGCACCCCGGCAGGTGGGTGAGCGGCGCGGTCATCCTCGTGCTGGCCGCGATGTTCGTCCACATGCTGTTCACCAACAAGAACCTCGACTGGACGACCTTCCAGAAGTTCTTCTTCGACGGCGGCATCCTCAAGGGCCTCGTCGCCACGCTGGAGCTGACGGTCATCGCGATGGCCATCGGCATCGTGGGCGGCATCATCCTGGCGTTGATGCGGCTGTCGGCGAACCCGCTGATGTCGTCGGCGGCCTGGCTGTACATCTGGTTCTTCCGCGGTACGCCGGTCCTGGTCCAGTTGATCTTCTGGTTCAACATCAAGTCCCTGATGGGCGACATCTCGCTCGGCATCCCGTTCGGGCCGACCTTCATCACCTGGGACGTCAACAGCCTGGTCACCACCTTCATCGCGGCGATCCTGGGCCTCGGCCTGAACGAGGCCGCGTACATGTCGGAGATCGTCCGGGCGGGCATCCTGTCGGTGGACGAGGGTCAGACCGAGGCGTCACAGGCGCTGGGCATGCGGCGGCTGCAGATCATGCGGCGCATCGTGCTCCCCCAGGCGATGCGCGTGATCATCCCGCCGACCGGCAACGAGACCATCTCGATGCTGAAGACGACCTCGCTCGCCTCCACCGTGGCGTTCACCGAACTGCTGAAGGCCGGCGAGGACATCTTCAACGCCAACTACAAGACGATCCCGCTGCTGATCGTGGTCAGCGTCTGGTACATCATCGTCACCTCGATCCTCTCGGTCGGGCAGTACTACCTGGAACGTCACTTCGGCCGCGGCTCCGCACGGGAACTGCCGCCGACCCCGCTGCAACGGCTGCGGCGGAACCTGACGACCTTCCACGCCAAGCCCCCGGCCGTACGGGAGGGGTCCGCATGACGGAGAACGCACCGGCGAACGACGTGATGGTCAAGGCCGAGGGCGTCCACAAGTACTTCGGCCGCCTGCACATCCTGCGCGGCATCGACCTGGAGGTCCGCAGCGGTCAGGTGATGTGCGTCATCGGCCCGTCCGGTTCCGGCAAGTCGACGTTCCTGCGCTGCATCAACCACCTCGAGAAGATCGACGCGGGGCGGCTCTGGGTGGACGGGCACCTCGTCGGCTACCGGCAGCGGGGCGACAAGCTGCACGAGATGCACGAGAAGGAGGTCGCCGCGCAGCGCCGGGACATCGGCATGGTGTTCCAGCGGTTCAACCTGTTCCCGCACATGACGGCCCTGCAGAACATCATGGAGGCGCCGGTCCGGGTCAAGGGCGAGCCCCGCCAGGTCGTACGGGAGCGGGCGCTCCGGCTCCTCGATCAGGTGGGACTGTCCGAGAAGGTGGACAGCTACCCGTCGCAGCTGTCCGGCGGCCAGCAGCAGCGCGTGGCCATCGCGCGGGCGCTGGCGATGGAGCCGAAGCTCATGCTGTTCGACGAGCCGACCAGCGCGCTCGACCCCGAGCTGGTCGGTGACGTCCTCGACGTCATGCGGCGGCTCGCGGAGGACGGCATGACGATGGTCGTGGTGACCCACGAGATGGGCTTCGCCCGCGAGGTCGGCGATTCGCTGGTCTTCATGGACGGCGGCGTCGTCGTGGAGGAGGGCGACCCCCGCGAGGTGCTCACCGACCCGCAGCACGAGCGCACCCAGAACTTCCTGTCCAAGGTGCTCTGAGGTTCTACGCGTCGTTCCGTGTCCGCGCGCTCCGGCCCCGCCGGGGCGCGCGGAGCCGTACGGAGGGGCGGGGCCAGTAGCGCGCGATGACGCGCCCGACGATCAGATCGTCCGGCACGGCGCCGAAGTCCCAGCTGTCCTGCCGTCCTGGGGCCCGCTGGTTGTCGCTCTCCAGCCACCACCCGTCGCGGTCGCGCCAGGCCACCCGCTTGACGATCAGCCGGGCCTCGCGGGGATGACGCGCGACGACGATGTGGCCGGGGGCGAGGCGGGCGCCGCGGCGTACGAGGAGCCAGTCGCCGGGCCGCAGGACCGGCAGCATCGACTCACCCGTGACCTCGACCGTCTGCACGTGGGTCACCTCTCTGCGCGCGGGAAGGGTACCAGGAGTAGTGTCTGCTAGCGGAGCATGATCCGAAACAACGGAAGGGACACGCAGGTGCTTGCACGACTTCTGCGCCCTAAGACCACGGCGTCGGCCCACTGCGACCTGCCCTGTGGTGTGTACGACCCGGCGCAGGCCCGGATCGAGGCCGAGTCGATCAAGGCGATCATCGAGAAGTACCAGGCCAACGACGACCCGGTGTTCCGCGCTCGGGCTCTGATCATCAAGGAGGAGCGCTCCCAGCTGGTCAAGCACCACCTGTGGGTGCTGTGGACGGACTACTTCAAGCCGCCGCACTTCGAGAAGTACCCGCAGCTGCACCAGCTGTTCAACGAGGCCACCAAGCTCGCGGGTGCCGCCGGCACCAAGGGCACCCTCGATGTGGCCAAGGCGGACGAGCTCCTCGCCAAGATCGATGAGATCGCCAAGATCTTCTGGGAGACCAAGAACGCCTGATCCGGGCTTCTCTCGGCCGGGATCGGACCAGCGGCGGGCCCGCGGGAGCAGGGGCCGTACGGGCGGCCCCCGTCGGCGGCCAGACGCCCCCCGGCCTCTACGATCATCACTTCGACGTCCGAGCGCGCCGGATGCGCGCGCGGGTGCGTTGAGGCGGTAGTTTCGACATCAGCGGGTAGCCCCAACGAGGGAGTGACGTGACCGAGGAAACCGCGGCCATGGCGGCGAGTGTGTCCGACGTGCGCGACGTCGTGACCGTACGGCTGCCGGCCGACAGCGCCTACCTTTCCGTGCTGCGCACGGCCACGGCCGGGCTGGCGGCACGCCTCGACTTCAACCTCGACGAGATCGAGGACTTGCGGATCGCGATCGACGAGGCGTGCGCGATGCTCCTGGCCCAGGCGGTGCCGGGCACGGATCTGACCTGCGAGTTCGAGCTGACCGACGACGCCATGAGCATCTCGGTCTCGGTCCTGACCGTGGACGGCCTGGAGCCCAGCCGGGACACGTTCGCCTGGACCGTCCTGAGCTCGCTCGCGGGCGACGTCGATGCCAAGGTCGGTGTCGACGACCGGGTGACCATCGTCATGAACAAGCGGCGCGGGAAGACGTCATGAACGCCGCGATCCCCACGGCACTCGATCACCGCCCACGCGGCTTCGGGCCGCTGAGCGAGGTGGACGCGTGACCGAGAAGACCACGGTGGCCGGCAACGAGCACGGAGTGCCCGACCGCGCTCGAGCGCGTCTGCTGTTCGAGCGGCTCGCCACCCTGCCCGAAGGCGACCCGGAGCGCCAGCGCATCCGGGACGAGCTGGTGGAGCTGCACCTGCCGCTCGTCGAGTACCTCGCCCGCCGGTTCCGCAACCGCGGCGAGTGGCTCGACGACCTCGTCCAGGTCGCGACGATCGGGCTGATCAAGTCGATCGACCGGTTCGACCTCGAGCGTGGCGTGGAGTTCTCCACGTACGCCACGCCGACGATCGTCGGTGAGATCAAGCGCCACTTCCGCGACAAGGGCTGGGCGGTCCGCGTGCCGCGCCGGCTCCAGGAGCTGAAGCTGTCGCTGACCAAGGCGATCAGCGACCTCGCCCAGCGCGAGGGCCGGGCGCCGACCGTCAGCGAGCTCGCCGCGCACCTGCAGATGAGCGAGGAGGAGGTGCTGGAGGGCCTGGAGTCGGCGAACGCCTACTCCACCGTCTCCCTCGACGCGCCCGACTCCGGCGACGAGGACGCCCCGGCGGTCGCCGACTCCCTCGGCATCGTCGACGACGCCCTCGAGGGCGTCGAGTACCGCGAGTCGCTCAAGCCGCTGCTGGAGAAGCTCCCTGCCCGGGAGAAGCGCATCCTGCTGCTGCGGTTCTTCGGCAACATGACGCAGTCGCAGATCGCCGCCGAGCTCGGCATCTCGCAGATGCACGTCTCCCGGCTGCTGGCCCGCACGCTGGCCCAGCTCCGGGACGGCCTGACCGCCGACGACTGAGCCCGCACAGACCGACCGAACACGCCCGCCGGAACACCCGTTCCGGCGGGCGCGTCGTTTCCGCCGTCCCGGCGGCGCGTCGTTCCCTGCTGCGCGTGTCGTCTCCGGCGGGCCCGTCGTCTGCGGTCACTCGTCGATGAGGGCGCGGGTCGTCGGGGGGCTGAGCAGGGCGGCGGCGCCGACGACGGCGACCACGACGAGGACGATCCCCAGGACCTGCCGATGACTCTGGAACATCGACACGGCGATGATCAAGGTGAAGATCTGGGTGAGGAGCGCGGGCGCGCGTCCCCAGCGGCGTACCTGCCACAGCCCCCAGCCGACCGCGATGATGCCGGCGCCGCCGAGGACGGCCATGAAGGCGAGGGCGACGGCGCTCGCGAGGTCGTGGGGACGGCCGATGACGGCCTCGACGCCGACGTACAGGCCGACGGCCAGCACGGCGACCCCTTCCAGGGCCTCGACGACGGCTGCGGCGCTCAGAGTGGCTGGACGTGTGGACACAACCGGAACAGTAGCCGGGCGCGTCGCCCCGTGATGGCCAGGCCGCACCATCCACTGGTCTGCGGTGAAGCTACCCTTTTGGCGTGCGCGCTCTCTTGATCGCCAACCCGAAGGCGACGACAACGTCACGGCGAGCCCGGGACGTGCTGATGCGCGCGTTCGCCGGCGAGGTGCGGCTGGAGCTCGCCGAGACCCAGCGGCGCGGGCACGCGATGGAACTGGCCGAGCAGGCGGTCGGCGAGGGCTACGACGTGATCATCGCCCTGGGCGGCGACGGCACCGTGAACGAGGCCGTCAACGGGCTGCTCGCCGCGGGGCCGTCGCAGGACCTGCCAGCGCTCGCCGTGGTCCCCTCCGGCAGCGCGAACGTCTTCGCCCGCTCCCTCGGGCTGCCGAACAACGCCCTCGACGCCGCCGGGCAGGTCCTGGAGGCGCTGCGAGCCGGGCGTCACCGTACGGTCGGCCTGGGCATGGCCGACGACCGGTACTTCACGTTCTGCGCGGGCCTCGGGCTCGACGCCGAGGTCGTCCACGCCGTCGAGCAGCGCCGGGCCGCCGGCTCCCGTGCGTACTCCACGCTGTACATCCGCACGGCGCTGCGCCAGTTCTTCGTGCTGACGGACCGGCGCCGCCCGGCGCTCACCCTCGAGGTGCCCGGCAAGCCGCCGCTCGGTCACATCTTCATGGGCATCGTGTCGAACACCTCGCCGTGGACGTACGCCGGTCCCTGGCCGGTCGACCCGAGCCCGCGGGCGGCGTTCGCGACCGGCCTGGACCTGTTCGGGCTGCGGCGCCTCGACGTGCTGTCGACGTTGAACGTGCTGTCGCAGATCCTGCCGCCGTTCCAGCGGCAGCCGCGCGGCAGCCAGGTCCTCGGTCTGCACGACCTGACGGAGTTCACGCTGCGCTCCCACCGGCCGATAGCGTTCCAGGTCGACGGGGACTACCTCGGGCAACGCGAGTCGGTGACCTTCCGGTCCGTTCCCAAAGCGGTGCGCATCGTGATCTGAGTCACGAAGTTACGTTCGGGTTTCGGCCATGTGACACACGCGACAGCCATACTTTGAGAAAAGTTTCTCAAAGCTCTTGCGCCCTCTCTGACGCCCTGGGAATCTCTAAGTGGCGCGCGGCATCGGGTATCACCCCTGGTCGAGACCGCCATGAACACTTCCCGGACCTTACCCATGGTCCTTGGACTGTTCGCGACATCGTGAAACCGTTCACAAGTGGAGTCGACACTTCACGCGCTACGAAGGAGTGGACCGCATGGACTGGCGCCACCGCGCTGCCTGCCGTGACGAGGACCCCGAGCTGTTCTTCCCGATCGGGAACACCGGCCCCGCGCTGGTACAGATCGAAGAGGCCAAGCAGGTATGCCGCCGCTGCCCGGTGACCGACGCCTGCCTGAACTGGGCACTGACCTCAGGCCAGGACGCCGGGGTCTGGGGCGCGATGAGCGAAGACGAGCGCCGCGCCCTGAAGCGCCGGAACGCCCGCGCCCGCGCTCGCGCCCACGTCTGAGAGACCACCCTGAGAAACGACGTCCGCCGCATCGTGGCTCGCAGATCGGCCCATCGACATCGCGCCGGATCAACGCCCGTGACCCCAGGTCACGGGCGTTCGTGTTTCCCGGGCCCCGCCGGGCTCGGGCGGCCCGTCCGCCCCGCGGAGCTCAATCGGCCCGTCGGCCCCGCCGGGCTCGGCCGGCCCGCCCGCCGCGCCCTCCGGCTCGGGCGGCGGCGCAGGTCGCCGCTCCGCCCGGACGGCCCGCGCCGCTGACCGGTCGCCCGGCTCAGGGGTGCGGAGCCGTACGCGGCCCCTGGTCCAGGGGGATGTCCAGGACCACTTCCGTGCCCCCGCCCTGACGCGGCCGCAGGTCGATGACCCCGCCCAACTCCCCCACGATCAGCGTGCGGACGATCTGCAGGCCCAGGCTCGCGGTCGAGTCGACGTCGAAGTCGTCGGGCAGCCCGCTCCCGTTGTCGGCGACCAGCACCTTCAGCCGCTCGTCGCCGCGCGTCACCACCACCTCGAGGGTTCCGGGGCGGTTCGCCAGGCCGTGTTCGAGGGCGTTCTGCAGCAGTTCGGCGAGGACCATGGCGACCGGGGTGGCGATCACCGCGGGCAGCACCCCGAAACTCCCCACCCTCTTCGGCCGCACCCGGGTCTCCGGCGCCGAGACCTCCCCGGCCATGGCCATGACCCGGTCGGCGATGTCGTCGAAGTCGACCAGCTCCTCCGGCGTGTGCGAGAGCGTCTCATGGACGATCGCGATCGAGCCGACCCGGCGCACGGCCTCCTCCAGGGCGGCCCGTCCTTCCGGAACCCGCAGCCGCCGGGCCTGCAGGCGCAGGAGCGCCGCGACGGTCTGCAGGTTGTTCTTCACCCGGTGGTGGATCTCCCGGATCGTGGCGTCCTTGCTCATCAGCGCCCGGTCGCGCCAGCGCAGCTCGGTGACGTCCCGCAGCAGCACGAGCGCGCCCGTACGGTCCCCGTCGACGATCAGCGGGATGGCCCGCAGCTGCACGATCGCGCCGTTCGACTCGATCTCGGTCTCGCTCGGGGCGCGGCCGCCGGCGACCACCGCCAGCGAGTCGTCCACCGCCGTGTTGATGAGCCGGGCGGTGGTGTCCCCCAGCAGCGTTCCGACCAGGTCGGTGGCCAGCCCCAGCCTGCGGTACGCCGACTGCGCGTTGGGACTCGCGTAGAGCACCCGCCCGTCCCGGTCCACCCGGATCAGGCCGTCGCCGACCCGCGGAGACCGGGCGAGGTTCGGCTCCACCTCACGGAACGGGAACCGCCCCTCGTCGATCATCTTCGCCAGGTCGCTGGCGCTCTGCAGGTACGTCAGCTCCAGGTGGCTGGGCGTACGCGCCGAGCTGAGGTTCGTGCTCCGCTGGATGATGCCGAGGATCCGGCCGTCCCGGCGTACGGGAATCGCCTCCTCCCGCACCGGGATGCCGCTCCCCCACTCCGGGTCCCCCTCCCGGCAGATGCGCTCCTCCGCCCAGGCGACGTCGATCAGGCCGCGCCCGCCGGGCTCGACGACCATGCCGACGAGGTCGTCGGTGTAGGCGGTGGGGCCGGTCGTGGGCCGGATCTGGGCGACGGCCACCCAGCCGTCGACGGCACCGGGGCCGCCGCCCCCGCGGGAGCGGCGGCCGGTCAGCGGGACCCAGAGCACCAGGTCCGCGAACGACAGGTCGGCGAGCAGCTGCCAGTCCGACACCAGGGCGTGGATCCATTCCAGGTCCGCCGCGTCCAGATCGGTGTGCTGCCTGGTGAGGTCGGTCAACGTGGGCACGTCTGCATAATCGCAGGCGGGGCTGGAATGATTTCCGGGTGGACCCACTTCAGCGGTTGACGGCCGCGACCCACGAGCGCACGGCCGCCGGCCTGCACCGGACGCTGCGCCCACGCCCGCCCGTCGCGTCGCTCCTCGACCTGGCCTCCAACGACTATCTCGGCCTGTCCCGCGACGCCCGGCTGGCCGAGGGGGCGATCGAGGCCGTACGCAAGTGGGGGGCCGGATCCACCGGGTCGCGTCTCGTCACCGGGACGACGGAGCTGCACGCCGAGCTGGAGCACCGGCTGGCGGAGTTCACCGGCATGCCGTCGGCCCTGGTGTTCTCCTCCGGCTACCTGGCCAACCTGGGGGCCCTCACCGCGCTGCGCCCCCGGCTGATCGTCTCCGACCAGGGCAACCACGCCTCGCTGATCGACGGGTGCCGGCTGTCCCGTGCTGCGGTCACCGTCACGCCGCACGGGGACGTCGCGGCCGTGGACGCCGCCCTGACCGGCTCGGCGGACGCGGTCGTCGCGACCGACGCGGTGTTCTCGGTGGACGGCGACCTGGCCCCGCTCCGTGAGCTGCACCGGGTCGCCCGGCGCCACGGCGCGATCCTCCTGATCGACGAGGCGCACGCGCTCGGCGTCGTCGGGCCGGGCGGCCGGGGCGCGGCGTACGCCGCCGGGATCGCCGGCGAGCCCGACGTCGTTCTCACCGCCACCCTGTCCAAGTCGCTCGGCGCGCAGGGCGGTGTGGTCCTCGGCGCGCCCGAGGTGATCGAGACGCTGATCGACACGGCGCGTTCGTTCGTCTTCGACACCGGGCTGGCGCCCGCGTGCGCGGGTGCGGCCCTCGCCGCGCTCGGCGTGCTGGCCGCCGAGCCGGACCTGCCGGAGCGCGCCCGCGCCCGCGCCCTCCACCTGGCCGATGTCGCCCGTGGGCTCGGGCTCGAGACGACGTCCCCGGCCGCCGCCGTGGTCCCGGTGATCATCGGGGACCCGAACGAGGCCGTCCGCGCGGCGGAGCTGTGCGCGGACCACGGGGTCCGGGTCGGCTGTTTCCGGCCGCCCTCCGTTCCGGTGGGGCGCGCCTGCCTGCGGCTCACCGCACGCGCCGACCTCGGCGAGGCGGATCTCACAGCCGTCACGCGAGTACTGGCTAATGTCAAGAAGCGGACCAGACCGTACCCTGCTCCTAACGCCGGAGCGACGCGGCGGTGAACGTAAGGAGTGCGCGTGACGGCTGAGCAGGCACCGGAGCTCGGGATCGAGCCACGGATCCCGAAGTACTACCGGCTGAAGAAGCGCCTCATCGAGCTGACCGAGGCGCTGACCCCGGGAAGCCCTCTCCCGCCCGAACGCACGCTCGCGGAGAAGTACGGCACCTCCCGTACGACCGTACGGCAGGCCCTCGCCGAGCTGGTGATCGAGGGACGCCTGCAGCGGATCCAGGGCAAGGGCACGTTCGTCGCCAAGCCCAAGGTCGCCCAGGAGCTGCAGCTCGTCAGCTACACCGAGGACATGCGGCACCACGGCCTCGAACCGGAGACCCGCATCCTCGACATCGACTACGTCACCGCGGACGAACGGGTCGCCGGCCTGCTCGGCATCCGGCCCGGCGGCCGCGCCCTGCGCATCCACCGGCTCCGCCTCGCCGACGGTGAGCCGATGTCGATCGACACGTCCCTGCTGCCCGCCCGCCGCTTCCCCGGCCTCCGCAAGGAGCTGCCGCGCCACGGTTCGCTGTACGAGACCCTCGCCACCGCGTACGACGTGCACCTCGCCGAGGCGGAGGAGACCATCGAGACCGTGCTGGCCACCCCCGACGACGCCCAGCTCCTGGGCGTCGACGTGGGCCTGCCGCTCCTGCTGCTGTCCCGGCACGCCTTCGACGTCGACGGCCACCCCGTCGAGTGGGCCCAGTCCTTCTACCGCGGCGACCGCTACAAGTTCATCACCCGCCTCCGCCGCCAGGGTCAGACTCCCTGACGGCTCCTGCGACCCGACGGGCCCGTCCGTGAAGTGATCGGGGGCCTGCCGCGACGCTGCGCGGACGCCGAGATCGGCGCGGGACGCCTCCCCCTTCACGATGCCGCGTCGGCGTCTCCCTGACCCGCCGTCTGGGCGGCGGTCGCGCGCAGTGCGTCCAGCGCGTCGGAGAGGTGATCCCGCAGGGACCGGCCGTCGGTCGATCGCGTCCATCGCCGCATCGCGGTCTGGTGCACCACCATGCCGGCGCGGGCGCAGAGGAGCGCCGTGTCGGGGTCGACGCCTCGCGCGCGGAGCGCGGCGGCGACGGCGTCGGTGAGCGCGGCCTGCTTGCGGAGCTCGCGTTCCCACAGTTCGGGATTGGCCTCGACGATGTCGCGGCGGCGCGTCGCCGCGTCGCGGCGCGCCTCGAACACCGCGTCGGCGGCGGCCTGCAGGCCGCGGACGACGGCTTCGAGCGGCGGCAGGGTCTCGGGGCACGCGGCGATCTCGCGGGTGACGGTCTCCCGCTGCATCTCGGAGACCGGGCCGAAGAGGACCTCGCGCTTGTCGCCGAAGTGATTGAAGAACGAGCGCTTGCTGAGCCCCGCCCGTCTGCTGATCTCCTCGATCGTGGTGCGCTCGAAGCCCTGTTCCGCGAAGAGGTCGAGAGCGGCGGCCTGCAGGCGGCCGACGGCGTCCGGTTCCCATCTCGGCATGCCTGCGAGCGTACCCATTGCACAAAGTGCAGTCAGCGTCGGTAGACTGACTGCACCAAGTGCAGTCACCGTGCCGACTCGTACCTCGGCGCGGCCTCGAAGGAGGTCCAGCAATGCGGGTATTCGTCACCGGCGCCTCAGGGCACATCGCCTCCGCGGTCATCCCCGAACTGGTGTCGGCCGGTCACAGCGTCGTCGGGCTGGCCCGCTCGGAGCGGTCGGCGGCCGTCGTGCGGTCGCTCGGCGCCGACGTCCGCCATGGCGACCTCGACGACCTCGACCGTCTGACCGCCGCGGTCCACGACACCGACGGTGTCATCCACCTCGCGTTCAAGCACGACGAGATGCGCGCCGGGGACCTGGGCGGCGCGGCCACCGCCGACCTGCGTGCGATCGAGACGATGGGTGCCGCCCTGCGAGGCACGGGGAAGCCCTTCGTCGGCACGAACGCCCTGCTCGGATTGGCGCTCGCCGGCTCCCGCGCGAGGATCACCGAGCACGACGTGTGGCCCGGGGGACCGCGGATCGACGCGGAGAACCGGGTGATCGCCCTCGCCGAGCAGGGAGTACGGACCTCGGTCGTCCGTCTGCCGCCGACGGTGCACAGCCGCGGCCGCTACGGCTTCGCCTCCGGCCTCATCGCCATCGCGCAGGCCACGGGAGTGTCCGGGTACACCGGCGACGGCGCCAACCGATGGCCCGCCGCGGACACACGCGACGTCGGCCGCCTCTACCGCCGCGCGCTCGAATCCGCGCCCGCGGGGTCCCGTCTGCACGCCGTCGCCGAGGAGGGCATCGCCCTCCGGGACATCGCCGCGGCCATCGCCCGCCGGCTCGGCGTTCCGGCCGCACCCATCGCGCCCGAAGACGCCGCGGAGCATTTCGGTTATCTGGCCGCCTTCATCGGCCTCGACGCTCCCACCTCGAGCCAGAGCACCCGCGACCTGCTCGGCTGGACCCCCGCGAGACCCGGCCTGATTGCGGACCTCCTCGAGGAGGAGAACGGGCGGAACGTTCATGCCGAGGATCGGAGTCGCCATCGGCACGGAAATCCTCGGCGCTGAGGCTCTCGTTCGGCGTCTTCTCTCATTACGCTCACTCGAATGAGTGTGCTGGTGGTCAGCGGGACGGATACCGGGGTCGGGAAGACGGTCGTCACGGCGGCCCTCGCGGCGTTGGCACGGGCGCGTGGCGCGTCGGTCGCGGTGGTCAAACCCGCACAGACCGGTGCGCGCCCGGACCAGGCCGGGGATCTGGACGAGGTGCGGCGGCTCGCGGGCGTCGGCGATCTGCACGAGTTCGCGCGCTACACCGACGCGCTCTCACCGGCGGCGGCCGCCCGGCGGACCGGGCTCCCGCCGCTCGATCTCCGCACGGCCGCCGAGCGGATCCAGGCGCTCGACCGTGACCTGGTGATCGTCGAAGGGGCCGGCGGGCTGCTGGTGCGCTACGACGAGGACGGCACCACGCTGGCCGACCTCGCGCACTCCCTGCGGGCGCCCGTGCTGGTCGCCGTGCGGCCGGGGCTGGGCACGCTGAACCACACGGCGCTGACGCTGGAGGCCATGGCGAATCACGGGCTCGAACTCGCCGGGGTCGTCATCGGGTCCTGGCCGCGCCGGCCCGGCCTCGACGACCTGTGCAACGTCCGGGACCTGGAGACGATCGCCGCCCGCCCGCTGTCCGGGGCGCTGCCCGAGCGGTCCGGAGAGCTGTCCGGGCCGGAGTTCCTGCTGGCCGCCCGCGACGGTCTGGCCCCGCATCTCGGCGGCGTGTTCGACGCCGCGGCCTTCCGCGCGGACTGCGCCGCCCGCGCCCGCAGCTGGGACCTCATCCCCTGAACCCCCCTACGACCCGCTCCCCCCGACCTACCAGGGAACCGCGCGGCCTCGGAGCACGTCTGAGTTCCGGGGACGCGCCACGCACTGAGGAGCGATCTTCTATGAAGGCCATGGTCGTGGTGGCCGCCGCGCTGGCGGCGGCGGGCTGTTCCGGACGTTCGGAGGCCGGGCTCGATCCCACGCCGGCGCCGCCGCCGGCGTCCGCGCCGTCGGCGTCCGCACCGTCCGGCACCGCGCTGGTGCTGCGGACGAGCACGAGCGGGGGCATCGCCGGGCTGGGCGGCCCGGGGAGCCTGCCGGACTTCTCCCTGTACGGCGACGGGCGCGTCGTCGCCGGGGCCTCCGGCGCGCTGACCGAGTACCGGCTGACCCCGCGGGCGGTGCGGCGCATCGTGTCGGCGGCTCGGAACGCCGGGCTCGCGACGCCGCGGACCGTGGAGAGCCCGTACATGGCCGACGCCATGTACGCGGTCATCACCTTCGTCGTCGACGGGCGGCCGCGTACGACCCGGCTCGTCGAGCCGGTGAGCGACGGCAGGGCGGCGGCGTTGCTCGCCCTGCTGAACCCGTCGGCCTGGGCGCGCGGCGACCTCGCCGCCGCGCCGCACCCGTACCGCCCGGCCAAGGTCGCGGCGCTGGCGCTGCCCGGATCCGCGACCGGAGCGCCGCGGTGGCCGTTCGCCGTGCCGCTCGGCTCGGGGACGCGGGTGGGCACGCGGACCTGCACCGTCCTCACCGGCGCGGACGCACGGAAGGCGCCGGCCGGCCGGTGGAGCGACTGGACGGATCACGGCCGGTTCTACCGGGTGATGTTCCGGCCGCTGCTGCCCGACGAGGCGGACTGCTCGGCCCTCGCCTGACCGGTCAGGGCGTCCCCTCCGAGTCGGCCTTCCCCTCCGAGTCGGCCTTCCCTTCCGAGTCGGCGTTCCCTTCCGAGTCGGGCGGCCCCTTCGGGTCCGCCGTCGCGTCCGGGTCCGCCGTCGCGTCCGGGTCGGCCGTCGCCGGGTGGGTCGCGTGGCCCTTCGAGGGGCGGGTGGGCGGAGACGTCTTGGAAAGCATCCCCTTCGGTGACCGCACTTGCGGCGTTGCCCGCTTCTCCGGCGGCACGTACACCGGCGGGGTGGTCGGCGGCGTCGGCGGGGTGGGGCTCGGCGTGGGCGTCGCGAACCGCTGGGGCGTGCCGACCCAGGCGGGCGGCGGGAAGTCCTCGGGGGGCCGGTCGGCGACGGCGGTGGTCGTGACGGCCTTCCAGATGGCGGCCGGCGTGCCGGTGGTCTTGCGCAGGGGCGCGTCACCCTGGTTGATCAGCGGACGGTTGCTGGCACGGTAGGTGACGACGGCGGTGGCCACGCTCGGCGTGTAGCCGCAGTACCAGGCGGCGGCGTTGGCGTCCGTGGTGCCGATCTGGCCGGCCGCCGGGCGGTCGAGCACGGCCCGCGCGCCGCCCACCTTCGCCCCGAGCCCGAGGGCGAAGGTGACGTCCGCCGCCACGGCCGGGGACAGCGCCCGCCGGACGTGCGGCCGTACAGTCAGCAGCGTCTTCCCGGACGCGTCCGTGACGCGGGCGATGATGTGCGGGTCGGCGTACCGGCCGTCGGCCAGGGCGGCGTACGCCGCGGCCTGGTCGACGGCGTGGACCCGAGGCGGCACGGGCCGGCTCGGGAGGCCGACGCGGCCGGCGGCGGAGGCGCCCGTCTTCGCCCCCAGCCGGGCGAACACCGTGTTGTACGAGGCGGCCGTGGCCTCGAGCAGGTCCGTCGCGCCGGCCTTGTGGTCGTCGTCGTTGCGGACGTCCTTCAGGGGCGAGCCGTCCACGACGCTGCGCAGGCCGATGCCGTCCTGCAGGGCCGTGGCCAGGACGAACGGGTGGAAGGAGGAACCCGCGGGCAGGTCGGCGAGGAACGCGTTGTCGTACTGGTGCTTGAGGTAGTCCCGTCCGCCGTACGCCGCGAGGATCTCACCGGTGCCCGGCCGTACGGAGACGAGCCCGGTCTCGATGTCCTTGTCCCCGCCGACCGCATCGGCCACCGCGCGCGGCGCCTCCTCCTGCGTCGCACGGTCGAGGGTGGTGGTCACCCGCAGGCCGCGCCGGTAGATCGCGTCGTCGTCGAAGCCCCGCCGGTGCAGTTCGCCGGTGATCCGCTCGATCAGGTAGCCGCGCTGCCCGCCGTACAGCGCGTCGGTGTGCGCGGGCGCGACCTTCGGGAACGCCGGCCGTGGCCCCTTCGGCAGCACTCCGGTGCTCATCATCCCGTCGATGACGTACCGCCAGCGGGCCTGCGTCTGCGCGGTGTGCCCGAGCGCGGGATCGAGGTACGACGGCGCCTGGATCACCCCGGCCAGCAGTGCGCTCTCGGCCGGGGTGAGGTCACCGACGTCCTTGCGGAAGTACGCGCGCGCGGCCGCCTGCACCCCGTACGCCCCGCGGCCGAAGTAGACGGTGTTGAGGTACTGCTCGAGGATCCAGTCCTTGGACCGGGAGCGATTCAGCTTCACCGCGATGAACAGCTCCTTGACCTTGCGGTCGAGCGTCTGGCGGGGGCTCAGGTAGGCGACCTTGACGTACTGCTGGGCGATGCCGGACCCGCCCTGGCGCGGCCCGCCGGACAGCGCGGCCAAGACCGCGCGGGTCAGGCCGGTGGGCGAGACGACGGGTTCGCTGTAGAAGCCGCGGTCCTCGGCGGCGAGGACCGCGCCCCGCAGGTGCGCCGGGATCGACCGCAGCGGCACGGCGACGCGGTTGAGCCGTCCGACCTGGGCGATCGGGGTCCCGTCCCGGTAGTACAGGATGCTCGCCTCCGCCCGCGCGGCGGCGCTGACCGGCGGCACCTTGACCTGCGTGTAGACCACCCAGAGGCAGATTCCGAGGACCACGACGAGACCGCCGAGCACGTAGCCCGCCCGCCGGACCAGCCGCAGCCTGCGGCCCTTGCGCGGTATGAGGCCCCCGAGACCCCGTACCGCCATCCGCGTCCATCGTCTCCGCTCGCGTCTGCGACGTCCTGCCATGTCGATCAACCATCGTCAGGAAGCGTCATCAAGCTGTCGGGATGCGGTCACACTTCCCGGAAAATGTCTGGATTCGGTGACAGAACCACGCCGCGGGGCCCGCCGCTCGATAATGGGCCGATGGTCGCGATCTTGCTGGTGGAGGATGACCCGTCGGTCCGTACGGGGCTGGAGCTCGCCCTCACCCGTCAGGGGCACTCGGTCACCGCACGGACGACGGGCGAGGAGGGCCTCGAGTACGCGCGGGCGCGCCGCCCGGAGATCGTCGTGCTGGACGTCATGCTGCCCGGCCTGGACGGCGTGGAGGTCTGCCGTCGGCTCCGTAAGTCCGACGAGATCCCGATCATCCTGCTGACCGCGCGGGGCGAGAGCCTGGACGTGGTCGTCGGCCTGGAGGCGGGTGCCGACGACTACGTGGTCAAGCCCGTCGAGCCGGCCGTGCTGGACGCGCGGATCCGCGCCGTCCTGCGGCGCGCCGAGAAGACCCCGATGAGCCGTTCCAGCTTCGGCGACCTGGTCATCGACCGGGCGGCGCTGCGCGTCACGAAGGCCGGCGAGGACGTCCACCTCACCCCGACCGAGCTGCGGCTGCTCCTGGAGCTGACCCGTCATCCCGGGCAGGCGCTGACCCGCGGCTACCTGCTGCGGGAAGTGTGGGACCACGGCTACGCCGGTGACTCGCGCCTCGTGGACGCCTGCGTGCAACGGCTGCGCGCCAAGATCGAGACGGACGCGGCCGCGCCCACGCTGATCCAGACGGTCCGCGGCTTCGGCTACCGGTTCACGGCACCGTGATCAGCGGACTGCGCGCGCGCCTGTTCATCGCATTCGTCGCCGCCTGCCTCGCCTCCACCGCGCTCGTCGCCGGCATCGGGTACGTCCTCGTCCGCCGGGCCATCCTGCAGCGGGCGCAGGACGCCGTCCTCATCGACACGCGCGAGACGCTCGCGCACACCGTGCCCGGCGACCTGTCCGCCCCGGTGCCGGAGCGGACGCTGCGGGACGTGGCGACCGCGCTGGTGCGCCCCGACCGGTACGTGGTCGTGACCGACGGCACCACGGTGGTCGCCACCGGGGAGTTCGGCCCGCGCGACGTGCCCGCCGGCCTGGCCTCCCACGCCGCCCAGGGGCTGTACTTCCAGCGGGTCGTCATCCACGGGACGCCCTGGCTCGTCACCGCCACGCGCGTGCGGGGCCGCGACGGAGGGCCGCTGCCGCTCGCCGTCGCCGTGTTCGCGTCCCTCGCCAAGGAGAACGCCGACCTGGACCGCATCCAGAGCGCCCTGACGCGCGCGGGCGCGCTGACGATCGTCCTGGCCGTGGTCCTCGCCGCGCTCCTGGGGCGCAGCGTGCTGCGGCCGCTGCGCCGTCTCGCCCGGGCCGCCCGCTCGCTCGGCAAGGGCCAGCTCGCCGCCCGCGTCGACGTGCGCGGCCGGGACGAACTGGCCGACGTCGCGCGGATCTTCAACGAGAGCGCCGCGTCCCTGGAGTACACCGTCGGTGAGCTGCGCCGCCTCGAGGCCACCGCCCGGCGGTTCGCCGCCGACGTCTCGCACGAGCTGCGCACCCCGATCGCCGCCATGACCGCCGTCACCGACCTGCTGGAGGAGGACGCCGCCCGGCTCCCCGCGGACACCGGCACGGCGGCCCGCCTGGTCGCCGAGCAGACCCGGCGCCTCGGCGCCCTGGTGGAGGACCTGCTGGAGATCAGCAGGATGGACGCCGGGACCGCCGACCTGACCCTGGACGACGTGCCGCTCGCCGCCCTCGTCCGCGAGTGCGTGACCACCCGCGGCTGGGCCGACCAGGTCGTCATCGAGATCCCGCCCGGCCTGCGTGCACGGCTCGACGCCCGGCGGTTCGACGTCATCATCGCCAACCTGGTGGCCAACGCGCTGCGGCACGGCGCCCCGCCCGTCCGCGTCGTCGCGCGGCCCGGGCTGGAGGTACGGGTGATCGACAATGGTCCCGGCATCCCGGACGACGTGCTGCCGCACGTGTTCGACCGGTTCTTCAAGGCGGACCCGGCGCGCCCGGCGGGCAAGGGCACCGGGCTCGGCCTGTCGATCGCCCAGGCGAACGCCGCCCTGCACGGCGGGAGGATCGAGGCGGGCAACGCGCCGGGCGGCGGCGCGGTCTTCACCGTACGGATCCCGGCATGAGGCGGCCCGTACGCGCGGTCCCCGTGGCCGCCGTGGTCTGCCTGCTCGCGGGGTGCGGAGTGCGCCCGACCGGCGTGGTGAGCGCCGGAGAGGCGCCGACCGCGACCGCCACCTCCCTGCCCAAGGCACGGGTGTACTTCTTCGATGACGGCGGCCTGACGGCCGTGGAGCGGTCCGTTCCGCCGTGGGACAGCCAGGCGGTGTTCGACGCCCTTCTGGCCGGTCCGACCGCCCAGGAGCGCGAACGCGGCCTGCACACGGAACTGACGGCGGATGTCACCATCCACCCGATCGGCACCAAGGCGATCTTCGTCGAGTCCCGGCGCCGGCTGATGCAACAGGCGGTGGACGGATATCAGCAGATCTTCTGCACAGCACGTCTGCTGCCCGGCGCGCCGATCGTGAGAGGCCCGTCTCTCAATCCGGTCCTCATCGAAAAGCTTTCGTCCGCCCCGTGCCAGGCGGGCGACGGCCCGGCCGGGGCCGGGTCCAGCGGCCCGGAGGGGGTGCCGACCGCGGACCCGACCGCCACCTCCCCGTACCCCGGACCGATCGGGGCCACGGGCGCTCCGACGGTGACCGTGCCACGGAAACGGCTGCTCTCGCCCGGGAACGGCTCTCCGCCGGTGCCGAAGCCGACGGGCTGAGCACCGGGACGTTACCGGTTCGTTATCTGGACGCCGCAGGCCGAGATCGGTTTGTGATCACATGCGTTCAGAGTGGCGGGAGCGAACCTTTGTTCCGAAGGGGCCCCGACATGCCGAACAAAGCCGCACCACCGACCCGCCCTCTCGTGCGGGTCGTGATCGCCGTCCTCCTGATCGCGCCCTTCGTCATCTACCTCGCCGTCCCGAGCTACGCGAAGATCAAGCCCCGCCTCGCCGGCTTCCCCTTCTTCTACTGGTGGCAACTGGTCTGGGTGATCCTCACGGCGGCCTTCATCGGCCTCGCGTACGCGCTCACCCGCCGCGAGACCGGCGGATCCTCCCCCGACCGGGCCGACGAGAAGGGCGAGTGAGTCCATGGACCACGTCAACGGCGTCGAGCTCGCGGTCTTCGTCTTCTTCCTCCTCCTGGTGACCGTCGTCGGGTTCGCCGCCGCCCGGTGGCGACGCGGCCAGACGCTCCTGCACCTGGACGAGTGGGGCCTCGGCGGGCGCAGCTTCGGAACGTTCGTCACCTGGTTCCTGCTCGGCGGCGACCTCTACACGGCCTACACGTTCATCGCGGTGCCCGCCGCGGTGTTCGCCAGCGGTGCGATGGGCTTCTGGTCCCTGCCGTACGCCGCGATCGCCTACCCGATCGTCTTCCTGATCGGCCCCCGCCTGTGGTCGGTGTCCCACGTCCACGGGTACGTCACACCGGCCGACTTCGTCCGCGGCCGTTTCGGTTCCAAGAGCCTGGGCCTGGCCGTGGCCGTCACCGGAATCCTGGCGATGATGCCCTACATCGCGCTGCAGCTCGTCGGCATCCAGGCCGTTCTCACCGTCATGGGGGTCAAGGGCTCCGGCCTGGCACGGGACCTGCCGCTGTTCATCGCGTTCGGGCTCCTGGCCGCCTACACCTACACGTCCGGCCTGCGGGCTCCGGCGCTGATCGCCTTCGTCAAGGACGCGCTGATCTACCTCGTGATCATCGTGGCGATCCTCTACATCCCGACGAAGCTCGGCGGCTGGGGCCACATCTTCGACACCGCCCAGGCGTCCCTCACCAAGGTCAACCCGGCGACCCACAAGCCCGGCGGATCGATCGTCACCAGCGACCTGAACCACTGGGCGTACGGCACGCTCGCCCTCGGTTCCTCGCTGGCGCTGTTCATCTATCCGCACACCGTGACGGGGGCGCTCGCCGCCGGCCGCCGCAACGTGATCAGGCGGAACGCCGCGCTGCTCCCCGCGTACTCCCTGCTGCTCGGGCTCCTCGCCCTTCTCGGCTACATGGCGCTGGCAAGACCCGACGTGGCGGCCGCCGTGAAGGCCGCGAAGAATCCGCAGCTGGCCGTACCGACCCTGTTCGACCACGTCTTCCCCAGCTGGTTCACCGGGGTCGCCTTCGCCGCCATCGGCGTCGGCGCGCTCGTCCCGGCGGCGATCATGTCGATCGCGGCCTCGAACCTGTTCACCCGCAACGTCTACAAGGCCTTCTTCCGGCCGGAGGCGTCCCCGGCCGAGGAGACGCGGGTCTCGCAGTTCGTGTCCCTGCTCGTGAAGGTCGGCGCGCTCATCTTCGTCCTGGCCTTCGACAAGTCGCTGGCGATCAACCTGCAGCTCCTCGGCGGCATCTGGATCGTGCAGACCTTCCCGTCGCTGGCGATCGGGCTGTTCACCCGGTGGTTCCACCGCTGGGCGCTGCTGGCGGGCTGGGCCGTGGCCATGGTGTACGGGACCGTCACGGCGTACCGGCAGTCCTCGCCCACCCAGAAGCACTTCGGCCAGTCGATCGCCGACATCCCCCTCATCCACCACACCGGGTACATCGCGCTGACCGCGTTCGTCCTCAACATGCTGGTCGTGGTGGTGCTCACCGTCCTGCTGAGGGCGCTGAAGGTCGCGGACGGCGTTGACGAGACCAGCCCGGCCGACTTCCTCGCGGACGCCGACGACGCGCGCGTCCGCGACCTCCCCGAAGTGACCACCGGCTGAGCGCCTGCGGCGGCCGCTCCGAGGCTGCCGCAGGCTACGGGGGTACATGGTCGGTTTTGTGTTGTTCTAAGCTTCGTTCGTGAGCCAGGAGAAGCCTCCGGTGCTGGGTTCACCGGGGGAACCGCCCGCACCCGGGACGCCGGCCGGCATCGAGATCCGCGTCGCCCGCCCCGAGGAGCTGCGTGCGATCGGCGAGCTCACCGCGACGGTCTACGTCGCCGCCGGGTACATCAGCCCGAACGGAAGCTACGTCCCCTACCTGCGCGACGCCGCCTCCCGCGCCCGCGATGCCGAGCTGGTCGTCGCGGCCCGGGGTGGCGAGCCGATCGGGACCGTGACCTACTGCCGGCACGACAGCGCCTGGGCCCAGCTGGCCGGACCGAAGGAGGCGGAGTTCCGCATGCTCGCGGTCAACCCGATGGCGCGCGGGCTGGGCCTCGGCGAGGCCCTGGTGAGGTACTGCATCCGCCGGGCCCGCGAGGACGGCTGCACGACGCTGCGCCTGTCGACCGAGCCGGTCATGCACGCCGCCCACCGGATCTACCGCAGGCTCGGCTTCGTCCGCACCCCGGACCGCGACTGGAGCCCCACCCCGGGCGGCGAGCTCCTCACCTACGCCCTGGCCCTCTGACCCGGCCTCGCCGTCCTGTCGACTCGAACGCCTGCGCGACCAGACGGTCACTGCTAGTAATAAGGAGGTCACGAAAACAGTAACCCCGGCGGCTTGCGATGCAGAGGCCATCCGGGGTGTTCCCCTGAAGGATAGCCGACAGTGGTCGAGGTCACCAGTCCCACATGGATGAAAACTCTCCGTATCCGCCTCGCGGAGGAACGCCTTGCGTCATACGACGCGGTGACCGGAGGCCACCACACCGGCAGCCTCGCCCTCTACGAATGGAACACCGAGGCCAGCGCGGCGATGTTCGCCTCTCTCCAGGGGTTCGAGGTCGTCCTCCGCAACGCTCTCCACAGAGAACTCACCGCCTGGCACAAGACACGAGGGCTGCCGGGCGGCTGGTACGACGATCCCCTCGGCGTCTTCGAGACACATCGACAGGCGGACATCGCTGACGCGCGACGACGGATCAAGCGCCTCCGCCGTCCGGTCACTCCAGGACGGATGGTGTCCGAGCTCAGCTTCGGGTTCTGGCGCTACCTGCTGAGCTCTCGGTACGAGCAGAGTCTCTGGACGCCTGCGCTGCGGCACGCCTTTCCGGAGCTGCGGCCGCAGAGACGCCGGGAGGTCGCCGACCGGGTCGCGCGGCTCCACCTGCTGCGGAATCGACTGGCTCATCATGAGCCGATCCACCGCCGCGACCTGGCGGCCGACTACGCGGATCTGCTGTTCGTGGCATCGGCCGTGTGCCCGCATGCGGCCGCGTGGATCGAGCGGAACAGCACCGTGACGGCTGTCGTCTCCCGGCGACCCGGCCCGAGGCCACCGGCACCCCGGCTGCCGCGCACTGAACGCATCCCGGTGGCGCGCAGGCGTACCGGCGAGGACGCCGGCCGCTGAGCGCGCCGTCCAGGCGTGCAGAGGTCTCGGTGAAGGCGGTCTACGGGGGTCAGTCGATGACGGCGATCAGGTCGCCTTCCTGGATGACGTCGCCCTCGGCGACCTTCAGACTGGAGATGGTGCCGGAGTCCTCGGTGAGCACCGGGATCTCCATCTTCATCGACTCCAGGATGACGAGGGTGTCGCCCTCCTCGACCTGGTCACCCTCGCTGACGAGCACCTTCCAGACGTTCGCCACCATTTCCGCGCGGACCTCAGCCACTGCGGCTCCTCTCCTCAAACGCCGGCGTACGCCGGACGCACGTTACCCATCGGACGAAGGCTCTCGTTCGCGTCTTCGCAGTGTGCCGTACGGTCCGTCACCGGGCTCGCATCCGGTCCACGAGACCGGTGTCGTACTCGCCGGCGGTGAAGCCCGGGTCGTCCAGCAGCTCGGTGAAGAACGGCAGGTTGGTCTTGAGACCCTCGATCCGGAACTCCGCGACCGCCTTTCGGGCGGCGGCGAGGGCCTGGGCCCGGTCCGGGCCGTACACGCACAGCTTGGCCAGCAGCGGGTCGTAGAACGGGGTCACCTTGTTGTCGGCGCGGTAGCCCGAGTCGACGCGGACGACCTCGCCGGCCGGCTCCTCCCAGACGGTGATCGGGCCCGGGCTGGGCAGGAAGCGCTTCGGGTCCTCGGCGTACACGCGGAACTCGATCGCGTGCCCCTGCGGCTGGACGGACGTGAAGGAGACCGGCTCCCCGGCGGCGATCAGCAGCTGCTGTTCGACCAGGTCCAGGCCGGTGACGAGCTCGGTGATCGGGTGCTCGACCTGGAGGCGGGTGTTCATCTCCAGGAACACGAAGTCCTGCGCGACGGGGTCGACCAGGCACTCGACCGTGCCGGCCCCGCGGTAGCCGACGGCCTCACCGGCGCGGACGGCGGCGGCGAGCATGCGGGCGCGCAGCTCCGGGCCGACGCCGGGCGAGGGGGTCTCCTCGACGATCTTCTGGTGCCGGCGCTGCACGGAGCAGTCGCGCTCCCCCAGCGCCACGACCGTGCCGTCGGCCAGGCCGAGGATCTGCACCTCGACGTGCCGGGCGTGCTCGATGTACCGCTCCAGGAGGATGTCCGGGTTGCCGAAGAACCGCTCGGCGCGGGTACGGGCCGTCTCGTAGGCCTTGCGCAGCTCCGCCTCGTCGCGGGCGACGCTCATCCCGATGCCGCCGCCCCCGCCGGCCGCCTTGACCATGACGGGGTAGCCGATGCCCGCGGCGACCGCCGCGTCGGCGTCGGGGACGGGCTCACGGGTGCCGGACGCGACCGGAACGCCGGCCTTCTCCATGAGGTTACGCGCGTTGATCTTGTCGCCCATGGCGGCGATCGCCTCGGGCGGCGGGCCGATCCAGACCAGTCCCTCGGCGATCACCCGCTCGGCGAACGCGGCGTTCTCGGCGAGGAAGCCGTAGCCGGGGTGGATCGCCTGCGCGTTGGTGCGCTTGGCCGCCTCCATCACCGCGTCGATGTCGAGGTAGCTCTGCGCGGGCTGGGCGGGGCCGATGAGGATCGCCTCGTCCGCCTCGTCGACGTACGGGAGGTCGGCGTCGGCCTCCGAGTGGACCGCGATGGCCTTGATCCCCAGGGCGCGCACCGTACGGATCACCCGTCGGGCGATCTCTCCGCGGTTGGCCACCAATACGGACTCGAACACCGATCCTCCTCATTCGCACTCGGCCCAGCGAGAATAACCATGCGAAGCCCGATGTACCGTCGCGCGCGGCGACAAAAACCCGTGGGGTCGACTTGTCACCGCATGCGGTCGACAGCGTGGCCGAGGGCCTCGATCACCGTGGGGTCGTACTCCGCCGCCGAGTCGAGGCGCAGCCGCTCCAGCACGGCCGCCGCCCGATCGCGGTCGGCCGAGTCGCCGACGAGATCATCGTAGGCGTTCGCCACCTTGATGACACGGCTCGCGAGGGGTGGCGCCGATCCGTCGCTGACGCGGTACGGGTCGGACTGGCGGCGTACGATCTCGGCGACCTCGTCGAGGACGCCCGTCTTGGTGATCACGCCGGCCCCGAGTTCGGCGATGCGGCGCTGTTCCTGGGGCGAGGCGAGGACGGTCGCGCCGCCGGGGATCGGGTCGCGCAGCGAGAGCTGCCCGATGTCGTGCATCAGCGCGGCGTACTCCAGCTCGAGGAGCTCCTCCTCGGTCATCCCGAGCTCCCGGCCCATCGCGACGGCGAGCCGGCTGACGCGCCGGGAGTGCCCCGCCTCGACGTACCCGCCGACCTCGGTGACCTGGGACAGGGCGCGGACGGTCTGCAGGTAGGTCGCCCGGATCCCGGCGAACCGCCGGAACGCGACCTGGGTGACGAGGATCGGCGCGGTGAAGACGAGCAGCGCGGCCGGGCCCATGACGAACGTGCTGACGGCGAGGAGCATGCCCGTCGCGCCGGAGGCCGCGCACAGCGGCCCCATGGCCTGGATCTCGTCGCCGAGCGCGATGCCGAACCGCGCGCGGACGGCCTCCGTCCGGATCACGGCCGCGACACTGATGTCGATGACGCAGGACAGGATGACCGTCAGCACCATCACGGTGATCAGCGCCGGCCAGTGCTCGCGCAGCGACGAGTCCATGATCGGCCGGAAGATGAAGGCCACCACCGAGGGGGTGAGGATCCGCCGGGCCAGCGCGTCCAGCTTGGGGATCCGGCCCACCGCGATGTGCGGCAGCGCGCCGGCGAGGGTGCCGCAGGCGGTGACGGTCACGACCTGGAACGCCGAGTGGGCGGCGGACTCGGCCCCGACCTTCAGCAGGAGCGCGTACCCGAGGGCGCCCGCGCTGGCGATCGGCGCGACCTCCCGGTTGCCGGGGACGTTCATGCGCAGCAGCTCGCCCACCGCGATCAGCGCGCCGAACAGCACGGCGGTACGGGAGTCGACGACGCCGACCGCGGCGACCTGGGTGACCGAGCCGATGACGAGCAGCCCGGCGACCGCGCTCAGGAGGAGCTGCGCGGAGTCGAGTGCCTGGCCGATGGTGCGCCGGCGTACGGGCGCCGGCGCGGTCATGGGCGCCTCGTCCTCATTGGGGCCTCCCGGCCGGCGATAGGGGCCTCCCGGCCTGCGGTCACGAGCGGACGCCTTCACCGGCGACGCGCAGCGGCACGCTCGGGTCGTCGTGGTCCTGCTGGGCCGTCTCCTCGCCCTCGGGCGGGGCGACCGGGTCGGGCCGGGTCCAGCCGTCGCGCTCCACCGCGGTGACGAACGCGTCGACCAGCGCCGGATCGAAGTGGGTGCCCGCGCAGCGCCGCAGCTCGGCCATGCCGGCCTCGTTCGACATGGCGGGGCGGTAGGACCGGGTGGAGGTCATCGAGTCGAACGCGTCCGCCACCGAGATCACCCGGGCGAACTCGGGGATCTCCGATCCGGCCAGGCCCATGGGGTATCCGGTGCCGTCCATCCGCTCGTGGTGGTGCATGATCCCCGCCAGGGCCTCGTCGAGGAACCCGATGTCACGGACGATCTCCAGGCCGCGCATCGGGTGCAGCTGGATCGCGGCGAACTCCTCCTCGGTCAGGGCGCCGGACTTCTGCAGCACCTTCGTCGGCACGCCGAGCTTGCCGACGTCGTGGAGCATGCCGGCGTACCGGACCGCGCCGACCCGGTCGGGCCGCATCCCGATCTCCCGGGCGATCATCGCCGCGCCGCGGGAGACCCGCTCGCTGTGGCCGCGCGTGTAGTAGTCCTTGGTCTCCACCGCCTGGCACAGCGCCGCGATGGTGGCGGCCTGGGCCTCCTGCTGCGCCTGGGTCTGCTCGAGGGCCCACCGGGCGATGAACATCGGCAGCAGCACCAGCACCGCGGAGAACGGCCCGACGACCCTCCAGGGCGCGGCGATCAGCAGGCCGAACATGCCGTAGGCCAGCTGCCCGATCGTCAGCTGCCCGACGGGCCCCCAGCGGAACCCCCACATGGGCGCCTGCTTGATCAGCACCAGAATGATGGCGATCAGGCCGAGGTTGACCGCGACGTAGGTGACCAGCGCCGCGACGTACGGCGGAATGATCGCGGGGAACGAGCCGTCGCTCGGCCGGCCGACCGTGCCTCCCGCGGCGCGGTAGACGACGCCCGCAAGGTAGCCGGAGAGCGCGAACTGCGCGCCGTTGAAGACCCTCTTGACGAGGTCGACGTCACGCCGGCCGGTGACGACGGCGGACGCACCCACCAGGGCGGCGCCGACGGGGCCGAGAAGCACGACCGAGGCCAGTCCGGCCGAATAGCTCAGCGAGACGCGGGCGCTGGCGCTGCTGAGCAGCGCCGGCACCGACTCGCAGATCACGGAGAGCACCGCCAGCACCGCGAGTGTCGTCCAGTCGATGCCGTCGAAGGACGAGAGTGCGATGCATGAGGTGCCGAGCGCGACGACCGTACAGACGTAAGCCCATGCGGCCAGGGGTAGTCCACGCAATGCCGCCCCCACGAGGTAATGGGCTAAGCCCAGGACACGCCTACTCGCATGTGTTTCTGCCTCCCCTGTCGAGCCTGGGCACCTGGCGGTGCGGCAGCCCGGCTACGACTCGACGATGCCCGAATGATCGGGGGTAAGCCTAACCCGACTGCGGCAGGTCACGCAGACGCCCGCTGAAACGTGAGCGAAGCGTGAACCAATCGTCACCTACGGTCCTGATCCGCCTTACTCGGTCAGTGAGGAGCGGACCTGCTCGATGCGTCCCATGACCTTCGCCCGCAGGTCCTGCGGCACCGGGTCGCACCCGCACGACCGGTGCACGAGCTTCTTGACGGCCTCTTCCAGGCCGTACTCCTTCAGGCAGGGCCCGCACTCGTCGAGGTGCTGCTTGATGTCGGAGCATCCGCCCTGGTCCAGCTCACCGTCGAGATAGTCGTAGATCCGGCCCAGCACCTCAGAGCAGGGGGTCTCGTGCGGCTTGCCGCAGCTCATGACTGGTCCTCCCTACGCTGGCCGCCGTTCGCGCGGGCGAGGCCGTGCTCACGCGCGTAGTCCTCGAGCATCGTCCGCAGCTGACGTCTGCCCCGATGCAACCGGGACATCACCGTACCGATAGGAGTGCCCATGATGTCGGCGATCTCCTTGTACGAGAAGCCCTCGACGTCGGCGAAGTAGACCGCCATGCGGAAGTCCTCGGGCAGCGCTTGCAGGGCCGTCTTCACGTCGGAGTCGGGCAGGTGCTCCAGCGCCTCGGACTCCGCGGACTTCAGCCCGCTGGAGGTGTGGGACTCGGCGCGCGCGAGCTGCCAGTCCTCGATCTCCTCGGCGGCGGACTGCTTCGGCTCCCGCTGCTTCTTGCGGTAGGAGTTGATGAACGTGTTGGTGAGGATCCGGTAGAGCCAGGCCTTGAGGTTCGTACCCTCCTGGAACTGGTGGAAGGAGCCGAAGGCCTTCGCGAACGTCTCCTGAACCAGGTCCTCGGCGTCGGCCGGGTTCCGCGTCATCCGCAGCGCGGCCGAGTAGAGCTGGTCGAGGAACGGCAGGACGTCCCGCTCGAAGCGCCTCGTCCGCTCCTCCAGAGTCTCCACTGCCTCGGAAACCTGACCCACCTCCTCCGTCCGGCCGGCGTCGGCATCGAAACCGTACGCACCAGACGATAGCGGGTCCGCCGGCGAGGCCTGCCGACGGTCCGCGAGCAGAAGGCTCATCGTCACCTCGAACTAATCCATGTCACTGACCGTTATGACGCAGTGCAACACCTCGCATGGCCGCGAGATTCCCGGGAAAGAGGAATGCTCGGTCACCAGTGACAACGGGTGAAGCCATGCCGCCGACAGGGAAGGATTGGGATAAATGCATCCCCGAGGAGCCGCCGTGCTGTCGATTCCGGCGAAGCATCCCGCTGTCGGCGAGTCCGAGTCCGAGTCGCTCGCGAGCTACTGGACCTTCTACTGGGCCGTCGCCGCCGCCCAACTCTCCCGCTGGCTCCCGCGCCGGCCGTCACGTGTCCTGGACCTGTCGGGTCCGCAGGCACGGTGCGCGCCGCAGGCGGCCGCGGCGGGCCACACGGTCGTCGAGGTCCGGGAGACACCGCGCGGCGGGCCGCGCTCGCGGCGGGTACAACCGGTGGTGGCCGATCCCGCCTCGCTCGGATTCCTCGCCGACGGCTCCTTCGACGCCGTGGTCGCCGAAGGGCGGGTGCTGTCCCGGCACCTCGTCACCGAGAACGTCGTGGCGGAGATCGCTCGGGTGCTCCGGCCGGGCGGCCGGGTGCTGATGTGCGTCGACTCGCTCGTGCTCGGCATGGCCATCCTCGCCGAGCAGAACTTCTGGGCGCACCTGTCGGACGTGCCCCGCTCCGAGGTCGTCCTCGTGCCCTGGCCGGACGGCTCGATCACCCGCTGCTTCGGCGCAGAGCAGCTCCGGGAGCTGCTCACCGACAGCGGGCTGGAGCTGGAGTGGATCAGGCCGCGGACGACCCTGTCGCCCTCGACGGTCGAGCACGTCCTGACCACGAGTCCTCAGGCGCTCCCGCGCCTGGTCCGCGCGGAGCTGACGGCGCCGCTCGGCGACGAGCCGGTCGGCATCCACCTGGTCGCGAGCGCGATCAAGAGCCCCTGAGGCCGTTCCAGCGCCGGAAGATCAGGAGCTCCCGAGACCCTGCGGCCGCCGGAAGATCGGGAGCTCCCGGGGTCCTTGCGCGCCGGAAGGCCGGCGGCTCCCGAGCCGGTCGGCGCCGGCACGGGAGCTGCCGAGGCCGGTCGGCGCCGGCACCGGGAGCCCCCAGGCCGGTCAGCGCCGGAAGCGGTCGTGCTTGGCCTGGCACGTCACGCAGCGGGCGGCGGCGGGCCGTGCCTCCAGCCGCCCCTCCGGGACCGGCTGGCCGCAGTCGACGCACTTGCCGTAGGTGCCCGCCCGGGCCCGGGCGAGAGCGGCCAGCACCTCGGCGCGCTCGCGGCGCATGGCGTCCAGCGCGGCCTCCGCCCGGTCGGTGGCCGACAGGCTCGCGCCGGCGTCGGCGGTGTGCTGGTCGGCCTCCGGATGTTCGCTCCGCAGGACGGCGATCGCCTGATCAAGATCGGCGAGCATGTCCTCCAGGCGCCTCTGCGCCGTGTCCACGACCATGCGTACCTCCCGGCGAGGCGGTCAGAACAGGGTGGGGCTCTCGCCGGAAGAGATACCCATATCGGACAGGGGTTTGACCAGTTCAGGCCCGTTATTTCGGACTTTGTTCACTGCCGTGGAAACGGGATAGGCCTCCAGCCGGCCCGCGGCGGCGGGCACCAGCAGGGAACGGACCTCGTCCGGGGCGGTCAGCTCCGGATCGAGCCACGCGCCGAACCGCTCGGGCTCGACGAGCATCGGCATCCGCTCGTGGATGCGGCCCACGTCGTCGCTCGCCTCCGTGGTGATGACCGTGCAGGTCAGCAGCCATTCCTCCGCGGGCGCCTCTTCGGAGGGACGCCAGATCTCGTACAGGCCGGCCATCGCGAGCATGCTCCCGTCGGAGGGCCGGATGAAGAACGGCTGCTTGCCGCCCTCCTCACGCGTGTACCACTCGTAGTAGCCGTCGGCGGGCAGCAGGCAGCGCCGCCGGGTGAAGGCGCGCCGGAAGGCGGGCTTCTCGTGCACCGTCTCGACCCGCGCGTTGATCATCCGGGAGCCGATCGCCGGATCCTTGGCCCAGAACGGCACCAGCCCCCAGCGCGCCACGTGGAGCTCACGGACGTCCCGCGTCATGATCATCGGCACCGGCTTGGTCGGCGCGACGTTGTAGTCGGGTTCGAGCGCGTCGGTCGTGTCGCGCTCGACGTCGAAGGCGTCGATGATCTCGTCTCGCCCACGCGTCGTGGAATACCGCCCGCACATGGCTCCGCGCATCCCCTTCCCGTCCGTACGGCGCACCGCGCGCCGGACCCGCCAAGCTTGCCAAAGAGGGGGGCTTGTTCGCGCGTACGGTGGGCATGACGGGAGTCATGCAACCCATCAGGACTCTCGCTCGTCCCCTCATGGCGGCGCCGTTCGTCGTGACGGGCATCGAGACGCTGCGCGATCCCGGCACCCGTGCCGAGAAGATCGCCCCCGTGATCAAACCCCTCGCCGACCGTGTGTCCTGGCTTCCCACCAAGGATCCCGAGTCGCTCGTACGGTTGCAGGGGGCGCTGTCCCTCGGCACCGGCGCGCTGCTGGCCCTGGGCCGGTTCCAGCGGCTGTCGACGCTCGTGCTCGCCGGCCAGCTCGTCCCCAGTCTGCTGGCCGAGCACCGGTTCTGGGCCGAGGACGACCCGGAGCGCCGCGCCGCGGAGCGATCTCAGTTCTTCAAGACCGCCGGGCTGTTCGGGGCGCTGCTCGTCGCCGCGACGGCGCCGAGCAAGTACCGCCCGGTGAAGGCGGCCCGCGCGGGCGCGCACGAGGCGAAGCTGCAGGCGGCGCTCGCCCGGTCGGAGGCGAGCCGCAAGGCCGAGCGCGCACGGCGCAAGGCCGCCAAGCGCGTGTCGAGCACCCGTAAGAAGGCCGCGAAGGTCGGACACTGACATCGGTCGCGCCGGGGCCGCCCGCCGCGACTTCGCGCTCGCGAACGGTCAGATCTCCAGGACCTCGTCGACGTGGCGGAGGATCGGCGCGGCCCCCGGCAGGACCGTGCGATGCATGATCAGCAGCAGCGTACGGCCCTCGGCCGCGGCGATCAGCCCGGCCAGCGCGGCGTCCGCGCCGGGATCCTCGGGGCCGGTGTCCGGCTCGTCGAGGATGAGGATCGGCAGGTCGGCCAGGAGGGCGCGGGCCAGGGCGATGCGCCGGCGTCCGGCGCCGACCACCACGCTCTGATCGTCCACGCGGGTGTCGGGCGGCAGGTCGACCCCCGCCTCGCGCAGCGCGCGGGCGACGTCCTCGTCCGTGGCGTCCGGCCGGGCGACCCGGACGTTCTCGGCGATCGTCGTGTCGAAGAGGTGGGCGTCGTGCGCGCACAGCCCGATGACCCCCCGGACGTCCTCGTCGGCGAGATCACGAAGCTGCACGTCGTTCAGAGTGGCGACGCCCTGGTAGTCCAGGAACCCCAGCAGTACGGCCGCCAGCGCCGAGGCGCCCACACGGCTGCGGCCCAGCAGCGCGACCCGGCGTCCCTGAGGCAGCAGCAGGTCCGCGTCGCCGAAGCCGATGACCTCCCCGCCCGGCCAGCGGGTCCGCAGGTCGGCGAGGCGCAGTTCGTACGGTCCCGGGGGGAGCGGCGCCGATCGCCGTCCGGCCGCGGGCGTGTCCGGGCCGGCCGGCACACGCCGCGCCCGGCGTGACCGTGGCGATGCGTCCACGATCCTCCCCTGCTGTCATCTCGATCCGCCGCCGTCCCTGGCCTCGGCCCGGCCATCAGACCGCGTGACGATCCGGCCGCCGTCCCTGATGCGGCCCGGCCGCCGGTCCGCGTGTCGGTCGGCTGCCGTCAACGTAGCGACCGGTCAGGGCCGCCGCCGCGAGATCTACCGGCGCATTCCCGTCTCGCGGCGGTCTTGGAACCGGCGCTTTACGCGCCGTTCGCCACGGCCGCGACCGGTACCCTTCAGTCATGCATCCTCTGTGGTCCGCACCTGCCGCCGACGGGCCGGTCGACGCCGTCGTCGCGCTGCCGGGGTCCAAGTCGATGACCAACCGCGCGCTGGTCCTCGCGGCGCTGGCCGACGAGCCCTCGCTGATCCGGCGGCCCCTGCGCAGCCGCGACACGCTCCTCATGGCGGGCGCCCTGCGATCGCTGGGCGTGGCCGTCGACGAGGCGGAGGAGGGCGCCTGGCGCGTCACCCCGGGCGAGCTGCGCGGCCCGGCGACCCTCGACGTCGGGCTCGCCGGCACGGTGATGCGGTTCGTTCCTCCGGTCGCGGCGCTGGCGAGCGGCACGGTGTCCTTCGACGGCGATCCGCACGCCCGCAAGCGGCCGATGGGCCCCATCCTGGCCGCCCTGCGCGCGCTCGGCGTGGAGGTGGAGGGTGACGCGCTGCCCTTCGCCGTGCGCGGCACCGGCGCGGTGCCCGGCGGTTCGGTCACGATCGACGCGTCGGGCTCGTCGCAGTTCGTCTCCGGCCTGCTGCTGGCCGCCCCGCGCTACGCCAAGGGGATCGAGGTCCGCCACGAAGGGCCGCCGGTGCCGTCGGCCGCGCACCTGGCGATGACCATGCGGATGCTGACCGACGTCGGTGTCTCCGTCGAGAGCGCCCCGGACGTCTGGCGGGTCCACCCGGGCGGCGTGCGCGGCGGAGAGGCCGACATCGAGCCTGACCTGTCGAACGCCGCGCCGTTCCTCGCCGCCGCCCTGGTGACCGGCGGCCGGGTGACGGTCCGCGACTGGCCGGCCGAGACCACCCAGCCCGGTGACGCACTGCGCCACCTGCTGGCCGACATGGGCGGCTCGGCGACGTACGAAGCGGGCGACCTGACCGTGCGCGGCAGCGGCCGGATCCACGGCATCGACGTCGACCTCGGCGACGTCAGCGAGCTCACCTGCGTGATCGCGGCCCTCGCCGCCCTGGCCGACGGCCCCTCGCGGCTGCGCGGTATCGCCCACATGCGCGGCCACGAGACCGACCGGCTCGCCGCGCTCACCACGGAGATCAACGGTCTGGGCGGCGACGTCCGCGAGCTGCCCGACGGCCTGGAGATCCGGCCGAAACCGCTGCGCGGCGGCGTCTTCCACACGTACGACGACCATCGGATGGTGATGGCCGGGGCGGTCCTCGGCCTGGCCGTGCCCGACGTGGAGGTGGAGAACCTCCCGACCGTCGGCAAGACGCTCCCCGAGTTCGGCGAGCTCTGGACGGAGATGCTCCGCTAACCGATGGCGCGCGACTGGGGGAGGCTCGACGAGGACGACGTTCGGGTGCGGCCGGGACGCGGCTCCCGGCCGCGTACCCGACGGCGGCCGGCCCACGAGGACTCCGTCGGCGGGTTCGTGACCGCGGTGGACCGCGGCCGCTACACCTGTCTCGTCGGCGGTAACGGCGACGGCACCGGCCGCAAGGGCGACCGCCCCCGTACGGTCATCGCGATGCGCGCCCGCGAGCTGGGCCGCAAGAGCGTCGTCGTCGGCGACCGCGTGCGCCTGGTCGGCGACGTGTCCGGCCGCGCGGACACTCTCGCGCGGGTGGTCCGCATCGAGCCCCGCACGTCGACGCTCCGCCGGACCGCCGACGACACGGACCCGATCGAGCGCGTGATCGTCGCCAACGCCGACCAGCTCGTGATCGTCACCGCGCTCGCCGACCCCCCGCCCCGCCCGGGGATGATCGACCGGTGCCTGGTCGCCGCGTACGACGCGGGCCTGGAGCCGCTGCTGTGTCTGACCAAGGCCGACCTCGCGCCCTCGGACCCGCTGCTGGAGACGTACGCGCCGCTCGGCATCCCGTACGTCGTGACGCGCAAGGACGAGCCGGTCGACCACCTGGACGAATGCCTGGCCGGGCGGCTGAGCGTGCTCGTCGGGCACTCGGGCGTCGGGAAGTCGACCTTGGTGAACGCCCTGGTCCCCGATGCCGAGCGCGCCGTGAGCGAGGTGAACCCGGTGACCGGGCGCGGCCGGCACACGTCGTCCTCGGCGGTCGCGCTGCAGCTGCCCTCCGCGGAGGGCTGGATCATCGACACCCCGGGCGTGCGCAGCTTCGGCCTGGCCCACGTCACACCGGACGACATCCTGGGCGCCTTCCCCGACCTGGTCGAGGGCGCCGCGGAGTGCCCGCCGCACTGCACGCACCTGCAGGCCGACTGCGCCCTTGACGCGTGGGTCGCCGCGGGCCACGCCGACGCGGCCCGCCTCGACTCACTGCGCCGCCTGCTGGCCGCCCGCGAGGGCGACGACACCGACTGATCCCCGCGGCGAGCGCGGGGTGAGCACTGTGGCGAGCCGACGAGCTCGCGGCGCTCGTCGGAGAGCTGTCCGTCAAGAGCGAGGACTTCCGCCGCTGGTGGGCCGACCACCTGCACCACCCGCTGGCCGGCGAGCCGGCCCTGGACTACGAGTCGTTCCGGCTGCCCGATGACCCGGATCGGATCCTCGTCACCTACGCCGTGGAGGCGGGCTCCCCGTCGGAGGCGAACCCGCGCCTCCTGGCCTCCTGGAGCACCGAGGCGCCGATCGGATGTCCGGGCCCGGCCGCGAGTGTCCGGGCCCGGCGCTCCCCTGGCGTCCCCGCCGGCCGGCGGGCCTCGGCCGGTCGCCGTCGTGCGGATCCCCGTCGGTCAGGTCGTCTGCCGGAGGCCGAGCTCGTCGATCCGGGTCAGCATGTCGGCGGGGTCGGTGTACACGCGGAAGGCGCCCGTCCGCTCGAGCTCCTCACGGCCGTAGCCACCGGACTGCAGGCCGATTCCCAGCGCTCCGGCGCGGCGGGCGGCGAGGAGGTCCCACACGCTGTCGCCGACGACCATGGCATGCCGCGGTTCGACCCCGACCAGGGCTGCCGCGGCGAGGAACAGGTCCGGATCCGGCTTGGCGAACCGCACCATGTCCCGGGTGATCATCGGGGTGTCCTCCGGCAGCCCGAGCATCGCCAGCGCCGAATGCGCCGTCTCCATCCGGCCGCTCGTGGCGATGGCCCACGGCACGCCCCGCTCGGTGAGGAAGCCGAGGAGGTCGGCCGCACCGGGCAGCGCCCGTACGGAATCGACCTGTTCGAGGTAGGCCCGCGCATGCAGGCTCTGCAGTTCCTCGATCTCCGCCGGAGTCAGCGACACCCCCGTCTCTCGCAGCAGCGCCGACACGAACAGACCACCGCTCATGCCGATGCGCCGGTGGATCCGCCACACCGACAGATCGATTCCCACGACGGTCAGCGCGTTACGCCAGGCGATCACATGCTGGTACACACTGTCGATCAACGTGCCGTCGAGATCGAAGAGCAGCGCCGGCGTCGGTGGTTCGGGCATCGGCCGGGATTCGGAAGATATTGAGGTGTTCACGCCGTCCAGTGTGTCTGCCACGGGCTCTGTCGCGATACGGTTGCCCTTCGTGGCGGACTATTCGGATGACCTGCGGCTGGCACACGTCATGGCGGACGCGGCCGACGATGTGTCCACGCGCCGGTTCCGGGCCCTCGACCTGCGCGTCGAGACGAAACCCGACCTCACCCCGGTGAGCGACGCCGACCGGCTCGTCGAGGAGTCGTTGCGCAACACGCTCAAGCGGGCCCGGCCGCGCGACGCCATCCACGGCGAGGAGTACGGCCGTACCGGCTACGGTCCCCGCTGCTGGGTCATCGACCCGATCGACGCGACGAAGAACTACGTTCGCGGCGTTCCCGTCTGGGCCACGCTCATCGCCCTCATGGAGGGCGACGAGGTCGTCGTGGGGCTCGTGTCCGCTCCGGCGCTGAACCGCCGCTGGTGGGCCGCGCGGGGCGGCGGCGCCTGGACCGGCCGCAGCCTCGCCAAGGCCACGCGCTGCCGGGTCTCGGGCGTCACGGAGCTCGCGGACGCCTCCTTCTCCTACTCGAGCCTGACGGGCTGGGAGGAGCAGGGCCGTCTCGACAAGTTCCTCGACCTGGGCCGCAAGGTGTGGCGCACTCGGGCGTACGGCGACTTCTGGTCGCACGTCATGGTCGCCGAGGGCACCGTCGACGCCTCGGCCGAGCCCGAGGTCTCCCTGTGGGACGTCGCGGCCCTGCAGATCATCGTCGAGGAGGCGGGCGGGATCTTCACCGACCTGTCCGGCGTGCCCAGCCCCGACGGCGGCAGCGTCGTCTGCAGCAACGGCCTGCTCCACGCCCAGCTCCTCGAGCAGCTGGGCGGCGGGCCGCTCACCCTCCGGGTCTAGAGCCGCGTCCTCGGGCGTACGAAGCCGCGAGAGGGCTTTTCACGGCGTTCCGGGGACACGGGTGCGGGTTGGTCGCGTCGGCGTCACCGCCGGGACGATGAAGGCCGGCTCCTCTCGATGACCGGTGGTCGATCACGCGCGGCCGCGTACGCCGGAGCGCGCCCTCGGAGCACGTGGGCCGCCCGCCGGGACAAGATATATCGCGCTTCCCGGAACACCGATCGCGGTGGTACTCGTTCCTTAGGCGAAGTCCCTCGGAACGGAGACTGTCATGGGACGCACCGGATATGTCGTGGGCGGCGTGGCCGTGGCGCTGATCGCCTGGTGGCTGCTGCCCTGGTGGGTGACCCTGCTGATCGTGCTCGGCCTCATCGCCGCGCCGATCGCCGGTTACCTGATGCTCGACCCGTCCCAGCGGCGGCGGCTGCGCGGGCAGGCCCGCAAGCGGATCGGGAGTTGACAGGGTTCGGCGCCGGCGCGGCGGGCGCCGCGGTCGGTCTTTGATCACGGCCGATCGAGATCGCACCGGCCGCCGGGTCGATGCGCGCGACCTCGTACGCGGTCAGGAGCGCGATGACCGGCCGCTGAGCGATGCCGTGTGCCCGTCAGCGTGCGAAACGCTCGTCGAGGCCCTCGCGCATGTCCTCCGGCAGGTCGTATTCGCCGGCCTTGATGCGATTGAGAAAGTCCCGCCATGCGCTCACGCTGAAGAACAGCTTGGGACCGTCAGGATCCTTGCTGTCGCGAACCGCGATGACGCGCTCGCCCTGGCCCTCGTTGGACACACGCACCTCAGTTCCCCGGGCGGTCGAATGACCGCTGACGCGCCGCCTGCTGAACGGCGCAGCTCAAACCTAGCAGGCACCAACCGTATCGAACCCGTTGTTCGCAGTTCCGGACCGGCCCGAACGGGTGAATGCAGCAGGCCGCCGAACGCGCGGACGTGAAAGGTCCTGAAAATGCCGACCGAGAGATCACCTTCGGTTTCACCGCCGATGATCGCCCGGCGGTGACCGAAGCCTCGACCGTGAGAAATCGCCGTTTTGACGCCTGGAATCGGCCTGAAATGCAGGAAAGCCCGCCGGCGTTAGCCTGGCGGGCTTTCCTGATCTATGTAAGTGTCCGGCGGCGTCCTACTCTCCCACACCGTCTCCAGTGCAGTACCATCGGCGCTGAAGGGCTTAACTACCGGGTTCGGAATGGGACCGGGTGTTTCCCCTTCGCCATAACCACCGAAACGACCAA